>NZ_OX366362.1:0-742895 GCF_947251545.1 Wolbachia endosymbiont (group A) of Anomoia purmunda
TGCGTCAGGCTGGCAGGTCTCTTCCTGAGTACCGCAAAGCAGTAGAAAATATGAATAATTTTATGGAGATATGCTACAACACAGATTTAGTGAAAGAATTGACGTTACAGCCGGTAACAAGATTTGACATGGATGCGGCGATAATTTTTTCAGACATTTTAATAATAGCTGATGTTTTGGGTTGTGACGTGAATTTCGTACGCGGTGTAGGTCCACTAATAAAACCCGTGGAAAGTCCTAAGGAATTGAAGGGTACACAAGAAATTGAAACTAAAACCTTGCCAATTTTAAACGCTATAAAAAAAGTCAGAAGCCAATTACCAAAAGAAAAATCTCTCATAGGATTTGCTGGTGGACCATGGACAGTAGCCTCATACATCATAGAAGGTAGGAGCAGCAAAACTTTTTCCAAAGTATTAAATTTTTATCCTTCGTATTTGAAGGATATAATTGAACGAATAACGGAAGCAACGATTATTTATCTAATTAAACAGATAGAATTTGGAGCAGATGTTATTCAGCTATTTGACAGTAATGCTGGTGCATTATCGGAACCATTGTTTAAAGAATATGTTATCGAACCAACAAAGAGAATTATCTTGGCAATAAAGGATAGATTTTCTGATTTTCCAATAATAGGATTTCCAAGGTCTGCTGGAAATCTTTATAAGGATTACTGCGAACAAACAGGTGTATCTGCAGTAAGTATAGATTATAATGTTCCAATAAAATGGGCGAAAGCGAATCTAAAAATTCCTCTACAAGGAAATCTTGATCCTAATCTTTTAGCCTATAATAAAACAGAAGCAATCAAAGAAGCAAAACGTATAATAGATTGCTTTAGAGATTTACCCTTCATATTTAATCTCGGACATGGAGTACTCCCTGATACTCCAGTTGAAAATATTGCTGCGTTGGTGAATTTGGTAAAAAGCTACTAATACAATACACAAAATTCTAGCTTTTTTGTTGTACGGGGTTTATCATTTAAATTTAGCTTCAGTAAGATATGTCAGACCTTGCAAAAAGAATGTCCCTAATAAAACCATCACCTACGATTGCTGTAACTGATAAGGCAAATAAGTTGAAAAGTGAAGGAAAAAAGATCTGTGTTTTAGCTGCAGGAGAACCGGATTTTGATACTCCAGATCATATAAAAAAAGCAGCTATTCAAGCAATAAGTGAAGGTAAAACTAAATATACTACTGTTGATGGAACGCGTGAGCTGAAAGAAGCAATAATTAATAAGTTAAGAAAGGATAATAACCTCGAGTACATGCTTAACCAAATCTGTGTTGGTACAGGTGCTAAGCAGGTGTTATTCAATTTGTTCATGGCAACAATTAACTCTGGAGATGAAGTTATTATTCCAGCTCCTTATTGGGTTTCATATGTTGATATGGTAAGTCTTTTTGGCGGCTTGCCAGTTGTAGTAGGGTGTAGACAAAATTTTAAACTAACACCGGAATTATTGAAAAGCAAAATAACTAAAAAAACTAAATGGTTAATTCTTAACTCACCGAACAACCCTGCAGGAGCTGTGTACACGTATAATGAATTGAAAGACATAGCACAAATATTGCTTGAATATCCACATGTGAATGTTGTTACAGATGATATTTATGAGCATATAATATACGAGGAAAAATTTTTTACTATCGCTCAGGTTGAGCCGAAGCTTTATGATAGAGTTTTTGTGGTCAATGGAGTATCAAAAGCCTATGCAATGACAGGCTGGAGAATAGGGTATATTGCAGGTAGAAGTGATGTGGTAAAAGCTATCTCTACGCTGCAGTCTCAAAGCACTTCTAATCCAAATTCGATAGCACAAGCAGCAGCAGCAGCAGCATTAAACGGTGACCATAGTTTTTTGAAAGAAAGAACAAGAATTTTTAAGAGTCGTAGAGATTTTATGGTGAAAGAGCTAAATTCTGCCCCGGGATTATCAGCGTCTGTTCCACAAGGTGCGTTTTATTTATTTGTCTCATGTGAAGGATTGCTCAGTAAAAGCACAAAAAGTGGTAAGATAATAAATAATGATTTAGATTTTACTGAATACTTACTGGAAGACCATTTAGTTGCTGTGGTTCCAGGAATTGCATTTGGTCTAGAAAATTTTATCAGAATTTCTTATGCGACCTCTCAGGAACAATTAGAAATTGGATGTGATAGTATTACTAAAGCGTGCCAGGAGTTAAAATGAAATAGACTATCCATAAGTTGTATATTTTGCCATACTTCGCCAAGGTTATTTTGAATGTTCTAACTTGTGTTTTTCTATGGAAGGCATTTTTATTGATTGAGCAAGTGTCTTTCTAATATTGAATTCCTCATTTTTTTCACTTCGTTGCAGTAGGTTAATATTATTTATTTTATTTACTAAATCTTTCCCCTTTTCCAGAGTCTTTAAATCACTTTCGTTAATGTGATGTTCATTGTAAAATTCTGCAACAATTTCTTTTCGGGTGAGTATTTAAAAATTCCGACACCTGATGTTTAACAACAGCTTGAATAAATTTCTTATTAAATCTTGAATCGTTATATAGATCTTCTAAATTTTCATCGTAGTGTTTTGCTTCGTTTACAGCAAGCTTTATTATCTCTTCTATACCACTTAGAAGTTTCCTATACAATTTGTCGTATCTATTGCCTGGCACGTGTGTAGCGAATGTTTGTTCGATGTATTTTGTTATGTAATTTTGCAGTGTATTATCTATTGTGCTTATGTTCATCAGCCTACCTCAATGTTATATTAACTATTTTACATATAGAAAGGTTAATATTGAGTTAATAGGGTACTTCTGAAGTCAAATTTTACTGAAAATTATGGTATTTAAGATATAATTGTCAGCATGAAATAAAAACATAAGTAAAATGGATCTTGTAACAAAAGTGAAGCTCAAGATAAAGATGAATAAGGGCAAAATCATAAATATACTTATCATTTGTGGTGTAATTTTTTTCATATACCTTATTCATGAGCCAGTTGTAGATATGGTAGAAAAAATTGTAAGTAAAATAAAAAGTCTCTTTTAAAAATTGCAAAAGTAAAATAGACTTTTTACATTACCATACGCGTCAAGTTAAGGAAAAGTGTAAGTAAAATTGATAGAGTGAAGGAAAAGAATAAGGTATAAGTTCTCTTGGATATGTGAATGAGAGAACTTACAATGGACAGAATAGCTTGCTTATCAAAAGACCTCAATGAATTCTTTAATGAAAAAGCAGACGAAATATCAATTGCAGTAGGTTTTATAAAAAGAAAGAGAAAACTTAATGGCTCATCATTCATAAAAGCTATGGTTTTTGGTAACATAGGAGTTGGTGATTGCAGCATAGAAACAATGTGCCAATTGCTAAATGAAGACTCGATAGAAATTACAAAACAGGGTTTGGATTTTAGATTTACTGAAGAAGCAGTGGAATTTATGAAAAGAATGTATAATGAATCTTTAGTTTTATTTAAAAACAGCTTACAGGTTGATTGCAGAATTTTGAAGCAATTTAGAAGCATTAAGCTATTGGATAGTAGCTATATTAGCCTGCCCAGTAGCATGGAAGATATGTACAAAGGATATGGGAGTAGCTATAGAGATTGTGAGAGTAATACCAAATCAGGAATAAAGCTGCAGTTAGTCTTTGATTACCTGAACCAAGCGCTAGATAAGTTAAATTTAATAGAAGGAATAAGGTCGGATCAAGGTTATAGGGATTATCTGAACGGTTTATCAGCCAATGATTTGCTAATATTTGATTTGTGCTACTTTGTGCCTAGTTCTTTTAAACAGATTGATGAAGCAGGTGCATATTTTGTTAGTCGTTATAAGTCTGATACCAATATATATGATATAGAAACAAATCAAAAAATAGAGTTGTTGGAATGTTTAGAAGGTCAATCCCTTCTAGAGATGGAAGTGCTATTAGGAAAAGAAGTAAAAATTAAAGTGAGAATTATATGTCAAAAATTAACTGAAGAACAGTCTATAATTAGAAGAAGAAGGGCTAATAAGTTAGCAAAATCACATGGATATACATCTTCTCAAAAGAATCAAAAATTGCTGGATTGGTCGATATTCATAACTAACGTTCCAGAGAGTAAAATCAGCGCTGAACAAGTATTAACAGTTTACAGGGTAAGATGGCAGATTGAATTATTATTTAAATTGTATAAGAGTCACATCAGGCTTGACGAACTTAAAGGAAAACCATACAGAGTATTATGTGAACTATACGCTAAATTGTGCGCAATTCTTATATTTCATGGAATAGTTGGTTGTATAAAACTGAAAGAGAATACAGAGCTGAGTTTAACAAAGGCATTCATTGAATTAAAAAGAAGGATTAGGGAGTTGTTTTTAGCGTTAAGCAGTAAAATTAATAATTTGAGAATTTTCCTGAAAAAACTTACCACAGACTGGTCACAATTTTCTGTGAAAGATAGATATAGAAAAACTAGAGTATCCACCTTAAGTTCATTGAATTTTCTTACCCTTGCTTCTTAACTTGACGCGTATGCATATGTAACTGTCTGCGCAAAAACTGCCGCAAAGTTTTATAGGTAATAAGTCTAGTCCTACATCGTTTTTATCATCCAGCGATACAAGCTCAACTTTTTTAATAGACACTGTAGAATTATGACCTTCAGGCCACCTTATCCATTTAGTCGGGATTTTTCTAAACACCTCTTTTCCAGGCACCATCTTAAAAACATGTTTTTTTCCACTCATGAGTATTACCTAATAAATCTAATTATAGCTATTCTAACATTCATTGATTAATTTATTGTTAAGTTAGTATATATTAGAATTATAATAACAAACATTACTTGTGTAGAGAGAAGTTACGAAAAGAAATAGGAATTTTAGGAAACTAGCATAAAACACTCCTAGATTAAAATAAGCTGTTTTGACAAGTTTTGTGGCGTGCTAGAGCTAATATAGATTGGTGGAGGCAAGCGGGATCGAACCGCTGACCTTCTGCGTGCAAAACAGATGCTCTACCAGCTGAGCTATGCCCCCAAATATTCTCTTAAAGCATAAATCACTCAGGCTGAAATGCAAGAAATATTTATCTATTGCGAAGCATTATAATACCGCACAAATTCTGCAGGGTATATACAGTTTTCTATTTTTCTTGTCTCCTTAGCGTTATACTTCACACCACTCAAATAAATCTGTGAATTGAAAATTAACAAGAAGTTTTCCTTTAAAAATTTTTTTAAATTATCCATAGATTTTTTAACTAAATTATCACTAACGCAGTGTATTATACAATTTATTTAACCACACATGAAAATTTTAGTTTGATTAAAATGGATAAAAACTATATTACTGTTTAGTATAGCTGAAAAATGAAATGATCCCGTAGCTCAGCCGGTAGAGCAACTGACTTTTAATCAGTGGGTCACGCGTTCGAATCGCGTCGGGATCACTCACAAATTTTGAAAAACATGCTAAAAGAACAAGACAAAATATTCACCAACCTAAATGGTAAAGAAACTCCACTACTTGAGGGTGCAAAAAAACGTGGTAGCTGGCAAAAAACAAAGGAATTACTGGATTTAGGATCAGAAAAAATCATTGATGAAGTAAAGAAATCTGGTTTGAGAGGTCGAGGGGGTGCAGGATTTTCCACCGGCCTTAAGTGGAGCTTTATGCCCAAAAATCTTCCAAAAGCATATTTAGTAGTCAATGCAGATGAGTCAGAACCTGGTACATGTAAAGATAGAGATATATTACGATATGAGCCACATAAGTTACTTGAAGGAATTCTCCTAGCTGGCAGAGCGATCAGCGCATCAGTTGCGTATATTTATATCAGGGGTGAGTTTTATAATGAATATTTAGTCCTAAAAAAGGCACTTGAGGAAGCCTATAAAGAAAACTTAATTGGAAAAAATGCCTGCAAATCAGGTTATGATCTTGATGTGTTTATCCATAGGGGTGCAGGAGCTTACATATGTGGAGAAGAAACAGCTCAACTTGAATCAATTGAAGGAAAAAAGGGCTTTCCTCGCATGAAACCTCCATTTCCTGCAGGTGTTGGACTTTTTGGCTGCCCAACCACAATAAACAACGTTGAAACTATAGCCATGGTTCCAGATATTCTAAATCGCGGAGGAGAATGGTTTGCATCTCTTGGTAAACCAAATAATACTGGTACCAAGGTCTTTTGTATTTCAGGGCACGTAAACAACCCGTGTAATGTTGAAGAAGAGCTCGGAATTCCACTACGTGAATTGATTGAAAAATACGCAAGTGGAGTGCGAGGGGGTTGGGATAATTTACTTGCTGTAATACCTGGTGGGTCTTCAGTGCCATTAATTCCAAAATCTATATGCGATACTATTGAAATGGATTTTGATTCATTAAAAACTGCACAATCAGGGCTTGGTACTGCTGCTGTAATAGTGATGGATAAATCAACTGATATAATAGCTGCAATAGAGAGGTTATCACACTTTTACATGCATGAGTCCTGTGGACAATGCACACCATGCCGTGAAGGTACTGGATGGATGTGGAGGATTATGAAGAGGATGGTGGCAGGAGATATTAAGCCTGATGAAATAGATAAGCTGCTTGACCTTACAACTCAAATAGAAGGACATACAATTTGCGCACTTGGCGATGCTGCAGCTTGGCCGATTCAAGGATTAATAAGACATTTTTGCCATGTTATCAAAGAGAGAGCAATAATTTAACTCTACTTATACTTCTTAAGCCGTTTTGCTACTTAGCAACCAGAGCTAAAAAATATTGATTTCCTTCTCTTTTAGGTGCCAATTCTACCTTTGCAATATCTTCAGTGTCTCTAATTAGCCGTTCTAATTTTTCCAGTCCGACTTCAGTGTTTATAAGCTCTCTGCCTTTAAATCTCATTGTAACTTTGATTTTATGTCCGTGAGCAAGTAAGTCTCTTGCTTGACGCAATTTTGTTCCGTAATCGTGATCACCAATATTGGGACCCAGTTTAATTTCTTTTATAGTTAATGTTTTTTGTTTCTTTTTTGCTTCACTTGCTTTCTTTTTTATATCATACTTTTGTTTGCTATAATCCAGAATTTTACATACTGGAGGGGTTGAATCAGGTGCAATTTCTACCAAGTCTAAACCAACACCCTGTGCAAGTTCCAAAGCTCGTTCTATTAGCACGATTCCGACCATTTCACCACTGTGATCAACTAAGCGTACCTTCTTAGCTGTGATGAATCCATTAATTCTGTTTTTATTGTTCTTTTTAACTTGCAAACTTTAACTCCCTTAATTCAAATTAACACTTTTTAACAGCGATTCAGTAGCCTTTTCCAAAGAAAAAGACTCCTGTCTTTCCGATCCTAAATTTCTCACTGACACAGTTTCACTTGTAACTTCATTTTTGCCTACAATCCACAATATAGGAACCTTGTTTAGACTATGCAAACGTATCTTATAACTAATTTTTTCATTGGTCAAATCAGTCTTGACTCTCACACCTTGTTCTTTTAAGACATTGCTGATTTCTGTGGCGTAACCGTCAGCCTCATTTGTAATGGTCAGAATAGCAAGTTGCGTTGGAGCAAGCCAAACTGGAAATTTTCCTGCATAATTTTCTATCAAAATTCCAATAAAACGCTCAAAAGTCCCAAGAATTGCCCTATGTAACATGACAGGGTGATGCTTGTGTCCATCTGTCCCTATATAAAAAGCTCCCAGACGTTCTGGTAAAATAAAATCAACTTGTAATGTTCCACATTGCCAGCTTCTACCTATTGCATCTTTCAAGACAAACTCTAACTTTGGACCATAAAACGCACCTTCACCAGGGTTAAGTTTATAACTCAAGCCCGCTTCTTTAATGGCTTCAAGCAGCGCTTTTTCAGCTCTATCCCACACTTCATCATCCCCTGCCCTAACATCTGGACGGTCTGAAAATTTCACAGAAATTTCATTAAATCCAAGCTCTGAATATACTTCTTTTAAAAGGTCACAAAACTTTATAGTCTCAGAATTTACTTGTTCTTCCATACAAAAAATGTGTGCATCGTCTTGCGTAAAACCACGCACTCGCATCAGTCCGTGCAATGAGCCTGAGCTTTCATTTCTATGGCATGTGCCAAACTCTGCCATACGTATCGGTAAATCACGATAGCTTATGGTGTGAGAATTAAAAATCTGCACATGACAGGGGCAATTCATGGGTTTTATTGCTAGCTTTTTGCTTTCAGATTCATCAACAATAAACATATTTTCACGAAACTTATCCCAATGTCCAGATTTTTCCCACAGCTCTTTGCTTACTAAAATAGGAGTTTTTACCTCAAAATAGCCATTATTTATTAGCTTCTTTCTGATGTAAGACTCAAGAACATTATATAGAATATATCCTTGTTCATGCCAAAAAACCTGCCCGACAGCTTCCTCTTGGATGTGAAACAAATCCATATCCTTGGCAATTTTGCGGTGATCACGTTTCTCTGCTTCTTTGAGACACTCAAGATAAGCGTTTAATTCATCCTTATTTCTCCATGCTGTGCCATATATTCGCTGCAACATTGGGCCCTTAGAATCACCACGCCAGTATGCACCCGCTACTTTCATAAGTTTAAACGCTTTAACTCTGCCGGTTGAAGGCGAATGTGGCCCACGACACAGGTCTACAAAATCGCCTTGTCTATAAACAGTTAGGTTTTCACTCTCTGGTATAGAGGAGATAATATCAACTTTATATTTTTCGCCTATACCACTAAAGAAATCAATTGTCTGCTTGCGAGTCCAAACTTCTCGAACAAATTTGTGGTTACTTTTTACAATCTCTTTCATTTTCTTTTCTATTGCGGTAAGATCGTCCGTAGTGAAGGTACGATCTATAGCAAAATCATAGTAAAAACCGTCCTGAATTGTTGGGCCGATAGTAATCTGAGTATTAGGAAAGAGCTCTTTCACTGCCTGTGCCATTATATGAGCAGCATCGTGCCTTATTATGTCCAAACCCGCTTCGTCACTCAGTTGTATTACCTCTATCTCTGTATCAGATTCAATTTCACGTGAGAGATCATATAACTCACCATTTACTTTCAATGCAACTGCTTCCTTTAAAACATTCGGCTGTAGTATATCAAAACCAGTAACTTTACTGTCGTATTTTTCTATTCTTTTTTCAATCGGAAAAGAGACTTTAATCATTTGTCATACCTCCTGTATAATCAGTAAAAGCCAATATCTGGTGTTCATTCCAGTGCTTGACACTGGAATCCAGCTTTTTTGTAATTTCATTAAAAATGTTGTATAGTGTGCTTGTTCACAATCAATTTTACTGGATCCCAGTGTCAAGCACTGGGATGACACCTTTGTGTTTGAGGCAAAACAGGCTATAACATTTAACATACTGCCCTCGCAAACAAATGTTCGTACAGTTGTGTATCAGCTACTTGGATGACACCACCCCTAGTGGGCACTGCCCCTAAATCATAATGGATAACAGGGTTATAAGCTCTGAACATTAATAATAAGGCCTATTCTTTTTTAACCTGAGTGCAATTGCGTCTTTCCAAACTTCACCATTACGCAATAACTTTTCTTTATTGTACATTAGCTCCTCTCTTGTTTCAGTAGCAAATTCAAAGTTAGGACCCTCCACAATTGCATCAACTGGACATGCCTCTTGGCAAAGTCCGCAGTATATGCATTTTGTCATGTCAATATCATAGCGTGTGGTGTGACGACTACCGTCTTCTCTTTCCTCTGCTTCAATAACTATTGCTTGAGCAGGGCAGATAACTTCGCATAATTTACAAGCTATGCATCGTTCTTCACCGTTTGGATACCTACACAACGCATGCTCACCACGAAATCTTGGACTTAAAGGGCCCTTCTCCATAGGATACTTCAAAGTAACCTTAGGCTTAAACATATATTTTAATGTAATAACAAACCCTTTAATTAACTCTACAAAAGACCAGTACCAAGCTAATTTCTTGAGCATAAAATATTTAAAACTTGTGTCAGTCATTATAAATCATATTATCAGTTTTCAAAATAAATATTTTCACCTGGGTGACTTTTTAGGTATTTTGGTTTCTTAAGTGTAATATTGCTAAGTAGTTTATATCAATAATGACAAACACAAATGAAACTATTTTCGCTTTATCGACCGTATTTGGTAAGTCAGGAGTTGCAGTAATCAGAATTTCAGGCAACTACGCGCTTAAAGCTTTAAATCATTTTCATATTAAGAAAGAAATTAAACCAAGATTTGCTACTTTAGTTGATCTATATGATGATTCCAGTCAATTGATAGATAATGGAATAATCATCTATTTCCCTGCTCCAAACAGTTTCACTGGCGAGGATGTTATAGAATTACAAGTGCATGGAAGTAAGGCCGTCATAAAAATCATCTTGGAGGAATTATCAAAAATTTTCGTTATGGCCAGGTCTGGAGAATTCTCACTTAGGGCTTTTCTAAATGGTAAATTTGACTTAACGCAAATAGAAGGGGTTGCAGACTTAATTGACGCTGAGACGAAAATGCAAGCTAAACAAGCGATTAAGCAGATATCAGGAGAATTGGAGAGACTATACAGCAATTGGAGGCAAAGATTAATAACGATACAATCCAAAATCGCAGCATATATAGACTTTCCAGAGGACATTTGGGCAGAAAAAAGTGAATTGGAAAAAATTAATAATGAAGTGCAATCTCTCGTGCAGTTGATACAAGAGCATTTAAATGATAATAGACGGGGCGAAAGGTTGCGTGAGGGTTTACATATTGTAATAACTGGTGAACCAAATGTCGGTAAATCAACTCTGTTTAATTTCTTAGCCAAGCGTGATATTGCTATTGTTTCTGAATATGCAGGCACAACAAGAGATATACTTGAAGCTCATATTGACATTGGCGGATACCCAATCATTCTCTCTGATACTGCTGGAATTCGTGAGAGTTCAGATCCAATAGAATCAGAAGGTATAAGTCGAGCGAAAAAAAGGTCTTTTGAAGCTGATTTAAGAATAGAACTATTTCCTTTTGAACAGCGTTATAATATCAATTGCAACGTTGTAAATAGCGATACTATTTATGTTCTGAGCAAAGCTGACGATGTTATCAATAATCACAATATAAAAATTAATGGCATAGATCTTTTACCTATTTCTATTCTAAAGGGAATAGGTACAAACAAATTGATCTCTCTCATAAAAGAGAGGGCAGAGGAAAAATTTGGGCATGATAGAGACACTCCTGTGATTACTCGGCAAAGACATAGGAATCACATGCAGAAAGCACTGGAACATTTACAGCGTTTTAATATCGATAATCCAATTGAGTTGATATCTGAAGACTTGAGGCTTGCTGCATTTGAACTTGGTGCGGTGATTGGAATTATTAATGTTGAGGAAATATTGGACAGTATATTTAGCAACTTTTGCGTGGGCAAGTAAAGCTTTTACAGATTGCTTAAAATCAAATGTTGTGATAGAAAAGAAATGGACGGATGGCCGAGCGGTTTAAGGCACCAGTCTTGAAAACTGACGTACGTGATGAGCGTACCATGGGTTCGAATCCCATTCCGTCCGCACAGCATCCCGCTATGATAGCTGATTTTTAGAGCTTATTTGGACTATGTGGTTCATAACGCTGGAAATCTTATCTAATCTAGCCACATCTTTTAAAAATACATCCCTTTGTAAATTGACCTTGTTAGCAAAGAAAGCTAATATCTATAAATAGATCACCATCTGAATATGGAAACCGATATCGTAATAATAGGTGCAGGGCCTGTTGGAATATTCACTGCTTTTCAAGCGGGAATGCTTGATATGAGATGTCATATAATAGATGTTTTGGATCAAGCAGGAGGACAATGCACAGCTCTTTACCCAGAAAAGCCAATATATGATATACCTGGTTATCCTGTAATTACTGCTCAAAAATTAATTGAGCGACTAATGGAGCAAGCTTCACCATTTGAGCCTGTTTACCATTTAAGTCAAAAAGTGGAAAAGATTTCAAATAACGAAGGTGAAAACTTTACTATCATAACGAACATAGGTACAGAGGTAAAATGCAAAGCTGTTATCGTTGCTGCAGGTAACGGAATGTTTGAACCTAACCGTCCACCCTTAAGTGGTATATTAGAATATGAAAATAAATCTGTATTTTACAGTGTAAATAAAATCTCTGATTTTCAGGACAAAACTATAGTCATTGCAGGGGGGGGTGATTCTGCGGCTGATTGGACTGTAGAATTTTCTAAAGTTGCAAAGAAAATTTATGTGATACATAGAAGAAAGGAATTTCGCTGCACTCCTGAAACTAGAAATAAATTAGAATCACTTGAAAATGATGGAAAGATAGAACTGGTAGTGCCATATCAATTACACGAACTAGCAGGAGGTAATGGGCAGTTGAGCGCAGTGATAGTAAAAAACATTGCCTCTAAGGAAGAAAAAGAAATATCCGCTGATTTTTTGCTGCCATTTTTTGGATTGTCAATGAATCTTGGTCCAATAAACAATTGGGGTATACAGTTAGAACATGGCCGCATAGTTGTTGATCCGACTACCTTAAAAACCAGTAGAGATAGAATATATGCAATCGGAGATATAGCTACTTATTCAGGCAAACTAAAGTTAATATTAAGTGGTTTTGCCGAGAGTGCCATGGCTTGTTATGACATATACAAAGTAATCCACAACTCTCCAGTCAATTTTCAATATTCAACTTCAAAGGGAATCCATGGAAAAGAAAAACTTACTTGACACCTTTCGCCAGCCCCCTTATCATGAAACTGAAGCTATTTATTTATCTTCTCTGTACAGATTAAATGACAAAAAAACTCAACGTATCTGGCGTCTCATGTTTAATTTTTTGCACTATGTGCACTCTATGTCTTTATCAAATTTCTAGGTTTTTACCTATACAAGCTGAAATACGCTTATAAAGCATTTAAAACATTAAAAAACGCCAACTTAAAAAATGGATAGTGAATAACTAGCTACCCTAGGGTTTCTTTTGCCTTTTTTTCTGTTTAGTAAATTTCTTAACGTTTATAATTTAGATTAGTTGCGGCTTAAAAGCAGCTGAGTCGCGGTTATTAAGCGTTTATAATAAAAAAACGCCATACTTGAAAGTATAATGTAAGTAATTAGCCAACCACGGAGCTTCTTTTGCCTTTTTTTTCACTTGGTAAATTTCTTAATATTTATGGCAACATGAACTGGGCAGGAAGGTGTCATTCCAGTGCTCCTTTTTTTGTCATCCCAGTGCCCAGACACTGGGATCTAGCCTTTATTATGCAGTCACTTGGTTGAAATTAAGTCTTCTGGATCCCAGTGTCAAGCACTGGGATGACATCATAGGGACACTGGGATGACAGGGGAGGGAGGCTACTTGGATGACACCATTCTTTTTCCTGGATTCCAGTGTCTGGGCACTGCCGTCATAAAGGAACCAGTGTCAGCTACTTGAATGACACCATTCTTTTTCCTGGATCCAAGTAGTCAGGGCGCTGGGATGACACCCTGACAATCGTCATCCCGCTACTTGTTAGCGGGATCTAGAGATACCGTAACGGTATGACGAGGGAGAACAGTTGCTACGTGTTAGTGGCTGAGATACCGCGAATGAATCGCGGTATGACGGTTCGCGGCGGGATGACAAGAAAGGAGCAGCAGGATGACAGAGAGTAATGCAAGAAAATAATTGGATTTTTTGTAATGCTACGGAGTTCAGTGTTTTCTACAAATTTTCACGTAATTTGTCAGCAAAGTCCACAATTACTGAGATACTGGGTAAAATATTTATGCGGTAGTGTTGAGTGAAAGAGGTTATGACTAAGAATGTAATTACACAGATACTAGAAGAAATAGACGCTCTCCCAGATTTGAGTGTAGATAATATAATCAAGAAGATAGCAAGTAAGATAAAGAACAGATATAAAGCTGGTAAGACATGGTCTAATATCGCCAAAAATTGGAAAGATGCTGGATTCGATGTTAATTACAAATGGTTTAACGATAAAGCATTATTACATTATGCTGCTGAGGGTGGTTGTGAGAGGGTAATAGATGCTTTAATAAAAAATGGGGCAAATATTGAAGTAGAAGATAAGGAGAGAAATACTCCATTACATTATGCTGCTGTAAATGATCATATAGAAGTAGCAAAGGCTCTAATAGACAAAGGAGCAGATATTAATAAAGTGAATAATAATGGTAGTACTCCATTATATTATGCTGTTAAGAATGGTCATATAGAAGTAGCAAAAGTTTTGATAAACAAAGGAGCAGAAGTTAATGTGGTGAATATACTTGGATGTACTCCATTATTTTTTGCCATTAAAAATAACCTTGTAGAAATAGCAAAAATTCTAATAGATAAAGGAGCAGATGTGGATGAAACAGGCGAGCAAGATATTTCACCAATCATCGATATGGCACGTTGCAGAAGAACTCCATTACATTTGGCTGCTAAAAAGGGCCAGGTAGAAATAGTAAAAGTTTTAATCGATAAAGGGGCTGATATTAACAAAGGGGATAGAGATGGAAGAACGCCATTGCATTTGGCTGCTGGAAGGGGACATGTGGAAATAGTAGAAGATTTAATCGATAAAGGGGCTGATGTTAATGTGAAAGATAATGATAGATTCACTCCTTTATATCATGCTGTCACAAAAAATAGAATAGATGTGTATGAATCCATGGTCAATCACATAGCAAAACTGGAAGCTGCTGGCTCAGCAATAAGTCCAAAAAATCTGCAGCTTAGAGCTCAAATAATGCCTGAAATAGAAAAAAGAATATTCCTACACAATCATAAACCGTTAATTGGTGTTTTAGCAGAACGCTATGGGCATGATTTTCATACGATGAAGTTCACTGACATAAAAACTTTCTTTCAGGAATACAAAGATGACATTATACTAGAGCTTAGAGGAATAGAAAAGCATCTGATCGACTTTGTAGATTTTAAGGATATAATAAAGGTGCATCCTCCTAGATTGGAGCTATGTGCATTTGCAGAAGCCATAAAGAATGAAATAATAAACGAAAGCAATAATCAACAACCAAGTAGCTCAAGTAATGCTGCTCCACGAAGTGAAAAGAGAACTATTGTAACTGCTTCTACACTGGCAGTGGGGATAGCGGTTGGAGCTTGTTGTCTGATTGCTGCTGCGATCATATACTATTGTAATGAGCCTTCAAAGTCACTTGAAAATAGCAACGTCCAAGGGTTTTCTCGAAACCGTGAACAATCTACTTTGTAAAATTCACAAGACCTATTAAAATATTTTTTTACTTTTCATTGTATATTTCTCAACATATTATCTTTAAGTACTAAAATAATTAACAATATGGCATTATTAATAGTTGAATCACCTGCGAAAGCAAAGACAATAGGTAAATATTTGAGTAAAGAGTTCAAAGTAGCTGCATCCTTTGGACATGTGAGGGATCTTCCAGCAAAAAACGGTTCTGTCGATCCAGATAATGATTTTGCTATAAAGTATGAAACCATTGAAAAAGCAGAAAAGTATATAAAAGAGCTAGTAAAAGCAGCAAGTAAAGCATCAGATATATATCTTGCAACAGACCCAGACAGAGAAGGGGAAGCAATGGCTTGGCATGTGATAGAGACATTAAAAGAAAAGAAAGCAATCAATGATAAAAGCAACATTCATAGAGTAGTCTTTAATGAGATAACAAAGAGAGCAGTTCAAGAAGCAATAAAGAATCCACGTGAAATAAATATGGATTTAGTGCGTGCACAACAAGCACGCAGAGCTTTGGATTATCTAGTTGGGTTTAGTTTGTCACCACTGCTGTGGACAAAATTGTCGGGGAGCAAGTCTGCAGGGCGAGTGCAGTCTGTTGCATTAAAGATTATATGCGAACGAGAAGATGAAATTAGTAAATTTATAACACAGGAGTATTGGAGCATAAAGGCAGAAATGCAAAATAGCAAAGATGAGGCTTTTTTTGCTATGCTAAGCCACTATGACAATAAAAAGCTAGAAAAATTTGATATTAAGAATGAAGAAGAAGCAAAGAACTTAGTCAGGGAGATTGAGTCAAGGCAATATGCTGTAAGCACAGTAGAACGCAAGCAAGTTAAGAGAAACCCACTTCCTCCGTTTATTACTTCAAGTCTTCAGCAAGATGCAGTGAATAAACTGTATTTTAATGTGAAAAGTGTTATGCGCATAGCGCAAAATTTATATGAAGGTATCGATATTGGTGGTGAAACTGTAGGGTTGATAACTTACATGCGTACAGATGGGTTTCATATTGCAGATGAGGCTATAAACTCAATTAGAGGGTCTATTAAGTCATTATATGGTGATAAATATTTACCGCAGTCTCCTCGTAAATATGTAAAAAAGGTCAAAAATGCTCAAGAAGCACATGAAGCAATTCGTCCAACTGATATCAATAGAGCGCCGGGTAGTATTAAGGATTACTTAACGCCAGAGCAATTTAAATTGTATGATTTAATCTGGAAAAGAACCATTGCAAGTCAAATGGAATCGGCAATCCTTGATCAAGTGGTAGTTGAAATTAGTTCTACTGACCAGAAAGTAATTCTACGAGCAAGTGGATCAAGTATATTCTTTGATGGTTTTTATAAAGTCTACCAAGATAACATGGAAGCCGAAAATGAAGGCCTGCTACCTGCCATGAAGGAAGGGGAAGCATGTAAGCTGATTTCAGTTGAGCCAAAACAGCATTTCACTCAACCGCCACCTCGTTATAGTGAAGCAAGTATCGTTAAAAAAATGGAAGAAATCGGTATAGGACGCCCATCAACTTATGCAACAATTATTTCGGTATTACAAGATCGTGAGTATGTTTCATTGGATAACAAAAGATTTATTCCAAGCAGCCGCGGTAAAATCGTTACTATATTTTTAGAAACTTTTTTTCAGCGTTGTGTAGAGTATGACTTCACAGCACAAATGGAAGAAAAGCTTGATTTAATCTCAAATGGACATGCAGATTGGAAAAAAGAATTAGGCCACTTTTGGGTGCCATTTTTTGGTCATGTAAACTCTGTCAAGCAAATGACGCATGATGAAGTTTTCAGCGGCATTCACAATTTGGTAGTCGATTGGTTTTGTTCAGAAGAAGGAAGAAAAGAGGTGAATACGAAATGCCCTGCTTGCTCTGATGGCACATTGAAATTGAACTTTGGAAAAGCCGGGGTGTTCCTTGGATGTTCTAACTATCCTGAATGCAACCATACAAAAGAAATTACAGGTAGTAACGACAATTCAGAATATCCAAAAAGTTTAGGTATAGATGATATAACAGGACAAGAGGTAATAATTAAAAAAGGTCCTTTTGGGCTTTACCTGCAGTTTAATAATGAGTCAGAAAAGAAAAAGGCGGTTTCTATACCAAAAGATATAAATGTTAATGATATTGATCTGAGCACTGCTACTCAATTACTTTCCTTGCCAAAAGTAATTGGAGAACACCCAGAAACCGGAAAGGAAGTAAAAATAGGCCTTGGGCGATTTGGGTACTATATTTTCTATGATGGTAGATACTTTTCTCTTAAGAAAAGCTCCAAAGAGGTGCTGAATACAGAATTGAGCGAAGTTGTACAAATTATTGCAAACAGTCCACGCAAAGAGTTAAAATCTTTCGGAGTTAATGAAAAGGGAAAAGAAGTTTTTATCTGCAACGGTAGGTACGGATTCTATATAAAATGCGGCAAAACAAACGTTGCTTTGGGCAAGAGTGCAGATATTGAAAGTATAGATTTGGAGAAGGCTTTAGAGTTGATTAAGAATAAAAAGTAGACTTCTTGCGTAACCATTATCTACGTGAAAAATCAGCTTCTTTGTCATTCCAGCGTGTGACGCTGGAATCTAGCCTTGCCGTAATCTCATCAAGAACGCTGTGTTTTAACATAACACTTTTATGCTTATCAACTTAGTGCCCAATCTGGATCCAAGTGTCAGCTACTTGGATGACAAAGGAGGGCATTACTCCAGTGTCAGCTACTTGCATGACACCTTTTTTCCACTTAGTTTGGGCTATGCAAGAAGTCTAATATTAAAAATGATACAACAACATAATTAAATTAGACTACTTTATTCTCTTAGTTACTTGCCTTTCTCTTGCTATTGCAAGGCTTTTTTCTGGTACATCCTCAACTATAACACTACCTGCTGCAATTACAGATTCATCATGAATATTAAGTGGTGCAATTAGTGAGCTATTGGCGCCAACAAAGCAATTGCTCCCTATATTCGTTTCATGTTTATTTTTCCCATCATAATTACAAACAATAGTGCCTGCTCCTATATTACTCCCCTGTCCTACGTTAGCATTTCCTATATAACTTAAGTGTTTTATTCTAGTGTTTTGACCAATTTCACTTGTTTTCACTTCCACAAAATTTCCTATTTTTGCCTTATTACCAATTGTTGTGTTTCCGCGTATTCTGGTAAATGGACCGACCTCAGCATTACTTTTAATTAAGCAGTTTTCTAAATGCGAAAATGGCAGTATTTTCGCACCAGACTCTATTTTCACCCCAGTACCGAAAAAAACATATGGGTAAACAACTGAATCTCTGGCAATTTGCGTATCAAGAGAAAAGAAAATAGTCTCTGGTGCAACAAGCGTTACTCCGGAGTCAGTAAAAACTTTTCTTTTATTTTCTTGAAAGTAAAATTCAGCTTTTATAAGGTCATTTCTGTTATTTATTCCAGTTGCCTCTTCTCCACCCGTAATAACGTAACCGACATTTAAATTACTCTTCACTGCAATGGAGACTACATCAGTCAAATAATATTCATGAGTTGAGCTATTGCACTCTATTTTCTCCACCAATTCACGTAAATTCTTTGCATATGCAACCATTATTCCAGCATTGGCAAGAAACTCTTCATGATTATTTTTATCACTCTTTGCTTCTACGATTTCTCTTAAGGAACCATTCTCAACAATTAACCTACCGTATTCTTTATTGCTTGTCCTAAAACCTAGGCAAACTAGAGCCTTGCCTTCTAAGCAACTAATCATTTTAGTTATTGTGCTGCTTTTTATGAGCGGAGTATCTCCATACTGCACAACAACTATGCTTGAATCTGGCAATTCTCTTAGGTTTCTCATTGCAGTTTTGACCGCATCTCCCGTGCCAAGTGTTAATTCTTGTGTAATTAACTGTATATCCTTAAAGCACTTTAGTCTTTCAATTAAAGGCAGATCAACTACAACAGCTATGTTTTCAGGATTTAGCTGTTTTGCATTGTAAATGACATGCTGGAGCATGGAAAAATTGCCTATTTTGTGTAGGACCTTAGGCAAATCTGAATTCATCCGCCTGCCATGCCCTGCAGCAAGTATAACGAACGTATGAGTTTTACTTATCACTTATCTTAAAGATGAAAAATGAAAACCGTAATGATCAAGCCAGCTGATTTTGTTATCATAAAAGCTCCTTAAGTCGCTAATTTGATATTTTAGCATTGCAAGCCTTTCTATACCAATGCCAAACGCAAAACCGTTGTATTTAGTATGGTCTATTCCAACATTTTGAAATACATTTGGATGCGTCATACCGCATCCCAGTACTTCTATCCATTTACTACCTTTATAACTTATGTCCACTTCTGCAGAAGGCTCGGTAAAAGGGAAAAAACTATTACGAAAACGTATCTTCAGCCCTTTATCTCCAAAAAACTTATTAAGGAAGTGATGAATAGTAAATTTTAACTGGCCCATATTGACATTCTCATTGACATATAACCCCTCTATTTGATGGAACATAGGGGTGTGAGTTGCATCAAAGTCGTTTCTGTATACTCTACCTGCGGCTACTATTTTAATTGGGAATTTTTTTGTTTTTTCCATGGTTCTAATCTGTACAGATGAGGTATGAGTGCGCAGCACCATTCTTTTATCATCTATTTTATTCTTTAAGTAGAAGGTATCTTGCTCCTCTCGTGCAGGATGATGACTTGGAGTATTCAGTGCATCAAATACATGAAATTCATCTTCAATGTCAGGACCATCAACTGCTTTAAAACCCATATGTGCAAAAATAAGCTTTACTTCATTTAGAACCTTACTGAGTGGATGGACCTTGCCAATTTTTTCTGGCCTCGCAGGCAACGTGATATCAACTGCCTCGTTCTGCAATTTAAAGTTAACTTCTTCGGCTTTTAGTATATTCTCCTTATTCATTATAAGCTGATCTAGCTTATTACGTAAAACGTTGATAACTTCGCCTAAATTGCGCTTTTTTCCTGCGTCTTCTATCTCTTTTAAGTTGTCAAAATAAGCTTTAATTACACCCTTTTTTCCCAAATATGATAACCTAACTTTTTCTAAATCTTGTAAAGAAGAAGCATTCTCAATTTCAGAGACCGCTTTATCTTCAAGTGAAGGTATTTCATTCAGTAGCTCTTTATTCATCTTAGAAACGCTGGCTTAAACTTTCATTATAGTTAAATTTTAAATATCATCAACAATCCGAAAAACTGCCCTATTCTAATTATTAATTTATTGACCAATTAGTTTTTTTATTTACCTTTATGCTGATGAATTTTGCTGTATCAACTATGCACAACAGTGACATTGAAACTGATAATAAGTACAAAATAGAGGATTTACCTAAGTTCTTTAAGGAAAGATCCAAAAACATAAGTAAAGCATTTTCTAGCGAAACAATTAAGATCAGCACTATTCGCTCGAGAAGTATTGAAAGTAATATACAAGAATTTTCATTTGAGCTAACAGCAACAGATAAAGACACCTTTAATACAAGACCATTTCAAATAAAATTTTTAATTGATTTTTTCAAAATCTGCCTTTCCCGGGAAAAAAATTTTACAGTCAACATAAAAGTGCCCAAAGAAAGCAGTGAATTATATAATAACTACTGTAAAACTAACAGTTATAAAACTGTAGAAGAATTCGTAAATAATGCTCCGCCTCAAATCTTTCTGCAAGGAATAACAATCATACTACAGACAAATGTTAAAGACATTAACTTAGATAATTTGCACCAAATAGGGTCATTTTTAAATGAAAAGCTAAAACATGCAGAAAAAACTGAAAATGAGGAACAGAGTCAAGATACACTACAAGTAAAAGAAGCAGAAAATAAAGACAGACAAGAACAAAGTGAAACTAAGCAAAAAAACGCACAAAATAGACAAATTGTACCATTTACAGGCTCGTTTGGCTTTAACATAGCAAGCAAAGTAAATTGTAAAGCTCCAGTGGTTACTGCTGCAATAAAAGCTAATATACCAAAATATAGAATCTTCCTTCCCTTATCTAATTTTTTTAATGATGTAATAAGGTTATCCCTTTTAAGAACACCAAAACTTTCTATACAGAGCAACAATATACCATTTGGTGTCATTCCAGCGCTTGACCAGGAAAAAAGAAACATGGATCCAAGTAGTCAAGCTACTTGGATGACAAGTAGTATAGGAAATCTAATACCTCAAGAAGCAGAACAGAATGTAGGTCAAACTACTTCGCACACAGAGTATTTTAAAGCTAACAGAAAAAAGAAGTCAAAAAAGCAGACCAAAGAACTATCAGAGAAAGAAAAACAATTAGCCATAAAACAAGCACAAAATGATGCTAGAGTAGCTATGGTAGATAACCAGATTGAGCGCAGGGGAAAAAAACTCAATGAAATATTTGTTGAAGTGATGAGTGGATACAAAAATCAAGATCCAGAAACATTTCGCAATATTTTTAACTCAATATTCAATATTGTTTATTTTCAAGATAAACAATTACATGAAATATTAGAGTCAGGTGAGATATTAGAAGTATTAGAAATACTAGAAATACCACAACTAGCTGGCAAGTCTTCTTTTCCAAAAGAGTATCTACAAAAGCAAGTATATAAAAAAAAAGAGCAATTGCTCAAATTAGTTTCAGGTGTTTACATACAACAACCTCCTACGCAACATAAAAATACTCCTCATAAGTCTACAAACCCTTTACCAATTAAAGATCCTTCACCAGCAACAAATGAAGCTACACCTACTAACATTACACTCAAATCACCGTTAAAAACTGTATTTTCCTCAAAAAAGGCTTATTTTTGTCTATTTATAATAGTAGCATCTGCATCAACACTTTGCTTATGGCATTTTCCATTAGGAAAAGTGTCGATGTTAAAAGGATTAGTGCCACCAGAAAAAAGGGAAAGTATTGGGTTAGCATTGAACATAGGACTACCAATATTAATCGCGCTGTGTATTTTGAATTTAGCTCGCTTTATATATTCTGAATATTCTATAGAATCTATTGAACAAGTAAGTGAAAACGATCCCCTTTCTCGCGCCTATAGCTAGTGCAGACTCAATTTTCCTACGTCATGCCGCCGCGAACCGTCATACCGCGATTCATTCGCGGTATCTCTAGATCCCGCTAACACGTAGCGGGATGACGAATTTGTCGTTTTTTAAATTGTCGGTAAACCAGAATTACTTTAGCTATAACAAAATAGAAATAAGTTGTTGTAAAAAATTTTTCATGGTAAAATTATTGTATCCGTTCAGGATAGCGGCAAGGTAGTATAACCATAGAGTAAAAGTGAGTTTACAACAAATGGTGTCATCCCAGTGCTTGACACTGGGATCCAGGAATTTTATTAAGTTGGTAAGCATAAAAGTAGCCGTTTTATGTTAAAATACAACGTTTTGATGATTATGAAAAAGCTGGATCCCAGTGTCAAGCACTGGGATGACAAGAAAGGAAGCACTGGAATTTTTGTTTCAATATTTGTACATTAGCCATGCGTCTGAACAGATACAAATTATTTATTTTCACCATATGTTTAAAGGAATTATCACGGATATCGGGACTATAACTGATACTACCACTCACTCCAACTCTGATCAAATTTTCCATATCAAGACACAAAATTTATCCTCTATAAATAAAGGAGATTCAATAGCTTGCTCTGGTGTGTGTTTAACTGTTGTTGATATAATGAGCGACATATTTACAGTCCAAGCGTCTCAAGAAACTATGAAGGTTGCTAACTTAAATACGTGGAGAATAGGAAAAAAAATAAATCTCGAACAAGCAATGAGATTAAGCGATAAGATCGATGGCCACCTGGTTCAGGGTCATGTTGATAAGATAGTAAAAATTTTAACAATTAATCAAAATTTAGATTCTCATGAAATCAAACTATCGTGCCCACAAGAATTAATTAAATTTGTTGCAAAAAAAGGCTCCGTTACATTAGATGGGGTTTCCCTCACAGTGAATTCAGTTATCACCAGACCCCTTTTGAAATTTGTTTGTGGTAAGAAATTTTTAGGAGAAGCACAGGCGAGCACCGCAGAATACTTAAGTGTATTTGAGGAGCACAGTCAAGCTTTGACAACAAAATTGCCATCAGAAATCGAATTTCAAAAGGGGTCTGCCGAATTTACAGTAAATATAATTCCCTATACATGGAAAAATACAACTTTTCAGTACAACAAAGTAAATGATTATTTGAATTTAGAAATCGACATGATCGCTAGGTATTTAGATCAATTGATACAGCATAAATACAATTAATTTTACAACCTTGTTATTTACAACTATTATATCTTGAAAACCATATAGATATAAAACATGCTTTTCGATAGCCTAATTATCTTCATTGTTGTTCTATGTGTAATAATCTCGGTAACTAGAGGCTTTATAAAAGAGCTATGCGCACTAATGTTTCTATTTTTATCGGTCTTTCTGACAGCTAATCACTATGATTTTTTCACTCCAAATTATAGTAAATATTTTGATTCTAAAGTTACACTAAACATACTTTCTACAATCTCTGTATTTATTATACTTAATCTTATATTCATGATAATAAATAACTGGCTAATGTACATATTATCGCCCATAAGGTTGGGGTTTATCGATAGAGTTACTGGAATCTTTCTCGGAGCGCTTAAAGGAATATTGCTCTCTTATGTATTATTTTTTGCTGTGCACTTATATTGCTACACAGTATATGACAAAAAAGAGGGAGAGTCTAAAATAGAAGCAGAAGACATATTGCCTAATTGGATAATAAATTCACACTCTTATCAGGCTTTATTTGTGACAGCAGAAGAAGTAATTGACATGTATGTACCAGAGTCGTTGATACTAAAAATAAAAGAGATCGGTGGAGAAATGGTTGATCAAGAAAAACCTAAAAACAATAAAAAAGAAGAGTAAATATTTATTTATAAATATTTTCATTGGGAGTATTCAAAAAGCCATATGTGTCAGGTTAAGAGCAAACATTCAAAATTGTAAGTCAAAAAGATGGTTGAATAATTGTGTGTATAATTATTAATCTTTTCTAAGCATTTTGGCAATGGCTCTTTCTATTTCTCGACCCTAAGAATGATGGTGTGCTGCAGTAACAAACAAAGTAATGTTTGTTTTATTGAAGATGAAGGAGGTCCTTCGAAATCGGTTTTCAGGAGCAGCCACCTTAAGTGGCTCTATTTAAGAGATAGGGTCATAAGTGTTAAGGAAAAATCAGCATATAAGCTGGAAGGTGTGGATCAGAAAGACGAACGTGAGTGAACCACTGATAAACGTGCCAAAAAGGGAAGTGAACATCGAAAGGGGGAGTGAGTCGTTCTCCTCTGCCAACGTTTGCTCCCAAGCCGCAAGACGAGCACTGCAAATCAATGAAGTACACAAATCAACAAACAAATTGCCAATGGTGCCTGTTGTTCCATTTGGTTCAAACTCGGATACAATTTCTTCAGAGCTGAATACCAGAACCATCTGCTGCAATAAGCCTATAGCCTCTCCAGCTCAGGCTCATCTTGATAGGCTGTTTGGATGCTTAAATTCTTTAAAACCTGTATTTATACCTTGCTTTAGAAAAAGCTTGCTTTGAGAGTGGAACTTAATGAGCTCACATTCTATTCCTAAACTTTTCTTAATTAACTTTAAAATCATAGAAAATACTGTCGTAAAAGCTTGTTTGTGTGAAACTCAACACAATGGATTCTCTGAAAAGTTTTCGAGTATATTGTATTTTTAATTTGTAGAATAAGGTTTTTTCCTTTTTGCATGCTTCACCTCAAAAGGACACATTTTAGACTTCCTTGTTGCAATAAAATAGAAACAAAAGTACTGTTTCTTGCACTCTTTAGATAATTTAATGATAAAAAATTTAGAGAGAAATTTTATACACTATCGCTGATATTTTTCCTTAAGCTGACGCCATTGAGTGAACGGTTACGTCATGTCAGCCTCCTTTTACCCCGCTTAGATATGTACCAACATACCTAATTTTGTTACAACATTCCCAATAACATAAATTACTTTAGCTATGCTATCAATAGCATTGCTTTAAAAAGAGTGCCCATATTTTCAGTCAACCTTAAGAATTCACTCAAGATCCTATTCTTTTGTTCATCACTTGCGCTTTTCATTAAAGCCTGGGTTCTTTCTTTTATGCCAAAAAGATATAAAAATTCTCTTTGAGTTAAAATCTCGCAATCTACGTGTTTTAATGAATCTTTTAATGCTTGAAAGTTTACAAGTGCGGTAATATCGCTATTGCCAACATTCTCAAGAAAATTAGCATACTTATGTTGTTTTATCGATTGCAAAGTGCTCTTATATGCGGGGTATACATAACCGTAATCTATAATCAAAGCAGCTCCTTTATTATTATATATCTTCTTCTCAAGTTTTTTTAATATTTCAACCCCAACTGAACATATTTCCATCACTGCACCATTAAAAAGTTTTCCATTTGTCATTCTAGCGCTTGGTATACAACTGCACGACTTGCAGATGGTGTCATGAAAGTAACTGACACTGGAGTCCAGTTTCTTGATCGAAAATGTTGTATAGTGCGCTTGTTTACAATCAATTTTGCTGGATCCCAGTGTCACGCACTGGGATGACAAAGAGGGGGCGCTGGGATAACGAGGAAGGGGCACTACGCACTGGCATGACACCAAGAGACTGCCATCATCTTGTTTTGTCACCCTATTTTCATACCACCCCTCATCACGATATACAAACTGATCTATCGGAAGAGCGTCAAAGAACTCATTTGCTAAAAAAATGGTTGGTTGTTCTGGTAGGTTGTCAATATTTTTGTGCCAATTAACATCTAAGCTTTTTAATTTTTCCTTTTGTATCTTCCGTAAAGTAGGGCTTATTTCAACTAAGTAGATCGATATTGAATTAAAAAAGCTGCTGTATTTTTTAGTGACTCTTATTATATCGTGAATGAGTGTTCCTTTGCCTGGCCCAAGTTCAACTAGAGAAAATTTTGATGGCTTTCCTAATTTTTCCCATGTATGCATTATCCAAACTGCAATTACTTCACCAAATAATTGGCTGATCTCAGGTGCGGTAGTAAAATCACCATCCTTACCAAGCGGTAATTTACTTGTATAATAGCCGTATTTTTCATGGTACAAAACGGCATTCATGAAATCACTGATGGATATTGATCCTTGACTTTTGTCAATTAATTCGTGTATATAAGTGAGCATGTTATTAATAAATGTTTAACTATAGCGTGCCATAATATAAAATAGTAGAGTATTTATATATATAGTATAAACTTAAGCTTATGAGTAATAGTGCTTCAGTTATGGACGACAAAAACACCGATTATGTTGCCCTTATACCTCAAGATGATAGTATTGAATACAAATTTGAAGAAGCTGTCAATTTTATAGAAAACAAGGTTATAAATGCTGATCGACTAACTTTAGCGGAAGTGTTTCAAGTGCTAGTTCAAATGCTAAATGGTGATCTAGAAGTGGTAAAAAAAGTACTAGCATATGCTAATATTATGGCAAAGCATGGAATGAAGGTAGCAAAAGAGTCGCAATTAAGCAGAGCTGATGTTCGCCGAGCTTTGGAAGGTAAAGAAAGTGTTGTCAATAGACAAGATTTTATAAAGAAACCACCTCTTCCACCTGCTATAAAATCAACCAAAAAGAAAAGTAGAGGTCTTTAGATGACTGAATCTATAAAAAAATTTACTGTACAATGTGACTTCAAAGGGCAAAGTTCACCTTTTGCAATATATATAGGAAATCCAAAAAGCGATGCTCATCCAATTCATCATCAAGATTCCTGGCTTGTAAAAGAACGTGGAGGGAATATCCCTAATAAAGTAAAAGAAAGTCTACAAAAATTATATAAATTATCTCAAGAAAATGGAGTCTCTTTCTCAGAGCTATGCGCGTATGCTATTACTGTGGTTAGTAATAATGATAAAAAAAGCGATAGCAAAAAATAGCAAACTGCTCTCTTATCATCCAATATCTTCTTCCTGTCTTTCCTATATCTTCTCTCTTGTCATTCCAGTGCTTGACACTGGGATCCAGCTAGGTTGGTGAATATAAAAGTAGCTAATCTCATTTATATTAAAACACTACGTTTTTGATGGGGTTGCGTGAAAAACTGGATTCCAGTGTCAAGCACTGGAATGACACCACCTGCCACACAAATTGCCTACAAATTACAATGTTCGTACAGTAAGTACTGAAATGACATCATTTACTATGTAATATTGTGTCATATTACAGATATATAGTTTAATCCCTCAATATTTCATTTATAGAGGTTTTCGATCTCGTCTTTTCATCCACTTTTTTTACTATGACTGCACAATAGGTTGAAATGTTATTTTTAGATGGAATAGACCCTGGTATCACTACAGAATAAGGCGGCACTTCGCCATAAAATACCTTGCTAGTTTCTCTATCAATAATTTTTGTTGACGCTCCAATAAACACACCCATGCCAAGGACTGATCCTTCTCTCACTACCACACCCTCGGCCACCTCGCTACGCGCTCCAATAAAGCAATTATCCTCTATAATGACAGGTGAAGCTTGAATAGGCTCAAGGACTCCACCTATTCCCACTCCACCGGAAATATGGCAATTTTTTCCTATTTGCGCACAGCTACCAATCGTTGACCAGGTATCTATCATTGTTCCTGAATCAACATATGCACCAACGTTGATAAAACTTGGCATTAGAATAACATTTGTACCTATATAAGCAGATCGGCGAACAAAACACACAGGAACTGCTCTAATTTTTAACCGGTGAAATTTCTCCTCATTCCATTCACTAAACTTGTTACCGATCTTGTCAAACCAGCAATTGGTATTGTCTATTATTTTGTTTTCTTCAGTGAGAAAATGTAATAATATTGCCTGCTTTATCCACTTATGTATTACCCATTCTCCACTTGATAGCTTTTCTGCTACTCTAATTTTACCACTATCAAGGAGCTCTATTACCTCTTTAATTGCTATTTTTGCTGTTTTCTTTAGATTACAGTCATTAAATTTTTCTCTATTTTTCCAAATATCTTCTATCTCACTCTGTGTTTTTTTTAGTTGCAAACCTTCCATTTGTTATATATATATTGATATTAAATTTGTAGCTCTGTATCATTTGAGCTTGTTACTACTTTATATGTAAGTGTTATGAAAATACAATGTAATAGTTGTACTAAAACTTACTTAGTATCCCCCGAGCAAATTGGTGCATCTGGAAGAAAGGTAAAGTGTACGAATTGCAATCACATATGGCATGAATACCTAGAAGAAGTGTCAAACAAATCGCACTCTGCTAATATACAGGAAAAAAAAGTTAGCGGAAGGAATTTTTTACAAAATCTAGCATTTACCACTCTAGTTTTTGCAACAGCTACAGGGTTATGCGTCGTAATTGCTAATGGCATCTTTCCTAGAGAGATGAACAAAGCATACAAAACGATCAGTTTATATAAAGATTCAATAAGCTATAAATTAGGGTACAAAAAAGAACAAACAGAAAGTCCAAATGTAAAAGAACTTGCTGTAAATAAGTTTTATCAAGACTACCTTTTTTTATCTAATTTAAGATCTAGTTAAATAGGCATACCGATATCGGTCTCTAGTTACTCAGATGGTGTTTAGGGTGACAGAGTTTTAAAAATAAGTTATTTTTTAGCAAAAAAAGCAGCTCATGAGTATTAAAATTGCACCTTCTATACTTTCAGCAGACTTTGCAAAATTAGGGGAAGAAGTAAGAAAAATTAGCGATTTAGGTGTGGATTACATACACATAGACGTTATGGATGGGAATTTCGTTCCAAATATTACAATTGGTCCTAGCGTTGTCTCTGCAATACGTAAATATAGCAATCTTCCTTTTGATGTGCATTTAATGGTCAAATCTCCTGGTAACCACATTGAAAGCTTTATAAATGCTGGTGCTGATATTATCACTGTACATGCAGAAGCAGAGACACACCTTGAGAGGTTGATAAGAAAGATAAAGTCATACAAAAATGTAAACGACGAAAAAAAACCGATTCAAGTTGGAGTTTCAATTGTTCCTTCAACTTCTCCAAGTGTGCTTGAATACATAATACATGAGCTAGATATTGTGCTGATTATGACAGTCAACCCTGGCTTTGGAGGACAGGAATTCATTCATTCACAGTTGAACAAGATATCTACTATAAAAAAAATGATACAAGAGCGTAACCTTAAAACACAAATTTCAGTAGATGGTGGAATTAACTTTTTTAACGCAGCTGATATAATAAAAGCAGGTGCAGATATTTTAGTTGCGGGATCGGCGATATTCAAGGCTGAAGATATTAAGAAGGCCGTAAACGATCTTAAAAATCTATTGTTGTGACCCTATATAGCTAAAGTGGCTCTACAATTTGAAAAACAACAAATTCGTCATTCCGCTACTCGTTAGCGGAATCTATACCGCCCACAACTGTACGAACGTTGTGATTTGAGAATAATCTCCGCCAGGAAGGGTGTCATCCCAGTGCCCAGACACTGGGATCCAGAAAACTTAATTTTAAATAAGTACACCAGATAGCTGTATAATAAGAACTGGATTCCAGTGTCACGCACTGGAATGACATCATTTATTATGCAACATCGTGTCACATTGCAACGTTCATACAGTTGTGGGCGGTATGACTAGGGAAACCTTTCTTGGGTTAGCTATAGCTAACACCACAATTGTACTAACATTGTGATTTGAGAACAATCTTCACCAGAAAGGGTGTCATTCCAGTGCTTGACACTGGAATGACGAGAGGTAACGCAAGAAGTTTACTCTTAATAAAAACCTGATGATGAATCATTATTACCAAATTTCGGCCTATTTCTGTTACTGAAACCAGAACGAGGACGAGGAGGCCTCTTATGGTAACTTCCTCCAGGTTTTCTATTAAATGAATTATTGTAATAATTATTCCTGTCATTTGGACCATCTTTCCTTTCCTCGTTGTAAAGCTCACCTTCAAAAAACTCTCCCGTCTCTTGATTAACCCGACGTCTTGACAACTTTGGACACCCACCTTTTTCGAAGTCAATTACTAGTGCTTTGAAAGTATCATCTTGTTTAAGTATGCTCTCTATAGAATCTATGTGTTCATTAGCTACTTCACTTATGTGCATTTTTCCTTTTCTGCCATTAAGAAATTCAAGCTCTACAATAGACTTCTCTATTCTTACAACTTTGACATCAACTATAGAACCTTGTTCTAGTTCTGTTATTGAATCAATCATCATACTCTTTGCAATCTCAGCTTCAGTGCCACTTGTGGCAAAAACAGAAACTTTACCATCATCTCCTATTTCAATTTTTGCATTACTTCTTTCACACACACTGCGTATATTTTTCCCCTTAGAACCTATAGCAGCAGAAATTTTGTCTTTATCTATGTAAAATGATAACATCCTTGGTGCATGGTCTTTGACATCATCACTGTGTTCTGAAATCACTGCATTCATTTTTTCTAAAATATGTAATCTTCCAGCTTTTGCCTGTTCTAAAGATCTTTCAACAATTTCAAAGCTTATACCAGAAATTTTCATATCCATTTGTAGCGCCGTAACCCCTTCACTAGTTCCTGCTACTTTAAAGTCCATATCACCAAGATAATCTTCATCACCCAATATATCAGAAAGTATCACATACTCGTCTTTATCTTTAATAAGGCCCATAGCAACTCCAGCAACAGGGGCCTTTATTGGCACACCTGTATCCATTAAAGCAAGAGAAGTCCCACAAACTGTTGCCATAGAAGAAGAACCATCAGACTCCAAAATTTCAGACACTACTCTTATTGTATAAGGAAATTCAGATTTATCGGGTAAAACAGGATGAATTGCTTTCCAAGCAAGTTTGCCATGACCGATTTCTCTTCTTCCTGGTGCACGTGCAGCAGAAGTTTCTCCAACAGCAAATGAGGGAAAGTTATAATGCAACATGAAATGCTCACGTCTATCCCCTTCAATATCATCCACAATTTGCTCATCTTGAGTAGTGCCAAGAGCAGTAACAACCAGTGCCTGAGTATTGCCTCTTGTAAATAGTGCAGAACCGTGAGTTTTGGACAGAATATCAACTTCAACTTCTATCTGACGTATCTCATCATGCTTACGACCGTCTATCCTTACACCTTTCTTCCTAATTATTTCACGTACTAAAGATCTTTCAAAGTTTTTTACTGCATACGTAATTAACTTTTCGTCTTTTCCAGTTTCTTTAAGAGTATTCAATATATTCTCTCTGATCGCTTCTAAAGCTTGAACCCGCTCTTGTTTTACTGTTTGCAAATATGCTTTTTCAAAATCTTTACCGTATTTTTCGAGCTCTTGTGTTATATCTGATGTATCAATAGGAGCAAAGCTCTTAGGTTTATTGCCAATTGTATCAGCAAACTCTTTTATGAGCTCAATGACAGGCTTAAGGTGTTCATGGCCAAATTTTATTGCATTAAAAACATTTTCTTCAGAGAGCTCTTTCACTTCTGATTCAACCATTAAAATTGAATTTTCATCACCAGACAAAAACAGATCCAAGCTGCTTGCTTTCATCTCTTGAACAGAAGGGTTGAGTATATAGTTATTATTTTCATCACAACCAACCATCACTCCAGCTATAGTAAAGTGAAAAGGAACACCAGAAATTGCAAGAGCTGCAACAGCACCAATCAATGCTGGCACTTCAGGAGGATTGACTGTATCATAAGTTAATAGATTGCACACCACACTAACTTCATCATTAAATCCTTCTGGGAATAGTGGTCTTATACTTCTATCTATTACTCTTGAGATTAAAGTTTCTCTATCAGATGGCTTGCCTTCTCTTTTAAAGAACCCGCCAGGGATCTTACCCATGGCATAGCTTTTTGCGATAAACTGCACATTTAAAGGTAGGAAATCAACATTTTCTTCCTTCTTCTTACTTACAACGGTTACTAAAACAGAAGTATCACCGTAATTTACAACTACTGAACCATGAGCTTGGCGTGCTATTTTTCCTGTTTCTAAAGATAAGGCACGACCACCCCACTCTATAGATTTTTTTATAATTTTAAACATATTAAATTCCTCGATTATTTTCTAATGCCTAACTTCTCTATTAATTCCTGATAGGCTTCATTACCAAATTTACGCTTTATATAATTTAAGTGCTTGCGTCTTCTACCTATCAATATAAGTAAACCACGCTTAGAGTGATGGTCATGCTTGTGCACTTTAAAATGCTCAGTTAAGTTACTGATCCTCTCGGTCAAAATTGCACATTGTACAAAAGATGAACCTGTATCATCTTCTTTAATTGCATATATATTTATCAAACTCTTTTTCTTTTCGGATGTTATCGACATCTAAACCTCATTTTAAATATTAAAAACACGAATAGGTTTCACACAACCATAAATAAAACTGCAGATTGCAATAGGTACACTACCGACTATCGTACAACAAATATCATAATTCTTTAAATTACGCAAGTTATTTAATACAACTTCCTGACCTTTTCTGATTTTCCCCGCATCTTCTAGGGAAATTTCAACTTTGAACATCGATTTTAAAGCCGATTCAATGGGGATGACGAAACTTTTTGTATTACTCCCTGTCACTCCATCATCTTCTGTCATTCTACCCCCCTATGTCATCCCATCCTCCGATGTCATCCCAGTGCTTGACACTGGGATCCAGCCTATTTCATCACGAACATTGTTTTTGACATATGCTCCTAGAATCTTTTGTCCATTACATGATTTGTAAGTATTTGTATATCTGGATCCCAGTGTCAAGCACTGGGATGACATCGGAGAGTAAGTTGTTGTGTTTTTTTTAGTAAGTTGCTCAATTGTCACTGATTCATTTTCTCTAAAATCACCTACCATAGTTCTTCTTAATTTTGTAATGTGTCCAAAACAATTTAATGCAATTCCAAGATCACGAGCAATTGATCTTACATATACACTACTACCGCACATCATAGAAAAATCTGCACTATTATTTATGGTGTCCACAGATATCAATTTCAGTTCATGTATTTTGACTTGTCGAGGCTTTATATTCACCTTTTGCCCACTTCTTGCCAATTTATACGCCTTTGCTCCTTTGATTTTTATTGCTGAAAATTGAGGAGGAGTCTGCTTAATCTCACCAATAAAATTTTTAATTGCATAATTTATTTGATTATATTGAGGTTCTATAGTGCTAGTTCTAATAATATCACCACCCAAATCATCCGTTGTTCTTTGTTCACCCCATTTTATTGTAAAATCGTATGCCTTTAAGTCACAAGATAAATACGGTATAGTTTTTGTTGCCTCGCCAAGAGCAATTGGCAGCACACCTGAAGCTAAAGGATCAAGTGTTCCCAGATGACCAGCCTTTTTTATCCCAAAAATCCTTTTAATTTGAGTTACAGCTTGTGCAGAACTAATTCCTATTGGTTTATCGAGATTCAGCCAACCATGTTTCATATGTTAATTATATACAATTGGTAACAGTTTAGCTTGAAATATATACTTTAAATGATAATGATAATGTAAAAAATGGCTTGACCAACATGCATCTATTAACACATACTTAATCTTTAAATTAGTCTTATTTTAGGAGATTGTTATGCCAAAATCAAGCATATGGAAGTGGGAAAACACTGCATCCATAACAAAAATGAGTATTGAAGGTACAGTTGCAGTTGCATCTTTAGCGGCAGCAATAACAACAATATTAATTGCTACTAAAGTAATTGCTGGACCTGCATCTTTAGCACTTATTGCTAGCCCTGCTGGAATTGCAGTTCTATTTATTGCCGCTGTATATTTTGCTGCACAAGCTATTTCTTCATATCAGCAAATGAATGCAATGGAAGGCGCTAAGGGTAAAGATGGTGCTCCAGGTAAAGATGGTGCTCCAGGTAAAGATGGTGCTCCAGGTAAAGATGGTGCTCCAGGTACAATACTTTCTGACGATGATTTGAAAGGAAAAGTTAAAGCTTTCTTAGAAGATCTTGATGTTATTGCACCATTTGATAACAAATACGCAGCTAAAGCCCAAATAGCTAGCTAAATAGCACAAGAGGTAGAGATGGTTCTGCCTCTTTTTTTCATTTGAGAAGAGTTACGATAATCTATCCCACATCTCAACTATATCCTCATCAAAGTCTATTATCTCTGTTTTTTTGAACTGATAACATTCATTGATGGATTGAATCCCTAAATTTCCTACAAAAGGGATGGCATCATTGCCTAAAATTTTACCACTACGGCAGATTATCAACCTGTCGATTAAGTTATATTTTAATAATTCTGTTATTAACACTCCTCCGCCTTCAACTAATAACCTTGTTATACCAATTTCTGAAACAAGTTTTAATGCCATGTCTTTTAGGCAGACTTTGCCTGCATTAGATTCTTTTTGATCCGATGTCATTCCAGCGTGTGACGCTGGAATCCAGTTTTCATTATGCAATTGCTTGAAGTTTTCTGGATCCCAGTGTCTGGGCACTGGGATGACAGGAGAAGGCGTTGGAATGACAGGAGAGTGTGTTGGGGTGACATCTGGAATGACAGGAGGTTTGTGATTTGAATTGACTATCAAATAATTAATGTTTTTTATTTTTCTCTCTATTTCTCTGTTTGTAATCACCCAAGTTGTTACTTTATCTGCAGTCTTTGCAATGTTATGCTCTTCCTTTAATCTCCCTTGGCTATCTATAATTAGCCTTATTGGCGATCTACTTCCGAGTCCTGGTAATCTGCAAGTTAAGAGTGGATCATCATTAATAAGAGTATTGCTGCCAATCATAATTGCATCATATTTTGCTCTAAGCTCATGCACCCAATTTCTCGTATCTTCACTTGTTATCCATTTGCTATCGCCTGTAAATGTTGCGATTTTTCCGTCAAGAGATGTTGCGATTTTGCAAGCTATAAATGGTCTATGTAATTCTTTAGTGGTGAAAAAACCGACATTCAATTCTTCTGCCTCTTTTTGCATAATACCTTGCTCAACTTCAATTCCTGCTTCTTTCAGAGCTTTAATTCCTCCACCTGAAACTCTACTATCTGGGTCAATAGTTGCAATTACTACCCTTTTTACGCCAGCTTTTATGATTTTTGCAGTGCAAGGTCCCGTGACTCCATGATGACAACATGGCTCAAGAGTGATATATATAGTTGCGCCATGAGTTGAATCTTTAGCGTTTTGCAAAGCGACTACCTCCGCATGCGGACGCCCACCAATCCCTGTGTATCCCTCACTAACAATTGTACCATCCTTTACAATAACACACCCGACAGCAGGATTTGGTGCAACATTTCCAAGATTTTTTTCTGCAAGCCTTAATGCAATTGACATGAAATGATCATCAATCATTAGAAAGAAGTCATTTCATAGGAGGTATCAAAAATTCTTCTGTGCTCGTGTATAGCAAATCTATCTGTCATACCTGAGATATAGTCACATATTATTACTGAACGCTGAGATTCACAAGCGAGTTTACTCCACTCTGTGGGAAGTAATCCTGGGTTTTCATAAAAACATTGAAAGAGTTCCTGTATTATGCGTTTTGCTTTGTTCATCGTTCTACTCAGTTTATAGCTTCTGTATATTTTCTCCATGTTGAATCTTTTCATTTCTTTTGTAGCATTCGCAACTTCTGGTGAAAATGTGACTAGCATTTTATTTAGACTTCTTACGTCTTCTACGCTTTTTATTTTGTGATCTTCAATGTTTCTTTCAGTCTGAGAAACAACATCACTTATCATAGTTCCTATAGTTCCACTCAGTGATTCATGTATGAGTTTGCTCTGAGGCAATTCTGAATATCTGCTCCTTATGTCTTTAAACATTTTTCCAATTAAAGGGACATTCAGCAAATCTTCGATGGTTACTAAATTCGCCCTGAGTGCATCATCAAGATCGTGAACACTGTAAGCAATATCATCGGCAATTGAAGCAACTTGCGCTTCAATGCTTGAAAATTCTTCAAGTTTTAGATCATATTTTTTGTTGTATTCTAGCAATAGCTGATTATTTGTGTGAGATACTGCATTCTGACCAAGCAAGGGACCGTTATGCTTTGCAACTCCTTCAATCACCTCCCAACTTAGATTCATACCATCAAAGTCAGCGTGTTTTTGTTCGAGGTAAGTTAAAATCCTTATAGCTTGAACATTATGATCAAACTCATACTTCTCGTTATCAAGATTCAAATCTTGAACTGATTTCTTTAGAGCATCTTCACCTGCATGACCAAATGGAGGATGACCAAGATCATGTGCGAGCGCTATGCATTCAGTGATATCCTCATTTAAGCCAAGTCTACGCGCAATGGACCTTGCAATTTGTGCAACTTCAAGGCTATGAGTAAGCCGAGTGCGATAGTAGTCGTGCTCATAATTGATAAAAACTTGTGTTTTGTACTCCAATTTTCTAAACGCATTAGAGTGAATGATACGGTCCCTATCGCGCTGAAAGCAGCTGCGATTCTCATCTTCTGGCTCTTTGAAGTATCTCCCTTTTGTTTTGCTTGGAAAACATGCATAATTTAATAGAAAATTATTGTTTGACATGTAAAATTTCTACTATAATAAGTTATCAATAATAAACGGTGGTTACTATGTCAACAAATTACAACATCAACTTAACTGATAATGCACTAAAAAAAATCCACTTTCTTGCAGAGCAGGAAGGGGATAAGAGTTCCATTTTACGGGTTGCAGTTTCAGGTGGTGGATGTTCTGGCTTCAAATACAATTTTCTTATGGATCAAATGAATAAAAATCTATCTTTGGATGATGAAGACGATGATTACGATGATGAGTTTGATGACGAAGACGAAGATGATGATTATGAAGAAAGCGAGGACTATAGAAGCCACTCCAGTTTTAGCGAAAAAGGTAAAGATATAGTAATTAATGATGAAAATGGCAATCCTGTATTAATGGTTGATAATTGTTCAGCAAAATTTTTAAATAACTCAGTTATAGATTATACTGAGGATCTCAGTGGTTCTGGTTTTCAAATAAAGAATGCCTTTGCTAAGTCTCAATGTGGTTGTGGTAACAGCTTCTCAGTTTAGTCAAAAATTTGATGTCATTCCAGTGCGTGACACTGGAATCCAGCCTTTTACGAAATCCCATCACAAACGTTGTGTTTTAACATAGGATTAGCTACTTTTATGCTCACCAACTTAGCGTCCAATCAAAATTCCTGGATCCCAGTGTCAGCTACTTGGATGACACTCTTCTCTGGTGGAGGGTGCTCTCAAGTCACAACGTTCATATAGTTGTATACTTGACACTGAGGTTTATTCTTCTATTTCTTTTTTACTGGTCATGCACTATCATTTGCTATGCAAGCACAACATTTGTATGGTTATAGGTCTTTTAAACATGGGTGGTAATGTAGCACTAGAACTAACTTCTGTAGATAAAAGCTTCAAGGACAATTCTGCTGTTGTAAAGGATATCAACTTAAGTGTTACAAGAGGGCAAGTAGTAGCGCTGATTGGCAATTCAGGTGCAGGGAAAACAACTATATTGCAAATCGCAGGCTTATTGGATAAGCCAACTTCAGGTATAGTTACGATAGATGGAATAAATTGCACACAAGCAAGTAATAAGCATAAAACCCATGTAAGAAGAAATTTTCTTAGTTTTGTTTATCAATTTCACTATTTGTTACAAGAGTTATCGGTGTTGGAAAATATTATGCTTCCTCAACTCATTGCAGGAAAAAGCAAAGCTGAAGCAAAAAAAAATTCGCAAGCAATGTTGGAAAAATTTGGTCTGGAAAACAAAGCAAGTAGCATGGTATCTGAAGTTTCGGGTGGGGAAAGGCAGAGAGTTGCAATTGCAAGAAGCATTGTAAATTCTCCAAAGCTTTTACTTGCAGATGAGCCAACAGGAAACTTAGATCCAACAAACTCTTTTAACGTGTTTTTACTGCTACATTCATACGTAAAGGAAAATAACAGCTCTATGCTTATAGTAACACACAATCATCTCCTTGCAGAAAAGGCAGACTGCATTTTCCAATTGAGAGATCGATCATTAGTGAAGTTGTGAATAGGAAAAATAGCACAATTTCTATGCCCTATACTTATCTAACCAATGATCATTAACAGAGTACAACTCGCATGAAATGCTTTCATTGCTTTTTATACACGGACTTTTTAACTTACGCTGTTTACTTAGGGAACACCCCGATAACATAAACACAGCTAAAACAAAAAATAATAGCTTTTTAAACATAACAAAACCTTTTCATTTATATTACTACACTCATTTCTCTTGTTTGTAAAGATTAGGCATATTCTTTTACCCTTACCTCTTTTTTGACCTTTTGAGAAGAAATAGTTGCACTATTCAAGCGCAGTTTTATATAATTGTCCACGATTTGAGTCACTTCCTCTTCTTTATCCTTTAGAAAGTGATTAGTATCATCTATTATATGGTATTTCATGTGATCACTTCTTACTGAATTTATCAACCTTTTTGCTAATTCTGTTACATCGCTTTCTTCTGAGATTGTATCATTACTGCTTTGTATTATAAGCCCAGAAACTGGACAGGGAGAAAGAAAAGAAAAATCGTACTTAGTTACCGGAAGAGAAAGAGCAATAAAACCCACTATCTCAGGGCGGCGCATTGTTAGCTGCATAGCCACCCATGCTCCAAAAGAAAAACCAGCGATCCAAATTGGAACATTGCTAGGATTATGTTCCTGAAGCCAATCAATGGCTACCGCAGCGTCAGTTAATTCTCCTATACCCTTATCAAAAGTTCCGGTAGATTTTCCCACACCACGAAAGTTAATCTTCAATGCAGAAAAATTGTTATCGATAAAAGACGTATATGTACTATGTACAATTTTACTATCCATATTACCACCATATTGATGATGATGATGTAAAACCAGCACAACCGGCGCTTTGGTATCTTTGCTTTGGTGGTATTCACCTTCTATCTTTCTTGTTGCATTATTCAAAAAAACTTCAACCATGGTGACTCCTAATAAGAACCCGCTTGACAGGTATTGATGACGTGAGTTATTAATTATGTATTAATTTCGCTGTTTTTGCAATAAATTTTTTATCGTGTTAAAGCTAACGTACATAGTTATGGCTATAGTTGATGGTAAACTTATTTAAGTGACAGATGAGTCCATTCTCTTTAGAAAATAGTGGTTGCGTATATGCTGATTACAATGCAACTGCTCCAATTAGTGAAAATGTAAAAAAAAGTATATTTGAGGTCTTGTTAAAACAAACGCTCAATCCATCATCACTACATAAAAGAGGACAAGAAGCGAGGAAGATTCTTCAGGATGCAAGAGATAACGTACGTGGTGCTATTGGCGTCTCAAGTGATAAAGAAATAGTTTTTACGTCTGGTGCAACTGAAGCGAATAACCTTGTTATGAGAGGAATGAAAGGCTACCTGCATATAATTTCAGCTATAGAGCATCCTTCAATTCTTAATTCTGCATGTAATCCATATATAATACCCGTTAATCAGGAGGGCATTGTTGACTTTTTAGAGCTAGAAAAAATTCTAAGCGAACTTAAAGGAAACAAAGCAATAGTTTCAGTTATGATGGCAAATAACGAAATCGGAGTTATTCAACCTATTGAGGAAATAGCTGAAATAGCACACAAATTTGGAGCAATTTGCCACACTGACACTGCTCAAAGTGTTGGGAAAATTAAAGTTAATATGGAAGATTTAGGAGTGGATTTACTCACTTTATCCGCCCATAAATTTGGCGGTGTAGCAGGCAGTGGAGTTTTAATATTCAATAAAGAACTTGCGATAGAACCTATTATAATAGGTGGTGGACAAGAGAAGGGATTTCGTGGTGGTACGGAAAATATTGTTGCAATTGCAGGCCTTTCTGCTGCACTGCAAAATATTCCAGATCTTTTATCAAAAATGGATGAAGTAAAGGAGCTACGCGATCAATTAGAGTGTGAATTATTAAATCTTGCCAGTGACATAAGAATCTTCGGTAAAAACTCTAAGAGGCTGCCAAACACAAGTTTTATTTATATGCCAGGAGTAAAGAGTGATGTGCAGCTCATGCATTTTGACTTGAATTATATTGCAGTTAGTAATGGCTCCGCATGTTCTTCTGGAAAAGTTGAGCCTTCCCATGTTTTGCTTGCAATGGGGGCAACAAAAGAGCAAGCAGAGTGTTCAATTAGAATCAGTATAGGTCCAGAAACTAAACCACAAGACATAAAAAAAATAGTGGATTGTTGGTATAATATCTACAAGCAGAACACCTTGGTATAGATAATACGTGGTATCATGCAGGGAGCTATAAATTAGTGTAAAAAATTACTTTACAAACTCTGCCAGCCCCCTTATCATGATAATGAAGCTATTTATTTATCTTCGCAATCTGCAGATTAAAACGACAAAGGGAACTTTGTATTTGGCGTAAATCATGCTTAATTTTTTGCACTATGTGCACCTCATGTCTTTATAAAACTTTTAGGTTTCTACCTATACAAGCAGAAACGTGCTTATAAAGCGTTTAAGACAGTAAAAGACGTCAAATAGACAAGGGAGAATTTGAATACTAGCTACCCTAGGGTTTCTTTGCCTTTTTTTTCGCTCAGTAAATTTCTTAACGTTTATAATTTAGGTTAGTTGCGGCTTAAAAGCAGCTGAGTCGCGGTTATTAAGCGTTTAGAATAAAAAAACGCCATACTTGAAAGTATAATGTAAATAATTAGCCAACCATGGGGCTTCTTTTGCCTTTTTTTTATTTGGTAAATTTCTTAATGTTTATAGCTAACATGAACAAACATTTGAGAGTAACTTCCGCTAGTAGGGTGTCATCCCAGTGCTTGACACTGGGATCCAGCCTTCCTGCAATCTCATCGAAAACGTTGTAACCACTTTCTATGCTAGTTTGCTTGTAAACAAGCAAACTTTCCTGGATCCCAGTGTCAAGCACTGGGATGACAGGGGAAGGTACTAGCCTGACAACCGTCATCCCGCTGCTTGTTAGCGGATGAGATACCGCGAATGAATCGCGGTATGACGGTCGCGGCGGTATGGACGTAGGAAAACCTTTCTTGGGTTAGCTATAGAGACTTTCATCTTTAGCGAGCTTCAAGGTAATTGGTTGCTATTTGCGAAAATATTCGCATAATTTAAGTAACATTACTTGATAAAAATTAACTATGGAGCTTAATAAGATTGCAGCATCGATTTTACTTTCTGGGCTAATCATTATGATAGTTAGTAATGTAGTTGATATGCTTTACAGTCCGGAGGAATACAAGATTGAACACCAAACGATAGTAGCTGCTGGCAGCAATGAGTCCCAGCAAAAAATCGAGCAAGTGGCGCTTGATATTGGAGCGCTCATGCAGAATGCTAGCTTTGAGAAAGGTAAATCAGCAGCGAAAAAATGTATAGCTTGCCATAGCTTTGAGAAAGGTGGAATGAATAAAGTAGGACCAAATTTATGGAACGTAGTTGGAAACAAAAAGGCTCATCTTGGCAACTCATTCAATTACTCAAAAGCAGTGCTTGAAAGAGGTGGAAAATGGGAGTATGAGGAGCTATTTGCCTTTTTAAAGAACCCAAAAGCCTATATAAAAGGTACACGTATGGCATTTGCAGGTATTTCCAATCCACAAGAAATTGCAGACCTAGTTAGTTATTTGCGTCAATTGAGTGATAGCCCAGTTGCTTTGCCAAAGTAGTATGGATTATTGTAAATTGTTTGATGGAAATAATGGTCACATAGCATATCGAAAGCTACAAGGAAAGAAAGCTTCTATAGTTTTTTTCGGTGGATTTGCATCTAATATGGATGGAACTAAAGCAACTGCTATTTACAAATTTTGCCAAGAAAACGATATAGCACTTGTACTGTTTGATTATTTTGGTCACGGTCATTCAAGAGGTGATTTCATTGATTACACGATAAGTGATTGGCAAAAAAATTGTGCTAAAGTGATGAGTGAATTAACTAGCGATAAACAAATAATTATAGGTTCAAGTATGGGGGGATGGCTGATGCTGCTCACTGCCCTTCAATTCCCAGAAAAAATTGCAGCATTAATCGGCATATCGTCTGCTCCTGATTTCACTGAAGATTTGATATTCAAGCAATTGTCAGGCAAGCAAAAAGAAGAACTAGATTCTAACGGTGTAATAGATTTCACTTCAGAGCATTGTACATACAAAATAACTAAAAATTTGATCGAAGATGGCAGGAAGAACCTTCTTTTAAATAAAGAGACAATAGATATAAACTGTCCTGTGCGCTTACTGCATAGCATTAATGATAAAGATGTTCCTTATCAAACTTCATTGAATTTAGCTGAAAAAATCAAGTCAACCGATGTTGAAGTACACTTAATAAAATCAGCAGAGCACAACATGTCTGACAATCATTCACTGGAAGTTTTATTTAAGACCATTAGAGAATTTTTGCCAGCAAAAACATATAGGTAACCGTTCACACAATGGCGTCAACTTAAGGAAAAATATCAGAGATTGTGTATAAAATTTCTCTCTAAATTTTTTATCATTAAATTATCCAAAAAGTGCAAGAAACAGCACTTTTGTTTCTGTTTTATTTCAACAAAAAAGTTTAAAATGTGTCCTTTTTAGGTGAAACATGCAAAAAGGAAAAAATCTTATTCTACGAATTAAAAATACAATATACTCAAAAACTTTTCAGAAAATCCATAGGAGGGTTTGCTAATGAAAGCTCTTAAGTTGACGCAATTGTCTGTTCAGATGCATGGCTAATGTACAAATACTGAAACAAAAATTCCAGTGCTCCCTTTCTTGTCATCCCAGTGCTTGACACTGGAATCTAGAAAAAAAGAACCTGGATGCCAGTGTCTGGGGACTGGCATGACACCCTTTCTGGTAGAGGTTGTTCTCAAACCACAACGTACATACAACTGCAGCGGCGTGATGTCTTATTTATTATAGCTATAACACTAAAGTTTACAGTTGAAACAAACCACCTGGCCACGTGGAACTGATTTCAGTTTATCAGTTGAAACTTGATTTGAGCAGAATATGCATTTTATTGTGTTGCTTGGAGTAAGTGAGTTATCAACAGCAATTCTATCATCAAAAACAAAACACTCACCTTCCCAATTACCATTTTTATTATGAGTTTTTTCGAGGTAAGAAAGAATGCCGCCTTTAAGATGGTAAACATCACTAAATCCAAGGCTTTTCATATATGCTGTAGATTTTTCGCATCTAATTCCACCAGTGCAGTACATAGCCACTTTCAGGTCTTTACTCTCAGAAAATGACTCTGTCCACTGAGGAAACTCACGGAAACATTGTGTGTGTGGATTAATTGCATTTTTAAACTTGCCTAATTTCACTTCATACTCATTTCGTGTATCTATCACTAAAACGTCAGGTTGAGAAGTAAAATCATCCCAATGCTCTGGATCAACATATTTACCCCTAAGGGAAATATCAAGATTGCTTACACCAAGATTCACGATCTCTCTTTTTAACTTTACCTTCATCTTACTAAATGGTTGACATTCTGCTGCACTCTCTTTCCATGTAAGGTTCCTTAGCCTATAATCAGAACGTAGAAAATCAAATATTTCATCAATCGCGTTTCTTTCACCAGAGACGGTTGCATTAATACCCTCTTCTGCAAGGAGTATAGTACCCTTTAATTCAACGTTGTCGCATGCAGTTTTTATTTCGTCTTTCATGTCATAATAATTAGAGAGTTCTACAAAGTGATAGAAAGTTGCAATGACGAAGCTCATGATTATTCACTTATCAACTAAAAACATGATATACAAAATTATAAAGATATTCAATAGTACGGCTGTTATAGCTAAAGTGGCTTAGGTTTACCTACAATTTGAAAAACAACAAATTCGTCATTCCGCTACTCGTTAGCGGAATCTATACCGCGAATGAATCCATAACTGTACGAACATTGTGATTTGAGAGCAATTTCCACAAGGGAGGATGTCATCCCAGTGCTTGACACTGGGATCCAGCTTTTTTGTAATTTTATTGAAAATGTTGTATAGTCGTTTGTTTACAATCAATTTTTCTGGATCCAAGTAGTCTGGGCACTGCCTTTGTGTTTGAGGCAAAACCTGCTATAACATTTAACACACTGCTTTCACAAATGAATGTTCGTACAGTTGTGGGCGGTATGACGTAGGGAAACCTTTCTTGGGTTAGCTATAATTACTGGATATCTTCAGTTTTTATATATAACATTTTAATATCAAATATAGATTCAGATTAATGTTTTTGAGAGTATTTAAAAATATATTCTTATTTTTAGTAAGTATATTATTCGTCTGTCCAATATTATCACTAATATCAATTCTATTTACAGAATCAGCGAATTCTGAATGGGTAATTAGTACACTTTTTCCTGAATATATACTGAATACGTTAATTTTGATGGTAGGAGTAGGGGGAATATCTTTCATATTTGGAGTAATTCCAGCTTGGCTCACCACATTTTTTTCATTTCCTGGAAGTAAAATTTTTGAGATTGCTTTGTTCTTTCCGATATCGATTCCTGGATATATAGTAGCGTTCGTCTATGTAAATACACTAGAGTTTTCAGGTCCGGTGCAGAGCTCATTAAGAGACATTTTAGAGTGGAACAAAGGTGATTATTGGTTTCCTGAAATAAAATCTCTAGGTGGTGGAATATTAGTAATGGGATTTAGTCTATATCCATACGTTTATATGTTAGTCCGCTCAAGTCTAAAGAATGTTAGTAACTCAGTCACTATTGCATCAACGCTTGGGTTCTCCTCATTGAAGAGCCTGTTTTCTGTCATCATACCCTCCATACGTCCATCAATTATAGCAGGGTTGTCCTTGGTACTAATGGAGGTAATTACGGATTTTGGCACACCACAGTTTCTTGCTATTGATACTTTCACGACAGGAATATATCGCACCTGGTTTTTACTGCATGACAAATATTCAACTACTGTTTTAGCAGTTGCAGAATTGATTTTCGTTGCAACACTAATAGCTATCGAAAAAAAACTACAAAAAAAAGGAATATCTTACTCTTCAATCAATACCAATTCAGATTATCACAACAAACGGAGTATAAGTGGCACTATACCATTGATCTTTGCTTATCTTATGTGTGTATTGCCGATATTAATAGGTTTTATTTTGCCAATGATTCCGCTCATATATTGGAGCATAGAGAAGGGGTTTTTCATATACGAAGCAAGGTTCTATAACATAATAGCAAATAGCGTTAGTTTATCATTCATCACTGCACTAATCTCAATTAGCATTGCAATAATTATTGGATATACGGCGCGTCAAAATAAGGTAATCAATAATGTAGCACGTCTCATTTCTTTAGGCTACGGAATTCCAAATGCAATTATCGCAATTAGCATAATAATATTTTTAAGCAGAATATCCTCTTTCATTACTCAATATATTGTGGAAATTAGCTTGGTAGGAACTATTGGCGCATTAATTTACTCATATTTATTTCGTTTTTTTGCTATATCTTTCAAGGCGGTAGAGTCAGGGCTCAAAAAAACACCAAATGAAATTGAGTGGACTGCATATACTATGGGTCATGGGCCTATTTCCACATGTTTGAATGTTCATATCCCTCTCATCAAGAAGAGTATATTATCGGGATTTTTGCTCGTATTTATGGATACTATCAAAGAGCTCACAGCAACACTTATTATAAGACCATTTAATTTTGAAACTATATCAACTAGAATATATGAACTTGTAAGCGATGAGCGCTATAGAGAAGCTGCCCCATTTTCGTTAATAATAGTTATAATAGGCTTAATCTCTACAATAATCTTATTTACACTTGATGATAAGGATAAAAAATAAACTATTTTGATAGTTAATGGGGTCTAGTTTTGATGTATGGACTATCCAAAGAAAATGGTGGTATCATAACTTCAAAAACTTTTATGCTTTCTTCATTCAGAAATTCATACTTACCCTGCATTATTCCTGAAGGTGCATTTAAGTATGTTCCACTTGTGTATTTAAATACCTCTCCAGATTTTATCACAGGTTGTTCTCCGATAACACCAACTCCGGCAATTTCATTGACTTTGCCCTTATAATCTATTATTTGCCAATGACGACTTAACAATTGAATAGTTGATTGGCTTTTGTTTTTTATCTTAACGTTATACATCCATACATAGCAATTTTCATAAGGAATGGATTGCTCTTCAATGTAAATTGGTAAAACTGTAACTTCAACATAGTTGGTAGTCAGTGTGTATTCTAGAACCATTATAGAATATTCATGATAAAAAGATAGTATTCTAATTATATACTTTTTTCATAGATTTTTCAAGTATACTTTAATTAGGAAATATCAATTTATAGTATGAACGAACCAAATGTGCTTAGCAAAAAAGTAATAGGAATAATAGGTGGTGGACAATTAGGTAAAATGACTACTATCGCTGCAACAAAACTTGGACAAAAAACACATGTTTTTGCCAGTGCTAAAGACGATCCGGCTTGCTCTGTTGCTGATGATTTCACAATAGCAGATTTCTCTAATAAGAAAGCGCTTGAATCTTTTGCACAGAGTGTGGATTTAATTACTATTGAGTCTGAAAATATTCCATGTAGCGCAATTGATATCGATGTAAATTTTTATCCGGGTAAAAAAGCGTTACACATTTCGCAAAACAGATTGAGAGAAAAGGATTTTATTAAAAACTTGGGTGTAAAAACTGCTAACTATAAGAGTATACAAAATTATAATGAGCTACTGAAAAGCAGTGGAACTTTTGGCTATCCAATAAGGCTGAAAACAACAGAAATGGGTTACGATGGAAAAGGACAATATGTGCTTGAGAATGATTCTGAAGTGAAACAATTTGCTTCCTTTGATTGGAATACAGAGTACATTCTTGAAGCAAGTGTTGATTTACTGAAAGAGGTTTCAATAGTCGTTGCAAGAGATAAAAACGGTAAAGTAGCTTTTTTTCCTATAGCAGAAAATTACCACGTTGATGGAATACTTGATACTTCAACAGTGCCAGCTAAAATAGATAGCAAATTAACTCAAGAAGTACAACAAACTGCAAAGAAAATAGCAAATGCGCTTGATGTAATAGGAATTCTGGCTATTGAATTTTTTGTTACTAAAGATAACGAATTGTTAGTTAACGAACTAGCTCCAAGACCTCACAATTCTTGCCACTGGAGCTTGGATGCATGTAACGTTAGTCAATTTGAACAGCTAGTTAGGATAATATGCGGGCTACCTATGCAGGAAGTAGTATTACGCTTTCCTTGTATGACGAAAAATATAATAGGTAATGATATATATGATTCTCATAAGTATTTGAGCAACGAAAAAGCTAGTTTAACCATATATGGGAAAAAAGAGGTTAGGGATAAGCGTAAAATGGGACATGTCAATATAGATTTAAGTTAACAGTTTTCTACGCTATACTGCTCACAATTATACAAACGTTTGTTTTCGAAGACAGTGTGTTGAGTTTTATAGCCAGTTTTACTTCAAGCACAAAGGTGTCATCTGAGTAGCTGACTACTTGGATCCAGTTTCACCTTATGATAGTGTCATCCCAGTGCCCAGACACTGGGATCCAGACTTTAATTGTTATACTTGTAAATAAGTCTGGTAAAAATAAACGTTCATCTCAAAATGCAGTATTTTTGTTGAAATAGCTCAACTGGATCCCAGTGTCAAGCACTGGGATGACACCATAGGGGCACTGGAATGACACCATTTGGTAAGCGAATTTCCTTCGAATTACAACGTACGTGCACTCTATATGCACTTGATTGACAAATGCTCTCTTATCAAAACCTCAAGAATCTGCACTATATTTAATGCTGCGCCTTTGCGCAGGTTGTCAGCCACTATCCACATATTTAATCCGTGCTCAACAGTATTGTCTCTTCTAATACGCGATACATATACAGCATTCTCCTGTACAACATCAATTTGAGTTATGTATTCACTGTCTTCACGCCTGTTGTACACTAAAACTCCACTATCTTCGGCTTCACTTAGCACTTCACGAGCTTGTTCTTCAGTGATATGTTGATCAAATTCCACATTTACTGCCATAGCGTGACCGATAAAGACGGGTACCCTTACACAAGTTGCAGTAACTTTTATATCTTCCTCTAAAATTTTTTTTGTCTCCTCTTGCATTTTCCATTCCTCTTCTGTAGAACCATTTTCCATGAATTCTCCTACATGGGGAATGCAATTGAATGCTATTTGCTTAGAGAATATCTTGGGTTTTTTAGCTTCGTTCATAAAGATTTTTTTTGTCTGGTCATAGAGCTCATCCATTGCTGCTTTGCCTGCACCAGAAGTTGATTGATAAGTTGAAGCAACGATTCTCTTTATTTTTGCTTTCTGGTGTAATAGATGTAGTACTAGCAGCATCTGTATTGTAGTACAGTTTGGATTGGATATTATGTTGTGGTTTTTATATTCCATAATTTTTTCTTTATTAATCTCTGGAATAATGAGTGGCACACCCTCTTTCATTCTAAAATGGGAACTGTTATCTATCACGATGCATCCAGCCCGTGTTGCAATTGGTACATACTTTTCAGAAACATGATATCCAGCACAGAAAATGGCTACATTAGTTCCAACGAAGTCATAATCCTCAAGGTATAAAACTGTTAACTCTTTGTCAACAAAACTCACCTTCTTCCCTTCTGATTTCTTCGATGCAAGTGCAATAACGCAATCTATTGCCTCATCTTGAAATTCAGCAAGCGTGCTTAATACCTCACGCCCTACTCTTCCGGTTGCTCCAATAACAGCAATTTTGTATCCCATATAGATGAACCTCTAACTTTAAAATTATATTATATTATATTATATTTTTACTGATAAAATTTACAATTGTTTTAATATTTTTACCTTGCAATTAATTGTAATTTAGCTATTATTATGCAATATTAATAATATTACATAATGAAATGAAAGATGAGTAAGGAATACGATGAAACTAAGGTTAAACCTGCAATGTCTACACCTCGAGAGCCTGAAGGAACCAATGGATCAAAGGCCCAAAGTGTTCTTTCGAATAAAAGAAAGCCTGCAATAAATTTTGATGATAAAAAGTATGGTGTAAAAGCCCCTAAAATAGACCAACAGTCTCTAAACAAAAGACAAGAATCTTCAAAGCTAAGAGATTTCTTAAGGTCAATACCAATAATAGGGAGATTTTTAGCAAGGATTTTCACACCTGAAAAAATAGAAATCATCAGTAACCCTATGTATGACAACATGGAAGCATATAAAAAATCGCAGGAAGATTACCCTAGTAAGATAAAAGATGAAACTAGTATAGATGATGAACACACAAAAGAAGTAGATAGTAAACTTGAGAAGGGTAATGTTGAACAAGTGGACAACAAGAAAAGTCGTGGTTCATAAATATCAATCATTTAAAAATTATCTCTAGCTATAACATTGTATCTGTTCAGATGCGTGGCTCATGTACAAATATTGAAACAAAAATTCCAGTGCTCCCTTTCTCGTCATCCCAGTGCTTGACACTGGGATCCAGATTGGGCACTAAGTTGGTAAACACGAAAGCGGTTAATCCTTTACAACGTTTTTGATGGAACTGCGCGAAAGAACTGGATGCCAGTGTCACGCACTGGCATGACACCCATTTGTTCCTATAGTTATCTTTTCTCGTCTACCTTATTTTGCCACTCTGCTGAACAGATACATAACATTTGCTATACAGAAACTCTGCGATACCAAAATAAATAAAGAGGTACGCCACTTGCGGTGAATAAGCTTGCGATCAGCAAGGTATTCACAGAAGTTTCAAATATTACCCAGCAGCAAAAGGTTGTTGCTATACTGCCAATTAAAAATTTGTAACAACTCTTTTCTTGCACAATAACTCTGAGAAAAGCAAGACTGCATGCAAGGTAAACAAATAAAAATGAAACTACAGAAAAGTCGATAATTGATGTGATCTGCTTAGCAAAATTGTTGCTTGAAGTGAGGATTAGTAAAGTTGCAGTTCCAACTGAGCTAGTTGTTATGCCCCAGAAAGGAGAACCGTGCTTGTTTCTTTTAGCAAAGAACTGTGGCATCAGTTTATCTTCTGCAAGGCCAAGGGCCACTTGTCCACTAGCTAGTACCCAAGCATTTAAACTGCCAACACAAACAATAAAAGCAACAATAGAAATGATCAAATGCCAATTACCTGAAAACATAATTTTTATTGCGTCAACATACGGCGCTTTTGAATTAACTAGATCATTGCCGTTTATCAATCCCATGATTGAAAGACTATTAATGAAATATATAACTGCAACAGAGATTGTGCCAAGTACTATGGCTCTTGGTATAGTCTTTGCTGGATCGTTGACTGATCCTGCAGGTGCTGTCGCTGATTCAAGTCCAATAAAACACCATAGAGTGAGTAGTGTAGAGCGAGCAAGGACTTGAGACATCGTGAGGCTTGATATTTCCTCACTTATGATAAAATTATTCCTATCAAAGAAAAACAACGCTGTTACTGGTATAGCAAGCAGTGCGGTAATTTTGACAGTCATCAATAAAAGCTCAACACATCCAGCAGCAGTGACACCTCTTAAATTTATTAGTGTAATGATCGTAAATAATAGTATTTCTAAAAATAAGCGTATATTTTGAATATCTCCATGAAAAAGCGAAGTAAGATAGCCAATACTTGCAACGATTACTGCTGTCGTGCTAACCCATGAAATCACCCAATATGTCCAACCAACAAAGAAAGCTGCAGCAGAGCCAAAAGCATGCTTTACATAAACGTGAGGGCCACCGGTTTCTGGAAATTTTGCGCAGAGTAAGGCAAAAACCAAAGCAAGAGATATAGCACCAAGCCCTGATATCACCCAGCTTATAAGGCTATACATGCCATATGGAGCAAGGCTAATTGGAAGCATAAAAATTCCAGAGCCAATTTGGCTGCTAATCACTAAGGCAAAAATAGCCCAAAAACCTATTTTGTTTGACACAATAACTTTCAATTCTTATCTGAATAAATTAACAATATAACTGAAGCTCAGAAATTTCAATCGATCTTTATAAGAACTTGCATTTTTCTCAATTTATTTCTAAAATAGATTATATTAACAGATTATTAAGATGGGGTTATGAATCCGAGGTTAAAAACATTTTTGGTTGTTTGTGGGTATGCTTTATTATTTGTTGCTTGTATCGCAGCATGGGTTCTGTTTTTATATTTAGCCAATATGTTTCTTCAATTCTTTTTTCCTCAAGTCTCAAGTGAACCAGCCATCGAATTAATTCTTAATATACTCTCTTTGGTCATGCTTGCTGTTTTCTTCGGTATATATATACTTTGCTCTATTTTTACAGAAAAGGTTACAAGTAGCTATCGATCTTTCAAAAATGAAAACGGTGATTATGATGCCTTTTCTGAAGTGTATCATGATCCAACAATAAATGTAAGAGATAAAATCTTGCTTTTTTCTATACATTTAATATATTGGATACAGTTGCCATTTCTGTATTGTACTTTGAAGATACTTGCCGTTAATAGCTTACTGCAAGGATGGAAAGATGAAGGATTTTCACTACCTCTTCAAGCGTGTTTCATACTTATAAATGCTATATTATTAATTCCAGTAGCACTTCTTGAGTTAATAAAGTATCCATTGATAAAGCTCTTTTCACCTTTGGGTTTGAATGTAAAGCAGCTAAGCTTTTTGTTTAATGTAAGTGATGTGGGCACTGGTAGTCAAAGTGTTCATACTAGAAGTTTTGAGGAAAGCACCATTAAATGTGCTAAAGAATTAAAGGAAAAATATGGGACACCATCAAATGAGTTAGATGAAGAGTTTAAAAGTTATATAAACGATTTAACAAGTGAGGAAAAATACTGGATAGAACCTTATCTAAGATTGGATGGTTATGAGATTGGGGAGTTGGTAAATTGGGTAGATTCACGAACCGGATTGACACCGACACAGGCTACAAATTTAGTTTTAATTGCAGCAAGAAAGCAAAATGCAGACGTAGAACATTTGAAAGTTACATTACTGGTTCGCTTTCATGAAAGTGAACGCCAATGTGGTCCTGGAATGCTTATCCGCATCATTTATGCATTAAGTAGCCTTGAAGCAAAAAACAACTTTGCAGCTCAACTAGAGCCTCAGCCAATAGGAGAGTTGGCTAGTAATACTACTAAAAGATTTTTTGAGAGATATATGGACAAGCATTACTATAAGATAAAAGTTTTGAAAGAAAATTTCGGTGATTTGTATTCACCAAATTCTGGAGTGGATTTGAGCAACGTGAGTGATGAAGTAAAGGATGGCATTTCTTATACAAGAGATGCTATAAAAGAATTTGTGTTTAAGGAATTATATGTAAAGTTTTATAACGACTATGGAAAAAAAGGTATTAGAAGAAGTGAGATAAAGCAAAAACTAAGGGAATTAATAACAAATAAAGTTGTAGATGCGGCAATATACTCTGAAATAGATGAGATAGAAATTCCTCCAGAACCACCTACTTATCTTGAAAAAGTAAAAACATTTTTTGGAGGTCATGCAAGGTCTTCTGCTGCTTAGTGGTTTAATTCGTGCTATATAGCTAAAGTGGCTTAGATTTACCGACAATTTGAAAAACGACGAATTCGTCATTCCGCTACTAGTTAGCGGAATCTATACCGCAAATGAATCCATAGCTGTACGAACATTGTGATTTGAGAGCAATTTCCACAAGGGAGGATGTCATTCCAGTGCTTGGCACTGGAATCCAGCCTTTATTATGCAGCCACTTGGTTGAAATTAAGTTTTCTGGATCCCAGTGTCTAGGCACTGGGATGACACCATTTGCTGTGCAATTTACCTTCAAAAATGAATGTTCGTACAGCTATGGAATGAATCGTGGTATGACGCGTTAGCTATAGCTTTGTCCTCCCTTTTCTGAATGGCTTGCAAGCTGCTGTCTCTACAAAAACTATATTTTTCTTCAGAAGAGAGTTATATTGTAACTATGGACAAAATAATCATAAAAAAATTTGGTGGGACTTCGCTAACTGATTTAAACCGAGTTGCAAATTTGATAAAAAACGATATTGAGAAAGGTTGTAATGTAATCGTTGTTGTATCTGCTGTTGCAGGATTTACTGACCAAATGGCTTTTCAGGCTAGGCAAATCTCAAATTTAAGTTGCAGACAAGAGTTGTCAGAGTATGACGTTATGCTTTCAGCAGGAGAGCAAATCTCTTGCGGTCTATTAGCTATCACTCTCCAATCGATCGGAGTTAATGCTAAATCGTGGCTTGCCTGGCAGTTACCAATTGTAACTGATGATTTTTATTCTGAGTCTAAAATAAAAACAATAAAGATTGACCGTGTGAAAAGATCTTTTGCTGAGGGTTATACTGCTGCGATCATCGCTGGTTTTCAGGGTATAAATGATGATAGAATCACTACTTTTGGAAGAGGAGGCTCTGATATATCAGCAGTTGCCTTTGCAATAGCCTTTGGTGTTAGAGCTTGCGAAATTTTTACTGATATTGATGGAATATATACAGCAGACCCGAAAATTGTTCCAAGGGCACGCAAGCTCAAATTTATCTCTTACGATGAAATGTTGGAAATGTCGTCATCTGGTGCTAAAATACTGCATAATCGTTCAGTACAACTTGCAATGAAACATAACATTAAAGTGCAAGTGCTATCCACTTTTAAGGAAGTAGAAGGCACCACAGTACTACACAAAAGGGATGTACTAGAGAGATACTTAATTACTGGAATAACTTATAGCACTAATGAAGCTCTTGTCACTTTCACTAACCTTGCAAATAACTTGCGTACTTTAAGAGATATAGTAGGGGCAAACGTTAAAATTGATATGATACATGGGTCAAGTTTTGTTATCTCCAAATTTGATATTGATTTAATGGAAAAGTTACTGAATAAGAATGAAAATTATGCTATAAACGATAATATAGCTAAAATTTCAATAATTGGTATTGGTGTTATGTCTAACACTGAAGTGATGCACCGCACACTCAAGGTTTTAAGCGAAAAAAAGATAGAAATACTTGCTATCACAACCTCTGAAATCAAAATCAGTATAATTGTTCAAAAAGAATGCGCTGTAGCTTTAGTCAAAGATTTACATACTAAGTATGAGCTTGATATGCAGCACTAGGATAGGCTTGACGTCCGGAACTTTTTTTGAAGTAATCCGATTTTTCATGGTGCGTTTATTTGATTATGGAAATAGAGATTAGCAGGAACTTTATAATGTAGAGACTGGTGTCGTCTTCTATAGTTATACCAGGTAACAAAATCCTTTTTTACTCGGATTAACCAATTTTTTTTGGTCTAATTTATGGGGTGCATTATACCTTTACAATTTTGTTAAAGACTCAAAACTCTCAAAGGCCTTACTCCTTAATATATTATCAAATTATTCATCATTATATGATACAATTTACAGCATATTTATAGTAAGGTGTTAATTATGAAAGAGGCGAAGGGAAATAATAATAGTCCAGTAGTTAGATTAAAGGCAACAGCTAAAGAGTTCAATTTTAGTAAATTAAGAGCAGATCAAGGTAATAAACTAGCAAATTCTGGTGAAACAATGTTCTTAGATTTTCAAAGGATGAATTTTGTTATTAACGGAAAAGAAATAGATAGAAGTCTTATTATTGCACTTAAGGAAGGAGCTAAGCACCGCAAAAGCGAACTTTTTAATAGTGATGATATATATAATGACGAAATATTTAACAAAAAAGGAACAAGAGAAATAGATACGGATCGTGGCAAAGCTTTTGTTGCTTCAGTACTTAAAGATATTAAGAAAGAGCTTGCAAGTGATGCATTGGGTGAGCTGTGGAAGGATCACTGCGAGAATCCCAAAACTGCTGATCATCAAAAAACTGATTCATACAAGAAAGAATTTGAAGAATTTTACAATGCTGGCCAAAGGTGTATCCATCTATTACCAACAGAGAAAGATGAAAACAAGGATTACCGTTCCTTTGCAAAAGAAGTTTTCAAGAAAATGTTTAGATACGCTGGGGCAGAAGTTCCAAGTGATGCTATTTTAGAAGAGCTAGTCACCAATTGTAATCAAGCAGGGTATGAGGCTGCTCCATTTATGCAAACCCAACTTGCACTTGGACAGTCGTTCATAGTAGAAAACCCTAAAAAAGTAATAAATATTGATTATGCTAACCAAAATAATGTGAGAATTAGATCTGACATGAGGCTACCAATACTTTCTGTCAAAAATCAAGTTATGCATGGGGATAAGATATGTAATCTGCCCAGTTCATTGGAATTTACAATTGAATCTTACGATGGTGAAGACTTTGTAACATACGGTGATGGTAAACTGTCACTTACTATTCCTGAAGAGTTAAAAAATTATAAAGATAATGGCAAGAGCTTGTTTGATATTATTAAAGAATATTTTCAGAAATTCTGTGCAGAATTAGGATTTAAACATGAGACAAAAATACAAATAGAGCATGACTTAGGTACTCAAATAAAAGTAAGTAACTATTTAGATGGTACAATATCAACCACAGGATCAGATGCAAATGAAGAATTTATCAATCTTTTAAGCGAAAATCTCAGAGAGAGGTTATTGGGGTCGGGAATTGCTCTAGAAGATGAAGATGTTGATGGTATTGTTGAAGTCAGAGTATCTACAGTTATGAATCTATTGAGTGATTATGCTAAATTGGAAGATAATAAAGAAAACAGAGAGTTATTAATAAATGAAGTAGCAGATAATTTAGGGCTTTCCTTTCAAGGTAAAACAGCATCAGAAGTATTGAAAGGATTTGATGATGAAATGTTAATGCATAGAGAAAGTATAGAGAATAACATGGGTCAACATATAATGGAATTAGGATCTTTACCTTCTTTGATAAGAGGTCAGGTTAATCATAATCAAATGCAGTCTGTTGTAAGTACTTTTATCAAGTTAATTATCGAGGGGAAAAGCGAAATATACAAAAAAAAAGGTGCGATTAATGCAATTGATGCAATTCATCAGAAGATAGATAAGGCGATTGTTGAGCAAGAAAAAAAAGCAACCAACAAACAAGATGTAGAAAATGATAAATGGACAGATAGAATAAAAAAACAGAAATTATCTATGGAATCACATGGACATTTATTTTAAAGATACTAGACTTCTTTCAAAACCCTGTTTATGGTGAGAAATTTTTAGGAGAAGAGCAAGCGCAGAATACATTAGACTTCTTTCAAAATTGGGAAAAAGGAGTAAGATAAAAGATCTGCGTATTGCCAGGCCGACTTTATTGTATAGCCATAGTAGTTTGTAAGTTAAAAACGTGATATAAAAGAGATAAGAGAGAAAGATAACCCTGCTCACTAGGAATAGCGGGCGTGCGCGACCGAAAGGAAATTGGTATTACAACCGTTGGTATCAAGGTACGCTAGCCCTATCTCTCGATACGTTTGAATAGTTGCTTGGGACATATATATGCACCAGTTTACAATCTTAAATTAACTAAAACTATCGAGGTTTATTATGGTTACATCTTATCAAAATTTTATTGGCATTGACATCGGAAAATTTAAAAATGTCGTTGCAATTCACAAAAAGAAGAATGCTGTCGAATTTGATAATAATGCTTCTGGTTGGCAACAATTATTTCAAGAGTTTTCAGATATTCTACCTAATGCTTTAGTGACTTTAGAAAATACAGGGAAATATGAGCTTGGCTTATCACATTTTCTTACCGACAAAAATATTGCCGTGCATCGAGCTAATACTTGTAAAGTAAAAAGCTTTATTTTATCTCACGGAACTTTAGCAAAGTCTGATAGATCAGATGCAAGAGCTCTTGCTCAATATGGATTTGAACGCCATAGAACTATCTCTCTATTTGTACCTACCTCTACAGAACAATCAACTTTGGCTGCACTTTGTCAACGTCGTGATGATATTACGCAAATGAGAACTCAAGAAAAATGCAGACTTGAAGCACCGGAAAATGATCATATAAAAGAAAGCTGTCAAAAGACCATTGAGTTTTTCGATAGTCAAATAAACGAACTCAATGATACTATACAAAAGATTATTGATGAAAGCCGCAAATTACAACAACGCCAAAAAATTCTTAAAACAGTTCCTGGAATAGGTAAAAAGTTATCACAAGATTTTTTGTGTTTAATGCCAGAGCTTGGTTACTTAAACAGAAAAGAAGTAGCAAGTCTTGCCGGAGTTGCACCGCATCCAAAAGAAAGTGGTAAAGCTGTTGGTTACCGAAGGATTACAGGTGGTAGAAGTAACGTTCGTTCAAAGCTCTTTACAGCCGCTATGGCTGCTACAAGGTCAAAATCTATACTTGGCGCCTTTTATTCTAAGCTTGTTGAAAGTGGTAAGAAGAAGATGGTAAGTTCTAATGCGTAAAATTATAGTTATTGTTAATGCCAGACTTAAAGAAGCAATTAATTTACACAGCAGTCACTGAAATGGGTTAATGAATATGTGAATAAGTACGTTCACACAGACTTAAAGTACTTATACCAATTCCCATGACGCGGGACAATAACGAAGAAGAAGCCCATACTGAAGCAAGTAGAATAGCGGGGTAAAGTAGCATCATTGTCTATCCGATTCCTGTGTAGTGGGAACTGGTATTATTCACATATTCATTGGCTTAAGCAGGCAGTAGCTGTTTGATATAAAATTCTATTTCTATGACAAACGGGTTTTTATTGCCCACATGATTGAACAAAGTTACAGAATTACACAAATAAAAAATTAAAAAAAACATAGTTGATTGGGTGGAAAAGAAGGTAAGACGCAACTTAATGCGAGCCAGGAAAGCAAAGAAAAGGTTTGGTTGGAAGAAGTGGAGTAGCGAATGGATATACAAAACGCTGGGTCTATATTCAGACTACAGAATAAGGTATTACAAACCGAAAGCATCACCAGTACAATACGTTATAAACTTTGGCAAAGAATCTGCTAGGAAAGCGTAGTGCGGATGCTGCGTTTGAGGAGGCGGGAGCTAGAAACGTTAACATGGGAATTTGGATTGAGACCCACCACGAAAGTGATGACCAAACCCTAAAGTAGGCGCGCCAGTTCTCGATCCTACATATTTTTTTGAAGGTCAAATCCAGTTTAGGGTCGAGAAATTTTGATGGCAAAAATGCCTAAAAAACATTAATAATTATACACTATTCTATACAAATATTCAATCTTTTTTGATATTTGTTCAAGTGTGGCAGAAAAACTTATTCAAATAAAGTAGGTGGTAAAATATAAACATTTTATAAAGTGAAAAATGGACTTTTCAGGCCACTGCTGACTCAATACCCAGTCAATATCCTTTCTACCAGTTCTTTTACTGTCGGTACGTAGCCATTCTCATAAAACGGATCTTGCTTGAATTTATATACATTATGTCCGGAAAACATGAGTTCGTTCTCAATATCACCATCGTGTATAACGTTTTGCAGTGTTTTTTGTATGCAAAAACTACGCGGATCTGGCTTTCGTCCTGTTGAATGGTCACCATGATCTTTCCAATTGCTAAACAAACAATGACTTAAGCATCCCATACAATTGATTTGATCTTGTCTTATCTCTGCAAACTTGCCTGGCGTCACAAAAATAACAGTTGTATCTGGAGTTTTCATTGCTTCTGTATACCCTGCTTTAGTCCATGTATTTGCCAGTTCTTTGTCTTTTGCAGTAAGGTAGATCTTTCTACCTCTGCTACCCATTGCAAATTCATTATCAAATTCTTCGCTAGCATTTTCTGAAAACTTTATTTGACGTGAATTCCGTTCCTGCAACTCACGTATGAAGTTATTTTTTACTGCAGATGAGTAAAACCCTGTTGGACTGAATTTATTTAAAAATACATCACCTTCTTCTAAAGTGAGTAGCTTCTTTTTCCACTCTGCAGAAATTGAGCTTTCTTTCGTCAAAAGTGGACGAGTGCCAAACTGAAAAGCTATCGGTCCAATTTGCAGATTGTCAAACCAATGTTTCCAATCTTTCAAATGCCACACTCCTCCTGCCATAACAATTGGTGTTTCTGAAAGACCGATCTCGTTCACGAAAGATCTAAGCTCTGCAACTCTTTCAAATGGAGCATGTGGTAGCTCTGGATCTTCACTGTTACTGAGTCCATTGTGCCCTCCAGCAAGCCATGGATCTTCATACACTACTCCACCAAGCAAATAGGAAGATATTCTTTGGTAAGCACGCTTCCATAATGCTTTAAAAGCACGCACCGATGAGATAATAGGGTAATAATAAACCTGATATTTAGCTGCAATTTCTCCAAGCCTATAAGGCATGCCAGCACCGCAGGTAATACCATGAATCAAACCTTTCGCTCCTTCTAATATGCCATGAAGCACGCGTTCTGCTGCTCCCATCTCCCAAAGTACATTCATGTGTATTCTTCCATGACCTTTTGATATTTCATTTGCTATTCTTGCCTGACTAATTCCAGCTTCAATACTATACTCAATCAATTCACTATGCTTTTCATTTCTTGTTTTGCCTTTGTAAATCAGCGGCACTAACTCGCCATTATCATCAATAAGCTTAGCATTTGCACCAGAAAATGTACCCACAGCATCTGCTGCAGCAAATGCTCCGCTTGATCTTCCATCACTAACTGCAATGCCTTTGCCGCCCTCGATGATTGGCCACACTTCCTTTCCTGAAATTACTATCTTTTTTATCTTATTTTTCAAAACTTCCTCGCAATCTTTCACTCTATTTTACTTAATTACTAAAAAAATGATAGCTGTTTATTTTTTCTTGTATCATCAGAGCCTCTGCATAGCCAAATTTGGGTTTTTAGTAGACACAGCAGCTACTGTAAATATAGTTTCAAAAGAAGTTAATGCATTTTGCTATATGATTATAGGTCTAACAGGCGGAATTGGGGTAGGAAAGAGCTTTGTAACTAATTGCTTTCAAGAGTTTGGTGCTGCTGTCTTTAATGCTGATTCTGTTGTACACCAACTTTATAGAGTGGATAAAAGCATAATAAGTTATGCAGAAAAAAATTTTCCTGGAGTGGTGGCAAATGGTGAAATAGATAGAACAGTACTGTCTAAATATTTCTTAGCCTATGATGAAAATTGGAGACAATTTCAATCTTTGGTTCACTCTGCTGTGCTGCGTGAATTAGAATTTTTTATTGCTAAGGAAAAAAAGATCGATAGAAAGCTTTTAGTTTTAGATGTGCCGCTTCTATTAGAAACAAAATTTTATTTATATTGCAACCTTATTGTTTTTGTCCATGCAGATAGCGTTGTGCAAGCTCAAAGACTTAACGAACGCAACATAGATAAAGAAAAGCTAAATTTAATCTTCAATGTTCAGTTATCTATTGAGGAGAAAAGGAAGATGAGTGACTTTATTATCGATACCAGTGTAAGCAAAGAGTATGTTTTTTCTCAAGTAAAAAAAATAGTGAATTCATTAAACCTAAACACGTAGCTCTACGTCATACCGTCACTTGGCCGCTAACAAGCAGCGGGATGACGGTTGTCAGGGTAGCTGTCATCCCAGTAGCCTCCCTCTCTTGTCATCCCAGTGCTTGACACTGGGATCTAGCTTTTTGGTAATTTTATCGAAAATGTTTGCTCGTTTACAATCAATTTTCCTGGATCCCAGTGTCTGGGCACTGGGATGACACCCTACTTAACCGTCATACCGCCGCGGTATCTCTTAGCCGCTAACACCTAGCGGGATGACGATTGTCGATAAATCTAAGTTACTTTAGCAACAGTTATTCTCCACCAAATTACTCTGAATTTTGGTTATATTATTTGCGGATTTCACTGCTGAAATTTCAAACCTCGAGTTTGTGTTCAGAAATAATTCGATTGACCTACCAAAAAAATCATATCTCCACCCCTTGAATAATTTATCTGTCTGTCCAGATATTGACCCGGTTAACTCATCTTTTGAAGAAACTAATTTCCTTGATATGTTACTTTCTTTACATTTACTATCTAAAATAATTGAGAGTATATCAAGTACAGATTTGTCATAATTACTCGATAAGGTGTTGTTTTGCTGCATCCAATTTCTCTCATTTTCATTAAAAATATTTACAAACTCTAGTAAATCTGCATCTTTTATATTTTTTGTATTCCTCTTGAGGTCATCTAAAATCTCATCAACATGCTCTACATTTTTTTCAATAAAATCAGCTATTACAGCATTATTGATTATTTTATTACGGTTCATATTATAGCGCTGTGCTAAGGTTTCTTGCCACTCACTAACTGCTTTAACAGTTAGTATCAATCTTGGATTTACTTCATAATTAAATTTAATCCTCTTCCATGCATCTTTTGGGCTATGTAAATACTTATTTATATCAACTATTGATTCCATCTCTTCTTGAAACCAACCCATCCTATTATTTTCTTCAAGTTTATTGCACAATATTTGGTATAGGTCATATAGGTGTACCACGTCTTTTACTGCATAATCTAACTGATCTTCGGACAATGGACGCCTTAACCAATCTGAATTTTTAGCTTTAATTTTATCCAGTGCTATCCCTTGATATTGCTCCACTACTTTTGAGTAACCAATGAAGTCATGATAATAATGACAAAACATAGCAGCAACTTGGGTATCAAAAATGGGAGTGGGAATACATTTAAACACAGTGAGTAAGGATTCTATATCCTGCCGGCAGCTATGAAACACTTTGGTTATCCCCTGATTTAGCATTATTTTCTTAATGAATGATAGATCAATTTCTGGCACTAATGCATCTACAATAAAACTCTTCTCTCCGTAAGAAATTTGAATTAACGATAATTTTGGGTAGTAGATTAAATTATTTCTAATGAACTCCGTGTCAACTGCTATAAATTTCGGCTTTTTTGCTATCAATCCCTCACATATGTCCTCCAGCTCCGACGTTGTATTAATTAACATATATTTTTTATTCAGTGGTTCTACTTTACCACTTACATTAAATTTTTGCAATTAATGACTTCTTGCAGAACTTTCTATCACTCATTGGTGTCATTCAAGTAGCTTTTCCATGGCTTTGTTGCATCGCTAGCTATGATGGATTAAAGATAAAAAAGATGGCGAATATTAGTAGCTTATTATTCTGGTATTTATAACAAGAACGGTCAGTGAATACCTAAATTTGAGTAAAAGAAATTTCACTACCATTCACCAATCCGGCTAAAATTCAAGAATTTCAATGCTTTAGCTATTTTCAATAGAATTAAATTTATTAATATAAATAACAAATTACTATTCTTAAATTTGATCAGATTGATTGCAAAAAAACAAGATTTTCAATAGGTTGCTTATAATCCTAACTATAGTTAGCCTTTCATAAGTAGCGATGCAACAAAGCCATCCCAGTGTCAGCTACTTGAATCTGCCACGCAAATTGCCTGCAAATTGCAATGTTCGTACAGCTGTGCGTCATGCGCTGGAATGGCATCAAGGGGTAACTTTTTATTTAAACAATGATTGTAAAATGATTATAATAAGAGATCTATTGAAATTTTAAAGTTATTAAATATTGACGCTATATACTTAAGTGTTAAAATAGAATGAAAAGTTTTTAGGAGTTTATATGGCAGCAGGTGGGAAAGCAAAGACAGCTAGTAAAAATAACCCTACTCAGCGTAAGAAAGCTGAGCAAAAAATGTATAAAGATAAACCGGTAAAACCTGTTAGATATATAGATCGTGACTCGCGCATGAATTATATGTCTGCTCAATATGACAACGGCAATCTGGTTGAAGATGAGGTGAGCGGCAATCCTATAAAGTGGGAAGCTGTATAATAGTTGTGGTTAAAGTTACTATTAATTCTAAGGAATGTGAAGTAGAGCATGGGCTCACTATAATTCAAGCTTGTGAAGTTGTGGGCGTTGAAATTCCACGTTTTTGTTATCATGAGCGTTTAGCAATTGCTGGTAACTGCAGAATGTGTTTGGTTGAAGTGGAGGGTGGGCCTCCAAAACCAGTAGCCTCTTGTGCAATGCCAGTTGCAGAAGGGATGGTTATTCACACTGATACCCCTAAGGTTAAAAAAGCACGCGAAGGAGTACTCGAGTTTTTGCTAATTAACCACCCGCTTGATTGCCCAATTTGCGATCAGGGTGGTGAATGCGATTTGCAAGATATCACGATGGCTTATGGGAAAGGAACCAGCAGACTTGATGAGCATAAGAGGGCTGTGCCAAAAAAACACTTCGGACCACTGATTGAGACTGCGATGAATCGATGCATTCATTGCACTCGGTGTGTTAGATTTTTGTCTGATGTTGCAGGTACAAATGAACTTGGAGGAATCGGAAGGGGAGAAAATGTAGAGATTAGCACTTACATAAAAAGGCATATTAGTTCTGAATTATCTGGAAATATCATAGATCTCTGCCCGGTAGGGGCTTTAACTTCAAAGCCTTACTCCTTTACAGCGCGTCCATGGGAGCTATCATATTGTGAGACTATAGATGTGCTAGATGCTGTGGGTAGCGCAATTAGAGTTGATTATCGTGGCCTGGAAGTTATGCGGATATTGCCAAGACTGAGCGAAGAAGTGAATGAAGAGTGGATATCAGATAAAACCCGCTTTGCCTATGATGGACTAAAAGTTCAGCGTCTTGATCGACCTTATGTAAAAAAAGATGGTAAATTAGCCCCAGTTGATTGGAATGAAGCATTAACTGTTGCTGCAAAGAAATTAAAGAATACAAAATCAAATAAAATAGCTGCAATTGCAGGTGATTTAGCAGATTGTGAGTCTATGCTTCTACTCAAAGAAGTGATGCAGAAGCTCGGCTCGGGGAATATAGACTGTAGGCAAGATGGTGCAAAGCTTGTACCAAGTAATCGTGGATCGTATGTGTTCAATACCACTATTGAAGGTATAGAAAATGCAGATTTGTGTCTGCTTATAAATACAAATCCAAGGATAGAAGCACCGATCATTAACGTAAGATTGAGAAAGAGATATTTACAGGGCAACTTTCCTGTTGCAAGTGTTGGTCCTGACATTGAATATTTATATCATGTTGAGAAATTGGGCGATAATCCTGGTATTTTGAGTGAAATAGCAAATGGAAATCATAAGTTCTGTGAGCTGCTGAGTGCTGTTCAGAGCCCTATGCTGATTATCGGTCAAGATGCATTAGTAAGAGACGATTCTGAATCAGTTCTAGTTCTGGCTGGCAAAATTGCAGAAAAATTTAACATGGTCAGAGATGACTGGAATGGCTTTAATGTGCTGCATAAAGCTGTAGCAAGAGTTGGTGGGCTAGATATTGGGTTTGTTCCTAAAAAAGGCGAAAGGGATATTAATCAAATATTGGAACATGCAGAAAGTGGTGAAATAGAAGTAGTTTATCTTCTTGGTGCAGATGAAATTGATACATCAAAATTAGAAAATACATTTGTAATTTATCAAGGTCATCACGGTGATAAGGGTGCACATGTGGCAGATGTTATCTTGCCTGGTGCTGCATATACAGAAAAATATGCAACTTATGTAAACACTGAAGGTCGAGTGCAAAGAACAAATTTAGCTGTATTTCCTCCAGGTGAAGCGAAGGAGGATTGGTTAATTATTAAAAATCTCTCGCAATATTTGGATCTCTCTTTACCATATGATAGTTTATTTGACGTGAGAAAAAAATTAGATACTATCGGTCCACAGTTTAGAAATGCTGATCAAGTGGTAAAGAACACATGGGTACCAATTAGCAATGGTAAAATAAATTTAAGTAATACACCTTTTACTTTAAAGGAGTGTAATTTTTATATGACGGATTCAATAAGTCGCGCTTCAAAAATAATGGCAGATTGTACTAAAGCTTTTTATGAACACGCTAGTTAATATTTTATTTATTTTAGTACCTCTACTACTTTCAGTTGCATATTTGACATACTTTGAGCGTAAGGTCCTTGCTGCAATTCAACTGAGGCACGGCCCAAGTGTAGTTGGACCTTTTGGGCTATTGCAGCCGTTTGCAGATGCCATCAAACTCATAATTAAAGAGCCGATAATACCATTTAGAGCGAGCACTATACTGTTCATTATGGCTCCAATGCTTACCTTTATCTTGGCATTAATTGCCTGGGCAGTTATACCGTTTGGTGCTGAAGTAATTGTAGAAAATGGCCAGCAAGTAGTTATTCCTAAGGTTATAGCAAATATTAATGTTGGAGTGCTTTATGTGCTAGCTATATCGTCGCTGGGAGTATACGGCGTAATTATTGCAGGCTGGTCAAGCAACTCCAATTATGCATTCCTTGGCGCTATACGGTCGGCTGCTCAGATGATTTCATATGAAATTTCAATAGGCTTAATAGTTGCTACAGTTGTTGTTACAACTGGTACGTTGAACCTTGGAGAGATGGTGGTAGCGAAACACAATATGCCATTTTGGGTTGATTTGCTACTAATGCCTATAGGAATAATATTTTTTATTTCTTTGCTTGCAGAAACTAATCGTCACCCATTTGATTTACCAGAAGCTGAAGCAGAGCTTGTCTCTGGATATAACGTTGAATATTCATCCATGCCTTTTGCCCTTTTTTTTCTTGGAGAATATGCAAATATGATTTTAGCAAGTGCTATGATGACGATATTCTTTCTAGGAGGGTGGTATCCTCCGTTAGAACTTGGTTTGCTTTATAAAATTCCAGGTTTGATTTGGTTCGTTTTGAAGATAGTTATACTTTTATTCGTATTTATTTGGATTAGAGCAACAATACCTCGTTATCGATATGATCAGCTAATGCGCCTTGGTTGGAAAGTATTTTTACCAATATCAGTGTTTTGGGTGATACTCATTTCAGGGGTGTTGCTCTTTACTGGGAATTTGCCTGGATCCAATGTTTAATTTCCCAAATACAAGATTAAGACGCAGGCGCTCGAGCAAATGGGTTCGCAATTTAACAAGTGAAAATAGTTTATCAATAAATGATTTAGTTTTTCCTCTATTTGTTCATGACAGAGAAGAAACAACTGAACCAATTTCTGGCTTACCAGGTATAAAGTGTTATTCAATAGATGGATTAGTGTCTATAGTTAAGGAAGCTAAAGATTTAGGAATTAATGCTGTTGCAATTTTTCCTGTAGTTGATAGTAAATTAAAATCTGAAAACGCTGAGGAAGCATATAATTCTGACAACTTAATCTGCAGAGCAATTTGTGCTGTAAAATTAAAGGTACCTGAAATTGGTATTATTGCAGACGTTGCATTGGATCCATACACTATTCACGGCCATGACGGCATTTTAAAAGCCAATCAGATGGATGTAGAAAACGATGAAACTATATCAGTGCTGTGTAAGCAAGCGTTTGCTTTAGCGAAAGCAGGATGTGATATAGTTGCTCCTTCTGATATGATGGATGGTAGAATAGGAAGAATCAGAAAATCATTAGATGATAACAACTTTCAAGACGTATTAATATTATCTTATGCAGTAAAATACTGCTCTAGCTTCTATGCTCCATTCAGGCAAGTCGTTGGTTCATGTGGGCTATCACATTCTATAGACAAAAGTGGTTATCAAATGGATTATAAAAATGCGTGTGAAGCAATGTGCGAAATTGAAATGGATATAAATGAAGGTGCAGATTTTATTATGGTTAAACCTGGTATGCCATATTTGGATATTATCAAAACAGCAAGTGATAAGTTTAATTTTCCGATTTTTGCTTACCAAGTAAGCGGTGAGTACGCAATGATAAAAGCTGCTGCAAATAATGGCTGGCTAGATTATGACAAGGTGATTTATGAATCTTTGATTGGTTTCAAACGTGCGGGTGCAAGTGCAATATTCACTTACGCTGCACTTGATATTGCAAAAAATTTAAGTGCATAAGCCCTATAAAATTATTAAATTTTTGGCGCATGTTCTTCTACTGTTGCTGCATATTACTTAAAGTTTTCCAATACATGTTTTAAGTTGTTGATAAGTCCGTTACAATACAGTATTATAAATAATATAAACCAAGTGTTACTTAGAACATGGGGATTTTTTTTGAATTTTTGGGAAAGATGCTAGGCAAGGTTTTTCCTGCCAAAACAGTAAGCTCTTTTTTGGGAATAGGATATTTACCAGGTTGGCAGAACTATTGGTCTTCTTTTTTAATATTATTTATTGTCGATGTTATATTAACTCTTACATATGGAGGCGAATATTTACTATATAAAATGCCAAATTCAGGAATAGTTGTAGCTGCTATTTTTACAAAATTGGCAATAGTTATGTTAGTAATGCAATTAATTGGAATATTTATTTTTCATGCTCAGGACCCTTCAGCAAACAGTGGTGAAGACATAGTAATACAAATAGCGTCAGGGCAAGTACTGACTGTAGCACTTTCAATGCCAGCAATAATGTCAATCTATTATGCTGTAAGTAAACTATATGGGAATATATGTAAGCAGATGTTTCAATGCCCATTTTGGTTTAATGATTTTATGCACTTTTTCTTTTTTCTTATTATACCTTACGTATTTTTTAATGTCGTAGAAGTGATAAAACCATGGCCAATAAGTTCAATACAGCTCAGCTATAATAATGCAATGTCAATTACATTTGAGGGAATTTTTCACACATTTTATGCGGTGATTTTAGTGTATTTAACAGCATTTATATTCTGCGATTTAACTATGCATGATGCAATTGTCCTAAATAAAAGCATAATTCAGTATGTGAGGGAAAGTTCAGCAGTTTTAGGTGATTATTTACATGATACTGTTAAAAAAATAGGTATTGAATAGTACTTATTTATTTATATATTTAGTATAAAAAGTGTACAATTTGTGTGAACTTACAAAGTATAATAAAAGAGTTGCAAGATTTTTGGGCTGGTGAAGGGTGCGTTATACTTCACCCATACACATCTGAAGTTGGTGCTGGCACATTACACCCTGCAACAATTATGTCTGCAATTGATACAAAACCGACAAAAATTGCATATCTACAACCAGTAATTAGGCCAGCAGATGGGCGCTATAGTGATAATCCTAATCGTTTGTATCAACATCACCAATATCAAGTTATAATAAAGCCATCTGGTAATAATTTACAAGACGTCTATTTAGATAGCTTAAAAGTTCTTGGCATATCTACAGAAAAATATGATATTAAGTTTGTTGAAGATGATTGGGAAAATCCAAGTGTTGGTGCATCAGGACTTGGGTGGGAAGTTACATGCAATGGAATGGAAGTAACACAGCTTACTTATATACAGCAAGTTGGAGGGATTGACTGCAAGATGATTCCTGGTGAGGTGGCATATGGGTTGGAACGTTTAGCAATGTGCATACAAGGTGTAGATAATGTTTATGATATAATTTGGAACGATAACGGTGTAACTTACGGAGATATTTTTAAACAAAGAGAATATGAATTTTCTTATCTAGCATTAGATTATTATGATACTAAAGTGGTACAGCAGCAATTCGAAGATACGGAAAAATTGTGTAAGTTCCTTATTGAAAAGGAGCTACCAATGGCAGCTTATGATCAATGTATTAAAACTAGTCACCTACTTAATCTGCTTGATGCAAGAGGTGTGCTTGGTGTGAATGAACGTACAGCTTATATTGGTAGAGTTAGAGAGCTAACAAAAAAATGTTGTGAATTGTACATGAGTAAATAGCGTATGTCGTTGCAGTTATTATTTGAGTGCCTTTCAGAAGAAATACCACCGAGAATGCAGAATGTAGCTACAACTCAAGTTAAGAGCTGTATTGCCAATGTTTTTAACAAAAATAATGTAAAATTTACATCAATGGAGGTTTTTGTAACGGCACGTCGCATTACTCTATTTGTTGACAACATAAATGCTTTGGAGCTAAAGGATTCCAATAACGAAGTTAAGGGACCAAACATTAATGCACCAAAAAGTGCTATCGAAGGTTTTTTAAGAAAATATCAGAAAAATGAAGAAGATTTGCTCGTTCGAAAAGTAAATAATGAGAATTTTTACTTCATTAAAAGAGAAAGCTGCTCATTTAACATTCAAGAGTTTCTTAAAAATCAACTAGGAGAAATATTAAAAAATTTCTCTTGGCCAAAAAGTATGAGATGGGGCGAAGGAAAAGAAAGGTGGGTTAGGCCAATCAAAAACATTTTATGCATTTTAAATGACGAGATAATACCTGTATCTTTTGCAGGGATTACAACATCTAACACAACATATGGCCATCGATTTCTCTCAAGTGGTAGGGCGCTTACTGTTAAAACACCTAAAGACTATTTTGAATTGCTAGAAAAAAACAGTGTAATTCTCCAAATGGACAAAAGAAAGCAATTTATACTAGATCAGATTAATAAATTCACAAAAGAGCAGAATTTACAACTTGAGAAAAATGATTATCTACTGAATGAACTAACGGGGCTTATAGAGTGGCCAATCGTACTGTTTGGTGAAGTAAATCAAGAAAAGTCATTTGGATTACCGAAGGAAGTAATACTTAGTATAGTTAATACACAACAAAAATACCTTGCTTTAAGTAATGGAAAGAGAATTTCACACTTTGTCACTGTTGTCAACGTCAACAATGGTGAAGTTGTTAAAGGGCACGAAAGAATATTAGAAGCACGTCTTGCTGATGCCCAATTTTTAATATCTCAAGATAAAAAGGAAAATCTAGATTATTATGTCAAAAAATTAGGTTCGATATTATTTCATGCTTCTCTTGGCAGCGTGGGGGAAAAGGTGAAGCGTATTACGGCTCTGTCAAAGTATATAGCTATATTTATTCCACATGCTTCGCTGATAAAAGTTGAACGTGCTGCATATTTGGCGAAAGCTGATTTGGCAACATCGATAGTAAGAGAGTTTCCAGAATTACAAGGAGTAATGGGTGGATATTATGCTTCTTATTTTCAAGAAGATAGAGAAATAGTGGAAGCTATAACTGAACACTATAAGCCAATCGGGCCAGAGCAGGAGTGTCCTAAATCCCCTTCAGCAATTGCTGTGTCAATTGCAGACAAAGTGGATAGCTTAGTTGGTTTAATTGCAGCAGGTGAGAAAATCTCTGGTTCGTATGATCAGTTTGGTTTGCGGAGAATGACAATTGGTATAATTAGGACAATACTTGAAAATAATTTGTATATTCCAATTAGGCTAATGATAGACAAGTCAGTATCTTTATATTCAAGGCTTCTATTTAATAAAAATACAGCGTCAGTTGATAAGCCAAATAGAAAACAAATTTCAGAACTAGTATTTAAATTCTGCTTAGAAAGATTCAAGGTTATTTTAAAAAATAGAGATATAAGGCAAGATGTTGTAGATTCAATACTATATAAAATCGATATTAATGATCTGCTGACAGCAGAAAAGCAAACTGTTATATTGGATCGTTATCTTAGTACGCCAGAAGGTGAACAGATTCTAAGCACTTACAAAAGAGTCAGTAACATGATGAGCAAAGTAAGGAAAAGTGATGGCACTACTTATAGTGCATCTTACGGTAAGAGGTTTTTGATTGAAAATGAAGAAATTGCGCTATCAAATTGTGCTATAACTACTTGTAAAAACATAAAACAAGCAATAAAAAATAACCACTTTAATGCAGCACTTGATGAACTTGCTGGTTTTGCTCCGTTTATCAATCAGTTTATGGACAGTGTAAAGATTAACTGTGATTCTGATAAGCTGAGAAGAAACAGATTATCTTTGCTTGAAAATGTAGTTTCCATCTTTCATTTAGTAACAGATTTTAACCTCATACAGGTTAAGCAATGGATAAATGCTCAGGCAATATAAAGAACAAATCAAATCATCTCCACAGTCCTGTGGCGTGTATAAGATGGTTGGAGATAAGAATAAAGTTTTATATGTTGGAAAAGCAAAAAACTTGAAGTCGAGGTTATCCGACTACCTTCAATTCGAAAACCTTTCTGAACGAATTAGAGTTATGCTCTTACAGGTTATTAAGGTTGAAATATTCATCACTGAGAATGAAATCGAAGCACTGCTTCTTGAAGCACAGTTAATAAAATCATTGAAACCACTTTATAATATTGTGCTCAAGGATGGAAAATTTTATCCTTATATCACAATTTCTAAACACGATTATCCAAGAATAGCGAAATATAGAGGCAAATTTAAGAAGAATGAGTTTCATTATTATGGTCCCTTTACATCTGCCGCTGCTGTTAAGCAAACTATATTGTCATTGCAAAAAGCTTTTCTCCTAAGAGTATGTTCAGATCAATACTTTTCCTCAACAAAAAGACCATGTATTGAATATCAAATTAAGCGCTGCTCAGCACCATGCATAAACAAAATCACAAAAGACGACTACTGCCAATCAGTAAAACAGGCACGAAATACATTGCTTGGAAGAAATAAGGAAGTAAAAGAACAGTTACTTTTCACAATGAGAAAGTACAGCAGTGAAGAAAACTATGAGCTTGCTGCTATATATAGAGATCGGGTAAAGTTTCTTGAGCAAATTCAAATACAGCACACGGATTTTTCTTTTGAAAAAGATGCAGATTTCTTCAGTATTGCACGTGAAGAGGATCTAGCATGTATTAGTGTGTTATCGTTTAGAAATAAAGACAACTACGGCAGCACTCCTTACTTTGCTGAGAACTGTGGTGATCACTCAAATGATGAAATTTTATCCACCTTTTTGGTCAATTTTTATAATTCAGCTAACATACCTCCAATACAAATTTACGTTCCAGATTCTATTGTGGATAAAGAAATTATAGAACAAGCACTATATAAGGTTGCTCAAAAGCCAGTAAAAGTTCTGCATGCAAAGAATAAAAAAGAGCGTGATTTATTGAAATTTGTTTATGATAACTCTCAGCATAGCTTAGAGCAGAAGCTTATCGATTATAGAAATAATCTAGAAAAGCTTGAAGAGCTTAGCAAAATCTTCTTGTTACCAAACATTCCAAAGCGTATCGAGGTTTATGACAATAGCCATATATCTGGAAATCAACAAATTGGTGTAATGGTTGTTGCAGGGCAGGAGGGTTTTTTAAAGAGTGAGTACAGAAAATTTACTATAAAGGAAAAATTTTCAGGCGATGACTATAAAATGATGAGGGAAGTGCTAACCAGACGTTTCTCCGGCAATATAAAAGGCATAATACCTGATTTTTTACTGATTGATGGTGGACCAGGACATGTTTCCATAGTACAGAATGTACTGGAAGTATTGAATATAAACGTTCCTTTTGCTTGTATGGCAAAAGGTCCTGATCGTAACGCAGGAAATGAAAGATTTTATATGCTGGGCAGGGAAGAATTCAGTCTGGCAAATGACAGCAAAGTCATGCTTTACTTACAATCGCTGCGTAATGAAGCCCACCGTTTTGCGATAACTTCACATAGAAAAAAACGCGATAAACAGTTTATAGTTTCACAATTAAGGAAAATACCCGGCATTGGCAACAAAAGAAAAAAAGCGTTGATGTCTTATTTTGGTTCAGTGAAAAATATAAGCAAAGCTTCTCTGGCTGAAATTCAAAACGTACCTGGAATTAGTAAAGGTTTAGCAGAAGTCATTCTTAAATACGTGAATTATAAGAGAGGAGTACTGGAATGACACAAAACCCGTTTTATTGTTAAAGCAGATATTCATATACTTTCCTTCAGAATCTCTTCATTGAGAAGCCACTCTGTTAAAACGTAACCGTTCTCCCAATGGCGTCAACTTAAGGAAAAATATCAGCGATAGTGTGTAAAATTTCTCTCTAAATTTTTTATCATTAAATTATCCAAAGAGTGCAAGAAACAGCACTTTTGTTTCTGCTTTATTTCAACAAAAAAGTCTAAAGTGTGTCCTTATGAATTAAAAGTAGACTTTATTTTTCGCTTGCAAAAAAGAAATTATAGCAAGCTATGGGAACGCTGGCGAACTAGATTTTGATTTTATACTAGAAAACAAAAAGCTAGAAAATAAAATGAAAGGACAAAAAGTAAGGGTTATAGTACTTACATTAGCCAATGGAGAAACAGAAGACCTCACTTTTTGACCGAGAAAATTTACTTTGGAAGACATCAGCAAAGCTTATGTATTAAGGTGGCACATAGAGGAGTGCTATAAACGACTCAAAATAGGTGCAGAATTAGAGAATTTTTCTGGAGAGGCTGTATTACAAGAATTTTGGGCGAACTTAGTTATGTGTAATATATTATCGCTTCATATGTGTGATGCACAAGGGCCTTGGAACCCAGATCAAATTACTGAGTATCGTTTAAATTTTTCAGTTTTATTTGGTGTAATGAGGCAGAAACTCTATCAAGTGCTTGTCGTAAATTGTTCGCCAAAAGATTTTCAAGCCCTTTTTAAGTATACGCGCCAAAGTTAAAATCCGACCAGGACAGCCGCGATAAGGTAGATAAGTCCAAACGCCATCATGTCTTTAGGAGAGTTTGCTAATGGAGGCTCTTAAGTTGACGCCATTGGCTGAACGGATACCCTGCATCTGCTTGTACGTAGCGCTTAATCAGAAGATTTCTCAGATAAATATTGAGTCAAAATCTCGATGCCTTCATCAATCTCTTTTTCAGTGATAATGAGCGGAGGTAAAATTCTCACAACGTTATCTGATGTTACCCCAACAGTAAGCAAGCCGCGATGACTTAATTCTTCTGCAAACTTTTTATTGTTTGCTTTCACCTTTATTCCAAGCATTAACCCTTTCCCTCTTACTTCCTCTATTATTGGAAATTTACTTGCTAAGTCTTCTAGTTTATTTTTTAGGTATTTACCTCTAATTTCAACATTTTTCAAAAAGCCGGGGCTGAGCAATTCTTCGAGTACAGCATTACCTACTGAGGTTGCAAGCGGATTGCCACCAAAAGTGGAACCGTGCATACCAACTGCCATGTATTTAGCAGCATTTTCAGTTGCAAGACAAGCCCCTAGCGGAAACCCCCCGCCTATTCCCTTTGCAAGAGCACATATATCAGGTTCCACTCCTATATGTTCGTATGCAAATAATTTTCCTGTCCTACCAGCACCGCATTGCACGCAATCAAAAAATAACAATATGTCATTTTCATCACACAGCTTTCTTAGTTCCCTCATGAAGGTATCATCCATTACTTTGATACCACCTTGCCCTTGTATTGGTTCTATTAATATAACACCTATACCACTTGAAATTGCTTTCTTTACACTCTCAATATTGGGCTCGATATTATCACACCAATCAATACAGGGACTCAGTAATTCAGAAAATTTCTGTTTATCGTTTGCAGCACAAGTTAGGAAGGTTCTTCCATGAAATGCACCATGGAATGTTAAAATTCTGTGACGGTTTTTATTGCCTTTTCCGTTTTGATAGACCCTAGCAATCTTAAGCCCACATTCTACTGCCTCTGATCCAGAATTTGAGAAAAATACAGTGTCAGCGAAACTGTTGTTTATTAATTTTTCTGCAAAATTATTGGCAGCAGGTATATTATAGGTATTTGATATATGCCATAATTTTTCTCCTTGGAATTTAAGAGCACTAATTAATCGTGAATTAGTGTGACCTAAGCTACTAACGGCTATTCCAGAGTGAAAATCTACGTAGCGCTCACCATCAACATCATATAGGTAGATACCTTTGCCATGAGAAAAATTTATATTAACAGGAGAATAAACTGGCAAGATAGGAAAAATTGTCATAAAATATTATATGCTAAATTTTATTATTAATAACATAAAAACCGTTGTTTCACAATAAGAAGGATATGTATAAGCTAGGTAAATTAATGTTTTCTGCACTGGAGAAAAACAAATACACAAAAGTTATTGTATTACTCTCATCGATCTTTATGATTTTATTCAGTGTGATATATTGTAATTATTTACTAAGGAGTAATTTCCTTTCTTCTTACCGTGATTCAAGTGTAAACTTAAAAAGTGTACTGGAAAATGGCATAATAAAAAAATACCATTATTTACTAATAGAAAAGCATCACATTAAATACAAAAGTTTTGATTACATAAACCAACTGGTAAAACTGCGTGCTGAATTATTACAATCAGTGAGCAAAGTAAAGGATTTCAGCTTAATACTGTATGATCAAAACGGCAGAATAATATTCAGTAATTTTAACACTCAAGATTATGATTATGAACAGTTACTTACAAACGATGAAATTGATAAACTATTAAGTAACCAAGAAATATTTTATACTACAGGAAATACATTAACTTCTATTTTCCCTATATTCCATGAAAATAGCATTAAACCGTCGTTTTTTTTGAAGATTCTTCGAAACTACAATAATTCTTATATTATAGCATATGGCCTATTTTTAACATTCTTAGGCTTATTATTAATAATTTTAATATTAATAATGTTCTATTTGCACTTTTCTAATACCCAAATGCTAGCCAAGCAACATAAAACTAACATTGAATTACAGCAGATAAAAGAGACATTAGAGCAAGAAAATGCAAACAAGCTAAAGTTTTTTGCAAGCTTTACACATGAATTACGCACACCTCTTAATGCTATTATTGGATTTGCGGAGTTGATCAAAAATAAAACTTTAGGTTCAATGGATAATTCTCAATACAAGGAGTATGCAGACGATATATATAATGCAGGAACACACTTACTTACCTTAATTAATGATGTGCTCGATTTTTCTAAAGCTGAATCAAGTAGTTTAACAGTAGAAAAAGTGAAGTTTAACCTGAACAAAATAATGGATTCATGCATAAATATGCTATTACCTAAATTAAGAGAAACTGAGATTAATTTAAAAAAAGAGATACCTAATAAGCAATTATTAGTTATTGCAGATCCTAAGAGAATGAAACAAGTTATAATAAACTTATTATCAAACTCAATCAAATTTACCCCAAAGGGTGGTTTAATAAGAATGGTGGTAAAAGAAAATATAGAAAAAAACTTATTAACTATTGAGTTTCATGACAATGGAATAGGAATAATGCAGCAGGATATATATAAAGTTATGTCTGTTTTTGGCCAAGCAGATTCGGGATATAGAAATGAAGGTACGGGCATCGGATTGCCGCTAAGCAAGAAATTAGTAGAGTTAATGGGTGGAACTTTTGACATTAAAAGTGAAGCAAAACTTGGTACTACGATAACATTGAACTTCTTTTATGAAGAACAAACATGTGAAGATTCGATTGATTTTTAATAGGATCTATTGATATGGTCTTGAAAACCACACTTTATCAAAAGCGGCAAGCCGAGAAGGCAGTTATCAATAAGCCCCCTGTCAAGAATCTTATCTGTGTTAGCTATATATAAAATTTGATACTCTGACTACAATATACTACTATAGATAGAAGTGTTATCAATGGAGCAAGGTATGGAGTTAGTAGTAGGAAATAATGCACCTGATTTTAGCTTACCAACAGATTCTGGTGAAAATTTATCACTGAGTGAATTTTTTGATAAAAAAAATGTAGTTCTTTATTTTTATCCTAAAGACGATACTCCGGGTTGTACGATGGAAGCAAAAGGCTTTAGAGATAAAATAGATGATTTTTCTTCCCTTGACACAGTGATAATTGGTGTATCAAAAGATAGTGTTAAGTGCCACACTAACTTCAAAGCAAAATACTCTCTGCCGTTTTCTTTAGTTTCTGATGAGAATGCTGAAATGTTGGGAAAATATGGTGTTTGGGTAGAGAAAAGTATGTTTGGCAAAAAGTATATGGGAATAGAACGCACTACTTTTTTAATAGATAAAAAAGGTAAAATAGTGAAGATCTGGAAAAATGTAAAAGTTAGTGGACATGTTGATGAGGTTCTGGAAGAAGTAAAGAGAATATAAACTAAAGAATAGGTTAATGGCTACCCATTGCTACATAAAAAAGCTGAAATTACATAATTTTCGTAGCCACTCAAACTTTGAACTGGATTCAGATGATAGCTCGGTTGTGATAACTGGCAAGAATGGTATTGGTAAAACTAATATACTTGAAGCAATCTCGTTGCTTGCTAAAAGCAATGGAATGAAAAAAGCAAAAGCCAGTGAGATACAAAATAGATTCAGTAATGAAGATTGGGTAGTGCACTATGATTTTTTTAATGGAATGGATTTTAATTCAATTGGTATCGCAAAGAGTTTTGATAAGAAACTAATACAAATTGATGGAAAAACGCAATCGAGTTATTCATCTTTGTATAAGATATCCAATGTAATATGGCTGATTCCACAAATGGACTATGTTCTTCTTAATTCTCCAAGTGATAGATTAAAATTTTTAGACCGTATAGTCTCACTGTTTGAGGAAAATTACACTTGCTGCTACATGAAACACAGAAAAGCTAAACGTGAGCGAAGTAAACTGTTGAGAGAGAACACCTTGGACGAAAATTGGCTCTCTAGTCTTGAAAACATAATGGCCGTCAATGCAGTTAGTATTTTACATATGCGATCGTCTGTTTTAAAGATACTACAAGACACAATTGATAACCATTCCAGTGAGTTTTTTCCGAAGGCAAGTTTGAAATTCAGCAGCCAGCTAACTTTGGACGATACTGCAGAATATTTTCAGAATCGTCTAAAGGAAAACAGAGAAAAAGATTCATTGACTGGTAGAGTAACCTTTGGTGTGCATAACGATAATTTTCGGGTTTTTTGTCAAAAAAGAAACGTACCAATAAATCTGTGCTCCACTGGAGAACAAAAGTTATTACTACTTTCTATTATTTTATCCAGTGTAAAAGCAAGGTGTATTCATTACAATAAGGCACCACTTCTTCTACTTGATGATATAATGTTTCATCTGGATAAACATTACAGAAAGGCGTTAATAGAGGAAGTGTTAAGTATTCAATGTCAAACTTGGATAACTGATGTAAATCAAGATAATTTCAATAGCTATCTTTATTCTTTCAAGTTTTTTGAATTATCAAATGAATAGTACCTCTTTCAAAGCTCATACAGGCAACTCCCAATTGTAAATTCCGGCAATTAAATTAAACCTCAAACCAGAACATTTCTGTTTTTTTTACTTTAAGTTAAATGCAAAACCTACTTGACAAATTCCGCCAGCGCCCTTATTATAGTATTAAGGGTATTTCTGACTCAAAACTTGTTTTTGATCTGCGCAGGTTCAATGACAAAATTCAGTAAAAAACTTAGGGTATTTTTTGGCGGATTACATAAAATTATAGCGGCTGCATGTCTTTTAAATTTTTTCTACATTCAGCCAAATCGCGCTTAAACTAAGCGTCAGCAAATTATTACAGCGCCAATTTAAAGTATTAGAGGGTCAAAACTCGCACTACGGGGCTTCTTTTGCCTTTTTTTTCATTTGGTAAATTTCTTAATGTTTGTGGCTAAAGCAATTTAAGAGACCGAAAATGGTGTCATTCCAGTGCCCCTGTGATGTCATTCCAGTGCTCCTTTTTTGTCATCTCAGTGCGTGACACTGGGATCTAGCCTTTATTATGCAGCCACTTGGTTGAAATTAAGTTTCCTGGATCCCAGTGTCTGGGCACTGGGATGACATCCTTCTGGTAGGCTCAAATTGTAATGTTCGTACAGTTGTGGAATGAATCGCGGTATGACGGTTAAGTAATTCGTCATCCCACTGCTTGTTAGCGGCTGAGATACCGCGAATGAATCGCGGTATGAAGTAGATTGCTGTCATTCCAGTGCTTGACACTGGACTCTTGTTTCAATGTTAAACAAAATACCATAGAATTCAAAAAGACAATTCCTAGAAAATTTCTACATCCAAAAAAGGCATAAGTTATGTTAATGCTGTTTGAATGAGCTGATATAAAGATAAGCCAAATTTTTACAAAGAAAACATTTCAAGCAGCAAGACACCTTTGATTGAAAGAGAGCACCAAATTTATGGGGTGAGTAACTGCGCTATTTCAACTACTACAACTAAATCAATAAATCTTAATAGGGGCAAAACATTAGACTTCTTTCAAAATTGTTAGAGGGAGTGTAAGATGAAGTATTTGAAAGCATGAAATATAAGGAAATAGAAAAGTTAGAAGGAGAAAAGTTTCGACGTTTAACAGGGGTAAAAAAAGCAACATTTGAGCGAATGGTAGAAATTCTAGAAGTGGAGGATAAAAGAAAAAAAGCTAGAAGTGGAAGAAAAAGTAAACTTTGCATAGAAGACAGGCTACTTATGGCACTGGAATATATAAGAGAATATCGTACATATTTTCATATTGGGCAAAGCTATGGCATGAGTGAAAGTAACAGTTTTAAAATAATAAGATGGGTAGAAGACATATTAATAAAACATCCAGATTTTGCATTACCAGGAAAAAAAGAGCTATTAAAGAGTGATGTAGAATATGAAGTTTTAGTAATAGACGGAACTGAAACGCCAGTAGAGAGACCAAAAAAAAGCAAAAGCCCTTCTACTCTGGAAAGAAAAAAAGGCATACTATAAAAACACAAATAGTAACAGAGAAGAAGAGTAGAAAAGTCATATGCACATCTTTCTCGAATGGTAGAAAACACGGATGTTTAGAGAATCAAAGGTAGCAGTATTGCCGCAAACTAAAATCTTAGCTGATGCCGGCTACAGGGGAATGCAGAAGATACACAAAAATGTTGTATTACCGCACAGGAAAACGAAAAAGAATCCGTTAAGCAAAGAACAAAAAAAAGAGAACAGGGCACTTATGAGCCAAAGGGCAATTGTTGAAAACGTAATTGAAAAGGTTTAAAATCATCTCGGACAGGTATAGAAACCGACGAAAACGTTTTGGTTTAAGGTTTAATTTGATTGCTGCAATTCACAATTTTGAGCTCCCTACATGAATTTTGAAAGAAGTCTAATGATGTCATGCAAGTAGCCTCCCCCCCCTGTCATCCCAGTGCCCAGACACTGGGATCCAGGAAAGTTTGCTTGTAAGCAAGCAAACTAGCATAGAAAGTGGTTACAACATTTTCGATGAGATTATATGGAAAGCTGGATCCCAGTGTCAAGCACTGGGATGACAAAAAAGGAGCACTGGAATGACACCATTTTCGGTCTCTTAAATTGCTTTAGCCATAAACATTAAGAAATTTACCAAACGAAAAAAAAGGCAAAAGAAGCCCCGTGGTTGGCTAATTACTTACATTATACTTTCAAGTATGGCGTTTTTTTATTCTAAACACTTAATAACCGCGATTTAGCTGCTTTTAAGCCGCAACTAATCTAAATTATAAACGTTAAGAAATTTACTAAACAGAAAAAAAGGCAAAAGAAATCCTAGGGTAGCTAGTTATTCACTATCCATTTTTTAAGTTGGCGTTTTTTAATGTTTTAAATGCTTTATAAGCGTATTTCAGCTTGTATAGGTAAAAACCTAGAAATTTGATAAAGACATAAGGTGCACATAGTGCAAAAAATTAAACATGAGACGCCAGATACGTGAACTTTTTTGTCATTTAATCTGTACAGAGAAGATAAATAAATAGCTTCAGTTTCATGATAAGGGGGCTGGCGAAGGGTGTCAAGGAAGTTTTGCATTTAATCCGTTTCTATGCGTAGAACAATCTGCATACCACTTAGCTAACATGAGTTTTGTTTTGACTTTTTGTGCTAATTTTGCAGAATATTAAGATTATCATTTAAATAAAATACATGACGAAAGAGGATTGGGAAGCGGTAATTGGGCTTGAGGTACACGCTCAAGTTTCTTCTAATACGAAGCTATTTTCTAGCTCATCAACGGAATTTGGTGCTGAGCATAACACTCAAGTTTCTCTAGTTGATGCAGCAATGCCAGGTACGCTGCCAATACTAAATTATTACTGCATAGAGCAAGCAATACGCACTGGTCTTGCACTTTCTGCAGAAATTAATAAGTGTTCTTACTTTGATCGGAAAAATTATTTTTATCCTGATTTACCGCAAGGTTACCAGATAACCCAGTTTTTTGAGCCAATAGTTAAAAATGGTAGAGTATTTATCAACGATAATGAAAAAGAAGTAAGAATCGCGAGAATTCATTTAGAGCAAGATGCAGGAAAGAGCGTTCATGAGGAAAGCAAAACTTATGTGGATTTAAATCGTGCAGGGGTTGCTTTAATGGAAATTGTTTCAGAACCAGATCTCCGTTCATCTGCGGAAGCTGCAGAATGCATGAAAAAATTGAGGCAGATTTTGCGTTACATTGGTTCGTGTGATGGTGATATGGAAAAGGGATCACTTCGTTGTGATGCAAATGTTTCTGTCCGTCTAAAAGGCAGTAGCACATTTGGCACTCGTTGTGAGATAAAAAATCTGAACTCGATACGTTATATTGTGCAAGCTATAGACTATGAAATACAAAGGCAAATTGAAATTTTAGAAAGTGGGGAAGAAATAAGTCAAGATACCTTATTGTTTGATGTTGCTTCGGGAAAAACAAAAGTGATGCGAAACAAAGAGGATGCAAGCGACTATAGATACTTCCCTGAACCTGACTTGTTGCCAATTGAGGTAAGCCAGGATAAAATCGATTCTATTAAATCATCTTTGCCCGAGTTGCCAGATCAAAAAAAGCTGCGATACATTGGGGAATTGGGTATCAACGAATACGATGCAAACGTCATTACTTCCGATAAGGCAATTGCTGATTACTTTGAGGAATTGATAAAAAAACATGATTCAAAGCTCGCCGTTACCTGGTTAACTGTAGAGCTTTTCGGTCGTTTGAATAAAGCAGGTATTGATATTGTGAGCTCTCCAATCAAAGCGGATGCTTTGTCCGAACTCTTAGATTTTATCGTTGATGGAACGATCTCTGCTAAACTTGGCAAACAGGTATTCGATAGTATGTTTGAAACTGGCAAACCTGCATCTTTAATTATAGAAGAGCAAGACCTAAAACAGATCACAGATAAAGGTCAAATAGCAGAAGTTATCGACAAAATCGTCAATAACAACCAAGATAAAGTTCAAGAATACAAAAGCGGTAAAACAAAGTTATACGGATTCTTTGTCGGCGAAGTCATGAAACTTACCAAAGGAAAAGCCAGCCCTGATGTCGTGAATTCAATTTTGAGTGAGAGATTAAGTAATTAGTTACATTTTTTTATTTACATAACAGCACATCTCGTAGATATTCCAAGGTCTTTGTTACGATATCTCTACATCATGACATATAACTTTTTTACCATTTGTCGGTACTATTTTTAAAATTATGTGAGGTTGAGGATGCTTGAAGATCATCCTGTTTGGGGGCAAAATGTTCTCGCCATGGTATTGACTATCAAGAGTTGTGGCTCATATTATTTCTCATGCGTGTGATGGATAAAAAATGTCCTTTCCGCTTAGCTACAGAATTGAAGTCAGCTGCAGGCTTTGATGATGTTGTTCTCCAATGTAAGCAAAATAAAACAACAATACATAGGTTTGTGCAAGTCAAACACAAACAAGATGGAACTGAAAAAATCAGTGTAGGTAGCTTATTAACAAAGAGTGGTGAGTTTAATTTGTTGAAATACTTTATTGCTTATTTAAAGATCAAAAGTAATGGAAAGTTTAAGGGTGAGATGAAGTATTTTGCTATTGTTACGAATATTGATTTTGATTTCACAGATTCAGCACAACATGAAGTGAGAAAGATGAGAATGATGTCGAGTGGAAAGAATAAAGAAAAGGAAATTTCAGTTATAAGAATAGACACACAAGATGAGTTTCTGGATGTAGGTGATGGTGTAAGATATAAATTTGATAATAGTATTATCTCATACTTGCAGGAAAATAAGGATTTTATAAAGGGTAAGGTAGGTAGAGAAGTCAGTGATAAAGAAGTTGAAGACTTTTTAAATGAACTAGTGTTTGCGGTTAATTTGCCCAATGAAAGTCAGCTAAAAGAATTGTTTAAAGGTGAGATGAGTGGTAGATTGGCCAAAAAGTTTGGCTATGTTGGTGACAATGAAATCTTTTGCAATGACCTTCTGGAGAAAATATCAGACTGGGTGAAAGATATAAAAGGACGTTTTCTTTCGCCAGAAGAAGGAAAAGAATTTTTCCAAAAAGTGGAGCTATGGGCCAGCACTCTATGTGGGATAGAACGAGGGGTAAAGAAAGGGAATAAAGGAATTGATAAAATAGCAAAACAACAGCATAAGGATGTAAAACACTGAATGAAATACATGCAGCTGTAACAGCGCAAAATAACAAGCAAAGGCCCCATAAGAAACCTTATGGTCCTCGTGACAAAAAATCGAAAGCAAGAGAAGAAGGAGATATAGAAGAATCAGATGAATTTGATGAAATAGAAGCTTTAGAATTTGTTAAAAGGGCTTTGAATATAGAAAACAATTTACAGAATAAGGAAATAAAAAAGCTAGCACAGGAACTACAATATTCCCAATTGGCTTTAAAACTAGCGGTTACATATATTAGTGAAGAAAATATTGTATTTAGTCATAGGGGTAGAAAAAGGATTAGAGTTGGTGGCTATCTGAAAAAGTGTGAAAAGATAGCAGAGAAGCTACTTGACTTTAAGTCCAAATATAAAAGTGATCGTTATGCTAAGGCAACTTTCATAACTTGGAAAATTACAATTGATGCTATAGCGCAAAAAAAATTTGGGCCGGAAGCATTGAGCATTCTCGAGATAATTGCCTATTTTTCTCCTAATGAGATTTATATAGAAGAAATCTTTTCACAGCAAGTAGCTAATGATAAAGAAGCGTTGTGGAATGCTGTTGAGTTACTTAATCGATATTCAATGATTAAATTAAGGGAAGGAGTAGTAAATATTTACAGACTAGTGCGAAAGGTGACTAGATTAAAATTACAAGAGAAAGGCCGAGAAGAAGAGGTCTTAAGGAAAGCTCTAGAATTGATAAACAGTTATGATGTATTAATAGATAATTCTATTGTTGCATCTGTTTGGGGATATGTGAGTAAGTATGGTGAGTTAATTGACGAATTTTACTTTAATCCTATTTATGGTAAATGGAAATATACACCGTTGCATTCGCCATACGCGTCAAGTTAAGGAAAAGTGTAAGTAAAATTGATAGAGTGAAGGAAAAGAATAAGGTATAAGTTCTCTTGGATATGTGAATGAGAGAACTTACAATGGACAGAATAGCTTGCTTATCAAAAGACCTCAATGAATTCTTTAATGAAAAAGCAGACGAAATATCAATTGCAGTAGGTTTTATAAAAAGAAAGAGAAAACTTAATGGCTCATCATTCATAAAAGCTATGGTTTTTGGTAACATAGGAGTTGGTGATTGCAGCATAGAAACAATGTGCCAATTGCTAAATGAAGACTCGATAGAAATTACAAAACAGGGTTTGGATTATATTAGCCTGCCCAGTAGCATGGAAGATATGTACAAAGGATATGGGAGTAGCTATAGAGATTGTGAGAGTAATACCAAATCAGGAATAAAGCTGCAGTTAGTCTTTGATTACCTGAACCAAGCGCTAGATAAGTTAAATTTAATAGAAGGAATAAGGTCGGATCAAGGTTATAGGGATTATCTGAACGGTTTATCAGCCAATGATTTGCTAATATTTGATTTGTGCTACTTTGTGCCTAGTTCTTTTAAACAGATTGATGAAGCAGGTGCATATTTTGTTAGTCGTTATAAGTCTGATACCAATATATATGATATAGAAACAAATCAAAAAATAGAGTTGTTGGAATGTTTAGAAGGTCAATCCCTTCTAGAGATGGAAGTGCTATTAGGAAAAGAAGTAAAAATTAAAGTGAGAATTATATGTCAAAAATTAACTGAAGAACAGTCTATAATTAGAAGAAGAAGGGCTAATAAGTTAGCAAAATCACATGGATATACATCTTCTCAAAAGAATCAAAAATTGCTGGATTGGTCGATATTCATAACTAACGTTCCAGAGAGTAAAATCAGCGCTGAACAAGTATTAACAGTTTACAGGGTAAGATGGCAGATTGAATTATTATTTAAATTGTATAAGAGTCACATCAGGCTTGACGAACTTAAAGGAAAACCATACAGAGTATTATGTGAACTATACGCTAAATTGTGCGCAATTCTTATATTTCATGGAATAGTTGGTTGTATAAAACTGAAAGAGAATACAGAGCTGAGTTTAACAAAGGCATTCATTGAATTAAAAAGAAGGATTAGGGAGTTGTTTTTAGCGTTAAGCAGTAAAATTAATAATTTGAGAATTTTCCTGAAAAAACTTACCACAGACTGGTCACAATTTTCTGTGAAAGATAGATATAGAAAAACTAGAGTATCCACCTTAAGTTCATTGAATTTTCTTACCCTTGCTTCTTAACTTGACGCGTATGTTTTACATTAGCCTCTGCCATACCAATCTGGGATCTAGAGGATTTAGTTAATATGTATAGTTGCTTACGCTAGTTATCTATATTAAATTTCAATGGATCGAAATAAATATTTATAAAATTTTGATAAATATTTATTTTGTTTTTTATAACTAAAGTATCTATAATCCTAAATTTTAGCTGAGATTCATGTTGCAGAGGAATTTTTTAATCTGGTTGTTGGCGTCACTGTTTTATGCATACCAATATATATTACGCGTAATCCCAAACATAATTGCGCCTGAATTAATAACAAAATTTAACATAAGTATTGCAGATGTTGGCCAGTTTGGCGGGTTATACTATGTAGGCTATACGCTAGCTCATATACCTATTGCTCTTTTCCTCGATAGATTTGGACCAAAGTTTGTTTTGCCTGCTTGTACCATTTTGACATTTACCGGAACATTACCTCTTATATGCTTTGATGAGAGGAGTTATTCAATAATTGGAAGAATAATTGTGGGAATTGGGTCATCCGCTTCGGCAATTGGAATCTTTAAAGTTGCAAGCATGTATTTCTCGCAAGAAAAATCAGCAAGAATGGCCAGCTTATCTATAATAATAGGGTTACTAGGAGCTATTTATGGTGGATTACCCCTGGACTTCTTACTCGATAAATTTGGTTGGGACTATGTTATTTACACTTTCTCAGCGTTTGGTTGTTTGCTTGCCTTGCTGTTATTCTTTGTAACGCCAAGCAGTAACCTCCAGGAAGGGGAGATTGGTAATGTATTTCAGGATTTAAAAACTGTGCTTCTCAACAAATATATCATTCTAATCAGCTTTTTTGGTGGCTTAATGGTTGGCCCATTGGAAGGTTTTGCTGATGGTTGGGCAAAAGCATTCTTATGCGAGGTATATCAAATGACCGGAGATTTGGCATCTTCACTTTCTTCTCTCGTGTTCGTAGGCGTGGGAGCTGGATCGTTCTTTTTGGCTTACTTTCTAGAGAAATATCCAAATAAACATTATGAAGCAATTATTGCATGTTCTTTTGCAATGATTGCCAGTTTCCTCTTGCTTTTCACGCAGGCTGGCGGTCTGTATATTGCATTGCCGGCACTCCTTGTTATTGGCTTCGCATCTGGATATCAGGTGGTTACCATTTACAAAGCGATAAGTTATGTGAATAATAACTTGGTAGGCTTGGCGACAGCTGTGTCAAATATGATAGTCATGGTTTTTGGCTATTTTTTTCACACTGGGATCGCAAAAATAATAGATTTGTGTTGGGATAGAACAGTAATACAAGGAAATCCTGTGTATGGTGCTGAATTGCTGATAAAAGCAACATCAATTATTCCTGTGTGTTTGCTAATAGCTGTTTTTGGGCTCTTATGGTTAAAAAAGCAGGACAAGCAGTCTTAAAATTGCTTGTGGTAAATGTACATCTTAATATCATTGAATTAAAGCAAATTAAAGCGGGGTTTGATCTATGATAAGTGCTTTAAAAAAAGTCTGTGGCTCTAAAAATAATTTAAAGTCTTTTGATAACGAGGTTTATCAATCTATAGAAAAAGAATTACAACGCCAAAAATCACAATTGCAATTAATTGCATCAGAAAATTTTGCAAGCAAAGCGGTAATGGAGGCACAAGGCTCTTTTCTGACTAATAAATACGCAGAAGGTTATCCAGGCAGAAGATATTACTGTGGTTGTGAGCATGTGGACAAAGTTGAAAGTCTGGCTATAGAAAGACTTTGTAAGTTGTTTGGTGTAAAATTTGCAAACGTTCAGCCTCACTCTGGTTCTCAGGCGAATCAAGCAGTGTTTGCTTCACTACTTGCTCCAGGTGATACAATACTTGGATTGTCACTGAATTGCGGTGGGCATCTAACTCATGGTGCGGCACCAAGCCTTTCTGGTAAATGGTTTAAGTCGATTCAATATACAGTGAATAAAGACACTTACTTGCTGGATATGGATGAGATAGAAAAGCTGGCGCTGGAGCATAAACCAAAATTGATCATAGCTGGTGCTTCTGCTTATCCAAGAAAAATGGACTTCAAACGCTTTCGCGAAATTGCAGATAGAGTTGGTGCTTATTTGCTTGCAGACATTGCCCACTATGCGGGGCTTGTTGCAGCAGGTGAATATCCGTCTCCTGCTGAATATGCGCATGTTATGACTTCCACAACTCACAAAACTTTGCGTGGTCCTCGTGGTGGAATAGTGATGACCAATGATGAAGCATTACACAAAAAAATTCAATCTGCAGTTTTTCCAGGATTGCAGGGCGGGCCACTTATGCATGTGATAGCTGCAAAAGCTGTTGCATTTAAAGAAGCATTAGCGCCAGAGTTTAAAACTTATAGCAAGAAAGTCGTGGAAAATGCGAAAGTGCTGGCTCAAGAATTGCAAAAACATGGACTCAACATTATAGCCGGTGGCACTGACTCTCATATAGTGCTAGTTGACTTAAGATCGCAGAAATTAACCGGAAAAGACGTTGTAGATAGCCTTGAAAGGGCTGGTATTACCTGCAATAAAAACTCTGTGCCATTTGACACAGAAAAGCCAACCATTACCTCAGGGCTCCGTTTTGGCACCGCTGCTGAGACAACACGCGGACTTGAGGCAGAAAATTTTAAAGAAATAGCCGGCCTAGTAAATGAAGTGGTTCAGGGATTGATCAGCGGAAATAGCTCAAGTGCCGAAAAAGCAGTAAAAACTAAAGTTGAAAGGATTTGTAGTAATTTTCCTATTTATTAGCTGTGGTAATTTATGTGGTGTCATCCAAGTAGCCCGCAGAAACGAAAAAACTTACTTGACACCCTTCGCCAGCCCCCTTATCATGATACTGAAGCTATTTATTTATCTTCGCAATCTCTGCAGTAGATTAATGACAAAAAAACTTAATGTATTTGGCGTAAATCATGCTTAATTTTTTGCACTATGTGCACCTCATGTCTTTATAAAACTTCTAGGTTTCTACCTATACAAGCCGAAACGCGCTGTTTAAGACAGTAAAAGACGTCAAATAGACAAGGGAGAATTTGAATACTAGCTACCCTAGGGTTTCTTTGCCTTTTTTTCCACTTAGTAAATTTCTTAACGTTTGTAATTTAGGTTAGTTGCATTTAAAAGCAGCTAAATTCCAGCGTTTAGAATAAAAAACGCCAATATTTTGAAGTACATATAAATAACTAGTTAACCATGGGGCTTCTTTTGCCTTTTTTTTCATTTGGTAAATTTCTTAATGTTTATGGCTAAAGCAATTTAAGAGACCGAAAATGGTGTCATTCCAGTGCTTGGCACTGGAATCCAGTTTTCCATATAATCTCATCGAAAATGTTGTAACCACTTTCTGTGCTAGTTTGCTTGCTTACAAGCAAACTTTCCTGGATCCCAGTGTCAAGCACTGGGATGACGAGAAAGGAGCACTGGGATCTATTTTGCATGTAACTCCAATTGTGTTTTGGCATAAAACGCGACGCATATTAGACTTATTTGCAAGCAAAGCTTGCTAGATCCCAGTGTCAGCTACTTGGATGACAGGAGAAAGAGGCACTGGAATGACAAAGTGGAGTGTCTGCTTCTGTCATCCTATGATAGCTAAAAAGACCTGGTCACGCGCTGGAATGACGTAGCGGGGTGTTCTCCGAGTCCTTTTTTCCGTCATCTGAGGACCGTATGACGTCATCCAAGTAGCGTGACTACTTGGATCTAGCGCTGGATTACCAATCCGCAGAAATTGGAGCACTTGGATCACTTGGAATCTCAAAATGCTGTTGTGACATTACTTCTCTTACAGCTCCTTGAAATCCATTATTACTAGCATTGACATCAATTGTAACGCTTGTTTTGAATTTGTCATCGCTTGTGAGTTTAGTAAATATTGCATCCTCTGATGGAATTAGTCCTCTACTGTTTAAGAACTGTTTTGCTGTTTGTTCAGTTCCAGCATTATACTCTGCTGTATCTGTGCTAGCTATGGCGTCTCCCAATTTATCCACTAGAATTGATTTGTCGCCGTCTTTTGCAGGAAGTATAGCTTCCGCGAAAGCTGTTTTGTTTTTTGCATCTGTAAGGTTGGAAGCATTGATTTTAGCAAATGTAGTACCTAGTTTGGTTTCAGCGATGTTTTTTGGATTAGCTGCAGCTCCATCTGTTACATCAAATACTTTCCCTACAAAGTCTTTGTCAATATTGGAACCATCAGTTTTAGCAAAAGGATATTTATCAGCTAAGAAATCTTTTGCTATTTTTTCATGACCGGCAGCACCATATACTTTGTCGTCAACGGTATCTTGAACCCTATCCAAAGCTTCCCCAAGTTTATTTACTAAAATTGATTTTTTGCCATCTTGTACAGCAAGTATAGCTCCCGCAACATCTTTATTCGCTACTTCCTCCGCAAGAACTGTTTTTGTACCAGCAGCATTTTTTACGCCAAGAATTTCTTTCACAACATCTTTGTTTGCTACTTCCTCCGCAAGAACTGTTTTTGTACCAGCAGCATTTTTTACGCCAAGAATTTCTTTCACAACAGGCTCTTTTGTTACTTCTTTTACAAGGATTGATTGCGTATCGGCAACATTTTCTTTTGCACTAAATATAGCTTTCACAACATCTTTTTCTGCAACTTTTGTTGCAAGATCTATAGTTTTAACAAACGCAGTATCTGCTGCTGTTTTAGTATACATTTTTTGATTCTGGCCTGTTGTAAGCTTTATTGTCAGATTATCTATAAACGTACCATCGTCTATAAGATTTTGTACTGTGGTTAAATTACCTTTACCAAATTCATCAGTCAACGCCATATCACACTCTCCGTTAATTATAAAAACCATAGCATGCATGAAAATAGTATAATTTTCATTAATGCTAGATTTTACATAAGATTTCCTTGAAGCTTGTTGTTTCAGAATTCTTCTCTTGTCATTCCAGTCCCCTCTCCTGTCATCCCAGTGCATGACACTGGGATCTCATTTTATTTTGTAATTTCATCATATAAATCAGCCCAATTTGGGTTTTCCCTTTCAACTAAATCAATTTTCCATTCTCTTTTCCAGCTTTTCAAAAGTTTTTCTCTGTTCAGAGCTGAACCTACGTCTTGAAATACCTCAAAGTAAACTAATTTCTGTACATTGTACTTTGATGTAAAGCCAGAAATAACTTTATTTTTATGTTCCCAAATTCGTTTAGTTAAATTTGACGTTATACCTATATACAGAGCCTTATTGTGCTTGCTTGTAAGTATATAAACATAATAACTTTTCATATATAGTAAATAAATTTACTGGATCCCAGTGTCAAGCACTGGGATGACAGGGGAGGGAGGCACTGGGATGACAGGGGAGGGAGGCACTGGAATGACAGGGGAGGGAGGCACTGGGATGACAGGAGAAGGTACTGGGATGACACCCTGACAATCGTCATCCCGCTACTTGTTAGCGGGATCTATGCTAATACCAAGTCTCATTAATAATAAGACAAATTAAAAATAGCACTTTTGCCTGTAATCGCGGAGTTTAAGCAAATTCATAATATGTCCTATTTGTCTTCCCAATAACGAAGATTGGTATAAGAGATACCGCGAATGAATCGCGGTATGACGTAGGAAAACCTTTCTTGGGTTAGCTATAGATATAGGCCGAGTTATGGTCGTGATAAACATGATCGCTTGCGCAATCGAACATTTTCACAAAACCATTCTCTAGATAAAGATTATATTCGTGATGTTGATCTGATAATACAATATTATCTTGCTCCCCTGAGTTGAAATGACTTGAATCTGACAGCAATTCGTAATTTGGATTATCTATTTTACTAATGCTGCTTATTACTTTGCCATTACCACTTGATATAGCTAAACTATAACTATCACCATCCTTCATTATCTTGATGGACACCTTATCTTCAGGTAACACTATAAGCTTCTTTGTGCCACTATCGTGGATTACGAATTTGCCTTTTTCAAAATAGTATTTGTCTTCCGGCAAAGCACCAACCTTATATTCTGATTCGGCCAATTTTTGCCAAAACTTTAACACAGAGTTTTTATCTTCCCCTTCTGCCCTATTGTACAAAGCTTTTAGGTCATGATAATCTATGGTTACATTTGCCTTATGCTTCCCTTCTGAGTCCTGCTCGTAGCTCTTTTCTATTTTGAGAATTGTGTCTTTTAATACTACCTGTTCTTGCTCTTTCTCCTCCACTGAAGCTGACCTTTTTGCCCTTGTTGGAATTTGTGGCTGATCAGACTGCATTTCACTATTGTCGTTTGATGCAGTTTTCTCTTCAGCAGCTTGTGCAACAACATTAGTAGTACTATGAACTTCTGTCTTAGTTTCACTTACTTCCCCTTTTGGACTTTCGGTTTGTTTCTCTTTTGTGAATATTCTCTGATAGTCCGTGTAGCCTCTATTAGTATCACCGATATCGCCACTGCCTTGATCAAAAGTTATTTTTTTACTTCCATTTCCCATATCCTCAATTTCAACTTGAGGAGAAACAGATGCTAGGAAATCGTTATAACTGTAGTTGTAGTCAGCAGAAAAGAATATTTTCCCTTTGAAATTGTGAAAGTTATTAGACAACATTCCAATTTCTTCATCACCATCAAACAATTTTACTTTAGTGAAATATGTTTGATCTTTTATTCTAACTATTTCACCGCTGGAGTTTCTTTGTATGTGATAATCATTTGGGTCGTACTTTATAGCAAAAAGTTTGCCAGAGCCATATTTCTCTAAGTTTATAAGGCCCACATTTACATGTTTATGGGAATAATCTCTCTTTTCATATTCATGTGCAAATATTGGATCTATGTATCTATATTCATCTGATATATTTGGCATACCTATTGGATGTTCATTCCCATCTTTCGTCACCGGAACAAGCTTATATGCTCCGTCTTTTTCCACTAATTTTAGATGAGTAATACTTTGTGGTAGTTGAAACCTTACATTTGCTCCATGGTCATGAATAAATAGATCACCTTTTTCGGTAATATAAAAGCCCATATTTTTGAATGTATGTAAATTTTCGCCTCCTTGTTTTACAACCGCTTCGTGTACATCGTCGTCTGTCCTGTCGGTTCCCTTATTATCCAGCAATTTTCCTTTTTCTACGATTACTCCATTTGCCTTTTGCTCATCAGAATATTGGGCATGCTCTGAATCCTGATGATTCAAAATTTTGGTACCTCTAAGGAGCAGAGAATCTAAATCTTTTTGGATGTGTCCAGTGCTAGGATGCAATAATTCATTTTCATGTAAATGCGCTTCATCAAAGTATTCATCGCGTTCAACTGTTCTGCCATCTATTAGGGAAGCTTTATAATGACCGTTTTCTTTTGTAACTGCCATGTAAGCACCACCATCATATTGAGTATTTAAGTTGTGCAATATATCCTCAAAAATGAAAGTTTCTTTAGTTTGGCCTTCAACTTGCTTAAAAAATCCTGATTCGCTCAATAACTCTCCAAGCTTTGTATTTCCGTCATATATAGACAGTGCACCCATATTTCCTTGACCATGAGCTTGCATAGAAAAAATCTTACCTTCTTGTAGATCAATATGAGTACCTCTGATTAAGTTTGGATCGATATTGACCAGCCCATCTAATATTTTTGCTGCTTGGGAATTATTTTCAATCTCATCAACAGCTTTGTTTTTTAGTTGATCAAACTTTAAAAATGCTGGTCTGTATTTTGTATTTTCCTCATTACGTAACTCTTCAATAGTAATCTCTCCTTTATGATATTTTTGATACATTTCACCACATTCTTTATTCAAATTATCAAATTCATCTACCTGATTCTTAATTTCTGTATCATATTTTGATAATATCCTTAAAGCCTGATTTTTATACTCTTGACTGTTTTGATATTCATTACCTTGTTGGTCAGAGTAAGTTAGTTTATCCTGTCCATCGGAAGTTTTTACTACCTTGAGGAAATGATATTCCTTTGATATATCAAGTGTATCATTTGTTGCTCTATTTATAGCACGAGCAACATCATAAAACGCAACGTGTTCTACAGGAGAAAAACTTCCGACGTTTTCTCCATCTATTTTTTCTATATTTGCTTTATAGTAGGATATGTTTTTAATTTCTCCACCCACTATTTCTTGACCAGTTGCTATAAAATCTCCTTTTGTAACTTGCAAAGCGTTAAGGTGTTCCATTGCAGTTTCTGTATCATTCTCAGTAAGCCAACTTTTAAAGTCAGCATTATGCCCTTTTATACTTTCCAAGAAGCTTTCTGACTTATGTGAATCACCTGCACGTAAGGTATCCAGGTAATCTTTTAATAAATCAGGATTGGTTTTCTGTAAGTACATCACCAACGCATGACCTGTTTTATAAACTAGCCTATTTGCTTCGCTGTCATCTGAATATTTTAAGCTTAAAATTTTATCTAAATCCAGATTTGCAGCTTCGGTCTTTTCAATACTTGATCCTTGAGAATTGAATTTATGATCTGAATGGTGCTCAAAGTAATCTGCAATTCCTTCCATTAATACTGTTGGTAAAGATTCGCCTCCTGTAGCAAAGTAAGTTAAACCATGTGCAAATTCATGCTGAAGATTATGAACGCCACCTTGCTGATAGACGTACATTTCAGCAAAAACATCAGCTTTCCCTTTGTAGTAACATTTATCACCCTCATCTCTAAGGTAAGAACCGAAACCCTCGCTTCCGCCAAGGTGAGTGTAATCATCCTTGTCATCAAACATATAAATTTTAAATGTTTGTTCTGAGTCGCCGTGCTCTAACTTGAATGTATCTTTAAAATTAGTAGCTGTTTCTCTTATCTCACTTTCAATGTTAGCAACTTTACTTGCTCTTAAATTATGAGAATAAACCTCTACTTTAATGTTTAAATCACTAATTTCTATAATATGCTTATTGTTGAAATATTCTGCTTTAGTTATATTTTTATTTATTTGTTGATTGATTGCCATGATTCTAACCTCTAATTTATTAACTCTTCAAATATAAGGTGATCTCTACTAAAAAAGCGTGAATTTTCATGTTGGTATAATTTATATCTTAGTGAAAAAATATAAGTAATTAATTTAGTGTGTAAAGTGTTAGTAACCGTTCACACTTAATTCTTCAATCTCACTAATAGAAAGGCCAGTAAACTTGACAATAGTGTTGACATCAACATTATTAGCCAGCATTGCTTTTGCAACTTCAATTTTTCCTTTCTCTATACCTTTCTCTTCAGCAAGATCAAGTCTGTATTCAAGAATGGCTTCTTCTTTTCGTAGATCCATTATCCTTTCTTCATAGGCTACTAAATCTTTTTCGTTCCAACGAAACTTATCTAACTCATCATATGCTAGCTTTATTATTGGTGCTTTTTCTTCTATCTCTTTTAAGTCCTCTTCTGTTGTTTCTTCTGCGTATTTAAAAAAGAAACACCATCTTTCTACTGTACTTTCTAGCTGCTCTACTTTACTTTTTGAAAATTTGGGCAATTCTATAAAGATAAATTGAAAATCTTTTAAGTAATGGCCGTTGGTTTTTATATCACGTATATTATGAGTAGAGATATAATCAACTTCTTCAGGAAGTAAGTTACAATTTGATATAGCAATAAAGAAGACTTTCTTTAAATCAATGTAATTTCCAGATTTATCTAATTGTCTTGAGTAAGCCTTAGCAGCATACAGTTGGGCACGTTTCTCAAAACCTTTATCACGAGCAAGCTGCATCTCAATTACAAACCTATTACCAATAGAATCCTTGCAGAGAACATCAACAATACTTTGTTTATCAGAGGCAACTTCGGGATCCATGATAGTACTTAAGAATTCAACTTCTTGTATTGCATTTATCTCAGTAAACCCTAAAATATCGTTCAAAAAGTGGATCAGGATATTCTTATTTTTTTCCGTTCTAAAGATTTTTTTGAAACACAAATCATTGCGAGGATCGAGAAATTTTGAAAGAGCCATGACAAAAATGCTTGAAAATGTTAATAATTATACACTATTATTAACAATTATTCAACCATATTTTTGGAAATAGCAATTTTCTGTATTTACTTTAAATTGAAGAAAGCTCAAATGAAAGATCATGTTTTGCTAAAATCACAGAATGCAGTCTGGTTACAAGTATTAGGCTCTATAGCTTGACCACAAAAAAAATCTAGATTCTAACGTTACGTTAGGATAGGGTAAGAATTTAAAAGCAAATTGACTTTCATTCCACCAAAGCACTATACTAAAACCACGATGGGTAATTAGCTCAGTTGGTAGAGCACTTGCTTGACGTGCAAGCGGTCGCTGGTTCGAACCCAGTGTTACCCACGTTTTTGTTTATGAAAAGATTTTATATGACAGCAGTGCATAACGGTAAACACTCAGCAGCGCAGTCCAAGCGCTTAATCTATTCCATAATAATAGTTGCGATAACAATGTTTATGGAAATAGTAGGTGGAATAATTTCACATTCGCTTGCTCTATTATCAGATGCAGGGCATATGCTCACTGACCTCTTTGCCTTGGTTTTAAGCTGGTTAGCACATAGGTTTTCAGCTAAGAAATCCGATTTGCAGAGATCATACGGATATCATCGGTTGCAGATAATTGCAGCATTTGTTAATGGTTTAACTCTATTCCTCATTGCAGTAATCATTATAATTGAGTCAATAAAGAGGTTTATTTTTCCAGTCAATGTTGAGTGGGAAGTAATGTTAATAATTGCTACACTTGGCCTGATCTCTAATATCATAGTCTTTTTTATATTACATAGTAAATGCGAAAGCAATATAAACATAAAAAGTGCTGTATTGCATGTTATTGGAGATATCTTAGGTTCTGTAGCTGCTATACTTGCATCTATAATTATTATGCTTACTGGATGGCAAATGGTGGATCCTATTCTGTCAGTACTTGTTAGTGTAATAATTTTAAATAGTGGCTACAAAATTCTAAAGAATTCTTGCCATATACTTCTTGAAGGTACACCTGAAGGCATATCAACTGAAGAAATAAAAAGTAAAATTGTATCTAAGCTACCTGAAGTGATAGATGTGCACCACATACATGCATGGTCGCTGTCTGATAATTATTTTATAATTACCATGCATGCTAAAATAAAGCAAAATGTGCAGCACACCAATGTTTTATATGAAATAAAAAAAATATTGCTAGATAAGTTCGAGATAGCACACTCTACAGTCGAGATCGAATACGATGAGTGTGCAGATAATAAGATACTTAAACATTGACGTTTTAAATTATTATACTATTACTATAATGTAATGATGTTGAAGGTAACCTATGATAGGTATTTCTCAATTACAATTTCCTTCAAAGGAATCTAGCAGGCTAAAGTTTGTTAGTTATTTTGCAACTTTTGTTTCTTTAAGCATTATCACTAATTCCGTTAATGTTCTTTTTTCTCTTGGTACTATATTCTTCAGGTCTGAAATTAAAACTCTTTATACCTACAAAGAAATAAAAGCGGCAAAACAGCAAAAAATGAGCAAAAGGGAATATTGGGAAATATTTTTTAAAAACAATACAATCAAGGTAGCAGCCTTCCTCTTGTTTTCTGCTTTCATAACATATCTAACTTTCACTACCACTTTCTTGCTTATTTCGTTACTGGGAACTATACCACTTACAATGCTATTAATTTTATTGCAGAGTGAACTAAGGCCAAAAGATTTTAACCCATTTACGCTGCTTAAAGCTTCTATAAATTTCTTTTTGGAAGGTATAAAAGAGAATTTACGTGGTATGGTTAATAGTTTTGATGTTAAGCTCGAGCATTTGCTTCCTCATAAGTTAAATGATGATATCATTAAAAATATTGATAAATTAAAAGATAAGTATGGTGAAGAAGTATCCAAAGACGTTATTAATGATAGGGAATTCAAGCAATTTATTGAATATATAAATGATTTATATGAACTTAATTATCGTCAATTTAGTGATGAAGATAAAGGAAGAGTAATTGCATTTTTAGATGACTTTTGCAAAGATGATCAAAAGCATAGCTCCGGCTTTACAGGTGGGCAGGTTCTGCTTTTAGTTTTAAGGGCTTGCAATGATGGAGACGGAGAAGCCGTTAAGAGTAAAAAGGATGCATTGATTTCTAATTTAATTGATAGCCAAACTTTCTCTAGAAAAGAGCGAATTCCTAACACTTGCTTCACCGGTATTATCTATAGAATGTTAAGCACGCTAGAAGGTATTCATCCTGATCCAGAAATTAGATTTACTCCCCCAAGGGAAATGTTGCTCTCAGAAGCACAAGATAAAGCACGTGAGTTTATGTTAGACAGGTTAAAAAACAAGAAAAACAATAAAGAAATTTTTAAGGCTTGGGATAAGTTAGATGATAGCAGTAACCAAATAACTTCTAATTTTATTCAAGAGATCAGGATACCTTTAATGAGAAATTTGTTTAGCTTGGATTGTAGTGAACAGAATGTAATAGATACAATAGGAAACCTTGAGTATATTAATCCAGGAAGATTAACCGACCCAAACATCGATAATATAAGAAGGAACAGGGTCAGCACGTAAATTATAAAAACTTATGTTCCTTGCCTTGTAAAAGATTCGCAATATTTCTATGGTGTTTTAGGAAAACTAGTGTTCCTATAACTAGTAATGTTAAAAACAAATTCCTCTGAAAAAAAAAGGACCATGCTACAGCCGTTGAGGTAGCACTTAATGAAGCAAGGGAAGAATATCGAAAGGTAAAAAACACTGCTAGCCAAACAAATATAAACACTAATGCCACAGGTATGTTAAACGCTATCAACACTCCCAGAGTTGTTGCAACTCCTTTGCCTCCTTTAAATTTTAGCCAAATAGGAAATATGTGCCCTAAAACTGCTAAAATTGCAGATACATATATATAAAAATCGTTATCATCAAAAATTTGTTGTGCTATATAAACTGCAATGAATCCTTTCAAGGAATCCAGAAGTAATGCCAAAGCAGCAAGAAATTTATTTCCCGTCCTTGCAACGTTTGTAGCACCAATGTTTCCTGAACCTACTTCTCTTAAGTTTATCCCTTTTATTCTTGTAATGATTAAGCTAAACGGTATTGAACCTAGTACGTAGGATAGTATAAGGACTATATACTTCTCCATCATATCCACAGTTGTTGTAATTTGAAGACAATTTGTTGCCTTGAACGACGTCGTTCCAGCGTCTCTTTTCGTATCATCTGAGTACCAGAAGGGTGTCATTCCAGTGCTTGACACTGGAATCCAGATATAAAAGTATTTGCAAATTATGCAGTTGACAACGGATTCTAGGAGCATATCTTAAAAATAATGTCCATGATGAAATAGACTGGATCCCAGTGTCACGCGCTGGGATGACAAGAGAGAGTTCTGAGGTAACAAGAAGATGGTACTGAAATGACATCTGTTATTGTACCTTCATATGCCAAAATTTAATTAATTTTATTATTCCTCAGCCTTTTTAGGTAGCACTGAACTTCATCGTTAATCTGATTACTAAACAGTATAAGTGCTGTCATGTTGATAAGAGCTAAACAAGAGAATAAAGTTCCACCGATATTGGCAATAGCCATTATATCTTTAGAAAGGCCAGAGAAAAACGCCACAATTATTACCGCTATGCGATATATCACTATACTTTTTGCACCAAACAAATATAACCACCCCATTTCACAACAATATACAAATGAAATTACCGAAGAAAATGCAAACAAAGGTGCAGCTATGGTTAAAAGTATAGGGAACCATGGAGAAACTGTCTCAAATGCCTTTTGAGTAATTAATATCCCTTCACCAACACTAGTCTGGTATGCACCTGTTATTACTATTGTTATTCCTGTTAAACAGCAAATTAACATTGTGTCAAAGCATGGTTCTATCATAGCAACAAGCCCAGTTCTTACTGGTTCTTCATCTTTAGTTGTTGCATGAGTAATTGAAGCAGAACCAACACCCGCTTCGCTGGCAAAGATTGCCCTTTGAATTCCAGCAACAAATGCTCCTACCATCCCTCCACCAACAGAATTGAAATCTATCATAGTGGAAAATAATATTTTCAACGTATAACCAAGGTTATGAATATTAAATGCAATAATAATAATACAACTAAAGATATATATAAGTGACATAATAGGCACTAGTGCAGAAGATACTCTAGCTATCCTTTTAATTCCGCCAATAATCACTAGAGCAAGCAGCGCAGAGATTATGGAAGAAAGAAACCAAGAGTGACCATCTACCCAACTTGAATAGCCAGATAATATGGAAACCATTTGGTTGGTTTGAAACGCTACACTTCCACCAAGACCTGATAATACAAAGAATACTGCATACATGGCAGCCAGCACAATACCAAGTTTTTTAAATCCAAATTCCTCCAGACCATTCCTTATATACTGAAAGGGACCACTAAACAATTGGTCCTGATCTTCTGTTCTATGTCTAAACGCCAACGTTACCTCAGCAAATTTTGCTGACATACCAAAAAAACCTGTAATCATCATCCAAGGCACCGCTCCTGGTCCACCCATTGAAACTGCAATTGCGACTCCAGCAACAGTTCCAAGGCCTACTGTGCTTGAAAGTGCAGTCATAAATGCCTGAAAATGCGTAATATGACCATCATGGTGATTCGTGTCATATTTTCCACATAAAATAGCAAACGCATGCTTAAACATTCTTATGTTGAGAAATCCAAAACGTAATGTTAGAAACACATAACCAAAAACTAGTAGAAGGATTATAAATGGCACGTAAAGGATCTTGAAAAACAGTACTTCATTCATGAAATTATTTATTCCGTTCAACACAGCGTCATAACTTTCGTGAAAACCTGAAGCAGCGTACACATCATTAAACAATAGGCAAAATAACACCATACAAAGCAATCTATAAATCATGTTAATACCCTTTAGAATTGTAATAAGAATCTATTGTATTCAAAACTTCCCTTCTCAGTAGATATATTGCAACAGCATTTGGAATCATAAGGCAAATAAACAAACTGTCACCTAGATAAGATATAAATTCTATATTCTTTGACATACAACTAATATACACTGAAACCACTATAAGAATTTGGAACAGTATCAGTATTTTTTTATTACCAAATAAGTACAGCAAAGCAACTTCACAGTAGTAACAATAAGCTATTATTGTCGAAAATGCAAAGGAAAACATCATTAGCGGAAAAACTAACTTGCTGAACAAGGGCAAAGCTGTTGAAAATACCGAACTAATTAGTGTAATATCACCCACGTTATCAGTGCTGTGCATACCAGTGATAATTATCACGATACCAGTCAAAAATGAGATTAATATTGTGTCTATAAGTGGTGCAATCATTGCAACGCACCCAACTTTAATTGGATCTTCTTCTTTTACAGCTGAATGTGCTATAGCTGCTGTTCCGGTACCTGCTTCGTTAGCAAACACTGATCTTCTCACTCCGGCTATTAATCCGCTCAATACTCCGCCTCCTATAGCCGATTTATTAAAGATGTCTTGAAATATTATAGATAAAGCATTCAGCAAATTACTTCCGTTTACATAAATTAAATATATACACATACAAACATATAGCACTATCATAATTGGTGCTAAGCTCGTTGAAACGAAAGCAATGCGCTTTATTCCTCCCAATATTACAATAAAGACAAGCAGGGATATAATAATGGACGCATTGTATTCTAGGAGGTTATTTGATAGTGCTGCCATTTGATTTGCTTGAAATGGTATACCGCCCAAAATCATTGCAATAAGTAGCATAATCGCATAAGTGAAGGCAAGAAATCTACCAGTTTTTGCAAATCCAATCTTTGCAAGCCCGTATTCCATGTAATAAAAAGCACCACCAGTTGTATTTTCAGAGCGATAAGTGAATGCAAGCACCACTTCGGCAAACTTTATCCACATACCAAGTATTCCGGTAATTACCATCCAAAAAACTGCACTTGGGCCCCCTATTGTGATAGCTATTGCAACTCCTGATATTGTTCCAAGACCAACTGTTCCTGAAATTACTGTTGCAAACGCTTGAATATGAGTAATTATGCCATTGTTGCTGTTATTACACTTTAGATTAAATAGCGTCTGTATTCCATATTTAAGTAACCTAAAGTTAATGAATTTGAACTGGGCAGTACAAAAGATTCCAGTTGCAATCACCCAAATAATTATGAATGGAATGTTGAATATCTTTATATACAGAAATGAATTTAATAGTTCACTTATCTTCAAAATCATGCAGTTTTCTATTTTTTGTTAGCTAACGAGTTTTATATGTAAAATATATATAAAACCCAATGCTTATTGGAATAGTAAGCGTATACACTATACCTAAAATTGGTAGAGTCATCCAGGGCTTACTGATGAAAAATACAATAAGTACTCCAAAAAATGACACAAATATATAGGATAGGCTTTTGGGAATATAAATATATTTTGCAGAGAAAGTTGGAATGTGACTTATCGAAAAAAATGAAATGGCCAGAAAGTAACAAGCTACGTTTCTTGTGTTAAAAAATCGCTCTATGAGAAGTGAGTATTCACTCTCATGAGATTGAAAGGTAATAATTATTGGTAACAAAGAAAGTAAAGCACACACTGGAGCTGGAACACCAGAAAAGAAAAATTTTTCCCAATGTGATTGTTCTGAGTGTAGCGAAACATTGAATCTTGCAAGTCTTATTGATATGCAGATTACATATATCATTACTAAAATCCAACCTATGACTTTGATTTCGTTTAGCTTCCAAAAATACAAAAGAAATGCAGGCGCTGCACCAAAATTTAGAAAATCTGCAAAAGAATCAAGCTGGGCTCCAAAATCGCTAGTGGATTTTAGAATTCTAGCTATTCTGCCATCCATTCCATCTATTATTGCTGCAATGATGATAAAAATTACTGAGAATTCCCATTGTTCATTAAATGTAAATTTAAGTGAAGTGAGACCAGAACATAAACCCAATAAAGTTATAAAGTTTGGGAATAATTTAGTAATAGGTAAGGATCTACTGTTACTTCCATCGTTATTCATATAACGTCAAAAGTAAGCTTCTCTTGAACGTTTTCCTTATTTAAGTTTGCTATAATTGTTTCACCACCAATAACAGTTTGCCCTTCTGAAACTCTTACTTCTATATCAGCAGGAACATAAATATTCACTCTACTGCCAAATCTTATAATTCCAAACCTTTCACCTGCTTTTACGTTCTGGGATACTCCTAAATTACAAACGATACGACGTGCAATTAATCCAGCTATTTGCTCCACAATAATTTCTTTTCCCTTTTCGTATTCAATTACAATAACCTGCTTTTCATTTTCATTACTAGACCTATTGCTCATTGCGGATACAAACTTGCCTTTTTTATAACTCATTTCCTTTATCGTACCAGATATTGGTATACGGTTCACATGGACGTTCAAAACACTTAAAAATATGCTAACAAGCGTAAACTTCTTCTCTTCTCCATTTTCTGCCGATAAAGGATAATTAACTTCTTCAATTTTTGAAATCACACCATCAGCAGGACTTAATATAAGATCCTTATTGTTTGGCACAGCTCTTGATGGATCACGAAAGAAATAAGTACACAATAATGTCGGGAACAAGCACGTAACACCAAACCCCCAAGATATAGAGAATGCTATACACGTTACTATAAAGGAAACTACTATAAATGAGTAACCTTCCCTGTTTATATTAGGTAAACTAAAACACATAATCTTATTCACAATAACCTATTGTTAACAATTTATCATTTATAATTTCTCATGAAAAGCTTTTTTTAACTGCTTCAGCAAAGTCTTTTTGATACAAGACAGATTGTTATATTAGCACATAGAGTTACCATCATACTGTAACAACCCGTCCAACACAAAATCTAATGCCTAAGTTTAGATCAGAAAACTGATTCTTCTAAAAGTTGCTCACTATCTTCGTCTATTATGATAGAATTATCATGATTTCTGAGTAAATCTCTGATTTTCGTTTCTATTTCATTTGCGACTTCTTTGTTTGTTTTTAGGTAAGTTTTTACATTCTCTCTTCCTTGTCCAAGACGTGTGTTGTTATATGAATAGTAAGCGCCTGCTTTTTCAAGCACACCAAGCTTTGCTCCCATATCTATTATTTCTCCGAGTTTTGATATACCTTCATTGTACATTATATCAAATTTCGCTTCTCTAAATGGAGGAGCAACTTTATTTTTTACAACTTTAACTCTTGTTTCATTGCCTGTAATATTTTCTTTGTCTTTTATTACACCAACTTTTCTTATATCAAGCCTTACAGAAGTATAGAATTTTAATGCATTTCCACCCGTGGTAGTTTCAGGATTTCCATACACTACTCCTATTTTCATACGAATTTGATTAATAAATATCAATATACAGTTCGCTTTTGAAACGGCAGAGGTTAGCTTTCGTAGCCCGTGACTTAGAAGCCTTGCTTGCAGCCCCATGTGCTGATCACCCATATCACCTTCAATTTCAGCTCTTGGAGTTAATGCTGCAACAGAGTCAATAACTATCACATCAACCGCACCGGAACACACTAAATACTCAACAATATGCAACGCCTGCTCTCCAGTGTCTGGTTGTGAAATTACTAAATCATCAGTGCTTACCCCAAGTTTACGAGCATATAAGACATCCAATGCATGTTCTGCATCGATAAATGCGCATGATCCTCCTTTTTTTTGTGCTTCAGCAATCACGTGCAAGGCAAGAGTGGTTTTACCAGAACTCTCGGGACCAAATATTTCAATTATACGCCCTTTTGGCAGACCTCCAACACCTAGAGCCGAATCAAGCGCAATTGATCCTGTGGATATTGTGTCTATTTTCTCTACAGGGTTTTGCTTCAACTTCATTATTGCACCTTTACCGAATGCTTTTTCAATCTGGCTTATTGCGTTATCTAGCGCTTTTTGTTTATCACTATTTCTTTCTTCTGGGTTACTTGCCATAGATCATTTATTAATTTATATAATTTTCTATGATAATCGAATGCAAGTAACCTGCCAAGGGTTTTCTAGTATTTATTTATTATTTTAATAAAAATGTTAACTTTTTCATAAAGCGGATATTTGTTTGCCTTATCGATTCGTATCCGTTCAGCCAATAGCGTCAACTTAGGGAAAAATATAAGCGATAGTGTGTAAAATTTCTCTCTAAATTTTTTATCATTAAATTATCCAAAAAGTGCAATAAACAGCACTTTTGTTTTTATTTTATTGCAACAAAAAAGTTTAAAATGTGTCCTTTTTAGACGAGACGTGCAGAAAGGAAAAAATCTTATTCTACAAATTAAAAATACAATATACTCAAAAACTTTTCAGAAAATCCATAGGAGAGTTTGCTAATGAAGGCTCTTAAGTTGACGCCATTGGCTGAACGGATACCAATAGAAAACATCTATTAGGAGCAATGCAAATGTTTTTCTCAGTCAGCTATAGAAGAAAATTCGTCTGCACAAGAATTTTTCATAGCATTCAATGTATCATAATCTGTAAAATCTAATTTTACTGGTGTGATAGTAATAAATCCTTCTTTTATTTTATTTACACTACCACTGCCTGAGTGCTCTCGAGACCAATTTAAGCTAAAAGAGCCATTCGAATTTTCAGTAAAAGTTAAATCCCCATCAATGTTATATTCACCTTGTTCAGCAAATTCTACTCCTTTTACTTTTTCCGTAGCAGGAAAATTTACACTCATCACTATGTTTTTAGCCCAACCAACCTTAACTAGCTTGGCAATAACCTTTGGTGCAAAAACCTTTGTATTGTGCCAGTCTATTTTATCATGATAAACTTGGCTCAGCGCAATAGAAGGTATAGACCTTGCAGCACCTTCCATTACAGCACCAATTGTTCCTGAATAACAAATATCGTCCCCGACATTTGATCCAATATTTACTCCGGACAATATTAAGTCTGGTTTTTTATTCATAACTTTATTTAGTGCAATAATGACACAATCTGCAGGAGTACCAGACACACTAAATTCCCTTTCACTATGTTGTTTTATTCCAATAGATTGTTTCACTGGATAATCAAGAGATCTTGCAGCCCCGCTTCTATCAGTATCTGGTGCCACTATCCATATTTCTGACGCAAAATTCCGTGCAACCTCTTTGAGTAATTTTATTCCTTCACTTCCAAAACCATCATCGTTTGTTATTAATATTATCATATACAATACTCAGCTATACAGTTCCAAATTATGTAAATCACTGGCTGTAAATAAACTCATGAGGCTTTAAGTTTCTTTGCATAACTATGAACTGTAACAAAGAACCTGCTGTTAATCAATAAGAAAAGGTTAGGAGTGCAAACAGGGAAGCTGTAAATTTTTTTGCGAGACCTAAGCCGCTTTTGATATAGCCAAAGGTTTACTGATGATTTGTCTCATTCCACTACCTGCTGACTTACTTTCTGCTTAGCATATCCATTAAATCAGACTCTTTGAGTTTACTATGGTCAACTTTACTGAACTTATTTACCATAGAGCTCATTTGATTATACTGCTTAATTAGAAGATTAACGTCAGTTACACTTGTTCCGGACCCCTTAGAAATTCTAAGTCTTCTTTTGCCATTTAAAATATCTGGATTTTGCCTTTCTTTTTCGGTCATTGAGTTTATGATGGCTATATATTTTTTCACTTTATTGTCATCTGGCACACTGCTACTTAGCTTTTTTGTGAATGAACTAGGAATGAATTTCATTATGTTGCTAATGCCATCCATTTTACTCAGAGTTTTTAACATTCCCACTAGGTCGTTTAGGTCGAATTTACCCTTTTTTACTTTCTTTTGTAACTTATCAATTTCTTCCTGACCAACAATCTCAGCAGCTTTTTCAACCAATGATACAACATCACCCATGCTAAGTATCCTTTTTGCAATTCTATCGGGATAAAAATCATCGAGGTCACTTAATTTTTCACCACAAGCAATAAATTTAATTGGACAATCGGTGATCATTTTCATAGAAAGAGCAGCACCACCACGTGCATCACCATCAACACGGGTGAGAATAATGCCGGTTACACCTATTACCTCATTGAATGATTTGGCAATGTTGACCGCATCCTGGCCTATCATTGCGTCGGCTACTAAAATAACTTCTGCAGGTGAAGCTATTTCCTTTACGGCTTTCAGCTCATTCATCAGATTATTGTCAATATGAAGCCTGCCTGCGGTGTCTAGTATTAATACATCATAATTATCGTTCTTTGCTGCTGCCAGTGCCCTTTTTGTAATTGCAATAGGCTCCTCATTTATTACTATAGATAAAGTTTGTACGTCTATCTGTTTACCCAGCACCTCAAGTTGTTTCTGGGCAGCCGGCCTATAAATGTCTAAAGAGGCAAGCATCACTTTTTTCTTTTGCTTTTTTAGCTTTAAAGCAAGCTTTCCTGAGGTAGTTGTTTTACCTGCACCTTGTAAGCCCACCATCATAATCACAGCAGGGGATTTAACTGCTAGATTTAAGTCACTTTTCTCTGATCCGAGAACTGCAACTAAATTATCCTGCACAATTTTAATTATCATTTGTGCTGGAGAAACACTTTTTATGACTTTTTCCCCAATCACTTTATCTTTAATGTCGTTGATGAATTTTTTTGCAACTTCAAGTGAAACGTCAGCTTCAATTAAAGCTATACGTATTTCACGCATGGCAAGATTAAAATCATCTTCAGAAATGATTGACTTTCCTCTCAGTTTACTAAATACAGAATTTAAACTTTCAGTTAACGATTTAAACATAATAGCATTAGTAGAATACTCATTAAAAAGAGAGAAGAAGCTGAAACAAAACTCACTGAGTTATAACCCAGCACTTCTTTAAGTTTAGTAATATTATTAAAGTATAAACCAGTAAGTGGATTAGTCAAGTTTTGCACTATGCTGGCAAACATTTCTCTAGTTTTAGAGACTAACTGATTGAACAGCAAGACAATATAGGATATGAAAGCTCTAAAAATCCAATCAACATCCATTTTAAAATTTACTCTCGGGTAAAACAACTTGCGTAAAGGAATAAACAATAAAGTGGTACATAGTAACAAATTAAATTGCGACAAAACATTTTTTGTGTTGTACACAAAATCGAAAATCGAAGGTTTATTGTAAATAGGTAAGTAAGGATTGCCAGCGATTACGCATATAAATGCTAAAATAATCATAGTCATTTTGCCTCCCCTCTCTGCTAAAGGTTTTGACTTACTTTTTGCAATAAATAAGTAATAAAGAAACTTTAGCCCCACGCTTAAATGAAGCAGCAAATTTAGAAGCTTATATAAATTTTTATACCCTTTTAAGGCAACAGTGTTCATTTCAATTTCAGCTGTGATATATGATTTACTGATAAATCCAATGGTTCCAGGAAATGCAGCCATTGTAAGTATTGCGATTATAGCACACATGCCTTCCACTGACATCAGTTTACCCACTCCATTAAAACTAATTGTTTTTGTTCGTGAAATAATCGAATTACTGACCACAAACAATAATGATTGATAAACAAGAGAGAAGATTATATGCAATATCAAAATTGGTATTGCCTTTTCCGAAGGGCTGAGTAAACTTCCTGCAATAATCAGCAAGCCCATTTGTCCTACAACGTTATAGCATAAAAATCTGCGAATATTTTGCTCAAGAGAAGCAAATATAATGCTGTAAATTGCAGTGATGGCGCCTACAAGCGCTAATATTTCAGTACAATCTTGCCATAGGTTATAAGTGTGTAAAAGCATCACTAAAAAAGAGACTTTAGTGGTAAATAAAGAGAGATATGTGGTGCCATGTAGCGATGCAGCAGGATATGCATCAACAACCCAAAACGAAAAAGGAAAACAAGCGCAGTTTATCAATAAACCCAAAATTATCAGGTTAGTGCTTTGAAGTGCCAATCCTGCTATTAATATAACTCCAACGAAAAAGTGTACACAAGCGTACCTTATTGCAGGTCCACTATCTCTACAGCCAGCTGCGATAGTAAAAAATGCACTGACGGTCATTAATTCACAGAATATTATAACCAATATCATATGTTCAGATAAAACTGCATAAAGTGAACTAATAGTGTAAGCAGCAAAAGATAGCATCTCTGAAAAAGTCAAATTTTGTGCTGGTAGAACAGCTAAAAATGCAACTGATAAAAAAGATATTAGTATGGTACGAAAAGATAAATCAAAATCTAGAATTGGGAGAGACCAATTTACTGCAATGCTCAAATTTTCAGGTAATTTTAGGACTATAACTATTAATACAGTCAGTAGAAGTAACAGTGACGATTTATAAAGTTGCACAATAATTAAAACCAATATGGTTTATGCTATCTCAATATATGAATAAAATCAATTTGCATATTAACCACTAATTAAACTAATTATCATATAATTATATCAGAGTTTAGAGGGTTATAGAGAAACCGGTCAGATTAGGTTTTTAATCTAATCTGACCGATAGCTTTAATAGTGAGGTAAGCTTTAATATAGCACTCCTAATTCATAATGCTACACTCGTGCATAATTTATTTTTAATTTGTGCACGAGCGTTAGTAAATTATTTACTTTTTGAAATAAAATTTGGCATCACTTTAATATTGAGACTTAGTAAACCTCAGTAGGGCTGCCAGTTGGGCCCATAAGAATTATTTGCTCGCCTTCTCTTAAGTGTCTGCATAAATTAGTGGAGCCGCCGATTTCCAGCACAATAGTGGAAATAATTCCTTTTTTTTTGTCTACTTCAGTGCCGGTTACGGCTATACCTTCCATAGCAAGGTTTGTATTATTGGCTTTTCTGCTATTGGTTTCAAAATTTTGCAATCTAAAGAATTGCCCAGGCTTAAAATTCTTTGCCGCAAGTGGTGCTTTGATCACTATTTCCACAACTTTGTCTGTTAAATATTGAACTTTTATAACCTTTGCAGTGAATTGCTCTTTTATTTTATTGAAGAATTCTTTGTTAGCCAGGTCTTCAACACTTGACCACGCATTTTTTTTCTGGCCCACAACATCACACACTGGAATGACAGAAACGAAGCTATTAACTCCACTCAAAAGCTGGGAAATAATAGGGTAACCGTTCTTAGCACTTGCCATAGCTTTCACGACGCTGCCGCTATACGAAGGGTGAAGATCACCAAAAAAGCTGATTGTTTTATTGCCTTGCTTATACACTAATATTCTATCTTTATTTTGCATTTTTGGAGAAAATATTGGATCTATTTCTTTTCCCAATGAATTCAATTGAGTAAAATACCCATTACTTAATTTAAAATGCTTTTCATCTTCTGTTGCAACAACCGTATTTGGCTCAGTACCTGCTGCTATAAAAATAGAACGTGCTTTCATGCATTTGATTTCGCCGGATTTTGTGTCTATCAGTTTTATTGACTCAGCATGGTTATATTTATCCGTCACAACTTCAACTGGCTCTAAGTTTTCAATAAAGTAAATCCCTTCTGATAATGCGTTTTGCACCTCTTCGCTATTTAATCGATAACTTGGCGAGTCTTTCAGCTCTTTTCTATATATAACTTTCACTCCCCCAAGACTCTGCATTAACTCTAATATTTTTATTTCTCTACTCTCTTTTTTTGCTAATTCTTGCTCTGCTTGGATCAATTTTGCGTGCGATATGAGCTCATTCGCAATTTCGTGCTCTTCTTCTGTCCAATCTTTTTCAACACAGTCCTTTCCATACTTATCAACTAATATCTCATAACGAAGGAGAAATTTTTCTACTTGAATTGGATAATACGCTAAAGCTTCAGTGGCAGTGTCAATCGCAGTAAGCCCAGCCCCTATTACAACTATCGGCATACGAACTTGCAGATTTGCTATAGAATCAAATTTAAGAGCGCCAGTCAGTTGTAACGACATAAGAAAGTCAGATGCCATACGCACTCCACGAGCTAGTATATTCTTTATTTTGATCATTCGTGGCTTGCCAGAGCCAAGTGCTAGGGCGATGTGATCAAAACCCGAGTTGAACGCGTCATCAACATTAATCGTGCCACCAAAACGAATGCCTCCATAAAGTGCGAAATGCTCACGTCTTTCCAGCAGTAATCTAATAATCTTTAAGTAATTCTTATCCCACCGAGAAGTAATACCATATTCTGCCACCCCACCAAACCCTCCTGCCATGCGTTCACTCAATTTTTCGTGTTTGAAATCTTTAATTAGCTGGAAATTATCGATCAAAGGTTCAATCTTTAGTCCATCAATGGCGATAACGTTATGCCCATCATTCAACAAATGATGAGCTAAATTAAAACCAGCAGGACCAAGGCCTACAACTAGAACGTTTTTTCCGGTGTTTTCTCTTGGCAATGAACGCTGAAAATTTAAAGGATTCCAACGGCTGAGCAGAGAATATATTTCAAATCCGTACGGTAAACTGAGCACATCATCCAGAATCCTTGTTTCAATTGCTGGCACATTTACGGGTTCTTGTTTTTGATATATGCACGAATTCATGCAGTCATTGCATATTCTGTGTCCAGTAGCCGCGCATAATGGGTTATCTATCATCACAATTGCAAGACTTGCTATGCTGTACCCTTCGCTTTTCACCAGATTCATTTCTGATATTTTCTGCTCTAGTGGGCAGCCGTGCAGTTCAACTTTAAGTGGAGACTTTTTGAAAGTATTGTCATCATTAATTAGCCCCTTTGAGCAGCTATCCTTACTTTGCTTATGACAAAATATGCAGTAGTGAGCATTATCTAGTGCTTTATTCAAACTCACCTTTTTGCTTGTTAGATCAAAACCATATCGTCTTTTTACTTCATTTGAATACAGCACTTCAACTTTGTCTACTTCTTTTTTAGAAAATGCTATGAGGTTTTCGTGGTCGATTTTTTTATGAATACTGAATAATATACTCTGTTTATTTTTTACTCTCCACACTGCATATTGTGCTGCAAGTTCTATTTCTTCTTTGTGATTTTCTTTGTCTTCAAACCAATGCATCACCTGCTCAGCAAAATTTTTTTCTGTTGTCGGCAAAGTGAGAAAATGACTTAGTTTGTTAGTAATATCTATATTCGCTACATTAGTGTATTTCTTCAATGCATAGCGTTGGACAAATAACCTTTTGCACTTATATATTACAGCAAAGTCGTTGTGCTTTTTCTTTAGCTCCTCTATTTCTTTTTCAATATTGAAAAGTTTTGCAATAAATTCATCAAGTAAGTACGAAAGGTCTATTATTAACTGGCTATCTGTCATCCAAGTAGCTGACACTGAGATCCGTCCTTCTTGTTTTCTAGATCCCAGTGTCGAGCACTGGGATGACGGGGGGTGACACTGGGATGACGGGGGGTGACACTGGGATGATGGGAGGTGACACTGGGATGACATCGAAGAAGAAGCTGCTTTTTTTCTTGCTTCAATTAATGAACAAAACAAGCTTTCATCACATGATTTAATATAATTCAAAAATGTCTCATCTAATTTTATTAATCCATTGCGAGTATATAGATTAGAAAATGAGGTGTTGAAATTCAGTTGCATTGCTATACTATAAAGTGTACATGCTGTTTCTTACAGATGAAGATTTTATTTATTTTGCAGTACTGCTGAGATTGTTGCTTCTGCAACTTTTTCTTCGCTAACAGATGCAATACACCTAAATTTGTGTACACCTAAACACACACTTTGAATGTTAGCTTGAAGAATCAGTGTGTTCCCTGGAGTTACTGGCTTTCTGAATTTTGCATTTTCAATGGATCTCAAGTAAACAACTTTATTTTCTATTGTACCTTGACTTTCTTTACCAAGAACACATATTGCAGATGCTTGAGCTAGAGATTCAATTATCAAGACTCCCGGCATTATTGGATGACCAGGGAAATGGCCAATAAAAAATGGCTCATTGAAAGTCACATTTTTGATTGCTTTTATACTTTTGCCAGGGTTGCACTCTATAACTCTATCTACTAAGAGAAACGGATAAGAATGTGGTAATATTTTTATAATATCACTGATATTAAATTGCATAAGCCTACTCAATGCCTTTTAAAGCAAATTCAGGTATTTCCTTGTTTATATTGTTTAATACCATATCCGATAAATCAACTTTATCCATAGAGTATAAAACTTGGTTCTTTTTTGAAATAAATAGTACCAAATCTATGTTGTTTTTTTCTGCCGTTTTTTTAGCAACTTCTTTTATCTTGTTAAAAACACTCTCTACTGCATCTCTATAACTTTCTTCTAAATACAACATTTTTTTAGCGTAATTATCTCTAACGTTTACAGTGTGCTTATTAAACTGTTCTGTCTTTTCCTTTTTTGCTTCTTCTGACAAAAGTTCAAATTCTTCTTGTAGTCTAGAATTCTGCTCCTTTATTTGCTGTTGTATGTTTTGCAGAGCAAGGGACTCATTGATAACTTTATCACTATCAATAATGGCAGCCTTTGTGTTCTGAGGTTGATGTCCTACAAACTTATACCCCACAAATAAGGAAACAATTAAGGCAATAACTGATATAAATAACTGTATATATTTCATTCAAATCCCCGCTTCAATAGAAAATTTAACATTTGGTGATGGTATTATATCATAAGATTCCTTTACTAAAGGAAACCCGAAATCCAATCTAAGTCTACCAAAAGGAGAAGGCATTGAAAAGCCAAAACCTGGTGACACTCTTATAAGCTTACTATCATTATATGGATCTTTATATTTCCCATTTTTATCATCTAAGCCAAAAAGTGTTGCATAGTCAACAAATAATGAGCCTTTGATACCAGCATAGTCATATAGTTTTGGTAGTGGGAAATCTACTTGCTGTGTTAAATTAAAATAAGTTTTGCCTCCTAGTGAGCTTTTATTTTTGTCATTTGTTCTCGGTCCAATACCAGAGAGGTCAAATCCTCTAATTTCATTACCACCTTTAAAAAAGTGCTGGCCAATGTTTAGATCTTCATCGGTATAAGAAAAAATATGACCTGCCGCCATCTTAAAGCGTAATATTATGCTATCGTCAATTTTACTTAATATAGGATGCGTGTAAAAAGACAAGAACTCAGATTTTAGGAAGTTTACATTCCCTCCCAATCCTGAAATATCCTGACTTAAGCGCAGTAAATACCCTTCTTTTGGAGTATAGAGGTTATCCAGTTTATTATACGCTAATGTGTACCCTACTGATGAAATCTGATGTTCACCTTCTTGCCCCTTTATTATATCAGAGATGTCATTGTCTTTTTCACCCTTATTATCCATGTGTATACGGTTATACTTGTAAGAGTAGCGAATGGAATTAGTTAAGTTTTCTATAACTTTGTATGATAATTTTGTTGAAAATCCCATGTCACAACTATCGAAGCTAGTGTGTGGTTTATCTTGTTTTTCATAAAATACGCCCACACCTAGTGATGTATCAGAATCGTTAAAATTATTTTCAACAACCTCTATATTAGTAGAAAGTGAATATTTATTTTTCTCAAGAGCAAAAGAGAGCTCTTTACCACTACCAAATAAATTACGATCTGTGAAATCAGTTTTTACAAACGCTCCGCCAGGAAAGGACATACCTCCTGCTAAAGATAATGAGGCAGTTCTTTTTTCTTTAACATTTAAGTCAAGATTTACTGCATTGTCATTAACTCCGTAACTATTTACTTTTACTGTTTCAAAAAAATCACTACTCATTAGTTTTTTACGTGATTTTTGAATCTCAGATATATTGTACGCATCACCTTCTGCTATACTTAGCTTACTTCTGATCATCTTATCTAAAGTGCGATCATTACCATCAATTGTAATTTGATTTATATAAATCTTTTTACCTGGCAGCACTCTGTAGGTCACATCCACAACATTGTCACGTTGTGCATACTCTGGATTAACTTTTGCAAATATATATCCTTTCTCATTTAAATACTTGTTTATTTTTTCTACTGTATTATTAATTTTAACTCTATTAAATATCTTATCGTTTTCCTCTGTTATAAAGTCCAATATTTCTTCTTTTAGGCTCAAATCCTGAATTTCAGTTTCAATATTAACCTCATTATTTCCAAACAAATATTGCTGTCCTTCGTCAATCAAAAAAGTCAACTCTATTTGGTTGTTATTATTAACCTCAACAATCGGTTGAATATTATTTTGAATATATCCTTTAGATGAATAAAAAAGATCGAGCAATTCTGTGTTAATCAATAAATATTGTGGTGAATAACGAGTTCCGCCCTTAAACATGGCTCTAAATAACTTACTAAATATGTCATTACTATGCACTTTAATAGCTTGCTCTAGCTCGTTTTCAGAAAAGTTTTTGTTACCTATAAATCTTATATCCTTAATTTTAGAGGTTTTACCTTCTTTTATTTTGAAAATTAGATTGACCCTATTACTATCGAGCTTCTCCAACTCACATTCAATTTTAACGCCGACCTTACCGTTATTTCTATAAGTAGTGATTAAATTCATTAAATCGCTTTGCAATTTTGTTTCAGTGAAAATAGTTAGCGATTTTGACTGAATCACATTATTTAGTAACTCTTTGCTATTAAATAACTTATTACCCTTTAATATTATCTTGTTAATTAGTGGATTCTCTTGAATTTTTACTACTAAATTTTTTTCATCATCAACATAAGCGTTAACGCTAGCAAACAACTTTGTTTTATATAGATCTTTTATAATTGAATCTATACCATCGTCGTCTACATAACTACCAGGTTCTAACTTTATATAAAACCCTATTGTCTGGTTGCTTACCCTCTCATTACCAATACATTTGACATCTTTCACCTGCACTTTTTCCGCAGTTCCCAAAGCAATAAGCAGGGCAGGAAAAGAAATAAAAACCACTACCAGTATATAAAATAGCTTTTTCATATCTTGTCTTAAAAAAGATTCCTAATATCATTTGACATCCCAATTGCCATAAGCAAGAACAATACTGTAGCACCAAAAATAGCTGCATATTTTTGACATTTTAAACTTAAATCTCTACGTATAACTGCTTCTATAATATAACAAAATAAATGCCCACCATCCAGTAGTGGAATTGGTAGCAAGTTAATTGCAGCTAAATTAGCTGAAATAATTGCCATGAAATACACAACCATAATGAACCCCTTTTTAGCTGATTGCCCTGAATATTTTGCAATTTTTATTGGTCCACCTATTTCACTTGCACTTCTCTTACCAACGATAATTTGAAAGATAGCTTTGACTGTTAAGCACATAGTGTGGTAAGTTTCACTTACTGATAAGCTCACAGCCCCAAGAAAAGACGACTGCTTTAATGTATTAACTGAAATAATCCCTATAGTTTCTCTTTCTATTACGTTACCAAAAACATCTTTATCCTCAATTGTTAATGGAGTTAAGCTAGTCCTATGCTTCTCATTATTCCTGCTATACTCAATCTCCATTCTCGTCTTGGGGTTCGACATTATCACGCGTGAAATATCTTCAAAGTATTTTATTTTATGCTCATTGATTTGTGTAATAGTGTCACCTGGCAACAAACCAGCTTGCTTGGCTGCACTGCCTTCGATTACATTTCCAATCACCGGTGGAGTGCGATAATAGCCTGCCATGCTAAAAAATATTGTAAATGCTATAACAGCGAGTACCATGTTTGCAAATGGTCCTGCAAAAACTACTGCTGCTTTTTTATGTCGCGGTTTTGTATGAAATGAATATAATCTTTCTTCTTCAGTTAATTCTTTTTGATCGCCCGGAACGCTTGCTGCATTAGTATCCCCTAGCATTTTAACGTAGCCACCCAGTGGAACAGCGCTTAATTTCCATCTAGTTCCAGACTTATCGTTAAAACCAAAAATTTCAGGACCAAAACCTATAGAAAAAGATTCAACTTTAACTTTGCATGCTTTGGCAACAACATAATGCCCATATTCATGCACGAATACTATGACAGAAATGATTAAAGAAAATGATAAAAAATAATATATTCCATCGCTAAATTGATGGATAAGATTAGAAATTAATTCCACCTGTATATTTAGATCTTAACAAAATGTTAAGTATATTAAAACGCGCCTCGCTTGACAAGCATTTAGTTTAACTTTTAAATTAAAAAAAGTTTAATTGTAATGACAGATACCTCACTACTCAGAAGAAAATTAATATATAGAAGCTGGCATAGGGGTTGCAAAGAAACCGATATACTTTTAGGGCATTTCGCATTGAAATATCTTGATAAATTTTCCTTAAGCGAACTAATCGAATACGAAAAAATAGTTGATCTTGATGATTACGAATTATATTGTTACATAACTCGTAAGATAACCCTCCCTCCTGGCTTGAATAGTCAGATAGTCAATTTAATTGCTTGCTTTATTGAAGCTAATCCTTTATGCACTCAAGATTAGTGATAATCTTATTTACCTTATCTAGTACCTCAGTATATTCTATTCTTTTCTCGTTTCTATACTTTTCGCGCTCTTGATTTACTTCATCTAATCGCTTTGTTAATTCTAAAATTTTATCCTCAAGAATTAGTGCTGCAAGTAAGAAATTTAATGCATCCGAACCCTTACCTCCAGTTTTTTGAGATACAGAACTAACTAACTTGTCAAAACTATTAGCAAGGCGTAATAAATGGTTCCCCTTCCCACTTTCGCAAGATATTTTATATGTGTTATTACGTATAACTATTTCTACTACTTGCATATGGTGCTAAAAATTTCTATCGTACAGTATAAACTCAAACCCCTACTTTCATCTTATTTATGGTATAAATTTTTATTCATTTATCAAATCAGATAATTTTTTACTGCTACGAAAATATGTTTTAAAGTATTGATTCTTTGTAAACTTCTGTAACATTAAATGGCTTGTTTCTTTCAAGTTATAACTTCTAACTGAAAAAGAACCAAACCCCCTAATTTCAACTCTATTATGATGTTTCAATGTGCTTGAAAGTATCCCAAAAAATCTATCAACTATAGCTGCTATAACAATCTTATCCAAAAAAGGATGTCTTTTTGCTACCCTCACTATTATATCAGACTTTGTTGCCATTTATATGAAGCCAAAATAAGTAAACCTTATCACTTAGCAGATAATGCTATGTTATATTCTTCAACACCCAATACTTCAACTTCTATTTTTTCTGATATAGAGAACTTTTTATTTTCCGGTAAATGCTCTTGATCTATTAGAAGGGTTACATCGTTCTCAACTTCAACGACTAGTCCATTATCTTCTCTCTTACCTACAATAACCTGTATTTTATCACCTACCTTAACTTTCTTTATCAGTTCTTCAAGAGGATCATACTCTATTTGTTTTATTCCAAGATAAATTCTTGCCAGATTCACGTTAGCCCTTATTACTTTTGCTTCTATTTTATCACCTACATTATACTTCTTTATCTCATCTGAACCATTTTTAGACCAACTAAAATCTTTCACATATATTGTCCCTTCTACGTTTTCATCTATTTCAGAGTCATTGAAAGCAACAGATACATATGAGCCGGTATTATTCTTCACTTCACCAGAAACAATAGAACCAGGAGGATATTTATTGATAAATACTTGCCAAGGGTTGTCTACACACCTTTTCATGCTTAAACTCATCCTACTCTTAGCAATGTCAATACTGAGAATTTTTACATATACTTCTTGTCCCCTTGTTACGAGGCTACTAACTGGTAAATTACTCTTAACCCAAGTTATTTCCGACGAGTGCACTAAACCTTCAATTCCAGGTCTAAGCTCAACAAACAATCCATAATCTTCTATGCTTGTTACATAACCCTTATGCACACTATCAACTGGATATTTTGACTCTGCATCTTGCCAAGGGCTATCTTCTAGCTGCTTCACACCCAAGGAAATTTTAGCATTTTCCTTATCTATTTTTATAATTTTAACTTTTATAGTCTGACCACAAGTAAAAACTGCAGATGGATGACTTACTCTACTCCAAGACATATCTGTAATATGTAGCAATCCATCTATAACTCCCACTGTATCTGATTCGTGAATACCGACAAATACACCGTAATGAGTGATGCTTTTTATTTTTCCTTCTATTACATCACCTTCATTTAAAGATCCTAAAAATTTAATTTTTTCACCAGCGTGCAATTTTTCTAACACCAGCTTTCTTGATACTACAATATTACCTTGCTTCTTATCCATTTTAAGCACGATGAACTTTTGTTCAGTTTCAATAAGGTGCTTCGCATCTTTTACTTGCTTCAAATCCACATGACTCAGCGGTAAAAAAGCGCTTATTCCGTCACCAAGATCAACAATAAAGCCACATTTAATTGAGCGTTTAATAACTCCGCTTACTTCAGCCCTTGTAACTGTATCTTCTTCCAACTTATTCCATTTTTCGTCCCTAATTGCTTTTTCACGACTAAGAACAACATTACCATGATAATCTTCAATTCTTTCCACATAAACTCTAATTTTCGAGCCAATAATGACCTCATCATTACAACCGAGTTCCTTGATCAGAATTCTCCCGTCAGATTTTAAACCAATATCAACCACAACGTCGTTAGGGTTTATTCTTGTAATTACACCTTCTACTACATCTCCTTCTTTAATTTTGTTAACAAAAGAATCTTCAAACAAGGCATTATCTTGATCCTCAAATTGGCCTTGACATATCTCTTCTATAAACTTGTTTGATGATAGCTTTCTGATAGTAACCGGTAGATTTACAACTGGATCATTATTATTCATGCAATGTGACCTTTAATTTAAACTTTATTAGAACTCATATATTATATAATATTAACAATTATTGACAAGTAATTTTTCGTTAACTCATTTCGAGAATTGTTTAAGCTATATAAAATATAGTGAGAAAATTATATATGTATCAAGAATATGCTATTTAAGAATAGCAAGTGGATTAGATCGTTCTCCAGAAGGTCCAGGTTAAAACCTGATGTTGATGAAATATTGGAAAAATATTCTATTCAAAACAGCAAGGAATCTATAGAGAAGATTATAAATTCACAAAAAAGAATATGGGTAGAAATAGGCTTTGGCAACGGTGAAAATATGCTTTACCAGGTGCTCAATGAACCTGATCTATTATTTATAGGATGTGAGCCCTACTTAAAGGGGGTTTCTCGCTTGCTAACAAACATAGAAATACAGAACATAAAAAATATTTTAATATGGACAGAAGATGCAAGAGAATTGATTGCAAATTTTCCTGACAACAGTGTTGAAAGATTCTTTATTCTCTTTCCAGATCCATGGCCAAAAAGAAGTCACAATAAAAGACGATTAATTAATACGGAATTTTTAAATTTATTAGCAAAAAAAATACTTATAACAGGGGAAATATTCATTGCAACTGATCATCAGGACTATGCAGAGTGGATAGCATCGCATATAAAGCAGTGTAACTCTTTAATCTATAGGGAAGACGATTTCACAAGTTATACTCTTACAAAATACCACAGAAGAGCGCTCAAAGATCAGCGTAAAGTGAGGTTCTTTAAAGTAAGTAAACTTCTTGCATAACCCAAACTAAGTAGAAAAAGGTATCATCCAAGTAGCTGACACTGGTTCCTTTATGACGGCAGTGCCCAGACTACTTGGATCCAGAAGACTTAATTTCAACCAAGTGGCTGCATAATACCGTCATACCGCGATTCATTCGCGGTATCTCTAGATCCCGCTAACAAGCAGCGGGATGACGATTGTCAGGCTAGCCTGTCATCCAAGTAGCTGACACTGGTTTCCATCCAAGAGGGCAGTAGCCCCTTCCATACGCGTCAAGTTAAGGAAAAGGGTAAGAAAATTCAATGAACTTAAGGTGGATACTCTAGTTTTTCTATATCTATCTTTCACAGAAAATTGTGACCAGTCTGTGGTAAGTTTTTTCAGGAAAATTCTCAAATTATTAATTTTACTGCTTAACGCTAAAAACAACTCCCTAATCCTTCTTTTTAATTCAATGAATGCCTTTGTTAAACTCAGCTCTGTATTCTCTTTCAGTTTTATACAACCAACTATTCCATGAAATATAAGAATTGCGCACAATTTAGCGTATAGTTCACATAATACTCTGTATGGTTTTCCTTTAAGTTCGTCAAGCCTGATGTGACTCTTATACAATTTAAATAATAATTCAATCTGCCATCTTACCCTGTAAACTGTTAATACTTGTTCAGCGCTGATTTTACTCTCTGGAACGTTAGTTATGAATATCGACCAATCCAGCAATTTTTGATTCTTTTGAGAAGATGTATATCCATGTGATTTTGCTAACTTATTAGCCCTTCTTCTTCTAATTATAGACTGTTCTTCAGTTAATTTTTGACATATAATTCTCACTTTAATTTTTACTTCTTTTCCTAATAGCACTTCCATCTCTAGAAGGGATTGACCTTCTAAACATTCCAACAACTCTATTTTTTGATTTGTTTCTATATCATATATATTGGTATCAGACTTATAACGACTAACAAAATATGCACCTGCTTCATCAATCTGTTTAAAAGAACTAGGCACAAAGTAGCACAAATCAAATATTAGCAAATCATTGGCTGATAAACCGTTCAGATAATCCCTATAACCTTGATCCGACCTTATTCCTTCTATTAAATTTAACTTATCTAGCGCTTGGTTCAGGTAATCAAAGACTAACTGCAGCTTTATTCCTGATTTGGTATTACTCTCACAATCTCTATAGCTACTCCCATATCCTTTGTACATATCTTCCATGCTACTGGGCAGGCTAATATAGCTACTATCCAATAGCTTAATGCTTCTAAATTGCTTCAAAATTCTGCAATCAACCTGTAAGCTGTTTTTAAATAAAACTAAAGATTCATTATACATTCTTTTCATAAATTCCACTGCTTCTTCAGTAAATCTAAAATCCAAACCCTGTTTTGTAATTTCTATCGAGTCTTCATTTAGCAATTGGCACATTGTTTCTATGCTGCAATCACCAACTCCTATGTTACCAAAAACCATAGCTTTTATGAATGATGAGCCATTAAGTTTTCTCTTTCTTTTTATAAAACCTACTGCAATTGATATTTCGTCTGCTTTTTCATTAAAGAATTCATTGAGGTCTTTTGATAAGCAAGCTATTCTGTCCATTGTAAGTTCTCTCATTCACATATCCAAGAGAACTTATACCTTATTCTTTTCCTTCACTCTATCAATTTTACTTACACTTTTCCTTAACTTGACGCGTATGGTTTATTTAACACTCCCACTGCTGAGGTTTTTATGGGTTTTCTCAATTTTGTTGGAGCTCTTGTATGGCTTCTCTAAAATTTTGTCCACAGAGCCTAAAGTTAGGTACTTCCTTCAAAAATATTTTTTCCACAGAACTGTTGTGTTTTCCATCTGACAGTTTTACCTCACACGCTTTCAAGACTATAAAACTCATTTAGCTGATCAGAGCTTAAGCGATATCTTTATAATTAAAAGCTTTACATCCAATAGGATCATTTTCTTTTTTAGCACTATAGTAGTTTCTAACACCATGGCTTAACTGCTTCGAATAATCAAAATTAAATGCTCCATCATCAAATGATTCTTCCTTTAGATTCCTAAACCAATGTTTTATTTCTTGTTCCTTTGCATGCTCTGGTGGTACTGATGAAGATTTCTCAGGATGTTGTGCTGTGCTATGGCATGACAAACACGAAGATTTTTTATTATCTATTGGACCATTAAGTCTACCTAAATACCCTAAAGAATTTTTCACAACATCCGGATTTATCCAACATTCTAATAACCTTTTTCCGATTATATAATCTGCCGTAAAATAATTAGTGTCGTTACCCCAAGCAATACCCATTAACTTCATATTCAACCATGGATTTTTATTATTTATGGTACAATCATAAATAAACGTACCTGCAACCCATCCTGTTTCTTCTGATCTCTTATCTTTGACTAAAAAGTCAATTTGAAATAATCTCAGTTGCTTAAATACCTTTGGAGTTCCTTTTTCAGATTGATTAATATAGCTAGTCCAAGAGATACTGTTTTTAAGAGTTGGAATATCGTTCTGTGTTGCTTCTGTAAATACTAATTTTGCACTTACTGTACCATCTAAGAATTTAGCTTTAGTAATATCAGGATTGTTTATATCTTGCCATACCCGTCCATATGTATAAGCTCCTCGCTCATTAACAATAGAAATTGCCCAATTCTGTAGATAGATTTGATTGCTGTGTAATTCACCAGACTTAAAGGATCTTTCTCTTGTTAAACCATTAACAAATTCTCTACCAGTTATCCCATAATGCATCCATGGTGCATGATACCAATTAGCAACCTTATTACAATGTAAATCAAAATCACAGTTAATATTTCCGTCATATATGTATTTTAAAATTGTGTAAGCGTATTTTTGTGGTTCCTCTTTAAATGATATATATTCCCACGGGTTTTTTGCATTACTAATTTCAGTTGGGTAATCAGTCTTAATCCTAAAAACCTTACCATTATAACCTGAAGGTACTTTATCACATGAAGATATAACTGCTCCGTCAGCATATGTGAAACTACTATTTAGTATCAAAAGCGATAAGATTAATAAACTCCTAGCTTGTACTTTAAACCCTATATAATGTCTCTGATTTTTGCTGAGATTAAATCTTTTCATAGATATTGCCCTTCCTCAAATTTCTTACGAACCGTCCTTTAAATTAACTATTCCTATAATAAAAGTAAACCAAAAATTTTGTTTATGTAAATTCAGCTTTGTTGCACAACCATTTATAGAGTAGATAGGTAAAAGAAATCCATGTAGCAAATTCAAAAGAAAGCGTACCAATGCCAGTGAAGTTTATTGAAGTAAAATGGGTATAGAAAGAAAAAAATATAAATTCTCTAAAAAATACAAAAATTAGGAAAATTATACTTGCATTATCTTTTATTCGTGTTATGTTTATCGTACATAATATCTTTACAGACTGGGGGCAAGTATGTTAACTAGAGATATTCCAGAGCCTGAGCAGGTTTCTAGTGCGAAAACAAATCCAGAAATAAATGAAACATTGGAAGGGTTACCAAAAAAGCTAGAGAAAGAGGAAAGGGATGATGAGTACGAGCTTATAAAAAAACATCTTTTTTCACTTGATTCTCGTCTTTTAATCGATAGTAAGCTATCATTTCAGGGTATAGTCTGTACATGGATTGCTTGCACACCTGATTTAACAGACAGTCAAAAGAAGTTAAATAGAGAATTACTAAACATTCTTAAAGGTTTAGATCCATGTTATTATAATCCAAAAGAAGATAGGCATTGTGAGTACTATGTTAAGAAATTTACAGAATTCTTACGAAACAACAGGGACAATCAAGATCTCAAAGCTGTTCTTAACCTTAAGAGAGGAGAGTCTGGATTAACAGTATTACACGTAGTATCATCTGTAGGTAATACAACTAAAGAATATAATGAAACTGTAGATTTACTCTTAGAAGCAGGGGCTAATCCTGATATACAGAATAATAAAGGAAAGACACCACTGCATTATACTGATGTGCTTGCTAGTGTAGCTTCTCTCTTAAAAGGGAAAGCTAATCCTAATATACAGGATAACGAAGGAGAAACACCCTTGCATTATGCGGCTAGTATTGGTCATACCAACTATGTGAATTTGCTCCTAGAGAAAAAAGCTAATCCTAACATACAGAATAGAAAAGGTGGAACGCCACTGCAAGTTGCAATTGATAATCATCACTACTATATTGAGGAGTGCTTTTTCACTGACAACCAAAAGAATTTAAGTAAAGAATTATATTCTATCCTTGATAAATGTTTTGATGCATATGAGAATTGTATATGGAGTAAAGATAAAGATCGTTCAGGTTATGTCGCTAACTTCATTAACTTCACTAAAAGTCTAAAAGAGTTTCTGGATAAACACAGAAATAGTGAAGATCTGAAAATAATTTTCAGTATTCGAGACGCAGGAGGTGGATCAAGAGTGCTTAATCATGCTAGGTATATTGATAAAAAAGTAGTAGATTTACTTTTATCAGCAGGGGCAGTCGATCCGTGCAAAGAAGGAGGTTCGCTTTTAGATTGCGGTGGATCTTTTTATAATGTGGGAGAAAAGTATCGTGTAAAATCTATTTTATGGAGTACACCAAATCAGGTAAAGTTGAATGAATTTTTAGGTAAGGTATCTAAAGCCCAAGGTATGTATAAACTAGGAGAAGTTGTAAATGAAGCTATAAAATCTGGAGTACGGTTTGATTTTTCTCAACGACTTTCTCAAGATGAAAAAGCATATAATTTTATAGATTGTGTAATGAAAAGAATTGGTGAATTAGAGAAGAATCCTAAAGTCGCTAGTGACATAATATGTAAATTGGTATCAAGAGGAGCAGTCTTTGGTAATAAAGTTGATATTGATGTAATTGATACACTGGATGAATTTAAAGATCACAAAGCTAATATGATAAAAGCTTATGCAGACTATATTAGCAATGCTCACAAGTTTATTGAAGTTGCGAAAAGTGCAACCAGTAGTGAGCTGAATGATGTAAGAATAGGTAACTCTACTTTTTACTTAGAATACTCAGAGGACAGCAAAATAGATGTTGCAAAGATTACAGATGGAGCAAGGAATTTAGGGCTAACTCAAGGAGAGATAGAATACGGAAGAGATATAATAAAGATCGGTAAAAGTGAAGTAGAAATTATAACGCAAAATGGTATAAGGAATTACACAGACCTTGCGGATAATAGTGATATAGTATTAACTTTCTATATTAGTGAGGGAGAATTAGAGGTTAGATTATATCCTGATATGCGAAATAAAGACCTAATAAGGGTAGAGATGAACAATCAAGGTCTGCTGGAGCGATTAAAAAATTGTGACGAAAAAATAGGCAAGAATTGCTTACTTGGCGGGTTACCAGTTAATCAAGCCATAGAACAAGGGTTTTTTGTCAGGTCTGGGAAATTGATGCGTTCTGAAACAATGAGTCAATCTAATGGAAAAACAGAAGAGAGTTGGTGTGAAAAAATAAGCAAAGCCTCAAACTCAGAACAAACAACAAGCCGTGCATGAGATAAAATGGATGGTGCTATCAGGTTAATGGCTTAAGAGATATTCTAAAGAAATTATCTTGATATTTATGCTCTTTCAAGCATACCACTAGCTTTAAGATCCTGTAGCCTGATGTACTACATTGATAGGAACACCTACCTCAAGTAGATTCTTTGCCACTTCTATTTCCCCTATTTTTTTACCCTTTTCTTTATTAATCTGTATTCTTTTAGATACTGACATAATTAATGAATAAAATTTATCACGTATTTCTTGATCATCAATTTTATTATACTCTCTCACTAAATCTAGTACTCCATTTTCTCCTTCTCTATCCTCATTACTTCTTTCAATTTCAACATTGCCTTTTTCTATTAGTTCACTAATTTTCGGCAGTAGAGTTTTAGCGTGCGTTGACAATTCGTCTGCTATGTTACGTAGTTTTCCTATTGTCATGATATGGGTTCCTTGCTCATAGCGTCGTATCTGACCACCTGTTAAACCGACTTCATTTCCTAAATCCTCCTGAGAACGTCCTCTTGCTAGCCTCCAGTCTTTCATATTTTCCCCTGTTTTATAGGCTATAAAATTAACTACCTCTGTTTTATCATGTTTCTTAAGTTCATCTTTAGACAAGCCTGTTGTTTGGAGGATGATATCAACAGAAATACCAGCTTTAAGTAAATTCTTTGCCACTTTAATTTTCTCTGCTTCTCTACCCTCTTCTTCTCCCATCTGGATAGATTTATTTAATGCAGAGGCTATCTTACATAATTCCTGGTTCCTAAATTTTTTACATTCTCTAACTAGATTTAATGTTTTTTCTACTTTACCTTCAATTTTCTCTGATATCGTTGATTCAGGCAGTAGTTTTGCCATATCAATCATTAGTTCCACTACTATCATACAGAATATAATGATTGAAATCGGATTTTCCCCTCGCTCATATCTGTACATTTGCTTCTCTAATACTCCGACTTTACTTCCTAGACCTGCCTGATTTGCTTTTCCCTCTCATGTTTTAATTTTTTCCCTACTTCGTAGTCTGTTAACTTTGTGTCAGTAGTCATGTCTCTTTAAAACATTTTGAGACAAAGGTATACTCTTTAACCTAAGATTCTATTAAAGGAGACTTTCCTTTGCACTACCGTAAGAGAGTAAGACTTCAGTAAAAATCATATTTGATGATGTCCAAGCTGTCCTTCTCAACGTTTTCAACATTTTCGGGAATAGTTAATTTTCTTGTTCCTGCCATGTATTCAACTACCTCTAAATAATTATCTTTCCATCGACCATTAAGCGCATAATGTAATGGTGTATTCCCATATTTCTTAGTGGCCTTAATTTCAGCTCCTCTCTCTATGAAGTATTTTACTAAATCAATTTTGGCGTGGTAAGCAGCCCAATGTAGAGGTGTTCTGCCCTCATTGTCAGTTACATTTATATCCACGTTTTGCTTCTCCACAAGATACTCTACTACTTCATTATTACGCCAATAAGCTGCCCAATGTAGTGGTGTACTACCTAGATTATCAGTAACATTAAAATTTATTCCTTCTTCTTCTACTAGATATTCAAGGACACATGACATACCAGACTCATCGCCTATAGCTGCATAATGTGCTAGCGTACAACCATTGCTACTAATGGCATTCTTGTCGGCACCATCTTCTATAAGATTTTCTACCACATATGAGTACCCACAAAAAGCAGCTATATGCAAGGGTGTTATCCCATGTCTATTAGTTGCTTTCACGTTTGCTCCTTTTTCTACTAGATATCTAGCTGTTTTCTCACAACCACCATGAGCAGCGTGATGCAGAACAGTATTACCCTTTATGTTTGCTGCATTTATGTTGAAGTTTTTTTCTTCCACTAGATATTGAACTATTTCTAACTTACCGTCTATAGCAGCTATATGCAGAAATGTTTCACCATTTTCTTTAGTAGCATTAATATTTGCTCCTTTTGCTATAAAATGTCTTACTATATCTAAGTTACTTGCTTCATGTAGAATGTTATCACTAGCATTAGCCCCTTTCTCTACAAGATATACAGCTATATCTGTGCTACCTTTATAAGCAGCAATATACAAAGGAGTATATCCATACCTATTAACAGCATTAATACCAGCACCTTTTTCTACAAGATGTTTAACTGTTTCAAGATTACCTTCTTCCACAGCTAAATGCAAAGGCGTATTCCCTTCATCATTCTTAACATCTTTCTTATCTACTAAATACTTTTCTATGATGTTACACATACCAACCCCACTAAATTAATAAAACTATTCCATTCTACAGACACAAACATTATTTTTTTATTAACTGCAAAACCCGTATAAATTCCTATATGCACTGCTCATTCTCTCTCATGAGGGCATTCATAATTATGCTAATATCTTATATATATTAATTAATAACCTCACTTTCTTCCCCCTTCAATGGCCTCTTCTATAACAGCAGCTATTTCGTTCATCTTCTTCAACTGACTCACTTCTGGGTTTTTACGCATTTCCTTCAGCACCTTTTGATAAAGATCTTGCTTTTTCTCATTATCAAGTAGTTTGCAGTATAGTTTTAGCTGCTCAGGGGTCTTTGATAGTAGTCGTACTAACGCTGATTCTCGGTTATTGTTGTTATTACTCATATAAAAATCCTCACTAATTAACGCTTCAATTTTTTTTAATGTTTACTACTGTTTTCTTAGTAGTATTGGCATAAAGCCATCTATTTTGGCGGAAGTCAAGAAATTTTTTAAATATTTATTTGTTATTAATAATAGCAAGGATATTAATATATTGACTTCGATGTCTATTTAGGACTTTGAATAGTATTCTTTAAAAATACTTTTGCTATATCACTTTCTTTATTGTCTTCCCGTAGATATTGTAATAATTGAAATTCAATCTGGTAGGTTAAAAAATTAAAGTAAAATATGAGTTTTATTTTGACTTTTTGTGTTAATTTCGCAGAATATTAAGATTATCATTCAAATTAAATACATGACAAAAAGAGGACTGGGAAGCGGTAATTGGGCTTGAGGTACATGCTCAAGTTTTTCCTCTAGTTGGTACAGCAACACTAGATATATTAGTGCTATTAGCAACGCAAATCTATCTTCTAGTGTTCATTGGTTTTTAATGATTTTTGTGCTATAAACTAAAAGGCATGATAAATGTGCAGTATGTCTAGAGAGGTATTATGGTAGTAAAAAGACACGAAAATAATATACAAAGCTCAATAAAGGATTGTATACCAATTGGGTCAACTAATGATTCCAATATTGTATCAACATCAGTGCAGCATGCTCAAATAACAGTAGACAATTCTTTTGCTATCAATCAAGGTGAAGTGGGCATTACTAACGGTAACTCTACAAAACATATATTGGGAACATTTGGTGCAGGTCCATGTGTAATTGTTACTTTCTACAATCCAGACACTAGTGAAGCTGCTTTAACCCATATTGATGCATTAACTAACGTGCCGCAAACAATATCTATGATTGATTATCATCTGACTAAGAATGTTGATGAGGCAAATTTTATAATTAACCTCTCAACTGGATGGCTAGACAACAATAGTACATTAGAACTCATAAGGGATGTTTTGTCTTCTAGAGAAAATATGGAAATTAGTAAAATCCTGGAAAGCTCATCTTTAGCAATAGATGCAAAAACTGGGGAGATTATTCAAGGCATTACTCATCATGTTTTAGACCTAAATGGCGATTATAGGAAAAGAATGGAAACAAGGGAAACAATCGCTATGTTTACGTTTGGTAAGGTAATTAGCTCTAGAATATCTTTTGATGGTAGAAATGAGAGTTTAACTTTCTAAACCCATAAATCCTTACTAATTAATGATACAATTTTTTTAATAACTTTCTTCATAAACTTGGACTAAAGAAAGGTTTAACGTCAGTTTGTTCTACATCTTCTACTTTTTCAAGTTTCGTATCTGGCTTTAGAGCATTATACAACGCAAAACCCATACAAACCAACCCAACTATTCCCCCAATCACCGCTATGGCATACATTTTCAATATATAAGCTACAACACTACTGACTAGTAATGCCGCACCAACACTACCAGCCAAGATTGCTCGTCTTTGTTGCATTGATGGTTTTTCTTTTTTGTCTGCAGTATTTTCTTTGCTAGACCCATTATCAAAACATGCAGCAGAAGAAAGGCTGTTGGAAGCATTTTGCTCTTGTATGTCAGTTTCTGTTACAGCAGTTTCATTTTTTTCTCATATCAGTTGGTCTTCAGTATTAGAGAGCTTTTCTATTGAAGCAGCAATAGACTTCTTTCAAAATTCATGTAGGGAGCTCAAAATTGTGAATTGCAGCAATCAAATTAAACCTTAAACCAAAACGTTTTCGTCGGTTTCTATACCTGTCCGAGATGATTTTAAACCTTTTCAATTACGTTTTCAACAATTGCCCTTTGGCTCATAAGTGCCCTGTTCTCTTTTTTTTGTTCTTTGCTTAACGGATTCTTTTTCGTTTTCCTGTGCGGTAATACAACATTTTTGTGTATCTTCTGCATTCCCCTGTAGCCGGCATCAGCTAAGATTTTAGTTTGCGGCAATACTGCTACCTTTGATTCTCTAAACATCCGTGTTTTCTACCATTCGAGAAAGATGTGCATATGACTTTTCTACTCTTCTTCTCTGTTACTATTTGTGTTTTTATAGTATGCCTTTTTTTCTTTCCAGAGTAGAAGGGCTTTTGCTTTTTTTTGGTCTCTCTACTGGCGTTTCAGTTCCGTCTATTACTAAAACTTCATATTCTACATCACTCTTTAATAGCTCTTTTTTTCCTGGTAATGCAAAATCTGGATGTTTTATTAATATGTCTTCTACCCATCTTATTATTTTAAAACTGTTACTTTCACTCATGCCATAGCTTTGCCCAATATGAAAATATGTACGATATTCTCTTATATATTCCAGTGCCATAAGTAGCCTGTCTTCTATGCAAAGTTTACTTTTTCTTCCACTTCTAGCTTTTTTTCTTTTATCCTCCACTTCTAGAATTTCTACCATTCGCTCAAATGTTGCTTTTTTTACCCCTGTTAAACGTCGAAACTTTTCTCCTTCTAACTTTTCTATTTCCTTATATTTCATGCTTTCAAATACTTCATCTTACACTCCCTCTAACAATTTTGAAAGAAGTCTACTCTTGTTTTATTATACCGCTTGAAAGTGGTAGAGGATTTTGTTGGTATTGAGCAGCAAAAGCGTAACTCCCGAGTTCAACTTTTATCATCTCAACTTCTTCTCTTCCTCCCTCGAGGGGATATAATAACTCATTCTCTTCTCTTGAGTATAATACTCTTGCAGGTAGTGTCATTCCAGCACTTGATGCTGGAATCCAGTCTTTTGCGGTTGAATTTTCTGGATCCCAGTGTCTGGGCACTGGGATGACAGGAGGGGGGATTGGAATGACACCAGTATGGTTATTAATTGAATAAATAACCTCCTTATTTTCAGAAATCATTGGCAAACAAATGTGATGCCATATGTTTTTTGGCTTGGATAAGAGGTGCCCAGTTAAGTCTTCCATACGTGTCAAGTTAAGAAGCAAGGGTAAGAAAATTCAATGAACTTAAGGTGGATACTCTAGTTTTTCTATATCTGTCTTTCACAGAAAATTGTGACCAGTCTGTGGTAGGTTTTTTCAGGAAAATTCTCAAATTATTAATTTTACTGCTTAACGCTAAAAACAACTCCCTAATCCTTCTTTTTAATTCAATGAATGCCTTTGTTAAACTCAGCTCTGTATTCTCTTTCAGTTTTATACAACCAACTATTCCATGAAATATAAGAATTGCGCACAATTTAGCGTATAGTTCACATAATACTCTGTATGGTTTTCCTTTAAGTTCGTCAAGCCTGATGTGACTCTTATACAATTTAAATAATAATTCAATCTGCCATCTTACCCTGTAAACTGTTAATACTTGTTCAGCGCTGATTTTACTCTCTGGAACGTTAGTTATGAATATCGACCAATCCAGCAATTTTTGATTCTTTTGAGAAGATGTATATCCATGTGATTTTGCTAACTTATTAGCCCTTCTTCTTCTAATTATAGACTGTTCTTCAGTTAATTTTTGACATATAATTCTCACTTTAATTTTTACTTCTTTTCCTAATAGCACTTCCATCTCTAGAAGGGATTGACCTTCTAAACATTCCAACAACTCTATTTTTTGATTTGTTTCTATATCATATATATTGGTATCAGACTTATAACGACTAACAAAATATGCACCTGCTTCATCAATCTGTTTAAAAGAACTAGGCACAAAGTAGCACAAATCAAATATTAGCAAATCATTGGCTGATAAACCGTTCAGATAATCCCTATAACCTTGATCCGACCTTATTCCTTCTATTAAATTTAACTTATCTAGCGCTTGGTTCAGGTAATCAAAGACTAACTGCAGCTTTATTCCTGATTTGGTATTACTCTCACAATCTCTATAGCTACTCCCATATCCTTTGTACATATCTTCCATGCTACTGGGCAGGCTAATATAATCCAAACCCTGTTTTGTAATTTCTATCGAGTCTTCATTTAGCAATTGGCACATTGTTTCTATGCTGCAATCACCAACTCCTATGTTACCAAAAACCATAGCTTTTATGAATGATGAGCCATTAAGTTTTCTCTTTCTTTTTATAAAACCTACTGCAATTGATATTTCGTCTGCTTTTTCATTAAAGAATTCATTGAGGTCTTTTGATAAGCAAGCTATTCTGTCCATTGTAAGTTCTCTCATTCACATATCCAAGAGAACTTATACCTTATTCTTTTCCTTCACTCTATCAATTTTACTTACACTTTTCCTTAACTTGACGCGTATGCTTGAATGACGGTGTCGGTAAACTTAGAACTATTTGCCTTTTTTCTACTTAAATTTGGGTTATGCAAGAAGTCTAATAAAGCGAAATATGGAAGATAAGTGCATTCTGAAAGGCTACACAGCATGTTCGTCCTGCTAATTAATAATATCTTTATTATTGTATGAGATAGGTAATTTAGCATTTATGAATTTGTAATGTGTTACGCATAGCTCAAAGAAATAAGGTTTACTGGTTACACGCTGCAGCCAATGCCACAACACTAGGATCTATGTTTGTCTGCATGTTAATTTGCGTTGTGATTTTATGGAGGTCTTCTGTTACCTATGCCAGTGAAAATTTGGAGATACAAAAGGCCTTTGATAGTGTTGTCAAGCATATAAAAGCTGATAAAAAATATAAAGATCTTGATGTTATTGAGAGAAAAAGTGACAAATTTAATATCAAAATTTCGCAGAATTCTGGCAAGAGTTTTGACATATACTCTACTTTAAAAAAAGCAAAAGATTCCTTTAAGTTAGGAGATAATGAAACAGCTATTTCTCTCCTTAATCAGATTACCGCAAAGTTTCCTTATCATAAAAATGCTTTGATTGGACTAGGGAATATTTATTACGCTAATAAAGAATACAAAAAAGCTGTAGAGATTTACACAAGACTGTTAAAAGAATACCCTAGTAACCCTTACATATTAAAAAATTTTCTGACAATAATCTCACAATATGATCCTGATCTGGCGTTGAGTGAAATGTTAAAATTGTATGATATACATAAAAATTATGCTCCTTTATTAGCAAATTTAGGTCTGATTTATATGAAAAAGGAGGATTATGTAAAAGGTAAAGAGTATATGACAACTGCTATTTCTCTTGATGAAAACAATATTTTTTATACCTATAATCTAGCTGTTATTCTAGATAAACTTTCAGATTTTCAAAATGCTACAATATTCTACTTAAAGTTGTTGAACATGGCTACAACTTTGAAAGATGTGAGTGAAAAAATACCTTTATACAAAGTGAGAGCAAGACTAAAATTTATAAAACTTCACAGCACGCACTCAAAGATTTCATAAAAGCTTATAGCTTACCTAAATCTAATTTATCGTATCTGTTTAGGAGGGTGGCTAATGTGCAAATATTGAAGCAAAGTGCGTGACGCACAGCTGTACGAACATTTTGATTTTGGCCCATCAGATCCCAGTGCTTGACACTGGGATCCAGGAATTTTATTAAGTTGGCAAGCATAAAAATAGCTGTTTTATGTTAAAATACAACGTTTTAATGATTATGAAAAAGCTGGATTCCAGTGTCAGCTAATTGAATGACACCATTCTTTTTGCTGGATCCCAGTGTCGGCTACTTGGATGACACCATTTATTGTAAGCTCACATTTACTCTATGATTATCTTTTTAGATCACCTTGTCTACCTATTTTGCCACTCTGCTGAAAGGATACAATTTATTGCTATTTTTGTTTACAATAATAATATTGAGCTATAGAATTAGATCTAAAGGGGCAATTAGCTCAGCTGGTAGAGCATCTCGTTTACACCGAGGAGGTCGGCAGTTCAAGTCTGTCATTGCCCATTTGCTTAACTGAATGTTAGTATTATTAATTACTTCAATTAAAGTATAGAAAATGCAGGATAATATAGTACCAATCTCAATAGTAAAAGAGCTGGAAGATTCTTATCTTTCCTACGCAATGAGCGTTATCATAAGCCGGGCTATACCTGACGTGCGGGATGGATTTAAACCTGTTCATAGGCGCATATTATATGCAATGTCAAGAGCTGGATTCGATGCCGGCAAGCCATATAAAAAAGCGGCTCGTATAGTTGGGGACGTAATGGGGAAATATCACCCACATGGTGATGCAGCTATTTACGATTCCTTGGTCAGGATGGCTCAAGATTTTTCTCTTCTTTTACCACTTATTGATGGGCAAGGTAACTTTGGTTCGATAGATGGAGATCCACCAGCTTCAATGCGATACACAGAAGCAAGACTTCAAAAAGTGTCGCACTTTTTACTGAATGATATTGATGAAGATACAGTTGATTTTAGGCCAAACTACGATGGAAATGAAACAGAGCCTGTTGTGCTGCCTGCAGAGTTTCCGAATCTATTGGTAAACGGTGCAAGTGGTGTTGCAGTTGGTATGGCAACCAATATTCCTTCTCATAATCTTGGAGAAATAATAGATGCTTGTATATTATATGTAGATAATCCTGAAGTTACTTTGGATGAGTTACTTGAAGTGATGCCAGGGCCGGATTTCCCAACTGGGGGAATGATTCTTGGAAGGTCTGGAATAAGATCAGCATTTGCAACTGGTCGTGGATCAATTGTTGTGCAAGGCAAGACTCATATAGAAGATCTGCCACAAGATAGGCAAGCAATAGTGATTGATGAAATACCTTACCAGGTAAATAAAGTAAAATTAATTGAGAAGATAGGTGAGCTTGTAAAAGAAAAAAGAATTGATGGTATAACAGAAATTAGGGATGAGTCCGATAAGTCTGGTATTAGAGTAGTAATTGACCTCAGAAGAAATGCTGAAGCAAGTTTTATACTTAATCAAATATTGGGACTAACTCCACTAAGAAGTAGTTTTAGTGTTAACACTTTAGTGCTCAATAACAACAGGCCTGCTTTGATGTCATTAAAAGAAATCATAGCTGCTTTTGTTGATTTTAGAAAAGAAGTACTAATTCGAAGAACAGAATTTCGTCTAAGAAAAACGAGAGAAAAAGCTCATATATATATAGGGCTCTACATTGCGGTCCTCAGCATAGATGAAGTGATAAAAATCATCCGCGGTGCAAAAGATCCTGCGGAAGCAAGTAGAGAACTTTTAAATAAAGAATGGAAAACTTCGAATGAAATCAACACTATTATTGAGTTGATTTCAGATAGCGCAAGCTTTTTGAAAGATGGAGTGTATAGATTAACTGAGCTACAAATTAAGGCTATCCTTGATATGAAACTTCAGCGTTTAACAGGCCTTGAAAAAGACAAATTAGAAGCTGAGCTAAGTTCAATGATCAACCTGATAAAAGAATATATCGCTTTTCTTGGCTCAGAAGAGAAGTTGATGAAGGAAATAAAAAACAATTTACAAGAAATAAAAAACAGATTTGCCGTACCACGAAAGACTGCAATAGAGGAATCAGATACGGACATTGAAGCTGAAGATCTAATTCCACAAGAGGATATGGTGATAACCGTAACTATGAATGGTTATATCAAGCGTGTGAAACTTTCTCACTACAGAACTCAGCGTCGTGGTGGAAAAGGAAAGCTAGGACAAGGATTAAAAGAAGAGGATGTAACCACAAAATTATTTGTTGGGAATACCCACACTAGCCTCTTATTCTTTTCTAATATTGGCCGAGTTTATAGATTAAAGGTTTATAAGTTGCCTCTTGCAGAACCAACTGCACGTGGAAGAGCGCTTGTTAACATATTTCCGCTTAGCGATGGTGAAACTATAACTAATATAATGCCGTTGCCAAGTGAAAATGACGAAAATCAAAACATAGTTTTTGCTACTGCTTATGGAAACATAAGGCGTAACTCCTTAGCGGACTTTCACTATATTCCAAGCAATGGAAAAATAGCAATAAAGCTCGATGAAGGAGACAAATTAGTATCGGTTAAAGTATGCAATGAAATTGATCATGTTTTACTTTCAACAACGCTTGGAAAAAGTATCAGATTTGTTGTAAGTGATGTGCGTCAATTTAAGAGTCGCAATTCAGATGGCGTAAGAGGTATCAAACTTGTAAAGAATGACAGCGTGATATCCATGACCGTATTAAATGGGATAGGTGTAGCAACAGAAACAAAAGAACTTTACTTAAAAGTTCCACTTGCAAAAAGACTGGGGACTGCAATTAATAACTCCATTGATTCTAAATTGGAAAAGACTTTGAATGATTTAGGAATAGATAACGAATTATTCTTAAAACTTGCAGTGAATGAGGAGTTTATATTAACTATTACTGAAAATGGCTTTGGTAAAAGAACTTCTGCGTATGAGTATAGAGTAACTAACAGGGGTGGTGTTGGTATCACCAATATTCTTACTACTAGCAGAAACGGTAATGTTGTTGCTAGTTTTCCAGTTGAGCAGGGTGATAATATAATGCTTATTACAGATAAAGGAAAGTTAATTCGCATTTCGGTCAATGAGATTAGAATTGCAGGACGCAGCACTCAAGGAGTCACTCTGTTTAAAACAGAAAGTAGAGAAAAAGTGGTGTCAGTAGCGAAAATTGAAGATCCTGATTCCACTGAAGATAGTATTTTTGAAGTTGAAAACTCTATCGCTTCTTAACCGTAGTATAGGTTAAACAAAAAGCGCAAGTTTTTGTTGATTAATACGCAGTATTTAAATTAAAATATATACTTATGGCTAAGTAAAGATCAATGGACAAAAAATTAACTAAAAATAAAAAACCACTGGTAGACAAAGAGGATAAAAAAACACCTCCTGTTAAAGATCTTACTAAAAATAAGGGTAGGAGAGATTTTATAACATTAACTACATGCGCTATGGCAGGTATAGGAGCTGCAAGTGGACTTTGGCCACTGGTTAAGTCTATGAATCCTTCTGCTGAAGTTCTAGCAACTTCCACAGTGGAGGTGAATTTGTCTGGAATCCAGGAAGGACACGGAGTAAAAGTAAAATGGCAAGGTAAACCAGTATTCATTCGTAGACGCACAAAGCAAGAAATTGAGGTTGCAAGAGCTGTGGATGTAAAGAACTTCAGGGACCCTGAGTCAGATGAGCAGAGAGTACGTGAAGGAAAAGATGAATGGTTAATCATGATCGGAATATGTACACATCTTGGGTGTGTACCGGTTGACCACGCTACAAGAGATGGTAATGGTTGGTTCTGTCCTTGCCACGGTTCATATTATGACACATCAGGCCGAGTAATTGGAGGCCCTGCACCAAAAAATATGGCTGTACCTGATTATTTTTTTCCCAGTGAGAATGTTGTGGTAATTGGCAAGAAGGCTTAACGGAACTCGTTAAAAAAAACTCACAGGATCAACATCTATTATCACTGCAATACTCGAATTCAAGTTACAATTTTTAATCCAATATTTCAGCTTTTTTTGTATGGATAGACTGTGCTTATTGTGTATTTTTAGCAACACCCTATACCGATACTTATTATTTAAAAAATTTATCGCTGCTGGTGATGGGCCAAGAATTTCAAATTCCTTTTTATCTACACCTACATTTTTTTCCTGGATACAAGTAGTTGAGCTACTTGAATGACAGAGAAGAGATTTTACTATTTCATTCGCTGCTTTTTGTGTCGCAATCTGATTCTTACCACAAATTATAAGCGCTATTAATCTGCTAAATGGTGGCATTTTGGCTTCGCGTCTTGACTCAAGTTCGATTTCATAAAATGAGTCCCTTTTTTGATGCAGCAATGCTTTTATTATTGAACTTTCAGGGTTATTGGTTTGCACTATTACCATTCCTTTTTCATTAAACCTTCCTGATCTGCCTGCAACTTGGTGCAATAATTGATACGTCTTTTCCGCTGCTCTTAAATCAGAATTTTCGAGGCTCAAATCTGCATTCATTACTCCAACCAAAGTTAATTTGGGGAAATTGTGCCCTTTAGCAATTATTTGTGTGCCGATTATAATGTTCACCTCTTCTTTCAATATCAAGTCAATTACGTTACTAACCGACTTCTGATCGCTGCTTATCATCGCAGTTTTTGCGTTTGGTATTAATTTCACCATTTCTTCAAGTAACCTTTCAATTCCTATGCCGTAGAGGGACAATGGCTGTTCACTTTGGCAATTAGAGCATTTCTCTGGAATTTTTAATTGATAAGAGCAATGATGGCACAAAAGAGCATTTTTTTTCTTGTGATATGTAAGCCAAACAGCACAATTTAAGCAGGAAATTTTATATCCACACTTTTTACAAATTGCCAGTTGTGCATACCCTCTGCGGTTTAGAAAAAGCATAACTTGCTGTTTTTTCTCTATGGTTTGTTTGATGCTTTCAAAAAGCTCAGAGGAGATCCATTGCTTGTTGTTCCTCATATCCACTACTTTAATGAGTGGCAATTCTGCACCACCGAATCGCTTAGTTAGCTTTACATGATTGTAATTCCCGCTTTTAACATGATGAATCGTTTCAAGCAGTGGAGTAGCTGATGATAAAATAATCGGAATATTTTCAAATTTGGCTAAGATTATCGCCATATCTCGAGCATTATATATAATTCCCTGTTCTTGTTTAAAAGATGAGTCGTGCTCTTCATCAACGATAATCAATTTTAGGTTTTTATAAGGCAAAAAAAGTGCTGATCGTGCACCAATAATTATCTGCGCATTTCCACTTGCTATATTGAGCCAATTATTCCGGCGAGTTTTTGGAGTGAGTCCTGAGTGCCATTCAACTAAGTTTTTTGATATCTGACCGCGAACACGATTTACCAATTGTGAAGTTAAAACAATCTCAGGCAAGAGGATTAAAATTTGTGCATTACCCTCTCCTGGTGTCATTCCAGTGCTTGACACTGGAATCCAGGTTTTGATCGAAAATGTTGTATAGTGCGCTTGTTTACAATCAATTTTGCTAGATCCCAGACTGGGATGACATCCTCTTGGTAGAACCAAATCACAATGTTCGTACAGTTGTGTCTCTGGGCACTGGGATGGTAAAGTCTGAGCAGCATTTGGAACGGCAGTGTAATTCTTAATCAATTGTGCAATCACAGAGAGATAAACTTCCGTTTTTCCAGATCCTGTCTCACCGTCAAGCAAAGTCACTGAATACTTGTTCAAATTGCTTATTATTTTATCACTAGCTATCTGCTGTTCAGGGCTTAATTGGCAACTTATTTCACTTGTTTCCTGCTTTTGTTCAACACAAATCAATTTATCTATGTGATTTACTTTTAACACTCCTCCCATTATCACTTTGGCAAGCATACCAATAGGTATTAAATTGTATTGTGCAACCCACTCTGCAAATGCAATCAATTTTGGTCTAATATTTGGTAAATCGATTTTTTGCTCAATAAATTTTAATTCTCGGTTACTTTTATCACTATATTTCCAAACTATTCCGATTAAGCGTTTTTTGCCAAATGGCACCACTACGTAATCTCCAAGTAAAATCTCAGTATTTTCCTCAATTGCATATGAAAATAACTGATTAATCGGAAGTGGTAGTAATACGTCAACTGTTCTTGCCATAGTGATTAAGTTTAGCATTGTTTTAAAGAGTTTGTAACTTTTGGCAATATAGATGAATCGGTACAGAGAAAATCTTAACGTTTAACACATTTTTCATAGTACAGACCGTATGATTGATAAATAAAATGATTTATAGAATTTGTGGAGGCTACCAATGGTCAACGACAAGATTACTTTGAACTTTGAAATAGAAAAAGGCGAACCTATAGATCGATACTACTTTTCTGCACGTATAAAGCTTACAGATGAAAGCAAAAATCTTTTGCGCGAGAAGCTTGGCAGTACAATTCAATTCGATAATCTAGATGATCACTTCAATCTTAACCATGAGAATTTTTATATCTACTACAACAAATATAGTGAGCACAATGGTAGAAGTGAGCTATACGTTAGGGATGATAACGGTAGATATTTAACCTCTAATCTTCCACTCAATCATAACGGGTTCTCAATGGAACTATCATCTGACGGAGCGTCAATTGCAGATTATGGTTTTTATCCTCTGTATGCAATCTATAACCCAAATCACTATGATAAAGCAAAGGAAAAAGTATTTGATGATCAAGGTGAATTGTCACCAATTGCATCAAATGTGTTAGATAATTTTTTAAGCAACACAAATAGCTTAACCACACAAGATATATTACAAAATGTATTCTCACAACTGCAGAAGAAAGCTGATGAAGAAGCAGAAAGATTGGCAAGAGAAAGAGAAGCAGAAAGACAAAGGGAGGAAGAGTTAAATGAAAAGAACGAGGAGTTAAAAGAACTTGTAGAAAAGGATGAGATTAAAATATTCAAAGTGGTAAAAGGTAATGATTTAGGTAATGGGCGTTCAGCAGTAGTTTTACAACTTGATGGGGAAGAAGGTGACAAGATACCTCTCGACTCCAGTAAATACTACATAGCAGAGTATAGACACCCATACGCGTCAAGTTAAGAAGCAAGGGTAAGAAAATTCAATGAACTTAAGGTGGATACTCTAGTTTTTCTATATCTATCTTTCACAGAAAATTGTGACCAGTCTGTGGTAAGTTTTTTCAGGAAAATTCTCAAATTATTAATTTTACTGCTTAACGCTAAAAACAACTCCCTAATCCTTCTTTTTAATTCAATGAATGCCTTTGTTAAACTCAGCTCTGTATTCTCTTTCAGTTTTATACAACCAACTATTCCATGAAATATAAGAATTGCGCACAATTTAGCGTATAGTTCACATAATACTCTGTATGGTTTTCCTTTAAGTTCGTCAAGCCTGATGTGACTCTTATACAATTTAAATAATAATTCAATCTGCCATCTTACCCTGTAAACTGTTAATACTTGTTCAGCGCTGATTTTACTCTCTGGAACGTTAGTTATGAATATCGACCAATCCAGCAATTTTTGATTCTTTTGAGAAGATGTATATCCATGTGATTTTGCTAACTTATTAGCCCTTCTTCTTCTAATTATAGACTGTTCTTCAGTTAATTTTTGACATATAATTCTCACTTTAATTTTTACTTCTTTTCCTAATAGCACTTCCATCTCTAGAAGGGATTGACCTTCTAAACATTCCAACAACTCTATTTTTTGATTTGTTTCTATATCATATATATTGGTATCAGACTTATAACGACTAACAAAATATGCACCTGCTTCATCAATCTGTTTAAAAGAACTAGGCACAAAGTAGCACAAATCAAATATTAGCAAATCATTGGCTGATAAACCGTTCAGATAATCCCTATAACCTTGATCCGACCTTATTCCTTCTATTAAATTTAACTTATCTAGCGCTTGGTTCAGGTAATCAAAGACTAACTGCAGCTTTATTCCTGATTTGGTATTACTCTCACAATCTCTATAGCTACTCCCATATCCTTTGTACATATCTTCCATGCTACTGGGCAGGCTAATATAATCCAAACCCTGTTTTGTAATTTCTATCGAGTCTTCATTTAGCAATTGGCACATTGTTTCTATGCTGCAATCACCAACTCCTATGTTACCAAAAACCATAGCTTTTATGAATGATGAGCCATTAAGTTTTCTCTTTCTTTTTATAAAACCTACTGCAATTGATATTTCGTCTGCTTTTTCATTAAAGAATTCATTGAGGTCTTTTGATAAGCAAGCTATTCTGTCCATTGTAAGTTCTCTCATTCACATATCCAAGAAGAACTTATACCTTATTCTTTTCCTTCACTCTATCAATTTTACTTACACTTTTCCTTAACTTGACGCGTATGGTATAGACACTACCCAGAATGGGAAGGCGATGAATATTTAAATTTTGTTAGCCCTGATAGTGATATGCTGGTTAATTATGAAAACTTATTTTTTGTGCTCAATCAAAGCTCCTACTCCGGCTTTGAAAGTGGGTTTTATTCAGCAGACAGGACTGATCCCTATAATTACGCTAAATATTCAAAGGAACCATATTTGAGTGGTGATCAGCTATCTGAAAAATTATCTAATGAATTGGAGGAAGATAGTAATCAGATAGATGCAGAAGTTACACTTAATAATGAGCAAGTAGACGAAGAAGTTGTGGTAGAGAGTGAAGCCAAGTCTGGGGAGAAAGGAACGGTTGGTGAGGATAACGCAAAAAATACTATACAGGAAGAAGAATCTAACTATATAGATCAAATGCAAGCGGATGATAGCAGCAGTTATAAACCAGCTTTGCAAAGCAATCGTGATGATTATGCTGATACGAAAAAAGCTCTGCAGGAAAAATTGCATGGAGATGAAATACACAAGCAAAGTAATGAGAAAGCTCAAAAAGATATAGAAGTAAAAAAAGTAACTGTGGAAACTGACAGTAGCAGTAATAAGACTGAAAAACAAACAAAACCAACAGAAGATGAACAAGAAACTGTTATGGCAAGTGTGATAGAAAACATGGATAAAAATTCTGATATTGAAGCAGAAACTTCTAACAGTGTTGCAAATTCACAACATCCCTTAAAAATAAAGACAGGAAGTCCTCTTGAAGTGGGAAAGTATAAGGTGGAGCTGCAAGTGACATATGATGATGTAAAGAATTTTTATGATACCGTACGTGGTAAATATCATGCTGGCGATGGATATAACCGTGAGCAAGTAATGGTTTTATATAATGGAATTGTTAGGCCAGCTCACAATCATCATTACGAGCAATTTACTCTTGATGAAGCACATGTTGCTAATGATCACCTGTTTATCAAGGATCAGGATTTTGGAACTCTAAATGATTTCAATGAGATGTTCTATAAAAGTGATGAGTTAATGTGATGTAAAAAGCAAGATTCAATCTGGTGAACGAGAGTTAACTGACAGAGGAGATTGACGCATATGCCTTTGTCTTTAAGATTGTTTATCAAGTATAGACATCAGCTCGTCCCATTCTCTTTTACCAATATTACTTTCTTCTCTAGTAACGTTTTCCCCTTTAATTAATTTGCGAATTATTTCTAGACCAGTTTTTGAAATATAGGCTGATTCTAGGCAATATTCAACAAAGGCATTGTAGGCCAATGGGACCCACTTCTTTATTATATCCAGCATAACTTCTGCATAAACTCTGATTTCATATTGGGCATGCTTATCAGCTCTAAGCTTCAAAAAATGAAGGAGATTATGCAGATCTATTTTCCAATAAAATTGCGTGTAGTAATTAAGCATTAGGTTAGTTCGGGCAATTTCTCTTGCAAGCCCCTGCTCAATAAATTTTTCATAATGAGAATATACTAAATTAGAGTCATTTGTTAGAGAATCTATTATTTCCTTTGAGGTGTCTGGATCAAAAGCTTCCCCACTACCTTGTTTATTATTGTCAGATTGTTTTGCAACTTGTTCTGGTTTAGGTGTATAAAATTCATTATCAAGTATTGAATACCTTGCTGAATATTCATTCACATTTGCAGTTCTATGCCTTATCCATTGCCTTGCAACAAAAATTGGAAGTTTCACGTGAAACTTAATTTCACACATTTCAAATGGAGTTGTATGATGATGTCTCATTAAATACTTTATAAGTGCTTCATCCTGACTTATCTGTTTTGTTCCCTTGCCATAAGAAACACGAGCAGCTTGAACTATAGCGCTATCAGAGCCCATATAATCCATTACTCGAATAAATCCATGGTCTAATACCTTATGTTCTTCATATAAGATTTCATCTATTTCTTTTACTGTAGTTCGTTTGGTTGCTTCATTCATAGTATGTCCTCAAGATGAAATGGAGATATCAGCTCCACATGAATTAAGTTTTTCATGCATTGCCTCATATCCTCTCCATAAATGATGCGAATTGTTTATTGTAGTTTCTCCACTGGCTACCAAAGAAATAAGTATCAAAGCTGCTGTTGACCTTAAATCAGTGGCACATAGATTAGCTCCAGATAAGCTTTCTATTCCACTTATAGTAGCTTTGCTTTTCTCGATGCTGATATTAGCGCCTAACTTTCTCAATTCATCTGCATGTGCAAATCTGTTTTCAAAAATATTCTCTTCAATTACTGATATCCCATCAGCAATGCACATTGCGGACATTAGTTGTGGTTGCATATCACTGGGGAAATTTGGATAAGGGTTTGTTGCAATGTTAGCAGACCTAATAGAGCAATTTTTTCTGGAAATCATAACCCCCTCATTATATAGTTCAACATTAGCCCCTATAGCCTTCAATTCATTCACAATACATCTTATATCAGATAGACTTATTCCTTCTAACTCCAACTTACCACCGGTTATTATAGCAGCTAGTGCATAGGTGCCTGCTTCTATGCGATCTGGTATTATTTTATGAACACATCCATTTAATGCTTCAACTCCTGTTATTGTGATCCTTGTATCACTAATCTCAATATTAGCACCCATTTTCTTTAGGAACTCTATTAAATCAAGAACTTCCGGCTCTGTTGCAGCATTGTTTATTATTGTCACTCCTTCTGCAAGTGTTGCTGCCATTATTATATTTTCTGTTGCACCAACGCTTATTTTCTCAAGTGTAACTTCTTTTCCTTGTAGCTTTCCTTTCACTGTTGCAATTATATTACAGCCTTCAACTTCAATTTTAGCTCCCATTTCTTCTAATGCTTTGATATGCATATCAACGGAACGCTTTCCGATATTGCATCCACCAGGAAAGACTGTTGTGATTTTACCAAATCTACTGAGAATTGGACCTAGCATTAAAAGAGATGCTCGCAGCTTACTTGCAGTTTCATGTGACATTACGTGATTGTTGATATTACCGCAGTCAACTTTCAAAGTATGATTTGCTTTATAATCTTTATTGCGTGTAAAGTTCACTTTCGCTCCAAGACTCTCAAGCAGCTTAGACATTAGATGCACATCAATTAAATCAGGTACATTATGCAAAATTACCGGGAAGCTACTCAATAGACTTGCTGCCATTATTGGTAAAACAGCATTCTTTGAACCATTAATCTTGATTTTTCCAACCAGGGGTTTGTAGTTATTTCTTATTAATATCTTGTGCATTTAATTAAGCTAGATCTTACCAAATAAGTATAGTAAATCGACAGTAAAAGGCAAATTACAGATAATATAGCTATCACAGATCATAGTGTTCGTACATTTTAGCTATTCAGCAGCAGAATTGATTACACTTGTCCAAAGATGAGCGATGCATTAGTGCCACCAAAACCAAACGAATTAGAAAGTGCATATCGAATTTTATGCTCCTGAGCTTTAAACGGTACAAAATTTAAATCACATCCTTCTGAAGGTTTATGTAAATTTAAGGTTGGCGGAATAATTCCATTATTTAACGCAAGAATACTGAATATTGCTTCAACGCTCCCTGCAGCACCAAGTAAATGTCCTATAGAAGATTTAGTTGAAGAAACAGGTATTTTATAAACGTAGTCACCAAATAACTGTTTCATTGCTATTACTTCAATTTTATCTCCAAGTGGCGTTGAAGTTCCATGTGCATTGATATATCCTACTTGATTTGGATTAATTTGCGCACTTTTTAAGGCAAGCTGCATTGCCTTAAATGCGCCTCTTCCTTCTGGATGTGGTGCTGTAATGTGGTGAGCATCTCCTGTGAGTCCGTACCCAACCAGTTCAGCATGTATTTTTGCCCCCCTTTTTTTTGCATGTTCGTATTCCTCCAGCACCAATATACCTGCTCCTTCACCCATAACAAAACCATCGCGTTCTGCATCCCATGGTCTTGAAGCTTCTTTGGGTTTATCATTGAATTTAGTTGATAACGCCTTCATAGATGCAAAACCTGCAATTCCAACTCTACACAGTGCACTTTCTGCTCCACCTGCAATCATAACATCCGCTTCACCAAGTTTTATAGTTCTTGCTGAGTTTATGATTGCATGCGCACCTGTTGCACATGCGGTTACTGCTGAATCGTTTGGACCTGTAAATTCGTATTTAATAGAAATATGGCCAGATATCAAATTTATTAGACTTGCAGGGACAAAAAATGGACTGACACGTCTGGGCCCTTTTTCCTGCATGGTAATAACATTTTCCTGAATTGATGGAAGACCACCTATACCAGAGCCAATAGTTACACCAACACGTTGTCTATCTACTTTTGAATCTTCTAAAGATGAATCTTCCACAGCTTGAATCGCTGCTGCAATGCCGTAATGAATAAAACGATCCGTTCTTTTTAGATCTTTTTCAAAAATATAATCTAATGGATTAAAATAGTGCTCAATATTGTCGGATTGCAGGGGAACCTGCCCTGCAACCTTGCAAGCAAGATCAGAAGAGTCAAATCTATCTGTATTGATTGCTTTTATGCCAGACTCGCCTTTTATCAGCCTTGACCAAGTGTTGTCAACATCTGCCGCTAGTGGAGTGATTAAACCAACACCAGTGACTACTACTCTTCTGCTCATTTAACACTAACTATTAGCCTGTTTTATTATTAATGTACTCAACTATTTGCTCCATAGTTTCCATTTTTTGTGCATCTTCATCTGGAATTTCTATTCCAAACTCTTCTTCTGCCGCCATGATGATTTCAACTGCATCTAAACTGTCTGTACCATGCTCCGAAAGCTTTGAAGAGCTGTTGAATTGCTCTACATCCTTACTAATGTGCTCTAGTATAATCTTTTTCACTTTTTCTTCTATGTCTTCTCTAGTGCTCTTTGCTAGTTCGCTATTCACATTTCTTACCAAAAAAATAACCTATTCTTTGATGTTATAAAAAATTTTTATGTTTGCAATATCTTTTATAACTGGTAGACTACAGTAAAGTTTTCTACTGCCCTAGCTGGCTAGCGTTACGTGCTAAACAATTAACAATTCAAAAATGCTAGACGAAACAACAAAAAATTTGCTTATTGTAGAAGTAAATAAACTTTTACCCGAAAATAGCGAGAATAAGCTTATATCAGCTATGCGTTATATACTCCTTGCTCCTGCAAAACATATACGCTCCTTTTTAGTCGTAGCTTCATCGCGAGTGTTTAACGTAGAAGCTAAAAAAGTAATATCACTTGCTGCAGCAATTGAATTTGTTCATGCTTACTCTCTAATTCACGATGATTTACCGTGCATGGACAACAGTGATACTCGCAGAAGCCAGCTAAGCTGCCATAAAAAATTTAATGAAGCAACAGCAGTGCTTGCCGGAGATGCACTACTTACTCTGGCTTTTGAGGTATTATCTTCGTTAAATGAGAAACGCTGTGAGATCATAAAAGTGCTCTCTCAAGCAATAGGAATTAGGGGAATGGTGGGAGGACAGATTTTAGATATTGGTGCAGATTTTGATAAAATAAAAGAAATTCATTTGATGAAAACCGCAAAACTATTTGCAGCTTCATGCGAAATAGGCGCTATAATAGGGGGTGCTACAGGCAAAGAGCGGAGAGCATTATATAACTACGGGATAAACCTAGGGCTTATCTTTCAAGCTAAGGATGATATTGAAGACTACGAACAAGATAAAACAAATAATTTAATGTCTGTGCTTGGTAAAAGTGAAGTAGAGAACTATATAGACGGCCTCTTTAAACAAGGCTTGGATAATTTGAGTGCGCTTTCAGGGTATACTAATTATTTATATGATTTATTGAATCAAGTAAAGAAAGATGGTTAGAAAAATTATATTACAAATGCTTATTTCCGTAGTGACGATTCTCACTTTAACTTCTGCTTTTGTGTTTACTATTGTCTATATAAACAAAGGTAAACCGGAAAAAAAGGACAAGCTTTATGAGATAAATGCCACGCATGGTGGTTTGATACAGACGATAGCATATTACCTAGTGAAGCCAATACTTGAATCAGCACTTGACCGCTATATTGAAAAGCATGGGCTGACAGAATATTTAGAAGAAATGACGCAGCAAAAAGAAGAAAATTCAATAAATTTTTATGAAATTACTGAAGGCAGTGGCAACAAGGCTTTTTGTGGCCTGGAAGTCCTATTGCAAATATATAAAATTTCTAATAATAACTTAGCAACACTCCCTAGCAGAGTTTCTGATGTTACTTTGAAAATAGGTCAAGATGACCTAAAAGAAGTGAGTTTAGGGGTAATAGGTATGAAAGAAGGCGGAGAGCGTGTAGTTACTATTGCCAATGATAACAAAATGAATTTTAATTCTTATTACGTCAAACTGATTGAAGTAAAGGATAAATATCCCAACTCAGTAAATAATCTGATGGTTTTTAATGACTTAATTAACAAGACTGGAAAACAAGTAAGGTGCGGTGATGAGATATCGGTTAAATATAGCGTAAAGGAGCATAATGGGGAATATATAGTCAAAGATCAAACAGTGCAATTTAGGGTTGGCGATAAAAGAATACCACTTGCTATAGAGCTTGGAGTTGTGGGAATGAGAGCTGGTAATAAAAGAACCATTCTTTCTCCGCCTGACCTTTTGACTATTACTGACGATATGTTAATAAAAGACATAGATTATGATGAAGAAAATATCTCAATAATTGACTTAAGCTTAGATGCTAAGCAAGAGATCGCAGCACACCATTCTACTGTTGAAAAACAGTCTAAAGAATATAGCTGAAATTTTGTATCTGCTCAGATGCATGGCTAATGTACAAATATTGAAACAAAAATTCCAGTGCCCCTGTGATGTCATTCCAGTGCTTGACACTGGAATCCAGCTTTTGATCGAAAATGTTGTATAGTACACAATCAAATTTTCTGGATCCCAGTGTCTGGGCACTGGGATGACACCCTTTTGGATGGAAACCAGTGTCACGCACTGAAATGACACCCATTTATTCCTATAGTTGTCTTTTCTCGTCTACCTTATTTTGCCACTCTGCTGAACAGATACGAAATTTTAGGTCTACTGGCTGATCTTCTGAACTACTTAAAGTAGGCTTTTCGTTTTTCCTAAAGTATAAACTTAGATAAATCCAACTGCTTCGAAATTGACTCAAGTTTATCTTTTACATACTTGCTGTCTATAATGAATTTTTCGCTATTTTTCTCAGAAGCAATGAAACTTATTTCATCTAAAAGCTTCTCCATGACAGTGTGAAGCCTTCTTGCGCCTATATTTTCCACTTGCCTATTAACTGTAAACGCTATTTCAGCTATGGTTTTTATACCATCATCAGTGAACTCAAGTGTCACATTTTCTGTTTTCATTAAAGCTATGTACTGCTTTAACAAACTAGATTCTGGTTCCTTTAATATTCTTATTAAATCCTCTTGAGTAAGTGCCTTAAGTTCTACCCTGATCGGTAATCTGCCCTGCAATTCCGGTAAGAGGTCAGATGGTTTAGACTGATGAAAAGCACCAGATGCAATAAATAATATATAGTCTGTTTTTACATGGCCATACTTAGTTGTAACAGTTGTTCCTTCAAGTAATGGTAACAGATCGCGTTGCACTCCTTCTCTGTTTACTTCACCTTTTACTTCTGTACGCGCTGCAATTTTGTCTATTTCATCCAAAAATACTATACCGTCATTACTAACAAGATCAATGGCTTCTTTGATTATCTTATCTTCATCCATTAGCCTTTCACTTTCTTCATTAATTAATATTTCACGCGCTTCTTTTACCTTCACCGTAATAGTTTTTGTTTTTTTACTCCCGTTAAACATCTTGCCCATTATTTCTGTTACATTCATCACACCAACTTGCCCACCTGGCATGCCTGGTATATCGAAAGTAGGTAACATACTCTTGCTCTCTCTGACGTCAATAGAAACTTCTCCGTCCTCAAACTCTTTATTCCTCAACCTTTCTCTAAAATTTTTTTTACTCTCTTCGGTTGCATTTTCGCCTACCATAGAGTTTACTATTGTTTTCTCAGCTAAAATTAAAGCCTTTTTAGCTAAGGCTTTATGGGCTTTCTCTTTAACTAAAACTATTGCTGCATCAACTAAATCGCGTATTATCGAATCAACGTCACGTCCAACGTATCCTATTTCAGTAAACTTCGTTGCCTCAATTTTTATGAACGGTGCACCGGCAAGTTTTGCTAAGCGACGAGCTATTTCAGTTTTACCAACCCCTGTATGACCGATCATCAATATATTCTTAGGTATGATTTCATCACGCAATGGAAATGGAACCTGATTGCGACGCCAACGATTTCTGAGCGCAATAGCAACAGCACGCTTTGCATCATCCTGTCCGATTATGAATCTGTCCAATTCTTTAACTATCTTCTGTGGTGGCAGGTCATCTAACAAAACTTGAGTAGTGTCATTAACTTGAACATCGCTGTCATTTGAATCAAAACCACTCTTAGTATCTTTATAGAGGTTATCTTTTTCATCGTAGGTGTCACTACTACAAGACCGCCCTTCTGAAAGGGTTATGGGCTGATTGGAAAAATTAGTGCACAAAGTTTTTTGCTTGGAAGACATATCACTCCTCTATTTTTTCAATAATTACATTATGATTTGTATAAACACATATATCAGCAGCTATCTTCATAGCCTTTTTCGCAATTTCCTCTATTGATATTCCTTTAATGTCAATTAAAGCTCTTGCTGCAGATAGAGCAAAATTTCCCCCAGAGCCAATAGCTGCGATTCCATCTTCAGGTTCAAGAACATCACCTGTTCCCGTAATTACTAATGAAATAGATTTATCTGCAACAATCATCATAGCTTCTAATTTCCTCAGATATTTATCCATTCTCCAGTCTTTTGCAAGTTCAACACATGCTCTCATTAATTGCCCTGGGTGCTTGTCAAGTTTAGATTCTAATCTTTCAAAAAGAGTAAATGCGTCGGCTGTTGCCCCGGCAAATCCAGCAATTACAGAATCACCAGAAAGACGCCTAACTTTTTTTGCTCCAGATTTTATAACAGTGTGGCCCAGTGAAACTTGTCCGTCACCTATTACTACTACACTTTTATCTTTTCTAATTGATAATATAGTAGTGCCATACATTTTATTGTTATCGTGTTGAATCATTTTTCTATCACTTTAAATAAGAATCTCATTATACTTTAATCTTTAGTCAAATTTACTAAATATGTTTAACCATAGCTTATAATATAATACTTTCCTTATAACATTTAAAGTGCAGATGCAAAACATAATTCACCCAAATTTGGAAAAAAGTATAAATAATTGGTTTGAAGCAAAACTTAACGGCCTTACATTACCATTTTATAGCTCTATAGATCTTAGAAACTCTGGTTACAAAATTGCCCCAGTGGACGCTAATTTATTTCCTGCGGGATTCAACAATCTAAGTGAGACATCAAGAGCAACAGCAGCAAAACTAATAAAAAGTTATTTTGAAACAAAACAATATAAAAAGGTTCTTATAATACCGGAAAATTATACACGCAATAAAATGTATATAGAAAACGTATTTGCTATAGAGAAAATACTGCAACTCGCAGGTTTTGAAACTAGAATTGGCCTTTTACATAATGAAGTATACAATTTAATAGAACAGTATGAAACTGTTGTGAAAGAAAACTCTCTGCTAAAGACAACTTCAGGATTTGTGCCTGATGTTATTATACTGAACCGTGATATGACGAGCCACATTCCAGACACGCTAAAAGACGTAAAGCAAGATATAGTACCAAGCCCACTATACGGTTGGCATAGCAGGCAAAAATTTAAGTATTTTGAAATCTATCAAGAATTAGCGTCCGAGTTTTGTAGCGAATTTAAAATGGACCCATGGCTAATTTCTGTGCTTACGGAAAGCTGTGATGGAGTTGATTTTGATGATGATTCGTCACTAGGAGCAGTAGCAACTAAAGTTGACCAAATATTATCTCTAGTGCAAAAAAAATATGAGGAATATGAAATAAAAACACAACCTTACGTTTTTATCAAAGCAAGCAATGGTACATATGGGATGGGCATTATAACAGTAACAAGTGGAGAGGAAATATTAAACCTCAATAAAAAAAAGCGTCATAAAATGAAAAAGATAAAAGAAGGAATAGCAATCAATAGCGTTATTATACAAGAAGGCGTACCAACCATTGACATGTTTAAAAGCAGTTCTGCAGAACCACTAATATACTATATAGGAGATACTCCAACATGTTACTTATACCGATGTAATAGCAGAAAAGATGTATATTCTAGCTTGAATGCCACTGACTGTGAGTTTCATGATGTTAGCCAGGTTGTGGAAGGTAAAATTCTATCACTTTGGAGTATTATTAGCAAATTAGCAGTACTAGCGTTGGCAGTAGAAATAAAATCTTTTCACCTCTAACCCTTATATTTCCATAGCGTTGCCATCGGGCAGATCATTACCAGACTGAATATGGTTATGGCTAGCATTATCAAATTTAGTAGAAGGATCAGTACCATTAACCGGTTGATTGACGAACTTATCGATATTTGATATTAAATATGCTAGACTTAATATTATACTAACTGTTACGCTTAAGTTGAAATTATAGATTACACCATTACCTAAGTTTATTGGTATGGTTGGAGTCTCTATCCTTCTTAATATGAAGTTTAATAAACTTAATGACAAAGTTAATGTGCTGATAATGAGGTCCTTCTTACACTTAGCAGATTTTTCAGGATCCTTATTATCTAGGTATTTTCTCCATGAATAATAGTAACTTATAGGTTCTGAAATAAACAGAAATAGGATCGTTGATGTTAAACCAATATGACTTATTATATCTTTATTGTTTCCAGCTAAGAAATGAATGATTTTTGTCTGCATCAATATTCCTATGATACAGTGTGTCAAGAAGGCCAAGCTACCTACAACCTGTACTGATTTTTTAGGTTCATTTTTATCATCTTGAGGTCTATACCCAGCCAAGCTGAGTCCGGAATGAAGAATATATAATGTTGATGTTGGTAATTTTATTAACTTGGCAATATCTGATACAGCAGAAATACTGGATCTATTATTGTCAATGAACTCGCAGCAAAATTGCAGTGAAATCTTACACAATATGCCTGTTAAACCTACTGCAATACAATACATCTTTCTGAGATCATGGTTATGGGCAGCGTGCACCCTTTGTGTAAATGTGTTTGATTTACCTTTTGGCATAAATAGCTAATAAAATAATAATTTCTTGTTATTCTATCACATAAAATCCTAAAAGAAAAGCCGTATGAATCAGGACTTTAAGGGAGATTTATGCATAAATCAGCCAAGCATTTAATAAACAAAGAATCGGCACTGAGAGTTGGCACGCGAAAGTAATATCCATCCTTGATAATTGCTTTATATTCTATATCAAGTTCAACTAGAGTTTCTGAATGCTCAGAAACAAAAGATATAGGTGATAGAACTACAGGTACACCATCAATTTTTGCGCGTAATAGCTCACTTTCAGTGCTTGGCTCTAGCCATTTTACAGGACCAATCTTACTCTGATAACATATTGACCAATCAAGATCTTTAATATTCAAATTTTTTACTATTAATTTTACTGTTTCTTCTATCTGTGAAGCATAAGGGTCGCCTTTTTTAATAATACTAAGAGGTAAGCTATGGGCTGAGAATAGGACTCTTGGCTTATCGATTCTGCTGGCTAATTTGTAATACTTAGCTATTAAATTAGCGTGAGCCTCAATAAAGTCTTCGTTATTATAATAATGGTGAATTATTTTTGTATCGCACTTTAGACCATGGTTTTTAGCATTTTTTTGCCAATTTTCGATGGATGATAAAGTTGTGGTAGTTGAATATTGAGGGTATAGTGGCAGCAAAATTACTTCATCAGGATCAAATTGTTTTACACTTTTAATAACTTCGTCAGCAAACGGACGCCAATAGCGCATGCAGATGAATACCTTGTGTACATGGTTTCTATCTTCATTTAATTTTAGTTCTAAAGCATTAGCTTGCATTTTTGTATTCTCCAGAATTGGCGATTTACCTCCAATTTCCTCGTATATTTTTCGTGCAGTATTTTCTCGTTTCGCAGATATAAACTTTGCTAAAAGAAACCGAAAAGGATTTGGTAGATTTATTATTCTCCTGTCATAAAAAAGATTGAATAAAAAAGGACGGACTGCATTCAGTGAATCTGGTCCGCCAAGGTTAAATAAAATGACAGCCTTTTTCACCTATGCACTACTTACAACAAGTTGCTTTTGGGGTGCCTATAAACTCAGCTATATGCTCATCAAATTTAGTTATAGGCACTAAATTTCTTACACTTGCATACAATAAATGGCCAGATCTTTGCACGTTACTCTTGGTAGATGCGAATTTTTTGCTGTCAAAAACCTTATCAACACAAAAACTTGGCACTGCTTCAAGAAGTTCAACAGCAGCTAAAGATAGCATGATACAACTTTGAAGAATCTTCAGAGGAAGAACTAAAAATGCAACGAAAAAAGAGGTGCTACTTGTTTCATCCAGTGGTCGTCCTGAGTTAGGCGAATTATACTCGATGTGTTTTCTATTTTGATCAAAAATAGGAAATTTTATAGTATCTTTCTTAAATTGCTCATCTATTTCTTGTGTACTATGTTTGGTCCATTTTTCTAGTGACCACTCACGCACGTGAAAAGTTCTTACAAAAAAGCATGTTGCAACCATCAATGCAGCACATATAAGCGCACACTGTATAAGACTTATACTACCTACTATAGCTGGCAGCGCAAAACAAACAAATGGCACTATGACAGCCATTTCAAGAAACGGAATAGTGTTTCTTTTCATTGCAAAAGCAGCGCCTTCTTTTAATTTTGTATTATGATGTGAACTATATTCCAAATAACTTAAAAATGCCAAACTAAAAGTCAAAAACCCTTTTGTCCCGCAAAAAATTGATGATTTTAGGTTGTTTGCTAGTTTTTTACGACAGTAGCCCATACAATACCTCCATGATGGTTTGTTCTTAACTATAAGTAAAAAATCACTTTTATGAAATTAAAATTTATAATAAGATAAATCTATAAATATACTATCTTACTTAATATGAGGGAATAATATGACAATTGAGAAGACACTTTCGATATTAAAACCTGATGCAGTAAAAAATAATATTACAGGCAAGATAAATTCATACATTGAAAGCTCTGGGCTGAAAATCACAGCACAAAAAATGATGTTACTGACAAAAAAACAAGCAGGGCTATTTTATGAAATTCATAAAGATAGGCCTTTTTTTGGGGAATTGGTAGAGTTTATGACTTCTGGTTCTGTGATAGTTCAAGTTTTAGTTGGTGAAAATGCAGTAAGTAAATACAGACAAATCATGGGAGCTACCGATCCAAAGCAGGCAGATAAAGGCACAATCAGGGGTGATTTTGCTGATGATATTAGTGAAAATAGAGTTCACGGCTCGGATAGTCTAGAAAATGCTCGTAAGGAGATAGCTTTCTTTTTTGCTGAATGTGAGTTGGTGTAGTTCATTCAACTCAGATTTTCCTATATATAACTAAATTTTCTGGATCCTATGTCAAGCATACATCTGTACGAACGTTGTAATTAGCAGGTGGCAAATCCAAGTAGCTGACAACATAGAAACGAAAAAACTTACTTGACACCCTTCGCCAGTCCCCTTATCATGAAACTGAAGCTATTTCATTTAACTTCGCAATCTGTGCAGATTAAAACGACAAGAAAATTTGTATTTGGCGTACTATGCTTAATTTTTTGCACTATGTGCACCCTATGTCTTTATAAAATTTCTAGGTTTTTACCTATACAAGCTGAAACGCGCTTATAAAGCGTTCAAGACATCACCCAACGTCAAATTTTAAAATAGAGAGTGAATAACTAGCTACCACGGGTTTTCTTTGCCTTTTTTTTCTGCCTAGTAAATTTCTTAAACATTCAAGCTAAGGTTAGTTGCACTTAAAAGCAGCTAAATTGCAGTGTTTAAGACTTAAAAAACGCCAAATACTGAAAATAGACAATGACCAGGGCTTCTTTTGCCTTTTTTCGTTTGGTAAATTTCTTAACGTTTGTAGCTAAAAGAGCCCAAGAGAGGTGTCATGCCAGTGCTCCTTTTTTTGTCATCCGAGTAGCCTCTATGATGTCATTCCAGCGCGTGACGCTGGAATCTAGTTCTTATTGTACATTTACTTGGTGTAGAGTTAAGTTTCCTGGATCCCAGTGTCTGGGGACTGGGATGACGAGAAAGGAGCACTGGAATGACATCATAGGGGCTACTTTCATGACATCATTAGACTTCTTTCAAAATTCATGTAGGGAGCTCAAAATTGTGAATTGCAGCAATCAAATTAAATCTTAAACCAAAACGTTTTCGTCGGTTTCTATACCTGTCCGAGATGATTTTAAACCTTTTCAATTACGTTTTCAACAATTGCCCTTTGGCTCATAAGTGCCCTGTTCTCTTTTTTTTGTTCTTTGCTTAACGGATTCTTTTTCGTTTTCCTGTGCGGTAATACAACATTTTTGTGTATCTTCTGCATTCCCCTGTAGCCGGCATCAGCTAAGATTTTAGTTTGCGGCAATACTGCTACCTTTGATTCTCTAAACATCCGTGTTTTCTACCATTCGAGAAAGATGTGCATATGACTTTTCTACTCTTCTTCTCTGTTACTATTTGTGTTTTTATAGTATGCCTTTTTTTCTTTCCAGAGTAGAAGGGCTTTTGCTTTTTTTTGGTCTCTCTACTGGCGTTTCAGTTCCGTCTATTACTAAAACTTCATATTCTACATCACTCTTTAATAGCTCTTTTTTTCCTGGTAATGCAAAATCTGGATGTTTTATTAATATGTCTTCTACCCATCTTATTATTTTAAAACTGTTACTTTCACTCATGCCATAGCTTTGCCCAATATGAAAATATGTACGATATTCTCTTATATATTCCAGTGCCATAAGTAGCCTGTCTTCTATGCAAAGTTTACTTTTTCTTCCACTTCTAGCTTTTTTTCTTTTATCCTCCACTTCTAGAATTTCTACCATTCGCTCAAATGTTGCTTTTTTTACCCCTGTTAAACGTCGAAACTTTTCTCCTTCTAACTTTTCTATTTCCTTATATTTCATGCTTTCAAATACTTCATCTTACACTCCCTCTAACAATTTTGAAAGAAGTCTAATATTTTGAAGTACATATAAATAACTAGTTAACTACGGGGCTTCTTTTGCCTTTTTTTTTATTTGGTAAATTTCTTAATATTTATATGGAAGGTGTCATTCCAGCGCGTGACGCTGGAATTTAGAAAAAAGAAAATGGATCCCAGTGTCACGCACTGGGATGACAAAAAAGGAGCACTAGGATGACAGGAGAAGGAGGCTACCTTCATGACATTATCATAAAGTAAAATGAGATCCCAGTGTCTGGGCACTCGGATGACACCCTCTTGGTATTCGTGTAGTTGTCTAGTTATAAATCACTCACAATTGATATACTCGAATTATTTTCAGTAAATAAATCAAGCATAATGTTAGGTATTCTACCATCAACTATGTGAACAACTCCAGCACATTCCTCTACCATTTTAGTATATGCCATAAGCCTTTGAATAAATTTTTCTCCTTGAATTTTGCCACAATCAATCGATGCATTTAAATTTTTAACAGATATCTTCCTGCCACCAATTTTATCTATTTCTTCACCTGTATCGCTAAAGGTTATCATTTTAGATGCAGAAACTGCAATTGCAATTGCGCTTGCAGTGCTATCGGCATCGATATGATATGTTTCCCCATCTTTTCCATGACCAATTGGTGCAATAACTGGTATAAAATCTGATTCTTCAATAAAAAATAATATATCAGGATTGATTTCAGTGGGCCTACCGATGAACCCCATGTCTAGTATTTTTTCGATGTTATTTGATCTGTCTTCCTTAAGCGTAGTGCTTATCTTTTCAGCTTTTATTAAGTTGCCGTCTTTTCCACATAATCCAATAGCTGAACCACCAGCAGAATTTATATGCTGAACAATTTTTTTATTAACTGAACCACACAGTGCCATTTCAATGATTTTCATAGTATCTTTGTCTGTAAGTCTGATACCATTCACAAACTTACTGTCCATACCCAACATTTTTAACACTGAGTTAATTTCATATTCTCCGTCATGAACTATCACCGGATTTATACCAAGCTGCTTTAATAAGACAACATTATGCACAAAAGTATTAAATAGTGTTTCATCTGAGATCGTTATTCCGCTGCATTTAATGACAAAAGTTTCGCCCACAAAGCTAGGTATGTTAGATAACACTTCAAGTAATATTTCTACTTTTTGTTCAAATGATACTTCACCCTTTAAAAATTCACTACTCTTCATTTTTTTATCTTGTAAACTTGAAAAACTCATCTCTTACCTTGGTTATTTTATGCTTAACACGGGTGCTTATTTGATGAATTGACACATTTTCATTATTAATCCATTTTTGAATATCTTCTATAACAGCACCTAAGCTTTTTTGACTTACTTTATCTATTTTTGTTAGCACAACGTTAAAGTTAATATTATTATATATTAACCAATAAATGAAGTCTTTGTCTATTTCTTTTAATCCTACCTTGCTATCTATCAACACAAACACTCTTCTTAGATTTTCTCTTTGAATTAGATAATACTCAATTAAGTTTAAATATTGTATAATTTCCTCCTTGCCTGCATGAGAGTAGCCATACCCTGGTAGGTCAACAAGTCTAAACTTATCATCGTACATAGAGTAAAAATTTATTTGTCTAGTGCATCCAGGTTTAGAAGAAACTCTGGCAGCTTTTTTGCTGTTTATCAGTAAGTTGATCAGACTGGATTTTCCTACATTTGATCTACCAGCAAACGCAATCTCTAGAGCCGACTCATTTGGTAATGATTTTATGTCCGAAGCTCCAAATATGAAATTGCAGTTTGATGTTATCTGTCTTGCCATTATATTCAAGTAGAAGGTATATTATAGTGTTATTGCTTGATATAAGAAATTTTTTATTTCAGTATATATTACTTAAACAGTTAAAATACTAGATCTGTGCTATATGAATATAGAGAATAATTTACAAGACTTAAAGAAAAAATTTAATGATATAGAGAGGAACTTGGAAAATCCTACCAATTTAAGTCAAAAAGAATTCATTACCCTTTCAAAGGAATACTCTGAGCTCAGACCAATCATCAAGATAATTGATGAATATAACACGCTGAAAGAGGAAATTTCAGACTTAGAAGAAATAATGAAAGATGAAAACAGCGAAGGTGATATAAAAGAGTTAGCAAAAGAAGAATTTTTCGAAAAGCACAAGGTGTTATTACCAAAAGTAAAAGCAAAACTAAAGTTAGCATTATTGCCCAAAGATGAAGATGACTCAAGAAATGCAATATTAGAAATTAGAGCAGGCACAGGCGGAGAAGAAGCAGCATTATTTGCAGCAATGTTATTTCGTATGTATCAAAAATATGCAGAAAGAAGAAATTGGAAGTTCGAGCCAATAAGCATTTCTAATACAGGTATAGGTGGCTATAAGGAAGCTTCTGCACTCATTAATGGAACAGAAGTTTTTGCAAGGTTGAAATTTGAATCAGGAGTGCACAGAGTACAGAGAGTGCCAGAAACTGAATCTTCAGGAAGGTTGCATACCTCCGCAGCTACTGTTGCGATATTACCTGAAGTAGAAGAGGTTGACTTTAAAATAGAAGAAAAAGACTTACGCATAGATGTTTATAGATCCAGTGGTCCTGGAGGGCAATCAGTGAATACAACTGACAGCGCAGTAAGGGTCACCCACTTGCCAACAGGGATAGTTGTAATACAGCAAGATGAAAAATCGCAGCACAAAAATAAAGCTAAAGCGCTCAAAGTATTGAGGGCAAGGCTATATGAAATTGAAAGACAAAAAAAAGAAATGGAAAGGTCAACAATGAGGAAAAGCCAAATTGGCTCTGGTGATCGTTCCGAGCGCATAAGAACATATAACTTTCCACAATCAAGAATAACAGATCATAGAATTAATCTAACTTCACATCGGTTAGAGCAGATTATAAAAGAAGGTGAACTAGATGAATTTATTGAGGCATTAATCTCACGTAATGAAGCAGAAAGATTGGCAGGAGAGAGTTAAAATTGACTAAAAATCTAATTAGATCACCTTGTCTATCTTATTCTACCACTCCGCTGAACGGATACTAACATGGAAACAAAGGGCCTTTTCATAATCTCCTATCTATCGTTTCTTAAACCACTCTGCTGAACGGATACCAAATTTGTTATCACCAGAATGGGCTAAGTGCACCTAAATTTAAATTAAGAAATCTTAGTCAAATCCACTATCTCCGAATAAATGCATCCTCTTACTTTTTCAACTATCGGTTCTATGATATAGTGATTTACTTTCTCAGCTATAGGCATTATTACATAATTCGTTGCAGAGAAGCTTATAACTGGTACTATACCCCGATTATTCCTAGCATTAAAGCTCCTGACACCATTGCACCAGGCAAAGTAGCATTTGCAGCTATACTAGCAACAACTCTGATTGCAGCACTAGTGGCCCAGAAGCTCAAAAAAAACAAAACTACTCCACAATAGCCATTACCAAATTTAGATAACATTTCTTCGTGCACTTTTTTTGGTCTACCGGCGAGTACAAGATTACTTGCAACAAACACTATTGGCCCTACTAAAGACCCACAGAAAAGAACTTCTACTACTCGAAGTGATAAAGTTACAGAACCTAATCTAGAACCTACAGAAGCCCCCGATGTACTACCTACTATTGCTAAGAGCACATGAAACAATATAAATTCCTTATTTTCTTTAAGTTTTTCATATTTCTTAAGCTCTTCATATTTTTTAAGCTCTTCACGTTTTTTAAGGTTTTCACGTTCTGTATACATATTACCCCCATATTCAGTTATAAGTTAAGTATTAACATTTTGCCTAACTTGCAAGACTTTTTATATCAATCTGATTCCAAAACAGCAAAATTGTTGTATAATATTATTTTGAGGTTTTATTTTCAATGCACAAGTTTGCAATACTCTTTTCTATACTGCTTGCAATAGTTGCTTACTATTTAAACAGTGAGATTATATTTGAAATAGCAAAGCTATTTAGTGATATCTTTATCAGCTTGCTCAAATTAATAAGTTTACCTCTGGTTTTTTTATCCATAGTTTCCACAATTTCCGGGCTCAAAGACTCAATTGAAATCAAAGTCTTAGTTAAGAAAACACTATTTTATACTCTGCTTACAACTATTATAGCTGCGTTTGTTGCATTATCGTTTTATTTGTTAATAGATCCAGCAAGAAAAAATTTCATAAATAATACAATAGGGAGTATTAACAGCAATAACCACAGTTATTTTTCATATTTAAAATCACTCATTCCTTCGAATTTTGTGCAAGTTTTTCTTGAAAGTAATATGATTGGTAGCATATTAATCGCTTTCTTGATGGGTGGAGCTATTATTTCACTCCCAAAAGAAAAACAGGATATATTATACCAAGTATTCTCTGCGCTTTTCGATACGTTACTTAAAATTGCTCAAGGATTATTAAAATTTATTCCGCTTGCTGTTTGGTCTTTTATTACATGTTTTTTGCATGAATTAAAAGGCGGTAGTGAGTTCTACAATCTTTTATGGTATTTTGTTTGCATAATGTCTGCAAATTTTGTGCAGGCATTTCTGATTTTACCGCTACTTATGTGGTATAAAGGCATATCACCAATTCAAACGCTGAAAGGGGTTATGCAGGCACTCACACTTGCGTTTTTTTCTAAATCATCCAGTGCAACGCTGCCCACAACCATAGACTGTGTGCAGAACAAGCTAAAGGTGCCAAAGAAATTATCGTCTTTTATTTTACCAATATGCACAACAATTAATATGAATGCATGTGCTGCATTTATACTAATCACTGTAATGTTTGTTGCAGAAATGAACGGATACGTATTTTCCTTAAGCGAAATGTTGATATGGATTTTTTTAGCTACAGGGGCTGCAATTGGTAACGCTGGAGTGCCGATGGGGTGCTATTTTATGGCAACCAGTTATCTCATGTCGATGAATGTTCCTCTGCATATTATGGGACTGATTTTGCCTATTTATACAATCATCGATATGTTTGAAACTGCAATAAATGTGTGGTCTGATATTTGTATCACTCAGATAATTAATAAAGAATGTAATAGTGAAACTTAAAAAATGATATTAGACGAAAATAACCTAATAATAAAAGAATTTAAAGAAGCAGAAGCAATTTTGTATGGGCATTTTGTTTTATCATCCAGGCTGCATAGTGACACATACATACAGTGTGCGAAGATTTTTGAAAATCCAAGCAGAGCCATGAAAGTTTGCGCATTATTAGCAGATAAAATAAAAAAAGAATTAAATAGCTCCATAGATTTAATATTATCTCCTGCAATTGGTGGAATAATTGTGGGTTATGAGATTGGCAGGCAGCTTGGAATAAAGACAATGTTTTGCGAGCGCGTTAATGGCAAGTTTGAATTACGCCGTGGATTTGAAATTAAAAAAGGTGAGAAAATATTACTTATCGAGGATGTGATAACCACAGGCAAATCTTCACTTGAAGCAGTGGAATGTGCAGAAGGGGAAGGAGGTAAAGTTGTTGCTGAAGCTTCTTTGATAAAGAGAAATAGTGAAACAAAACTGCCTTTTCCTGTCATATCTTTGATTGAACTGAACATCAAAAACTACAGCGAGGAAGAACTTCCAAGTGAATTAAAACAACTACCCATAACAAAACCTGGAAGTAGGGAATATTTAACAAAGTAATCCTATAATATCTTGGAAACACAGCACAGCTTTAGTTATTTACTCTAAGTGTATTTTATGTATACTTATTGCTAAATTAATTTTGAAATGATAGAAAATGAACGAATTTAAATCGATCCGAAATATAGCAATAATCGCACACGTTGACCACGGTAAAACTACTTTACTTGATAACATGTTAAAACAAAGTGGCACGTTCCGCGAGAATCAAGAAGTTCAAGAACGAGTGATGGATAGTGGTGATCAAGAGCGTGAACGCGGAATTACAATACTTGCAAAATGTACATCAATAATGTGGGGCGATGAAAAGATCAATATTATTGATACGCCAGGGCACGCGGACTTTGGTGGGGAAGTGGAAAGGGTGTTGTGCATGGCAGATGGTGTGTTGCTGTTGGTTGACGCTGCAGAAGGTCCCATGCCACAAACAAAATTTGTGCTCTCAAAAGCACTAAAAGCAAATTTGAAGCCAATTGTGATAATCAATAAGGTCGACCGACCAGACAGCAGAATTGATGAAGTATTAAATGAAATATATGAGTTATTTTTTAACCTTGATGCAACCAACGAGCAGCTAGATTTTCCAGTGTTGTATGCTTCAGGTAGAAATGGCTGGTGTGCTAAGGAGCTTTCTGATGAAAGAAAAGATTTAAGCCCATTATTTTCAACGGTTATAGATTATATAAAACCTTCTGTTTATGATCAAAATGCACCTTTTGCTATGTTGGTCACTCTACTTGAGTCTGATAAGTTTCTTGGCAGAATATTGACAGGAAAGGTTTATCAGGGCGTTGCAAAAGTCAATTCAGATCTTAAGGTGCTTGACCTCGATGGTAAAGTAATTGAACGAGGAAGATTAACTAAATTGCTCTCATTTTCTGGCTTGAAACGTATTCCAGTAGAACAAGCTGTGGCGGGAGACATAATTGCAATTGCAGGACTTGAGGAAGCTTCGGTTTCAGATACTATAGCGGCGCCAGAAGTTACAACTGCAGTAAGCTCAACTCCAGTTGATCCGCCGACAATGGCGATTACTCTGAGCGTTAATGATTCACCTTTTGCTGGGCAAGAAGGTACAAAGCTTACTTCAACTGCTATAAAGGATCGTTTATATGCGGAAGCAGAAACAAATGTTGCAATTACTGTGACTTTGGCACCAAGCGGTGAAGCATTTGAAGTAGGTGGACGTGGTGAGTTGCAGCTTGGAGTGTTAATTGAAAATATGAGGAGAGAAGGTTTTGAGCTTTCGGTATCACGCCCTCGCGTGTTATTTAAAGAAGAAGGCGGTAAAAAACTTGAACCTATAGAGGAAGTAGTAATTGATGTAGATGATGAATATAGTGGAATCATCATGGAAAAACTCAGCTTCCGAAAAGGTGAAGTGACTGACATGAGACCTTCTGGTAATGGCAGGACAAGATTAACGTTTTTAGTGCCATCAAGAGGATTAATTGGTTATCAAGGAGAGTTTTTAACTGATTCTCGGGGCACAGGCATAATTAACCGTTTATTTCACAGTTATGCTCCACATAGAGGTCCAATTTCTGGAAGGCGCAATGGAGTTTTAATTTCTACAGATAAGGGTGAGGCTGTGGCGTATGCAATTTTCAATTTGCAAGACAGGGGAATTATGTTTATCAAGCCACAGGATAAGGTATATTGTGGCATGGTTGTCGGCCAGCATAGCCGTGACAATGATTTGGAGATAAACGTGCTAAAAGGTAAGCAATTAACAAACGTAAGAGCTTCAGGTAGTGATGAAGCCATAAAACTCACTCCTCCAAAGATAATGACACTGGAGGATATGATAGCGTATATAGATGATGATGAATTGGTGGAAGTAACTCCAAAATCTATACGTTTACGCAAGAAATTCCTTGATCCAAATGAACGTAAGCGTGCAGGAAGGGCAAAGAATAAGGAGTAATCAGAGGTTGAACATTTGCGAAAAATAGTGTATAATTATTCGTCTCCTAATTGTATTTAATTATGGCCTTTTCAAAATTTCTTGATCCAAAAAACAATTTCGCGTTCAAGAGAATATTTGGTACTGAGAAAAATAAAGACATTCTTGTTCATTTTCTCAATGATATTCTAGGTCTCACTGGTGAAGCTGAAATAAAGGATGTAGACTTTCTAAGTCCCATTCAAAAGCCTGAAATTGCCGCTAAAAAGGAGAGTATTGTCGATGTACTCTGTAGAGATTCTACAGGTGTTCAAACGATTGTTGAGATGCAGGTTGCTAGAACCACTGGCTTCGAAAAACGCGCGCAGTACTATGCCGCTAAAGCTTATTCAAGCCAAGCTAATGTAGGTGGCCAATATCAAGATCTTAAAGAAGTTATTTTTATTGCTATTACTGATTTTGTTCTATTTCCCGATCAACCAGAGTACAAATCCGATCACGTTACTCTTGATAAGAAAACCTTTGAACATGACCTAAAGGATTTTAGTTTTACTTTCATAGAGCTACCGAAATTTCCAAAAACAAAAGAGGATCAATTAGAAAATATAGTTGAAAAGTGGTGCTATTTCTTTAAGTATGCAAGTGAAACTAGTGAAGAGGATCTAAAAAAAGTGGTAGGAAGTGATGTAATTATTGGCAAGGCTTATAATGAGTTGAATCGATATAATTGGAGTGAAGAAGAGCGTTTTACTTATGATCAAGATAAGAAACGTGAGGATGATAATTTATCCTGCATCATGCAAAGTAGAATTGAAGGAAAGATTGAAGGAAAAATTGAAGTTGCAAAAAACTTACTTAAAGCTGGCATCTCTATTGATATTATCTCTCAGACAACCAGCCTTCCTCAAGCTAAAATTGAACAACTTCAGGAAGAAATTGCCTAAAAGGATTGTTGGTTTTTGAATTTATTTCGTGTAACATTGTCGCAATGATACCCTTCCTGGCGCATCAAACAACAGAGGTCTAATGATCAACAAAGAAATTGTAAGAGAGAGCTTAAAAAAAGTCATAGAGCAAAAAAGCGGTAAAGATGTGATCGCTCTTGGCATAATATCCTCAATTATTATTAAAGGTCGAGATGTTGGTTTTGCGCTTGAAGTTGCCGGTAACACACAAGCAAACGAAGAATTAAGAAGAAATTGTGAGCAAGCTGTTAAAGCTATACCGGGGGTGACAAAAGTGACCGTGGTTGCTACTGGTCAAAAACAAACTGGGCAACAAAAAGCTAAATTACATATCGAAGGAGTGAAAAATATAATCGTTGTGGCCTCTGGTAAAGGCGGTGTGGGCAAGTCCACAGTTGCGCTAAATCTTGCTCTCTCATTAGCAAAGTTGAAACATAAAGTTGCGCTGGTTGATGCAGATATATATGGTCCTTCAATTCCTAAAATGCTTGGCGCTGAAAAATTAAAGCCAGAAATACAGGATAGTAAAGCAATGCCTATAGAAAAGTATGGACTGCATACTATTTCAATTGGCTATTTTATCGATAAAGATCGTGCAGCAATATGGCGCGGACCTATGATTACAAAAGCACTTTATAATCTGCTAATGGGAACAAAATGGTCCGATATAGAGTATTTGATAGTTGATACACCACCTGGAACTGGCGATGTACATTTAAGTCTTATGGAAAATTTTAACTTAACTGGGGCGATAATAGTTTCAACTCCACAAGAGCTTGCTTTGATTGATGCACGCAAAATTTATGATATGTTTAAAAAGCTCAGCGTACCGGTTATTGGCATTGTAGAAAATATGAGCTATTTTACTCAAAGCGGCTCAAAAATATACATATTTGGAAAAGACGGCGCAAAAAAAATGTCTGAGGAGCTGGGCATCAAACTCCTAGGCAGAATTCCTCTGAATCCACAAATATGTCATGCTTCTGATTGTGGAAATCCTTTAATGCTAAGTGAAGATTTGGCAGAGATTTATGAAGGTATTGCTAAAGATGTTATAGCTAAAGTGGCTTAGGTTTACCTACAATTTGAAAAACCATCATTCCGCTACTCGTTAGCGGAATCTATACCGCGAATGAATCCACAACTGTATGAACATTGTGATTTGGGCCTACCAGAATTCGCGTCAGAAGGGTGTCATCCCAGTGCTTGACACTGGGATCCAGCATTTCCATAATCATCAAAACGTTGTATTTTAGCATAAAACTGCTACTTTTATGCTTACCAACTTAATAAAATTCCTGGATCCCAGTGTCAAGCACTGGGATGACAACCTACTTAACCGTCATACCGCGATTCATTCCACAACTGTACGAACGTTGCAATGTGACACGATGTTGCATAATAAATGATGTCATTCCAGTGCTTGACACTGGAATCCAGTTCTTATTATACAGCTATCTGGTGTACTTATTTAAAATTAAGTTTTCTGGATCTCAGTGCCAAAGCACTGGGATGACACCCTTCCTGGCGGAGATTATTCTCAAATCACAATGTTCGTACAGTTGTGGAATGAATTGCGGTATGACTTAGGAAAACCTTAGCTATAGCTTTAGAACTCCCAAAAGGTCAGGAGCATTGAATGACTTGACAGAAAGTTCAAACCCATATAAAATATTCTTATATGTTAGATATAGTATCAATTGCCTCAGATCATGCTGGTTATGAATTAAAATCAGAAATAAAACCTTACCTGGAAGCCATGGGTTATAGAGTGGTAGATCAAGGCTGCACTGCTAAGCAAAAGTGTGTAGATTACCCAGACTATGCTGTTAAAGTTGTAGAAGATATAACAAGCAAAAAAGCAAATTATGGGATATTAATTTGTGGTACAGGTTTGGGCATGAGTACTGTGGCAAATCGTTTTGAAGGAATCTACGCTGCTTTATGTAACAGTGTTGAGATCGCAAAATTAGCTCGCGAGCATGGCAACGCAAATGTACTGTGTCTTGGTGCAGGGTTTACTGCGAGTGGATTAGCAAAAGACATAGTCAAACAATTCCTCGAAACAGAATTTTCAAAAGAAAGCAGACATAAAAAACGCCTTAATAAACTCAGCAATATAACCTCTAAGAAAAAAAAAACAAAAACTTATAACAAAGATGAAATATCAAAATTCGCTAAAATGGCAGGTCAGTGGTGGGATGAGAACGGCAAATTCAAACCATTGCACATGATGAATCCTGTTAGAGTATCTTACATTATTGAGAAAATAAAAGAGTTAAAAAAATGCAATTTAAAAGAATTATCATTGCTTGATGTTGGATGCGGTGGCGGCATTTTGTCAGAGTCAATGGCACGCGTTGGCATTAACGTTGTGGGAATAGATGTATGTGAAGAAAACATAAAAGTAGCGCGTTCACATGCGAAAAAAGTAGGGTTAAATATAGAATATATACACACCAGTATTGAAGAGCTAAGCAATGACAAGAAGTACGACGTGGTTCTGCTGATGGAAGTAGTTGAACATGTGGATAATTTAGAGCTTTTCATGAAGAAAGCAATAGAACTGCTAAAACCGGAGGGGTTAATCTTTATATCCACAATAAATAGAACTATTAAATCCTTTTGTCTTGCAATAATTGGTGCAGAGTACATATTAAATTGGCTGCCAAAAGGTACACATAACTGGAATAAATTTCTCAAGCCGTCAGAAATTGCAAATTACTTAAGAGAAAATAATGTAACGCTGCAAAACATGGCTGGCATGGAGTACAACGTAATAAAGCGTGAGTGGAATCTAACTAAAGGAGTAGACGTTAATTATATACTTTGTGGAAACATTGTAGTTTGAGACGGTTCTAATGTCATCCGAGTAGCTTGACTACTTGGATCCAAGACGGTGTCATTCCAGTGCTTGACACTGGAATCCAGTTTTTTCATAATCATCAAAACGTAGTATTTTAACATAAAACGGCTACTTTTATGCTTACCAACTTAGCTGGATCCCAGTGTCAGCTACTCGGATGACAACCTCATGCTACTGGGATTAGCTATTCTGGTGACAGTAAGATTTATAGAATTACAGAGAGTTTTACACAGGTCTGTACAGAAAGATTGATTTCTCTTGCCAACATAAGTAGCATTAGAACTCTAGGTACTTAAGTATGGATAAATCTGAGAACTTTTACATCACCACGCCAGTATATTACGTAAACGATAAGCCGCATATCGGTCATGCATACACTTCTCTCTTGTGTGACGTGGTGGCAAGGTTCATGAAACTAGCTGGGAAAAATGTCAAATTTACCACCGGTACAGATGAACATGGACAAAAAATAGAAAAAGCAGCTAAAGCAAAGGAAATGCAGCCAAAAGAATTTACGGATAAAGTGAGCGTTTCATTTAAAGAATTAGATAAGTTCATGAATTTTGAGTATGACGATTTTATTCGCACTACGGAGGAACGTCACAAAAAAGCAGTGGTAGCTTTATGGAATAGGCTTGAAGACAGAGGACAAATATATTTGGATTCCTATTCGGGTTGGTATTCAGTTCGTGATGAAGCATTTTATCAGGAGTCAGAGCTGATAGATGGCAAAGCACCAACAGGCGCAGAAGTTCAGTGGATAAAAGAAGAGAGCTACTTTTTTCGCTTGTCAAACTGGCAAGACAAATTACTGGAACTCTATAAAAATCAACCAAATTTTATCTTTCCTGAGAGCAGAAAAAATGAAGTGGTATCGTTTGTAAGATCAGGGCTCATTGACCTCTCAATCTCTCGCACTAGTTTTAACTGGGGAATAAAAGTACCAGGTAATGACAAACACGTAATCTATGTCTGGATAGATGCATTAACCAATTATCTTACATCAATAGGTTTCCCTAGCACAGAAGATGAAGGATATAAGAAGTTTTGGGCAAGTGACAGCTCTTTCAACGTTCATGTAATCGGCAAAGACATATTGCGCTTTCATGCTGTATATTGGCCAGCGATTCTCCTTGCAGCAGACCTGCCACTGCCAAAACAAATTGCAGTTCATGGTTGGTGGTTGAACGAGGGAGAAAAAATATCCAAGTCTCTTGGTAATGTCATAGATCCAATTGGCCTCGCTCAAGAGTTTGGTGTTGATCAGCTACGCTATTTTCTCCTCAGGGAAGCAAGCTTCGGCCAAGATGGCAACTTTAGTAAGAAAAACATGATCAGCCGGATAAATTCAGAACTGGCAAACAACATAGGCAATTTAGTACAAAGAACAATTTCATTTTTACACAAGCAATGCTCTGGAATTGTACCAACAGTTGATCGAAATCTACTCAAAGATGATGAGAGTTTGCCAAATTGTAAGTCCATAATTGATCAAATCATGAATCATCTTGCAAGGTATGAATTTAACCAGATTATACTTCTAATTATCAACATCTCTTCTGAAGCCAATGCTTATATAGACAAAAGTGCACCCTGGACATTAAGCAAAACTGATAGAGAACGCATGAATTTAGTAATTTACAAGTTACTGGAATATATCAGGATAATTGGCACTTTATTGCAACCGATTGTTCCAAAGTCAGCAGAGATGATACTAAATCAACTGCAAATTCCGAAAGAACAACGAGATTTAAAATCTTTGTACGACACGTGCGTAAGTTCAGGCATTACGCTGCCTAAACCTACGCCGGTTTTTTTGAGGGTTGATACTTAAAAAACCCCTGGTAAACTATTAGGATAGGCTGAAGGATGGACCTCTCTCGTTAGTTTTTTCAAGTCAACAGAATCAAAAAAAGTACCTTGTTGTCTTGATGTGTTTATACCATTATCCACACTAGCGGAAGACAGATTAGCAAAAGTACTTTTATTATCACCATCCACAGAGCAAAGCTCACGTTCAGCATACTTATCTGTAGAAACAGTAACATTATCCGGAATAGTTGTTTGATTTGACCCAATAGTCTCGCTGATTCTCGCAGGTTCAGTGACATTTGGTTTAGCAAATTGGTAACTACTGTCTTTTACACTGCTATCTACAGTATCAACGCTACTATACCTTGCAACAGCTGTCTGATTTGACCCAATAGTCTCGCTGATTCTCGCAGGTTCAGTGACATTTGGTGTAGCAAATTGGTAACCACTGTCTTTTACACTGCTATCTACAGTATTAACGTGGTATTCATGAGAACCAAAAGGTATAAAACTACGTATGTATGACCATAGACCACTAGTTTCATTAGGATATACATCTTGACTAGGGCATGTACCAATATTGTACTTTTCTAAAGAAGTATAAGAATTAGCAGGACATGTGTCACTTGTATCAGTATTATCATACTTTGCTAAGGCAGTTTCAGGACTCTTTTCTATCTTACCATCATTAAGCCTTACATCCTTGCCTTTAGCTATAATGTCACTGAACAGTTCTTTGTACATCTCTGATGATATATTACCATTATTGCTGGGACATACATCATCATCTTTATAAGTAACACTTAACTGCGTATTGTGTGGTAATGAAGTATAATCACTTGCATAATAGTCTTGATTAGGGCATGTACCATCATTTGCATTAGCACTGACAGGAGTAATAGTATCACTAGGACATGTGCCACTTGTATCAACGTTACTATACCTTGCAACAGCTGTCTGAGAAGACCCAACAGTTTTACTACTCTCAGTATGAGTTACATTAGTATTAACGCGGTGTTCACGAGAACCAAAAGATATAAAACTACGTATGTATGACCATAGACTACTAGTTTTATTAGAACATACATCTTGACTAGGGCATGTACCAATATTGTACTTTTCTAAAGAAGTATAAGAATTAGCAGGACATGTGTCACTTGTATCAACGCTACTATGCCTTACAACAGATGTCTGATTTGACCCAATGGTCTCGCTGATTCTCGCAGGTTCAGTGACATTTGATGTAGCAAATTGGTAACCACTATTATTGCCTTCATAGAATAGATTGGAAAGAGTATCACCATCCATAATTTCTTCCGTAGTTTCTGATTTATGCAAATCCTTAGACCATTGAGGCTCATCTTCTTCAGATATACCGAAATTATTTTCGGCAAACTTTTTAGCATCAGCTAGTTTTTTGCTAGCCTCATAAATCTGACTTTGCTTAATCTGTTGATCAGTAGGTCTGTAATAAACAGATGATGAGTTCGAGATTGATGCGTCACTTTCAGTACCATTAGTAGAATTACCTGCTACATTAAATGAGTTGCCAGCAATACTCGATCCTCTATTGACATTGGTATATGTTATTCCTACTAATAACCCTACTCCTCCTGCTATCCAGCCTGCTGTTTTTAAGCTTGGAACCCAATTACGTGCTGACTCAGCTGATGGTATAATACCATAGACATCTTTCAAGCGACGCTCAGCAATATAAAAATACGCCCACTACTGTACGCTTCTTTTACAGTTGTACCTACTTCTTCACATGCTGTATATGCTTCAACGTGTTTTAACCTATTTCTAGCACTATCAACTGCTTTTGATAAATCGTAAATATCTGTAACATTTTTTAATTTATTTCCAGCACTACTAATTGTCCCTTTTACTGACTCAGTTGATGGCATAGTATCATAAACATTTTTAAATTTATTTCTAACACTATTAAATTTCCCTTTTACATACTCAACTGATGTGCCATAAGCATTTTCCATACCATTTCCAACACTGCTAGGAGCCCCTTTTGCTTGTGAAATAATGGCTTGCTCTTGAGTTTGTACTTCGACATCTCTCTTAGTAAGCTGCTGGTTTATGCTATCAAATTCTACCACATTACCTGGCTGAGAAGCATTAATCCTTGTGGTTGCAGCCAACTCATTTTTTATTCTAGAAATCTCCAGATTTTTCTCAGAAATAATTTTGTCTGCTTTATCTTTATCTTTTATCTCTTTTTCTTTCTCAGAATTTTTCCGCTTTTGAGCTTGTACTTCAACTTTTTCTTCATCAAGCTGATCCCTCAGGTTAGAAATATCAGTACTTTTCTCAGCTAGTTGAGCTTCTTTCTCAAAAATAGTTTTGTCTTTACCTTCTATCTCTTTTGCTTGATCAGCCAGTTGAGCATCTTTTTTAGAAATGGTTTTATTTTTGCTAATTACCACAGCTGAAAGTGCAATAGTTACAACAGAAAACACAGCATAACCAATAATAAATGGCAAGCCAACACTTAATGCTGCAACTGGAGCTAAGAAACCAATATAAGGAGCTGCAGCAAACACTCCAGATGCTAATAAAGTGAAAGTAGCCAGAGTTCCAGCTATATAATAGGGTACATTGTTTTTATTCATCATGATTATTCCTCACGTATTATAAAATATAATATCATTATAAAAGGATTTTTAAGAAATTGTCAAGCTATCTTTACATAAAAAAATAATCAATGAACTTGGGAACAAGAAGATTGCTGCCAAGCTATGAACTATGCCTTTCCGTGTAATCTTTAAATGCACCTCTGTTAGAGTCAAAATATAGCTTCACACTGCCAATTGGCCCATTTCTCTGCTTTGCAATAACGAGCTCTGCAATGTTTCTAATTTTTTCCATTTTCTCTTGCCATTCTCGATGTTTATTGCTTCCTTCATTTGGTTGTTTTCTTAGTTCATAATACTCTTCTCTATAGAGAAACATTACTATATCTGCGTCTTGCTCTATGCTCCCTGAATCGCGTAAATCAGAAAGTTGTGGTTTTTTATCATCCCTCTGCTCAACAGAACGAGAGAGCTGAGATAGTGCAACAATGGGAATATTTAGCTCCTTTGCAATTGCTTTCAAACCCTGCGTTACTTCCGAGATTTCTTGCACTCTATTTTCATTACTCCTTTTTGTTGTTCCTCTGATTAGCTGCAAATAATCAATGAATACCACTTCTACATTATATAATTGATACAGCAAGCGTATTCTGGTGCGAAGGGCACTAATTGATAGCGCAGGGGTGTCATCTATGATGAAAGGCAGTTCAGATAATTCTGTACTAGTATTGATAAATTCATGCAATTCAAAATCACTAATTCTCCCGGTTAATGCCTTATAATAACTAATCCCTGAATCTATAGTGATCAGCCTTGCAGTTAATTGCTCTGCTGACATTTCAAGCGAGAAAAACGCTACATAGTGTTGCTTATCTGCTCTTTTTTGCAACATCTTACAAGCATTAAGTGCGATGTTTAGCGCCAATGCTGTTTTACCCATAGAAGGCCTTGCAGCTAAAATTAATAAATCAGATTTTTGTAGACCACCAAGAAGCTGATTTAGATCTTGAAGTCCGGTTGTAACGCCCAGCGCTTCTGGATTATTTTTCAGTGTGCTGATCTTCTCAACTACATCTTTAATTGAACTTGCAAGTTTTATATATGTTTTCTCACCTTGTTTTTTTACTGCCAAATTGAACAATTTTGTCATTGCTTGTTCAATTTGCGCCTGTGCAGGATTTTCAATATCGTAGTTGTAGCTATCACCAACTATTTCTTGCCCGAGCTTAATTAAACATCTCCTTAAGTAAGTATCACGGATTATTCTAGTCAAACTATAGATATCAAGCGCAATACTTGCCTTCGCTGCAAGCTTTGCTAAGTACTCTACCCCACCACATTCGGTAAATGCTTTGTCGTGCTCAAAAAACATCTTGAGGCTCAGTTCATTGGCAATTATGCCATGTTTCCTGGTTTTGGATATTTGCGTAAAAATACTTTGATGTAATGGATCATAGAAATTCTCCGCTGTGATTGTGTCTTCAACTGCATCACAGATTCTATTATCACGGATCATTGCACCAATAAGCATCTGTTCAGCTTCTAAATTATGCGGTAATTTACATATTTCCTTGTCTACACTTCTTGAACTGAGAAGATCAGCTAATTCATTCATTTTAAGTTTTGAGAGTAACTGTTGATTATTGTAGAATATTTAGTCCTCATTTGAAAGATGTAAAGGCAAAAAAATTTGACTAATTCCGTGTTGCCTATAGCATTAAAACTTAATGCCCCTGTGGTGGAATGGTAGACACGGCAGACTCAAAATCTGTTGCTTGCAAAAGCATGCTGGTTCAAGTCCGGCCAGGGGCACGTTAAATATTGGAAAGTGTATATATGTTGCATAAATTTTTTGATCGTTTATTTTCTATTTTTTCTTTTATAAATATTATTCAAAAGGTAAAGAAAGATGAAAATGGGATATGTTATGTAACGGGCCTCAGGCGCTATATATCAGTATTGCTTGATTTAATTATTATCGCTTTGTTCTTGCAGTTTTGCAGCCAAGCCTTAAATCAGCTCTTTACAAACTCAGAGGATAGCAAAATATTAAGTCAAATTGATGCAAAATCCCCAATGCAAGCGCCACTGTCTATAGAAGAAAAGACAACGCAGAGTAGACTTGGTAAACTGTGGATCCTAAATCAAATAGTCCAATTCATTATGCTCTTTTGCTATGTAGCATACATGTGGGTAAGGTTTGCTGCCACACCTGGAAAACTATTACTTGGGCTTAGAGTTGTGGATGCACAAACTTTCGAAAAGATGACCCTAAAACAAGCAACAAAGAGATTTTTTTCCTTTATATTGTCAGTTGCACCATTATTCTTGGGCTTTTTATGGTCAAATTTCAACAAACGCTGTCAAACTTGGCACGATAAGATCGCAGGCACAGTGGTTGTCACGAGTAAAAGCCTTAGAAGGCAGAGCTAAAAACTACTTGACACCCTTCGCCAGCCCCCTTATCATGATACTGAAGCTATTTATTTATCTTCGCAATCTGAAGATTAAAACGACAAAGGGAACTTTGTATTTGGCGTAAATCATGCTTAATTTTTTGCACTATGTGCACCTCATGTCTTTATAAAACTTCTGGGTTTCTACCTATACAAGCCGAAACGCGCTGTTTAGGACAGTAAAAGACGTCAAATAGACAAGGGAGAATTTGAATACTAGCTACCCTAGGGTTTCTTTGCCTTTTTTTCCGCTCAGTAAATTTCTTAACGTTTATAATTTAGGTTAGTTGCATTTAAAAGCAGCTAAATTGCAGCGTTTAGAATAAAAAACGCCAATATTTTGAAGTACATATAAATAACTAGTTAACCATGGGGCTTCTTTTGCCTTTTTTTTCATTTGGTAAATTTCTTAAATATTTATGGCTAAACGACAATCGTCATCCCGCTACTTGTTAGCGGGATCTATGCTAAGAGATACCGTGACGGTATGACGTAGAGCTTGCGTTAGCTATACTTTTATACTCACCAAACCCAATGCATTACTTGCAATTAAGTTTCCTGGATCCCAGTGTCTGGGCACTGGGATGACAGGAGAAGGAGGCTACTGGGATGACAAGACAAAGAGGCTACTTAGAGGACCCAAAAAGGGTGTCATTCCAGCGCGTGACGCTGGAATCCAGTTCTTATTGTACATTTACTTGGTAGAGTTAAGTTTTCTGGATCCCAGTGTCTGGGCACTGGGATGACAGGAGAAGGAGGCTACTGGGATGACAGGCTAGCCTGACAATCGTCATCCCGCTGCTTGTTAGCGGGATCTATGCCAAGAGATACCGTGACGGTATGACGTAGGATTGCTGTCATCCCGCTGCTTGTTAGCGGCTAAGAGATACCGCGTATGGCTCAACCCTTGTTACTTCCCTTTATTATTCCCATCTACTTCTTGTGCTTTCGCTCCATCTACTTGAGTACTAGGTAATACTGCATATGTAATACCACCAACTACGGCTGCAGATACTGCTGCTATACCAACCATTACCCAAATATCTAATCTCACTGTACATTTAAGTGCAATAAATGCTACCAACCCAGCAGTAGAACTCATACCAACAATAGCAGTGTACCGTGCTCCATTGCCTTGTTTTGGTTGCTCAATTGTTTTGTTTTTAGCTTCTAATTCTTTATTTTTCCTCTCAGCTTCAGTCATTTGAGTTTTTAATTGTGCTATTTCCTTCTCTTTCTCTTTTAACTGCTGATCAAGATCTTGTAGTGTGTCTAGTTCGCCTTGTAATTCTCTTATTGTAACATTTCTATCAACTACTCTCAACGTGCTTCTTTCCAGTTCAATTTTGAGTTTTTCTTTCTCATCCTTCAACTGCTGAACTTCAACATTTAGTTCTTCTATTTTCTTATCTTTTTCTAGCTTTTGCTGTGAGTTCTCAACTTCTTGTGTATTTTGTTGAGCTTTTAATGCTGCTTTTTCCTCCTCAGCTTTCTTATTTGCAGCTTTTAATTCTTTAATTGTTTTATTTGCAACTTCTAATTCTTCGCCTTTCTCCCTTAACTGCTCTTCTAATGCTATTTTTTCCTCCTCAGCTTTCTTATTTGCATCTTCTAGTGCTTTATTTTTTTCTCCTCAGCTTCAGCCAATTGAGTTTCTAGTGCTTTATTTTTTCCCTCCTCAGCTGCCTTTAATTTACTTTCTAATTCTGTTATTTTCTCCTTTTTCTCTTCTAACTGAGCACTAGTATCATTTTGTTGTGCTGCCTTCAACTCCTTAACTTCTTCCACATTGCTAACTGATTGTAATTCTCCATTTGCTTGTGTGTTACCGGCAACTTTATCATCTAGAGTTTTTGGTATTGTATTTTCAGTTTCCAATGCTTTCTCAGCTTCTAATCCTTTGTCTTTCTCCTTTAACTGCTCAACTTCAGCTGGTTGTTGTGTTACAGTTTTCAATTCGTCCTCAACTTCTTTATTTTGTTCGTCCTCATCTTTCCCCAATTCAGTTTGTAAGTCTGTTCTTTTCTCCTTTGACGATTGTATTGCAGGATGTTTAGATAGGTTTTTTACCTTAACCTCCTTTTCCCCATTGTTAAGGCCTAACAGCTCTTTCATTCCTTCTAGTTGACCATAACATTTGCCATTCTGTTCCCCAACTGAATTTATAGACAGAAGAATATCAGAACTCTCTTCTTCTGTTTTTGAGCTATAAAGACCAGTAATATATAGTTGTTTACCATCTAGCGCAAAACCCGCATAAAACTCTCCATCAATTGTAGTACCATCCTGTTCTACGTTTTTATACTTTTCAAATTCTTCATAATCCCCTCCTTTTATAACAAACACTACTTTTTTATTATCATCAACAATCTTTATTGTACCCTTAATCCCTTCAGGCACAGGATCTGATGGTGTGCTATTGCTACTATTTGGCAACCTCTTATCAGAATATTGCAAATCACTATCAGCTAAAGGATTTTGACTATGTGATAACTTTTTTTCTTGACTTCGTAAACTCATTTTCATCTTTTCTTGGCTTTTTGTTTTTTTTGGACCATTAGGCATAACAAACCTCAATATATATAATTAACATTACATAATACCTTTAGAACCTAAGGTCAAGTAATATTTTTATCATAGCATAGAAAATTTATGTTCGTAAACAAAAAATTTTGGCGTAAAATTGCCGTATTTGTTTAATTGTGCTATAGCTAAAGTAATTTAGGTTTACCAACAATCGTCATCCCGCTACTTGTTAGCGGTTAAGAGATACCGTGGCGGTATGACGTAGGGCTGCGCTAGCTATAGTTTAAAGTTTAAAATTGAGGAATATTTATGTTAAAAGAAAAATACGGCTTTAAAGAAATTGAAGACAAATGCAACATATTGTGGGAAGGAAGTAAAGTTTATAAATGGAATGGTGAAAAGGATAACACTTTCACTATAGACACACCTCCGCCGACAATATCGGGTAAATTGCATATTGGCCATATATTTAGCTATTGCCACGCGGACTTTATTGCAAGGTTTCAGCGCATGCTGGGAAAAGATGTGTTTTACCCAATTGGGTTTGATGATAACGGGCTTCCCACTGAAAGATTGGTTGAACAAACCTATAAAACCAGTGCAAAAGAAGTTGGCAGAGAAAAATTTATAGAGATGTGCCATGAGGTTATTGAGAAATCAAAGCAAGAATTCAAGGAACTATTTAAGTCTGTTGGAATTAGTTACGATTGGGGTTTGGAATACCACACGATCAGCAAGGAAACTGTGACGCTTTCACAGATGTCGTTTATTGATCTATATAATAAGGGATATGCATATAGAAAAATGCAGCCCATCCTTTGGGACCCGGTTGATAAAACCGCAATTGCGCAAGCAGAAATAGAAGATAAAGTTTTTGAGTCATCCTTAAATACGATAGTTTTCTCTACTCAAGAAAATGAGCAGATCAATATTGCAACTACGCGGCCTGAATTACTTCCAGCATGTGTTGCAGTTTTTTGTCATCCAGAGGATACGCGCTACACTCATCTGATCGGAAAAACAGCCGTAGTGCCAATAACAGAGGAAAAAGTACTAATTATTGCTGATGATAAGGTCAAAATAGATAAAGGCACTGGGCTTGTTATGTGCTGTACGTTTGGTGATGAACTCGACATATATTGGCAGCAAAAGCATAACCTGCCGATGAAAATTATCATCGATCAGGATGGGAGGATGAACCTTCATGATGTCATTCCAGTGCTTGAAACTGGAATCCAGCCAGTGTCAGCTACTTGGGTGACAGAAGAAGCTGGTAATGATGCTATTCCAGCATGTGGTCAAGAAAAAGAAGAATGGATCCCAGTGTCTGGGCACTGGGATGACACCATAGGTGGCACTGGAATCCAGGAAAAAGAACCAGTTTGGATGACAAACAATATACTAAATGAAATAAATGGACTAAAGGTTAAAGAAGCAAGAAAGAGGATGATCGAAATCCTAACTAAAAAAGGACTTTTGATAGAAAGCACTAACATTTCTCATTCTGTTAAGTGCGCAGAAAGATCTGGTGCACCACTTGAGATATTGCCTACTTATCAATGGTTTATCAAGACCTTAGAGCAAAAAGCTCAAGTATTAGATAAAGTAAAAGAATGCAATTGGCATCCAAGCAATATGCGTAAACGTATGGAAGTGTGGATAGAAGGGCTAAATTGGGACTGGTGCATCTCAAGGCAGCGCTATTTTGGTGTGCCATTTCCAGTGTGGTATTCCAAACGTAAGGGTGAAGAAGGTAAAATTATTCTAGCTGAGATAAAGGCCCTACCTATTGATCCACTCAAAGATTTGCCAAAAGGGTATAGCAAAGAAGAAGTTATCCCAGATCAAGATGTAATGGATACCTGGGCCACAAGTTCAATTACTCCTCAACTGAGTGCACTGGCAGTAAACAGTGAGTTTAGTTTACCAAATCATCGCTATAATACGATATTTCCTGCAGATCTGCGCAGCCAGAGCCATGAGATAATAAGAACTTGGGCTTTTTATACTATTTTAAAGGCACATTATCATGCAAATTCTTTACCTTGGAAAAACATTATGATCAGCGGTTGGTGTTTAGCCGATGATAAGAAAAAGATGAGTAAATCAAAGGGTAACATCATCACTCCTCATGTAATACTTGAAACTTATGGAGCTGATGTAGTGCGCTATTGGGCAGCGAACTCAAGGCTTGGAGTTGATACAGTCTACTCTGAAAGTATATTCAAAATTGGCAACCGCCTCGTTACAAAACTTTGGAACGCTAGCAAGTTCGTTTCCATGTTCATGGAAAAGCATCAAGTGATGAGCATAAATTCTGCTCACGAGACAATGGATAAGTGGATATTGTCTAAGTTATACAAAGTTATAGAAAGAGCAACGAATAACCTATTACAGTTTGAATACTGCGAAGCTTTGAATGCAGTAGAAGAATTTTTTTGGAAGGATTTTTGTGATAACTACTTGGAATTAGTAAAAAAACGCGCGTACGGAAGCAGTGAAGCAACCTTAAGTGCAAAACAAAGCTTGGCGTATGTGTTAAATGTTATTTTGCGGTTATTTGCACCTTTCTTGCCTTACATTACAGAAGAGATATACCACCAGTTGTATAGTTATAGTTCTGTACACAATCAAAGCAATTGGCCGAGCAAAGAAGAACTTATCCACGATAAATATTCAGAGGAAATGGGAGATAATGTTATTCAGATATTAAACATTATCAGAAAGATAAAGGCAGATAATAATGTATCAGTTAAGCATTTGATAAAAAAATTGGTGATAAAAGCAGATCTACGAGAGGACAAATTGAATCAATCCGCACAGAATGATTTGCAAGCAGTTTGCAATGCGGAAACGATAGAGTGGATGCAGTCTGAGCTTGAAACTGAAGACGGGAAATACATAGTGAATATAGACTTATACTGATTTTTATAGCTTTACTTCCTTTGATATCCATGCTATTATAGTCATTATTAGTTGTGAGGGAATAATAATGAGGGGTTTATATAATAAAGCCAATGCACCATATCTTATAGCTGGTGCTCTTGCTACTTTGGTATTGCTTGCGTCTGGGACACTTGCTGTTACCCCTTATGTTAAGTTCTTGTCTTCAGTTGCAGCCTTTAATGTAGCTCTTCCTGTTGCTTTGAGTTTGTCTATACTTTCTGTTTTGGTGCTTGCACTTTCATGTAAAATAATTAGTAATAATAAGAAAATAGAGGTTGAGAAAAATAAATTTGCTGAAAAAGAGCAAGAGTTAGAAAATAAAATAGCTTTAGGAAAAGAAGCTAAAGAAGCTGCAAGCAAAGAAGTGGAGAGATTGAATAATCGATTAAATGAATTAACTCGAGAAAAGCAAGATTTGGAAAGCGAAATTGCAGGGTTAAATGAGGAAATAGAGTGGTTAGAGGACCCACAAGAAGAACTATATGATGAATCAGAAGGAAAAGGGGGAGATGAAAATAAAAATGAGGAGTTAGAAAAAAATGTAACAAAAGAAATAGAGAATCTAAGGGCATACTACGATATGACAAGTAAAAACGTTGATTTACATAAACAAAACAAAAAGCATTCATCTGAAAATTCTAATATTGATAAGGATCTTTTTGATAAATCTTTAAAATCGGAAAAGAAGCACAACGAACATCTTAACAATATGGAAGAAACGCTAAAAAACGTGCAGGAACGAACTTTATTACAAGGAAATGCAGTACCAGAAGCAGCTAATTCACTGGAAATGGTAGAGGATCTGAGTAGTGAACATTTATCAAAATCTGAAGAAATAGGTGAAAATACGTCTGCTAATGAACAATTCTTGAAACCAAAACTACCTTATATATACACTCCAATAAGACCGCCATATAAAGAGCTGAAAGGCGCTTCATGTGATTCTGGATATACCAGTAGATGTTCTACCCCGGCCAATAGCTACTGCACATTTTGAGTACAGTTGTACACTGGATACATAAAACCTTAGCCATTTTTAGCTAGCAGACTGAAAATGGGAAGTTTGTTGTAGGTGCAGCACTATAATTCCTCCACAGATAAGAGAATTTTAATAAATATATACAAGACTGCTGAACGTGGGGGGAGGAGGGTAGTAATGAGCAATTTGCTTAACAAAACTAACACATTTTATTTTGTAGCTAGTTCCTTAGCTACTCTTACGTTACTTACATCTTTAGCGCTTATTGTAACTTCTAATGTGCCTCTTCTTCTAATTCTTGCTTTAGCTACATTATCTGTTTTGGTGCTTGCACTTTCGTATAAAATAATTAGTAATAATAAAAAAATAGAGGTTGAGAGAAATAAATTCGCTCAGAAAGAGCAAGAGTTGGAAAATAAAATAACTCTAGGAAAGGAAGCTGAAAAAGCTGCAAACAAAGAAGTGAAGAATCAATTACATGAATTAACTAGAGAGAAGCAAAATTTAGACAAGAGAGCAAAAAAATTAGATCAAAAAGTAAATGAGTCAGAAGCTGAGAGAGAATCTCTTCTTAAAGAAAAAGAATCTTTGGAGAAAAGATTAGAAGTAGCAAAGAATCGTACGTTTGAAATAGACAATGAATTGGACAAAACAAGAAAGCAAATAGGTAAGCTTAGTGAGCAGGAAGAGAAATTAAAACTTGAAATCTTATATTCGAAGAAACAGTTGGAAGAAAGAAGTGAATTTATTGCAAAGCTGAAGATGAAAATGGATAATAATAAACATTTAGAGCTAGAGAATAAGGAGTTGAATGATAGAATAGAAACGTTACGTGAAGCACAAAAGGCATTACGTGAGAAAAAACATGAACTTAGTGAAAAAATAGAGGCATTGAATAAGGAAAAAAATAGACTTTCTAAAGAAGTAGAGGAATTACGTGAAGAACAAGAAAGGCTGCATGCAAACTTAGATAAGCTACAATGTAAAATTAAAGAGGTCAACAAAGAAAAGAAAAATTTATCTCAAGAATTAAAAAAGAAATTTGAAGAGTTAGATGAAGCAAATGGTTTAATTAAAAATCAATCTTTTGAGTTAGATGGGATAAGAAAAGATTGTAATAATGAAGTAAAAAGTTTAAGAAATTCACTTTTAGAACGAGACAGTCAAATAGAAGATTTTTTGAAAGAGAAAGAAAAACAAGTGAATTTTGCGCAACTGTTGATAAGATGCGTAACAGACAATATAGAAGAACCAATAAGAAATAATGATGGAAAAGCAATATTAGATACGATTCAAATATTAAAGTCTGCGTTACAAGGAGAAATTGCACGGCTTTTGCCAGACGAAACGCCTTCTTCTTCGCTGGAAGATTCTGGGTATGGATCACCTAACAGTCGTCCATCTACCCCGATCAAACCTTTATTCCACTGTGGGCAGAACGCTGTAAACGCAGTCAATTTCGAAATGTAGAACTTGAAAATACAACAATTAGTCTTATTATAAAATAAATCATGCAAGGAGGTATATAATGAACCCAATAATATGCGCACTGGATACACAAGACTTAAATAAGGCCATATCTTTGGCTAATGCTCTGCGTGGTAAAGTTGGCATGGTAAAGTTGGGATTAGAATTTTTCGCTGCTCATGGTCTTTCTGGAGTGCAAGCAGTTGCAAAATGCAATGTACCAATTTTTTTAGACTTGAAGTTGCATGACATTCCAAACACTGTAGCTAAAACAGTTGAAGTAATAAAAGTTCTGAACATTGAAATGTTAACTCTGCACATCAGCGGTGGAACAAAAATGCTTGAAGAAGCGCTAAGTGTAGTGCAAGGCACAGAAATAAAGCTGATTGGAGTGACAGTGCTAACTAGTATGAACAATGAGGATTTAAACGAGCTTGGAGTAGCAAGAGAGATAAAATCACAGGTAATTTTGCTTGCAAAGCTTGCAAAAAAGATTGGACTCCATGGAATAGTCTGTTCTGCATTGGAAGCTCAAGAAGTGCGCCGAGAATGCGGTGAAGACTTGAAAATTATTACTCCAGGAATTCGTATAGATCCAGGTCATGACGACCAAAAAAGAACAGCAACACCAAGAGAAGCAATAAATTCAGGAGCTGATTATATCGTCATTGGCAGACCCATTACAAAAACTGCAAGTAGTGCAGAATTAATACTGAAATCCCTTATCTAATTGAAGTAGATAAAAAAAGTGCTTGACACAAAAAAACAAACGTTATATAATGCTATTATCTTTCATTTTACCTCGCTTAATTTAATTACTGGATTAAGCTTACACTACTAAGCGTGGCACAAAGTGCCACGCTATTTTCCAATTTACATTTTCAACAGATAAAAAACGATGCCATTTCAGTGCCAAGCACATAACTGTACGAATATTGTAGTTTGGACCACCAGTGGGCAGTGCCCAGACACTGGTTCTATGCAACTTAATTAAAAACGTTTGTTTTAGCGTAAGACAACCGCCTTAGCTCATCAGCTCAGTTATAAGCAAAATTCCTAGGTTCCAGCGTCACGCGCTGCCTACTGGTAGAGGTTGCTCTCAAATTGCAATACTGTGGGAAACATCCATAGCTGTACGAACATTGTAATTTGGGCCTACCAGGAGGGCAATGCCTCTTATCCAAGTACCCTCTTCTTGTCATCCCAGTGCTTGACACTGGGATCCAGCTTTTTGGTAATTTTACCGAAAATGTTTGCTCGTTTACAATCAATTTTCCTGGATCCCAGTGTCAAGCACTGGGATGACATCATCCTTTTTTTGGGATTCCAGTGCAACTACTTGCATCTGCCACCTGCAATGTTCGTACAGATGTAGGGAAACATCTATGGATGCCATTCCTATTACCTTATTTCCATTTTTATTTCATTTTCAAAGGAGGCTATTATGTCACTTACCGATATCGCTCACCGTATCAATGAACTCGCTTCATCATGGGAGCAATTTAAATTAATAAATGATCGCAAACTAAAAGAAATTGAAAGCAAAGGGCGTGCTGATTCTGCAACAATTGAGCAGCTATGCAAGGTAAATAATGCCATTGATAGTTGCAAAGAGCGTTTAGACTTGATCTAAACTGCAGCTCAACGTCCAGAAGTAAATACAGATTTTAGCACAAGCGATAAATATTTTTCTGATTATATCCGCAAGGGAATGGAAAGCGGTTTATCACACAAAACCCTCAGTGGAGATGACAGTGATATCGGGGGGTATCTAGTTACTCCGCATATCGTAAAACGCATAAACAAGCGCGTAACTGATTCGTCCCCAATGCGGCAAATATGCTCCAGTCAAAGAATCTCTACTGAAACATTGGATTACATTATAGAAGATTTTGACCGCGCCGGTGCAGGTTGGAGCAGTGAAACAGTAGATGATGAGGACGGTGGCAATAAATCTAAGTATGATTTTGCAAAAGATACGGACACGCCTAAAATCCAAAAGATTTCTATCACGACTTACGAGTTATATGCTCAACCACAAATATCACAAAAGTTACTCGATGATGCGTTTGTCGATGTTGAGAGTTGGCTGGTGGAAAAGATTGCCGAGACTTTTAGTAAGGAAGAAAGCGAAGCTTTCATTAAGGGTGAGGGCACTTTTCAACCCAAAGGAATTTTAGCTTATGAAAATGGAAACAGTTATAATAAAATAGAGCAAGTTAAAACTGAAAAATTGGATAGCGATTCAATAAAGGTGTTGTATTACTCTCTGGACGAATATTATTCCAAAAATGCATCATTTTTGATGAACAGGAGTACGTTAAAGGATGTTATGTTACTAAAATCTAAAGAAACAGGTCAATATCTCTGGCAACCAAGTTTGTCGCTTAAAGCTCCAGATACTTTAATGGGGATACCAGTATATCAATCTGCCGATATGCCACCAGCGCCAAACAATCAGCTACCAGTAATTGCGATGGCAGATTTCAAACAAGCTTATAAGATTGTAGATAACAGAGGAATGAGAATATTAAGAGACCCTTATACGAATAAACCTTATGTTAGATTTTTTGTCACTAAGCGTGTCGGCGGAGAGGTTGTAAACACCAGTGCTATTAAATTGTTGAAAGTTGCGAGCAAGTACTAAAAACTTCCGCAGCATCATCTTTATAGCCGTTTTACTTCTTTTTGTATAGCTCTGCTCCTGTCATTCCAGTCTGGAATCCAGCTTTTGATCGAAAATGTTGTATAGTGCACAATCAATTTTTCTGGATCCCAGTGTCTGGGCACTGGGATGACATCTTTTTTTCTTTATACTTTCTTTCCATAAGAGAAAGATTGACAAATTGAAATTAATGTATGATACTTAAACATTATTTATTTTTTATTAATTATAGGAGTAAAATATGTGGAAAAGTATAAAAAAGTTTTTTAAGTGGATTGCTGATCACACAGGAATTTCATGGGTTGCAAGAAAAATTTCATCAGGTTGGAAATGCTTGTTTGGTGGTAAAGCAAATGCTACTCAACAAAGTACATCACAGCAAGAGAAGTCTTCAGGCAATGAGAGACAGGAACCTTCTCAAGCACAATCAAAAAGTACTACAACACCAAAAACTCTGGATAATGAAGTTAATCCTGATCAACCAGTATCATCAGTAGCGTCGGGTAATAACTCTGTTAGTTCTAGTCAACCAATACTAATAAGTAGCAACACAAACTCTCAAGAACCTGTTGCTAATGAATCTGAAACAGTAGGTAAGATTAAATTTTTGGGCAACCAATTCACCATTTTTTTTAATGAGTCTTTAGAATACAAGAAGGAGGAGATGGTATGAATAAGTATTGCTTGGTTGGAAGCAAGAGAAGATAATAACTTCTCAGAGTGGATAGGTGGCAGGTTGGATGTTTTTCTGAAGCACTTTCTGCCCAGGGAGTAGAAAAAAGACTTCGTGGGGGAGATTAACTGCTCCTGCCACCGAAAATCATCGTGAGGCTCACAAAATGTGATGACCTCGTATAGGAGTTTGGAACAACCGGCAATATTCTACTCTGATATATTGAAATATGCAATTGGAGGAAAAAATATGCGTCACATTGGAGTTGATTTACATACCAATAGTTTTACTGCTTGTTACTTACAAGAAGGGAAACCTGAGCATATTCAAACGTTTCGCTTAAAAGACTTGGATAATTTCACCAAAGATCTTCAAGAAACATATGAAGTAGCCATAGAAGCAACAGGTAACAGCTGTTTCTTTTATGATGCAGTTTCACCTTACGTTAAACGCATAGTAATAATTGCTCCTGGACAGTTTGAAGTTGTTCGTCGCTCTGTGAACAAAACAGATAAGCATGATGCGCGAGCTATTGCTTTCTTTCTAAGCAAAGATATGTTGCCTGAGGCAAGGTGCAAAAACAAACAATGCCAGCAGTTAGCTTCTCTTCTTCAAACGAGAGATCAGTTAGTAAAGTCACGGGTATCTTTAATCAATAAAGTTCATGGTCTTTTTAATTATCATGGAATAAAAATTAAAAAAGAAGTACTTACAACTAAAGTAGGATTTGAGCGTGCTACTCAAAAGCATAATTGGGAGCCTTTAGAAAAAGTTGAAATTGAAGTGATTAGCTATCATTTAGAAGCTATCCGAGAAAGCCTTAAAAAACTTGAAAAGGAAATTATAGCTTTTGCTAAACAACTTCCTGGGTTCAGCAATCTTATCAGCATAAAGGGAATTGGTCCAATTTCTGCAGCTGTCTTTATTGCAACAATTGGAGACATTAATGATTTCCGTAGACCTGAGAAACTTACTGCATATTTTGGAGTTGTACCAAGAGTTTCTCAATCTAATCAGCAATGTACAATTGGAAGAATTACCAAACGAGGGTCAAAAATAGCGCGTACTTCTTTAGTTCAATGTACTTGGATTGCTGTACGTTACAGTCCTTACTTGAAAAGTTTTTATGAACATATAAAAAAGAAGCGTGGTTCTGCTAAAGCTATAACTGCTACTGCTAGGAAATTTCTTATAACTATTTTCTATACTCTTAAAAATGACTGGGTTTTTAAAGATTTCACAAAATTTGAAATTTCTACTGGACAATAATCATAGGAGAAAAACATTTGAAATAATACCCCAAAACATATTGAAGGATCGTATCCCTGTTGTTTTTTCTCGTAACAAGTTAAGTTCTTGTTTTAATAGAGGTATAAAGTGCACTATTATTTCTTCTATGCAAGAGTTTTTGTCAATCCAAAGTAATCCTAAAGTCTTCATGATTGGTGGAGCACAAATAGCGCACCTTTTTTTGGAGTATGATCTAATCTCAGAATTTATCATAACAGAAATTCACAGACTTTATAAAGGTGATGTATATTTCAACTTAACACTTCTTGATGGATGGAATAAAACTATTCTTACCAAAACAAAAGACTATACTATATGCAAGCTAACACATTAATATGCATATTGAAGCAATTTATACCCACCGCATTGAATGTGGAGAAGTATTAGAGCAGGTTCTTGATCGCTATGTTTCAGAGCTGCTAAGAGAGGAGGTTGTTCTTGCTATCACATCAAAAATCATTTCCGTTTGTCAAAAACAAGTGGTTTGCAAAACTGCTTGTTCTAAAGAAGAGCTAATCAAAAGAGAAGCTGATGCAATTGTTGATGTGGCTCATAGTATCTGTTTAACGATTAAGGATAATATCTTAATTCCATCTGCTGGTATTGATGAATCAAATGGTAATGAAATGTATATTTTATACTCAAAGAATGTTCAGAAAACAGCTCTATCAATATGGAACTATCTCAAGACAAAACACTGCATAAAACATCTTGGTATTTTGATTACAGATAGTAACATAACACCTATGCGCCTTGGGGTTACGGGCGTTGCTCTTGGTTGGTGTGGATTTGAACCACTTTATTCCTATATAGGCAAGCCAGATCTTTATAATCAACCACTGCAAGTAACACAAGTCAATCTTCTTGATGCACTGGCAACATCTGCTGTTTTAGTTATGGGAGAAGGGGCAGAGCAAACACCAATGGCAATAATTAGTGGTGCACCAAAGGTTCACTTTCTTACTCATCCGCCAACTACAGAAGAAGAAAAAAGTGTGAAGATATCTATGGAAGAGGACCTTTACTCTCCTCTCCTCATGCGAGCCCGTTGGTTAAAGAGTTAAAGAGAAACTTAAAAATTTGCTATTAGACTTCTTGCATAACCATATAACATTGGGAATAGAAACGAAAAAACTTGCTTGACAAACTCCGCCAGCCCCCCTATCATGAAATTGAAGCTATTGTATTTGCTTTCGCCAATCTGCAGATTAAAAGGTAAGGATTACTTAATGTATCGGCGTCTTATGTTTAATTTTTTGCAGTATATAGATACTGTATGTCTTTACAAAACTTCATCTACATCTAGATTTTTATCTAAATAAGCTGAACGCGCTTATAAAGCGTTACAAGACATCAAAAAATGCCAATACTCGACAGAGATAGTAAAAGACTAGCTAACTCGGGGATTCTTTGTCTTTTTTTCTGCTTGGTAAATTCCTTAAACATTTGCAGCGTAAGTTAGTTGCAATTAAAAGCAGCTTAATCTTGCTTGTCAAGCGTTTAAAACATAAAAAACGCCAATATTTTAAAGCGGATAATAACCCCAGGGCTTCTTTTGCCTTTTTTTTTATCTGGTAAATAGACTTCTTTCAAAATTGTTAGAGGGAGTGTAAGATGAAGTATTTGAAAGCATGAAATATAAGGAAATAGAAAAGTTAGAAGGAGAAAAGTTTCGACGTTTAACAGGGGTAAAAAAAGCAACATTTGAGCGAATGGTAGAAATTCTAGAAGTGGAGGATAAAAGAAAAAAAGCTAGAAGTGGAAGAAAAAGTAAACTTTGCATAGAAGACAGGCTACTTATGGCACTGGAATATATAAGAGAATATCGTACATATTTTCATATTGGGCAAAGCTATGGCATGAGTGAAAGTAACAGTTTTAAAATAATAAGATGGGTAGAAGACATATTAATAAAACATCCAGATTTTGCATTACCAGGAAAAAAAGAGCTATTAAAGAGTGATGTAGAATATGAAGTTTTAGTAATAGACGGAACTGAAACGCCAGTAGAGAGACCAAAAAAAAGCAAAAGCCCTTCTACTCTGGAAAGAAAAAAAGGCATACTATAAAAACACAAATAGTAACAGAGAAGAAGAGTAGAAAAGTCATATGCACATCTTTCTCGAATGGTAGAAAACACGGATGTTTAGAGAATCAAAGGTAGCAGTATTGCCGCAAACTAAAATCTTAGCTGATGCCGGCTACAGGGGAATGCAGAAGATACACAAAAATGTTGTATTACCGCACAGGAAAACGAAAAAGAATCCGTTAAGCAAAGAACAAAAAAAAGAGAACAGGGCACTTATGAGCCAAAGGGCAATTGTTGAAAACGTAATTGAAAAGGTTTAAAATCATCTCGGACAGGTATAGAAACCGACGAAAACGTTTTGGTTTAAGGTTTAATTTGATTGCTGCAATTCACAATTTTGAGCTCCCTACATGAATTTTGAAAGAAGTCTAGTGGCTAAAGCGCTATAAAAATTTCCCTGATAATCTCTCACATGTAACTCAAAGCTGGGACACTGCAGTTTCAACAAACGATTCCAGCGACTTTAGCGTCTGCACCACCTGGGCAAAAATAGATAATAAATTCTATTTACTTGATGTATATCGAGCAAAGCTTGAGTACCCAAAGCTTAAAGAGCAGGTTCTGTCACTAGCTGCAAGATGGACGCCACACGCAATTTTGATTGAAGCAAAAACGAGTGGTCAACAATTAACACAAGAGCTAAAAGCAAACAGTGATCTACCGATTATCGAAATAATTCCACACAGTGACAAACTCACTCGATTTTATCAAATTGTTCCGGTGATAGAGTCTGGTAGGGTTTTTTTGCCACAGCAAGCGATATGGCTCAGCGATTTCGAGTACGAAATTTTAATGTTCCCAGAAGCTCGCCACGATGATCAAGTGGATAGTACGGTGCAATATCTGCAATGGATGAGAAAAACTAACACCAGTGCTTTCAGGGTCAGGGACTTTGGCCCCAACCCTAATAAAACACTTGGGTGGCTGAGAGCAGTGCAAACCGCTTATGCAAAAACTTTTCTTTTTTCTTGCGAGTGTTTCTCGGTCTTAGGAGAATCCACTTGAGTTCTAACAGTGGAAGTACTGGAATTCGATGAGACTGATGATCTACCACTCTGTGAAAACCCACCACTAGCTTCTAGTTCATCTTCATCACTTCCAGTATCACTAGTCGATTTTTGTGAAGACGATCCTAAAGAAACACCACTATCTTTAGAACTTGTAGAAGCGTTACCACTAATTCCTCGTTCATCAAGGATCGTCCAAAATAAGTCCACTTGCTCCTTTGCGGTAGGAGAAAGATTTTCACACATTTCGTTTTGCTTCTCAGGAAAAAAAAGAAGTGAGCATATTTCCTTCTCCTCACGAGAAAAAGATGAGAGTAGTTGCTCAATCTCCTCAGGACTTCGTGATTTCTTCACTTTTCCAGAACGAGCTAATACTATTAGCTCCTCATGTTCATTAATAGGAAAAAATCGGCATAGATTACTTAGCATATCACAAGAAAGAGATAAAGATAGTACCTTCTGCATTCCAGAAGAAAAACGTGAGAATGTTTCCTCATCAAACAGAATATCTTTTGTTGTTTTACCGTTATCAGAAAGGAACGCACTAAAAAATTGCTTCAATATATTTTGTTTCCGCTGAGATGAACCACTAGACTTTTCAGTAAGTGGCAGTGACTGTCCCCGCTCAAGTGACCATATACCACTATCTATAGAAGCTTTAGAACTACGGTCCCCAGCCTTACCTACGGCACCTTGTGACAGGAATTCTGAAATACTATCATTAGTCTCTGGCTTGCTTTTGGTATATGTTTCAGTAACAAAAGAAGTCTCTCTTAAGCGCTGACTATCTTTTACCATTTCACTTGGGGGTGAAAGAGATAGTGTAGATAAAGGTAGTTCTTCAGTTGCAGGAGCACTTTTACTTGAAAATGTCGAACCACGTCGTGTGCTATTTCGCCTAAAAGGTAAAGAGAAGGAACTTTTTATTTTACCCCCATGTTTCTTCGGAGATTCACTCTCTTGTGACTTTGCTTTAGAACACTCATCACTACTTTCTCGATCACTTTCATCAGACGCTAAAGGAGCACGAGGTTCACCACGAGCCTCTTGCACGCCTTCATCAGTAATTTGCAGTTCTTTAGATTCCTCACTCTCCATATCTTTTGGAGACTGTGCAAAAAACCCAAGATTTGAGGATATTGAACCTTCCAATATCTCTGGAACACTATTACCATTACTTGAAAAATCAGGAAAATCTGATAGCAATGATTCTAAATAAGATGTAAAACTATATCTATCAGAGGTAATAACATTATCACTAGTTCCAAACTCATCTGCAGCAGCAGCACTTAGATTTTTCCCTGATTTAGATTGCCCTGAAATAACAGGATTAACTGCAGTAGCATTCATCTGTGTCAATGGCCTATCACTCGTTCTAACTGAATTTACATAATTGAGCAACTGCGGTCCTTCTTCTCCTTCCTCTTTTTCTGATCCTTGCCTGGGAAGCCCCTGTATCCGTAATTGCTTAAGAAATGATTCTGGACCACCACTTGGAGAATATGCAACAGAATCCTTAGGTTGTGGAGGTGAATCACCAAGACCACTATCGCTGTCTCCTCTAGATTCAAAAAACCTACGTCCAGTTTGTTCAGGCGGTGTTCTTGGTGGTTCTGGAGGTGTAGGAGAATCGAGTGGTGATTGCAGTTGTGATGACCCTGCACTATTTGTACGTGTAGGAGAAGTTACTGTTGAGGAGGATTGACTACCTCTTATCGAGTCACGTCTCCTAAAATTTCCAGGATCAGCTGCAAATTCAAAACGTTTGTTTTCTGTATTATATTTAATTGGAGACTCCATCATTTTAGGGAGTAACTGAGCAATTCCTTTATTAGAGAAAGCGTAAATTGGGTTTTCACAACTGTTAACATCTGGATCTGCTGTCTTGCCTCTGATATCACTCATAAGATTTTTATATTTTATATTAATTTTGTACACATCCTTACGCTTTAAAAATTCAAGCTGATCATCACACGCTTTTGTTAAAGGTATAAGAACAAAATTATTGCCACTCCCTATTTTTCTTTCATCTGCAAAAATATCATATCCATAAGCATTAATTGGTTTTCCTGTCCATTTAAAAATAAAATCGCCAAGAACATCCTTAAAATTCTCAACTTTAGAATCTTCTGTGCCTGGAGTTCTAAAATCAAGCGCTACTTCTTTTTTAACATATTTTGTTACACTCTTGATTACCTTATCGCCAATGTTTTTAATATACAACATATCATTCTTATATTCATAAAAGTCTGAACTCTTAAGGCCACAGTTTTCTAACCTTGAGTTAAATTCTCTGATATATACCTCCTTAAACAACTCAAGAAGCTCTGAAGGATCTTCATACTCTTCCTCCTTAAAGTACTGGTCACTAAAAGATATATAGTATAAGTAAGGAGAAGGACCACGTATTACTCCTAATTGGGCAGATTCTCCTATGCATTTACAAGCTTCTTCCTCCGCCATTCCTACTCTTTGTTGTAGACATGCAATCACTTTCCCTCCCACAGCTCCCTCAAACTCCTGAACAAAATGAATCTTCAAGTTACGAATTACTTCATTATTTGTAGAATCTGTAAGCTCCACTTTCTTTACATTTTCGTCTATATCTTTTTCCTTCCCACTATTTACAAACGGAAAATAGTTTAAGTTATAATATTTACGTGCTACCTCACTTCCACCACTGTAGTGCCGCTTTATTATCTCCTCTCCTATCCCTCGCAGATATTCTTTTGTATTAGTACCACTAGCAAATAAGCCAACAATCTTTTTACCTTCTACAGTAAAATTAGTATTGATCTTACCACAAGCATAATTATTTAAATTAAACGCATTAACCAGCTCTTTTATATCCATAACTACCTCTATTAAAAATTGTTAAGAAACAACACTATTTGCTTTTTCCTTTATCTTTACTACTACCGGCACTAGTAGCACTACTACTACCCAGTTGTGCGTTAGGCTTACTGCTTTCACTTTGTTGCTCGTAGTTTTTATACTTATCAGGACCAATCCACTCAACCTTTTTATGTGAAGGCCACTTATTACCACCACCATTATCATTACTACCATGCATATTATCCTCGAGTAAAAATATTATGTAACCAATATACTAAAAATAAATTATAGTGCAAGCACTTTTTTTATATTTTTTAGTATAAATTTTATTCACTCTTTTTTCATAAAACTCTAGCTTCGAGATTCCAGCATCACGCGCTGGGATGACAAGAAAGAGGTACCAAAAAGAGACCTTTTCTTGTCGCCTTAGTAGCCATTCTAACATAGAATGTCATCCCAACTAAGAAGGGTGTCATCCAAGTAGCTAACACTGGGATCTAGTCTTTTTTATCACACAAGTAGCTAACACTAACAACTTCTCGATGGTGCATTACCATTTTCTCTTGCTGCACATTCATTCAACACATCAGTAATTTTTGATCTAGGATTTTCTTTAGCATCACTTGCAGCACTAGCACTAGACTTTCCATTATCAGCAAATTCTTTTCTTTGATTGTTCCTTTGAGCAACTTTTTTCTTAAATTTAGCATAAGGGTCATCCGTTTCTTGCTTATTAATAGACTTGATTCCTTTCTCGTTAACATTACCATTCAGACGACTTTCTGCACAACTAGCAGACTCGTTTTTCTTCCCATTATTAAACTCACTTCCTCTTCCATTAATATTACTTGGACGCCTTGCATCAAAACCAACATTCTCTCTTAGCTTAGAATCAGATTTCATCCTATTCGTTGCAGGCTGCCCTGTAGGTTTCGGTGGACACACCTCTTTCCTCGGTTCCTCCGGCTTCGCGTTTTTCTCTTCTTTGTCCACTTTTAGTTTTTGTGAATTTTCATGAGATTTTCTTTCAAGCTCAGTAAGACGCAATAGATGTTTCAAAGGATCTGACACAATTTCAAGCTCTGGTTTGCTCAGAACAACTGGTCTTACAAACCCAGATGAAACGTCAAAAAGGGAAACTGGCACAGCGGGCTTTTCTCTTTCATCTACCTTGATTTCTACGTCTTTACGAACTTCTTTAGTTGCTTCTAATGATGTTTTTTCTGCTTTTTTATCTTCTTTTTCTGCAGATGCCTCTACTATAGCTGCTAGCTCAACTCCAAACATCTCTGCAAACATTGTAACAATCCATCCGACAACGGCCATTTGTAACCTGAGTTTCAGATTTTGCAATGCAGTTAATCTTTCTAACGCCCTTGCAAACTCTTCTTCTGATAACTCACCACTGCCTAATTTTTCCTGCAATTCTTTTATCTCTTTGTCCAACCTCTGATTGAAACTTAAATCGCGTGCAAAAATCTTCTTGATTAACTCCTTAAGCTTGTCACGCATAAATTTAATTATCGAAAGAAGCCAATTTTTTTCTTTCTTCTCCTTGAGCATTTGGTAGACTTCCTGATCTACATCTACTTCAAAGAGGTTCAAGAGAGATTGAAAGAAATTCCAGAAATCTCCGAGTATTCTTTCTTTTTCACCAGTGAAGTAATCCTCCTCATCATTTTCTCCGATATGTAGCTCTGCTTGAGATGACATTTCATCGACACAACTAGAAGCCTGACGCTCACACTCGAGCCTCCTGAGTGAATCTTGTCTGGTGAGCTCCTCTATGGCTGCTTTTAGTTCATTTAACTTCTGCTCTGCAGAAAAATCTTGCTCCCTGATTTTTCCTTGGAAGATCGAGCTACCGTTTCCGTTGTTATCTGAAAAATTTTCCATTATTTTTGCCCCCTCAATAAAATTACTATCTTTATTGTTACCTGAAAAGCTTTCCACCATTTTTACTCCCTTCATAAAACTTAATAATTTAATTCTACAGTACTAAATATTTAAGAACTATTAATGTAAAGATATCAATAAAATTATTTACATTCTTACACTATATATATATTATATCATGTGCTACTTAACCTTTCAATAATATTTTTTATTTTTACTGCTTCTTCAAACTCTAGCATGCACTTTTCTTAAATTATCCTTATTAATATTTGTTTTTGCCTCTATCATCACTTTTTCTTGTAAAGTATTTGATATAGATTTTATTACACTCTTTGGCATAACATTTACAACATACTTTATCTATAAATGGAAATTATTATACTTGCAGCTAGACACAATTTGAAATAATTTACACTATAAAGTTAAGGAACGAGATCCCAGTGTCACGCACTGGGATGACAGCAGTCCTACGTCATACCGCGATTCATTCGCGGTATAGATTCCGCTAACAAGTAGCGGAATGACGAATTTTTGTTTTTCAAATTATCGTAAGTCACTTTAGCTATATCAGAGCAATAGAAGCAGTGCGTAGAGGAGCTCACCAGACAAGATTCACTCAGGAGGCTCGAGTGTGAGCGTCAGGCTTCTAGTTGTGTCGATGAAATGTCATCTCAAGCAGAGCTACATATCGGAGAAAATGATGAGGAGGATTACTTCACTGGTGAAAAAGAAAGAATACTCGGAGATTTCTGGAATTTCTTTCAATCTCTCTTGAACCTCTTTGAAGTAGATGTAGATCAGGAAGTCTACCAAATGCTCAAGGAGAAGAAAGAAAAAAATTGGCTTCTTTCGATAATTAAATTTATGCGTGACAAGCTTAAGGAGTTAATCAAGAAGATTTTTGCACGCGATTTAAGTTTCAATCAGAGGTTGGACAAAGAGATAAAAGAATTGCAGGAAAAATTAGGCAGTGGTGAGTTATCAGAAGAAGAGTTTGCAAGGGCGTTAGAAAGATTAACTGCATTGCAAAATCTGAAACTCAGGTTACAAATGGCCGTTGTCGGATGGATTGTTACAATGTTTGCAGAGATGTTTGGAGTTGAGCTAGCAGCTATAGTAGAGGCATCTGCAGAAAAAGAAGATAAAAAAGCAGAAAAAACATCATTAGAAGCAACTAAAGAAGTTCGTAAAGACGTAGAAATCAAGGTAGATGAAAGAGAAAAGCCCGCTGTGCCAGTTTCCCTTTTTGACGTTTCATCTGGGTTTGTAAGACCAGTTGTTCTGAGCAAACCAGAGCTTGAAATTGTGTCAGATCCTTTGAAACATCTATTGCGTCTTACTGAGCTTGAAAGAAAATCTCATGAAAATTCACAAAAACTAAAAGTGGACAAAGAAGAGAAAAACGCGAAGCCGGAGGAACCGAGGAAAGAGGTGTGTCCACCGAAACCTACAGGGCAGCCTGCAACGAATAGGATGAAATCTGATTCTAAGCTAAGAGAGAATGTTGGTTTTGATGCAAGGCGTCCAAGTAATATTAATGGAAGAGGAAGTGAGTTTAATAATGGGAAGAAAAACGAGTCTGCTAGTTGTGCAGAAAGTCGTCTGAATGGTAATGTTAACGAGAAAGGAATCAAGTCTATTAATAAGCAAGAAACGGATGACCCTTATGCTAAATTTAAGAAAAAAGTTGCTCAAAGGAACAATCAAAGAAAAGAATTTGCTGATAATGGAAAGTCTAGTGCTAGTGCTGCAAGTGATGCTAAAGAAAATCCTAGATCAAAAATTACTGATGTGTTGAATGAATGTGCAGCAAGAGAAAATGGTAATGCACCATCGAGAAGTTGTTAGTGTTAGCTACTTGTGTGATAAAAAAGACTAGATCCCAGTGTTAGCTACTTGGATGACACCCTTCTTAGTTGGGATGACATTCTATGTTAGAATGGCTACTAAGGCGACAAGAAAAGGTCTCTTTTTGGTACCTCTTTCTTGTCATCCCAGCGCGTGATGCTGGAATCTCGAAGCTAGAGTTTTATGAAAAAAGAGTGAATAAAATTTATACTAAAAAATATAAAAAAAGTGCTTGCACTATAATTTATTTTTAGTATATTGGTTACATAATATTTTTACTCGAGGATAATATGCATGGTAGTAATGATAATGGTGGTGGTAATAAGTGGCCTTCACATAAAAAGGTTGAGTGGATTGGTCCTGATAAGTATAAAAACTACGAGCAACAAAGTGAAAGCAGTAAGCCTAACGCACAACTGGGTAGTAGTAGTGCTACTAGTGCCGGTAGTAGTAAAGATAAAGGAAAAAGCAAATAGTGTTGTTTCTTAACAATTTTTAATAGAGGTAGTTATGGATATAAAAGAGCTGGTTAATGCGTTTAATTTAAATAATTATGCTTGTGGTAAGATCAATACTAATTTTACTGTAGAAGGTAAAAAGATTGTTGGCTTATTTGCTAGTGGTACTAATACAAAAGAATATCTGCGAGGGATAGGAGAGGAGATAATAAAGCGGCACTACAGTGGTGGAAGTGAGGTAGCACGTAAATATTATAACTTAAACTATTTTCCGTTTGTAAATAGTGGGAAGGAAAAAGATATAGACGAAAATGTAAAGAAAGTGGAGCTTACAGATTCTACAAATAATGAAGTAATTCGTAACTTGAAGATTCATTTTGTTCAGGAGTTTGAGGGAGCTGTGGGAGGGAAAGTGATTGCATGTCTACAACAAAGAGTAGGAATGGCGGAGGAAGAAGCTTGTAAATGCATAGGAGAATCTGCCCAATTAGGAGTAATACGTGGTCCTTCTCCTTACTTATACTATATATCTTTTAGTGACCAGTACTTTAAGGAGGAAGAGTATGAAGATCCTTCAGAGCTTCTTGAGTTGTTTAAGGAGGTATATATCAGAGAATTTAACTCAAGGTTAGAAAACTGTGGCCTTAAGAGTTCAGACTTTTATGAATATAAGAATGATATGTTGTATATTAAAAACATTGGCGATAAGGTAATCAAGAGTGTAACAAAATATGTTAAAAAAGAAGTAGCGCTTGATTTTAGAACTCCAGGCACAGAAGATTCTAAAGTTGAGAATTTTAAGGATGTTCTTGGCGATTTTATTTTTAAATGGACAGGAAAACCAATTAATGCTTATGGATATGATATTTTTGCAGATGAAAGAAAAATAGGGAGTGGCAATAATTTTGTTCTTATACCTTTAACAAAAGCGTGTGATGATCAGCTTGAATTTTTAAAGCGTAAGGATGTGTACAAAATTAATATAAAATATAAAAATCTTATGAGTGATATCAGAGGCAAGACAGCAGATCCAGATGTTAACAGTTGTGAAAACCCAATTTACGCTTTCTCTAATAAAGGAATTGCTCAGTTACTCCCTAAAATGATGGAGTCTCCAATTAAATATAATACAGAAAACAAACGTTTTGAATTTGCAGCTGATCCTGGAAATTTTAGGAGACGTGACTCGATAAGAGGTAGTCAATCCTCCTCAACAGTAACTTCTCCTACACGTACAAATAGTGCAGGGTCATCACAACTGCAATCACCACTCGATTCTCCTACACCTCCAGAACCACCAAGAACACCGCCTGAACAAACTGGACGTAGGTTTTTTGAATCTAGAGGAGACAGCGATAGTGGTCTTGGTGATTCACCTCCACAACCTAAGGATTCTGTTGCATATTCTCCAAGTGGTGGTCCAGAATCATTTCTTAAGCAATTACGGATACAGGGGCTTCCCAGGCAAGGATCAGAAAAAGAGGAAGGAGAAGAAGGACCGCAGTTGCTCAATTATGTAAATTCAGTTAGAACGAGTGATAGGCCATTGACACAGATGAATGCTACTGCAGTTAATCCTGTTATTTCAGGGCAATCTAAATCAGGGAAAAATCTAAGTGCTGCTGCTGCAGATGAGTTTGGAACTAGTGATAATGTTATTACCTCTGATAGATATAGTTTTACATCTTATTTAGAATCATTGCTATCAGATTTTCCTGATTTTTCAAGTAATGGTAATAGTGTTCCAGAGATATTGGAAGGTTCAATATCCTCAAATCTTGGGTTTTTTGCACAGTCTCCAAAAGATATGGAGAGTGAGGAATCTAAAGAACTGCAAATTACTGATGAAGGCGTGCAAGAGGCTCGTGGTGAACCTCGTGCTCCTTTAGCGTCTGATGAAAGTGATCGAGAAAGTAGCGATGAGTGTTCTAAAGCAAAGTCACAAGAGAGTGAATCTCCGAAGAAACATGGGGGTAAAATAAAAAGTTCCTTCTCTTTACCTTTTAGGCGAAATAGCACACGACGTGGTTCGACATTTTCAAGTAAAAGTGCTCCTGCAACTGAAGAACTACCTTTATCTACACTATCTCTTTCACCCCCAAGTGAAATGGTAAAAGATAGTCAGCGCTTAAGAGAGACTTCTTTTGTTACTGAAACATATACCAAAAGCAAGCCAGAGACTAATGATAGTATTTCAGAATTCCTGTCACAAGGTGCCGTAGGTAAGGCTGGGGACCGTAGTTCTAAAGCTTCTATAGATAGTGGTATATGGTCACTTGAGCGGGGACAGTCACTGCCACTTACTGAAAAGTCTAGTGGTTCATCTCAGCGGAAACAAAATATATTGAAGCAATTTTTTAGTGCGTTCCTTTCTGATAACGGTAAAACAACAAAAGATATTCTGTTTGATGAGGAAACATTCTCACGTTTTTCTTCTGGAATGCAGAAGGTACTATCTTTATCTCTTTCTTGTGATATGCTAAGTAATCTATGCCGATTTTTTCCTATTAATGAACATGAGGAGCTAATAGTATTAGCTCGTTCTGGAAAAGTGAAGAAATCACGAAGTCCTGAGGAGATTGAGCAACTACTCTCATCTTTTTCTCGTGAGGAGAAGGAAATATGCTCACTTCTTTTTTTTCCTGAGAAGCAAAACGAAATGTGTGAAAATCTTTCTCCTACCGCAAAGGAGCAAGTGGACTTATTTTGGACGATCCTTGATGAACGAGGAATTAGTGGTAACGCTTCTACAAGTTCTAAAGATAGTGGTGTTTCTTTAGGATCGTCTTCACAAAAATCGACTAGTGATACTGGAAGTGATGAAGATGAACTAGAAGCTAGTGGTGGGTTTTCACAGAGTGGTAGATCATCAGTCTCATCGAATTCCAGTACTTCCACTGTTAGAACTCAAGTGGATTCTCCTAAGACCGAGAAACACTCGCAAGAAAAAAGAAAAGTTTTTGCATAAGCGGTTTGCACTGCTCTCAGCCACCCAAGTGTTTTATTAGGGTTGGGGCCAAAGTCCCTGACCCTGAAAGCACTGGTGTTAGTTTTTCTCATCCATTGCAGATATTGCACCGTACTATCCACTTGATCATCGTGGCGAGCTTCTGGGAACATTAAAATTTCGTACTCGAAATCTTTCAACTTTAGGGGTAGTATTTTGATCTTTTATGGCTGTTGTATTCAGGTTCAGGATTTTTTCACTACTTTCGTCTTCATCTGTAGTAGTTCCAATATCGGTAGCAGTTTCTATTACAAAAGTGGGAAATGGTGTTTGCTGCTTTATGGCTGTTTCCATGCTAATTCTGAAAGCTTTTGTTTTTTGGCTTCTTCTAAAAGATCCTTTACAGCTTGATCATTCTTATACAGCCTTAGTAGTGTAAAAGTCTCGTCTCCGTAAGTTATTTTCGTCGCAAGAATTTTCGTATCCGTTCAGCCAATGGCGTCAACTTAAGAGCCTCCATTAGCAAACTCTCCTATGGATTTTCTGAAAAGTTTTTGAGTATATTGTATTTTTAATTTGTAGAATAAGATTTTTTCCTTTCTGCACGTCTCGTCTAAAAAGGACACATTTTAAACTTTTTTGTTGCAATAAAATAGAAACAAAAGTGCTGTTTATTGCACTTTTTGGATAATTTAATGATAAAAAATTTAGAGAGAAATTTTACACACTATCGCTTATATTTTTCCTTAAGTTGACGCCATTGGCTGAACGGATACCCTGTAGGAATGTTAACCGAAAAGCCAAGCAGTACTGTAGATTCTGATGGTGCTTTTAACGCCTCAGCTCATGGAGTGGGTTGATTATTCTCCATACTCAAATCTCTCGCTAGAAATAATGAGCCACAGATTAGTATGGTTTTGACGTTTTGGATAGAGGCTTTTAATATGTAATTTGATATTGCATCGCCAATTGATTCACATTCAACTGCTTTTATTCCTATGTTATTGGCTTTTTCCCTAATCAAATTTGTATTTGTTGCTTTAGGTTCAGACTTAACACAAACCGCACATAGTAGCTTGATATATGGCTTTAAGTGCTCTAAGAACTCTTCCACATTTCTGTTACGAGTAACACCAAAAACCACATAAATACCTTCAGCAAAATTATCTTTTACCCACTGAGATAGCACTCTAGCACCGTCATTATTGTGCGCACCATCTAAAAATAATTGCCAATCTTTCGGTAGTAGGGAAATTAAATTACCTTCTTTTATAGACTCTAGCCGTGCAGGCCAATAAGTGCACTGTAAACCTGAAGTGATATCCTCTTCTCCAATATCAAGTTCATATTTTCCACTCAAAATGCTACATGCTGCAATAGCATTGCCTGCATTAATCACCTGATGATCACCCTTTAAAGATGGCAAAGAAAATTCTATTGATTGAATAGCTGATTGAAAGACCATCCTATTACCTTGTTTTTCACAATTCCATTCAAGGCCTCCTCTATACAGAGGAGATTTCTTATTTATTGCATGGAATTCTAGTGTGTTCATTATAGATTTTTCTTGTGGTGCGATTACGCAAGGAACATTAGGTTTCATTATTCCAGTCTTTTCACCTGCTATGGTCTCTACAGTAGGGCCAAGATATTCTGTATGATCAAGGGCAATGGAAGTAATGATTGTTAAAATCGGACTATCTATAACATTTGTTGCATCAAGCCTTCCACCCATACCCACTTCAACTAAAGTTATATCGGCTTTATGACGAGAAAAAGCTAAAAAAGCTGCAATAGTTGCAGCTTCAAACAAAGTGATAGGTTGTTCTGCAATTACGGCACGGCATTCTTCTAACAAGCTATATAATTCATTATCATCGATATAACTGCCTGCAATAACTATTCTTTCATTAAAATTCACCAAATGTGGAGAAGTGTATGCATGGACCTTATACCCTGCTGCTTGCATTATATATCTTATAAATGCTAGTGTTGAGCCTTTCCCGTTAGTTCCAGCTATATGAATTACGGGAGGCACTTTTTTCTCGGGATTATCTAGTTTACTAAGAAAGCTTCTTATGGGATCAAGAGAAAAATCATTCGGCCTGTTACCAAGTGGCTTAGGCCAATGAGGCATATAGATCATTATTGCACTTTAATTCATCTATAACGCTCGCTATACCATGCGTATCAATCTTCTCACTAAATTGAGAACGTTGATTAATAGCAATACTTATTCCACTCATTACAACATCACTTATCAAGAAAGAACTGTGATTTTTAGTAACTTTAAAATCAATATTTGTAAATTCTTCATCACCGTAAGAAAATCTTGTACCAATTAAGCAAGTTTCATCGTCAACTGTTTTTGTACTCATTATGATCATTTCACTATCATGCATGTATTTATATAAAATTTTAACGCACAAATGCGTAAGATACACTTCATACTCTCTTAAAAAATCTTCTTTTTCTTTTTGTTTAACTAAAGCCCAATGTTTTCCTATAACGAATTGCGATATTCCTTTGAGGTTAACATTGTTTTGAATGACCTCCTGAAGCTTTTTTCGCACACATTCCCGGTTTTTTTTATTCTCCTTTGTAGATATACCATCCACTTGTTGCTTCATAGTATGCACAAAAATTTTGTGATCTGTACAATTAGTGTAAGCACTTGAAGAAATTACAATAAAAACAATGATAGTTAAAACTTTAGTAATGTTCATAAGATATATTTATTAGCTATGATACTTAGAATGCAAAGTTTAATAAAGATTAAATAATAATCGCTAGCTTTAATATATCTATAGACACACCTTGTATAAATCATCTACAATTAATTAAGGGTCTGTTCTATGCGTTATGAGTTAAGTTAAATTTCCCGAGCGATAATTTCTAGTCAAGGGAATTGCCTCTGTTAATTTCGTTGAAATTGATACGCGATGCCCACCTTAACTTTAGTCTCAGGAATCTACTAAGGCTGACGGTAGATACGGATCCTATTTTGATTGGTTTAACATTTATGCTTCATCAATACAAAGAACAGGGTGTTTTCCTATGTTCGCCTAATGAAGTATTCCAAATTGTAATTGATGTTGAAAGGTATCCTGATTTTGTTCCTTGGTGCAAAGCCGTTTATATAAAAGAAAAAATTAACAACCAAATGGTTGTGGATCTCCTCGCAGCTTTTCATGGAATTAAAGGTAGATATACATCAGAAGTTACTTCTCTTTCTCCAAGTGGAACAAATGAAGGTTGGATAAAAGCTGTATCATCAAATGGAATATTTAAACATCTATACAATGAATGGCAATTCATTCCCATAGATGAAAATAAAACTATGGTAAAGTTTTATATAGAGTTTAAGTTTAAGTCCAACTCATTTTCCACTTTATTAAACTCATTATATAAGTATACACAAAGTAAAATAATTGCTGCATTTAAAGATAGGGCTGAAAGCCTTGCTAAACAAAAGTTATCTTGACATTATTAATATAAATGTATAATTTTTTTTAGTAAGTTAAGTGTTTATATTGTAATGATTTTTAGACTATTGTTTTTATTAATTTTCATAAGTGTTAATTCTTATGCAGTTGTTAAGCAAGATTTATCCGATAACCAATACATTCAAAAAAAACCCAATGAAATAACATCAAATGAGCTATTATCGCCATTACCTGATGATAAATTATTAGGAGATCCAAAAGCACCAATTCTAATGATAGAATATGCTTCATTAACTTGTTATCACTGCTCTCTTTTTCATAGGAATGTTTTTCCTAAAATTAAAGAGAAATATATAGACACAGGTAAGATGTTATATATATTTCGTCATTTTCCTTTGGATTACAGAGGGCTAAAGGCTGCAATGCTAAGTCATTGCTACGAAAAACAAGAAGACTACTTTAATTTTAACAAAGCTGTTTTTAACTCAATAGATTCGAGGAATTACTACAATTTAAGTGATTTGACTTTACTACAAAGAATTGCTGCACTAAGCAACTTAAAGCAAGATGCATTTAACCAATGCATTAATGATAAGAAAATAATGGATAAAATCGTAAATGATAAATCACTGGCAATTAATACACTTGGTATCACAGCCACTCCAATATTTTTCATCAAGCTTAACGATAATAAATCATATATAGAGCATAATAAAGTTAAACATGAAGGGTATAAAGAGCTGAAATACTTCACTAATGTGATAGATAAATTATATGGAAAAGCTATAGTGAAGTAATACCACTGTAGCTTACCATATAAAAGACTCTATGCTGAGTCATTGTTTTTCACTACTGTTTGTTGTTTTTTACGCTCAAACTCTCTTTTTTTACTGTGCCAAGTGTAGTAATACATAGCGATTTTATTCTCTATTAATACTATTGTCCCATCATAAAACTGAACCATATCCATAACTTTTCTCTGAGCTTCATCAAAACGTTCTTTATACTTTTCACGATAAGCTGGATTATGTAGTAACATAACCCCTTCATTCTTGTTAGATTTTTTGTTTAACGTTTCAACTTCACCAGCAATAGTATAAGACATATAACCCCCTCTAATTGATTATAAAAATTATATTTTAAAAAGAGAAATGCGCATAAACAATCCCTTTAATTCTAGCATAATAATCGACTGTTTGTTATACTAGTTAACTATAGTACGATATATAATAATTTTTGTCACTTAAAATTTTATACTATGAAATAATAACTTAAAATAAATGTTTTTATTATTTTAAACTATATTATTATATTTATAAATTGTGTATGAATTAAGTCTCCCTAATTTATAATATAAAACGTAATGCGTAACAACTTTTGTATAAAATTGTCATATATAAGAAATCTATTTGCAAAAGAATATAAAAAAATAGAAGAATATTGTATTCTTGAAAAAAAGCAACATATGCAAATTGGCCCTGAAGAAGGAAAGCTATTAAGTTTATTTATAAAAATCCAAAAAATCAAAAGTATTGTTGAGATTGGCACGTTATACGGTTATTCGTCGATTTGCATGGCAAAAGCTCTACTAGAAGACGGTCATATATATACAATAGAAAATAATCCTCAACACTCAAGAATAGCAAAAAAAAATTTTAGTGCTTTTAATCTAAGTGATAAAATTACTCTAATAGAAGGCGATGCACTGGAAAAAATTAATGAATTATCAGCAAAAGCACCATTTGACATGATATTTATCGATGCTGACAAAAGTAGTTACCCTAAGTATTTAGATTGGGCAGAGTCATACATTAAACAAGGTGGGCTAATCGTTGCAGACAACACTCTACTGTTTAACACAGTATTTTTAGAATCGCCTCCAAAAGAAGTATCAGAAAAATCATGGCATGCTATGAGGGAGTTTAATAATAGATTATCAGATGAAAAAAAATATTTCTCTATATTGATTCCAACTGATGAAGGAATGACTGTAGCTTTAAAGCTAACATAAGTTAAAAATCAAGGTCAGCATAATGTTTAGGAGGGATTAAACCAGAAATCCTCCCTAATAATATCTCACGAAAACAAGGCTTTGATTTAACAATGGAGTACCATTGTTTTAAAATTTTACTTTTTTCCCATGGAAAACTACTTACATAATCCATTACGGAAATATGCGATGCTAAAGTAATATCAGCTAAAGTGAACTTATCAGTTGCAAGCCAAACGTTCTTGTTAATTAAGTGTTCGATGTATTCCATATGGCAAGGCAGGTTATGCTGAGCTGCATGAAGAAATCTAGAGTCAGGGCTGCGGTTAGTAATTACTTTTTCATTCATAATATACTTAGTAACTTCATTGTAAAATTTGTTATCGAACCAATTGATTAGAGCACGTATTTTAGACTTAATAATAGTGGATGAACCAAGTAATTTGACGTCGCTATTGTAAGTCTCTTCTATATATTCACAAATGGCATTACTATCCGCTATTACAAAGTTATTATCTATTAATACTGGTACTTGCCCGGTTGGGTTGATCTCCATAAATTCATTCCGCTTTTCCCACGGATTTTCATACACTAGATCACAGCCTAATTTTTTTTCTTTTAGAAAAGCTCTAACTTTTCGTGAAAATGGACAAAGAGGAAAATGATATAAGATCATAATGTTCCTCTTTTGTTATCCCAGTACCTATAGGTTGTTATTCCAGTGTGTGACACTGAAATCCACATCTTTTTTCTCTGGATCCAAGCATAGCTGTACGAACATTCATTTTTGAAGGTAAATTGCACAGCAAATGGTGTCATTCCAGTGCTTGACACTGGAATCCAGAAATTTTGCTTATAACTGAGCTGATGAGCTAAAGGTAGTTGTCTTACGCTAAAACAAACGTTTTTAATTAAGTTGCATAGAAGCTGGATCCCAGTGTCTGGGCACTGGGATGACACTCCACTGGTGGGAATTGCTCCCAAACTACAACGTTCGTACAGTTGTGGGATCCAAGTTGGAATGACAAGGGAAGAGTATTTTAGGTAACAGTTGTTTACTCCAAAGTAATGTTGCAAAAGGTCTAACATATAAATTATAAGACTAATATAGGATATACCTTGCTAAATAAAAAAAAAAGTATAATATTTTATAAGGTATGCAGGCAAAAACTCTGTAATTTGGTCAGACCAGAAATGAAGCAGCCATATCAGAACCTTTTTGGGTTGCATACCTATTTCATTATTTGTTTTATCCGAGGCTATGAATATAGCATTAAAACATCGTCCTAGTAGCTTCAAAGATCTAGTAGGTCAAGATATATTAGTGCGTGTATTAGAAAATGCTTTTATTTTAAACAAAATCCCACAATCTATACTGCTCTCTGGTAGTAGTGGAGTTGGTAAAACCACCACTGCAAGGATAATAGCTTTATGTTTGAATTGTTCCCTGGGGCCAATTTTTGAACCTTGCGGATCATGTGAAAATTGTCTAGCAATAAAAAATTCAAGCCATCCAGATGTAATTGAAATCGATGCGGCAAGTCACACTAGCATTGACGATATTAAAGTAATCCTGGGAGATATTTGCTATTCACCTATAAGCTCTAAATTCAAAGTCTACATTATAGATGAAGTACACATGTTATCCAGCAGTGCATTTAACGCATTACTTAAAACCCTAGAAGAGCCACCATCTAGTGTAAAGTTCATTTTAGCAACTACGGAAATAAAAAAAATACCAATAACTATTATTGCACGTTGTCAAAGATTTGATTTACACAACATTCCTGTAGCTAAAATAGTGGAACGTTTAAATGATGTTGCACAAAAAGAGAGTTATTTCATTGAAAAGGGAGCATTAGAATTAATTGCACGACACTCTGGAAATTCAATGCGTAACGCCTTGTTTCTGATGAATCAAGCAGTTCTATATAGCAAAGATGGTGCAATATCCACTAAAAATGTGACAGACATACTTGGCCTAGTGGATAAAGATATTATATTCGATCTATTAGGAGCAATATTAGATGGTGATTTACAGAAAGCTCTATCAGTGTTTGACAAGGCGATAAAAACAGCAAATCCACTTAGTATTTTTGAAGGTCTATTGCAAACAATTCAGTTAGTATGCCGTTTTTTGATTACAAAAGAAATTGATAATGCAGTTACAGAGCATGAAAAGAATAGGATAAAAGATTTAAGTATAAAGAGATCTTTAATATTTTTTTCGAGATTGTGGAGGGTTCTCCTTAAAGGTATTCAAGATGTAAAAGCTTCGACATGCAATGATGTTGCTGCTGAAATGATGCTAATTAGTCTTTGCTATCTCTCTGATCTACCTTCTCCAGAACAGGTGATCAAAAAAGTTCTTTCACAGAATGCAGAGCAAGGAAATAGACAGGGCAGACCTGTTGCACCTTCCCCCTCTGTCATACAAGTAGCTGACTACTCGGATCCAAAAAAATATGTGGAAAGTAAACAACAACCCCACTCTGTCATCCCAGTGCGTGACACTGGGATCCATGTGGAAAATAAACAACAAAATTACGATTTTGATAAGATTTTGCAACTATTAAGGCGGAGTAACCAAATTTATCTTTACAAACAACTGTGTAATAATCTACAATTAATAGATTGTAAACCTGGATATTTAAAATTAAAAGCTGTATCTAAGTTGGATAGTAATTTTTGCAATGATTTAAAAAATTACTTAAGCCAGGTGACTCAGCAAGAGTGGGTTATTGCAGTTGATACAGGTTATATAAACAGGGAAGTGAGTAATTTAAATTATGCACCTGCGGTCAAGGATATACTTGACACGTTTAAAGGTGCAAAAGTAGTTAATATAGAAAATAAGGAGTAAGTTGTGGATTTTAGTCAAATAATGAAACAAGCGCAAGAGATGCAAAAAAAGCTTGCAGAAGCTCAAGAAAAATATGTTGGAAAAGAGTTTCAAGGTATTTCTGGTGGCGGCAAAGTTTCTGTATTAGTGGAAGTCATAAAAATAGGTAGCTATAAAGCTAAAAAGGTGAACATAGACTTAGAACTTATGAGAAATGAGGAAAAAGATATAGTAGAGGATTTAGTAACAGCAGCGTTTAATGATGCCGTTAAAAAAGCAGAAGAAGATATTGCGAATGCAACTTCTGATCTTGCAGGTATGATCGGTTTACCACCTGGATTTAAACTTCCTTTTTGAATTTATTTCTATACTACTGAAGTTTCTTTTAGTGTAAGTATTTTTTTCTAATATTTTCAACGCTAGTATTTCTTTATATAATGCACCTATAGCTAGCACAGCCCTACATCATACCGCGATTCATTCCATAACTGTACGAACATTGCAATATGGCACATAGTAAACGATGTCATTCCAGTGCTTGACACTGGAATCCAGCCTTGCCGTAATCTCATCAAGAACGTTGTGCTTTAACATAAAACGGCTACTTTTATGCTTACCAACTTAATAAAATTCCTGGATTCCAGTGTCAAGCACTGGGATGACAAGAAGAGGGTACTTGAATAAGAGGCATTGCCCTCCTGGTAGACCCAAATTGCAATGTTCGTGCAGTTATGGATTCATTCGCGGTATCTCATCCGCTAACAAGTAGCGGAATGACGAGGTCTTTCGATAGTAAATCTTACCTATGTTAGCTATACCAAAAAATCAAGAGTAAAAAAGTCGTATTTATTCATTAATAAAATCTTTGTCTTCTCCTAAAAATTAGTTAAAATGTAGGATACTTTGTGTTATTAAGTTAGCACTTGACTTAACTTTAGTTGTTACTTAGACTGCTAAAGTGGAATTTTAATTTTTTTACGAGGACAATTATGCATTATAAAAAGTTTTTTTCAGCAGCCGCTTTAGCAACGTTGCTAAGTTTATCAAACTCTGCTTTTTCAGATCCTGTTGGTCCAATAAGTGATGAAGAAACTAGCTACTACGTTCGTTTGCAATACAACGGTGAAATTTTACCTCTTTTCACAAAAGTTGATGGTATTGAATATAAAAAAGGCACCGAAAATCATACTCCATTAAAAGCATCTTTTATAGCTGGTGGTGGCGCATTTGGTTACAAAATGGACGACATTAGGGTTGATGTTGAAGGGCTTTATTCACAGCTAAACAAAAATGATGTTACAGGTGCAGCATTTAACCCAGATACTGTTGCAGACAGTTTAACAGCATTTTCAGGGTTAGTTAACGTTTATTACGATATAGCAATTGAAGATATGCCTATTACTCCGTATGTTGGTGTTGGTGTTGGTGCTGGTGCAGCATATATCAGCAATCCTTCAAAGGTTGATGCAGTTAAGGATCAAAGGGGATTCGGTTTTGCTTATCAAGCAAAAGCTGGTGTTAGCTATGATGTAACTCCAGAAATCAAGCTTTATGCTGGAGCTCGTTATTTCGGTTCTTATGGTGCTAACTTTGATAAGGCAGCTAAAGACGATGCCGCAATCAAAGTTCTTTACAGCACTGTTGGTGCAGAAGCTGGAGTAGCGTTTAATTTCTAGTCTATCTCAGTCTTGTTATCCCAGTGGGTTTTTTCTTGTCATCCAAGTAGTATGACACTGGGATCTAGAAAAAAGAAATGTGGATTCCAGTGTCAAGGCACTGGAATAACACTATTTGCTATGTGTTTAAGCTATAACGTTCATCATTATATTGGTAGAATATCATCTAAAGTTACATAATGTTATCCAATTAGCTAACACTGCGGCCTACTGTCTCCAAGAAATTAGATGGAAAATTTGTACTTTTTTCAAATCAAAGCTTGAATTTTTGCTGGAAAATCAATATATTATATGCATGAAGTTTTAATTTAAGTTGTTATGTTGACCTCAATGGCAAACTTATGTGTCGATAGCAGAACCAATCTTATGCAATATATTGCTAGGGTGCAAAAATTTCCTATGCTGTCTCAAGAGGAAGAGGTACGATTAGCAAAAAATTGGAACCAATATAAGGATGTTTCTTCTGCTCATAAATTGATTACCAGCCATTTGAATTTGGTAGTGAAAATTGCAATGAAATTCAAAAATTATGGACTATTGTTGATGGACCTGGTCATGGAAGGGAATATGGGTTTAATGCATGCAGTGAAAAAGTTTAATCCTGATTTAGGGTTTCGTTTTTCAACTTATGCGGTGTGGTGGATTGAAGCTTCAATAAAAGACTTCATATTGAAATCTTGGTCGTTTGTGAAAATAGGCACAACGCAAGCACAAAGAAGATTGTTTTTTAGTTTACGTAAAATAAAAAAAAGAATTTTACAGCATACAAACAGAGAAACTTTAAATAATGAAGAAATAAAAGCAATATCTAATGAGCTTTCTGTATCCGAAGGAGATGTTGTACAAATGAATTACCGTTTGGCTTGTAAGGATCAGTCGCTAAACGATTGCATAAAAATAGGTGATGACTCTAAAAGGGAGTTGCAAGATATGATCCCATGTAACTTGGTTAGTCAAGAAGTAACCTATCAGAATCATGAAGAAAAAGAATTAAAAGAAACAATTTTAAACAATGCACTAGCGAGCCTCAACGAAAGGGCAAGAGACATTTTTATCAGTAGATATTTGTCTGAAAACATTCAAACTCTGGATGAACTTAGTAAAAAATATTGTGTTTCAAGAGAAAGAATAAGGCAGTTGGCTGAGCAGGCGATGGCTAAGGTAACCCGATATATACAATCTGAAAGTTTGAAATTTGGTTTGCATGCGTAGTTTTTTTATATTTCTAATATTTTTTTCAATAGGCGCTTTTGCATCGGTTAGTGATGTGCAATTGAAGGAAAAATATAAAGATTGGCTCGTGTATACTGCATTGGAAGATGGAGAGAAAGTATGTTATATTGTATCCTATCCTAAAAAAAAAAGCGAACATTATACAACCAACCGCAAGCCGTATATAATGGTCAGTTATGTTGATAAAAAAGCAGATGAGGTAAGCGTTACCTCTGGTTTTCAGTATGACAAGGAGCCTGTAGCTCTCAATATTGACAAAAAAATTAAATATACACTGCCTATAATACAGGGAAGTTTTGCATGGGCAGAGCATACAAAAATAGATCAAGATCTCATTCTAAAAATGAAGCAGGGATTATCAATGGTAGTTAATGGGAAAACAAAAACAGTGACCATTGATGATACTTATTCCCTACTTGGGTTTCAAAAAGCGTATCAAAAAATGCATGATTTATGCCATACAAAGTAAATTATTGTAACAGAATAGGTAATTTTCCAGTTGTAGTATAAAACAGACTGCCCTTTCGATAAATAGCACTTTACTTTATATGGGATGTGGATATCATTTAAAATATATTTTTGAGAGTTAGCAATGTCAGAGGTTGCAGGTGTAGATACAGAAATCAAAAAGCAAAATTCTGTGTGCGAGCAGATGCATTTTAGCGTGAGCCGCACAAGTCTTTTAAATACATTATCCAGAGTAAGTGGAGTGGTTGAAAGGCGTAATGCAATAGATGTTTTGGCGTGTATAAATATCAAAACACAACACAGCAGCATAAAATTAATGGCAACTGATCTTGACATTTCAATGTTTGCCTCACTTGCTGCAACCGTATTAACAGAAGGAGAAGTAAAAATTTCAGCGCATACTTTACATGACATAGTGAAGAAGTTACCCGCTGATTTGGATGTCAATTTTGAAGTAAATAACCAAGGAAAATTATTGATGTCTTGCGGAAATGCAAACTTTTCTTTACCGAATGTAGTTTCAAGCAGTTTTCCTGCTCTTGAAGAAGACAATTATAAACATGATTTTATTCTACTAAATACGGACCTGATAGACTTATTAACTAAAACAAAATTTGCTGTATCACTAGATGATACAAGGTATAATTTAAATGGAATATATCTACATACAGACGAACAGTTTCTGTACTGCGTTGCAACTGATGGCCATCGTTTATCATGTATAAAGAGGCCAAAGCCTGGGAACATCAATGGCGAATTTGGTGTGATCATTCCACGTAAAACTGTTATGGAGCTGTTAAAAATATTGGACGATTGTAATGAAATTAATGTAAAACTCTCAGACAGAAAAATCAAGTTTACATGCGGTGAATATATTCTAATATCAAAATTAATAGATGGGACTTTTCCAAATTATAAAGCAGTTATTCCAGCATCTCAAGATAAGCATATGATTATTGAAAGTAAAAAACTTTCAGATGTTATAGATCGAGTTTCCGTTGTTGTATCTGATAAAGTAAAATCCATTAAATTCTCACTACAAGAAAAGCTGCTAACTCTGCATTCAAACTCCCAAGAGTACAGTGATGCAACTGAATCCATAGAAGTGGACTACAATGAAGCCCCTATAGAAATAGGGTTCAACTCGCGTTATTTACTTGATGTTCTATCCTGCATAAAAAATAAATGTAAGTTTAGCTTAGCCGATGGTAATAGTGCTACAATTATCACTGATGAAGACGATTCAAGTGCATTATATGTAGTGATGCCAATGAGAACTTAAACTTGTCATCTCGCTGCTTGTTAGCGGAATCTGGAGATACCGTGGCGGTATGGCACTTATTTCACTAAGAACGTTACTTTTTATTAAATTAGTAATCTATCTTTACCAAATATAAGCCAAAAGGTGGTGCAGTAACTCCAGCGGCATTTCTTTTACATTGGTTTAATATATTTAGCATTTCTTGCGGATTGGTTCTATTTTTTCCAAATTCAACTAAAGTACCCACAATAATTCTCACTTGGTTATGTAAAAAGGAAATAGCAGATATTTTGATGTGTATATGATTCCCGTTTTGTATTATATCGATATCATCAATTGTTCTTATCGGATTTGCGGCGTGACAATCTTTTGAACGGAAACTTGAAAGGTCACGTTTTCCAAGTAGATGTTTAGCAGCTTCACGCATAATATTTACATCAAGTGGGCTAAACACTTGCCATACATAACCCCTCTCCAGAGCGGCAGGAGCATAGCGATTAACTATTCTGTATTCGTAATATCTTTTTTTTGCTGAAAATCCTGCGTGAAACGCATCATCTACAACTTCTGCATTAAGCACGACTATGGGAATTGATTTTAAATGATAATTTATTGCGTTTCTTATTCTATAAAGCTCAAATTCCTTTTCCATATCAAAATGAGCAACTTGTCCTAAAGCATGAACCCCTGCATCAGTCCTGCCACCACAGTACAAAGTAACTTTCTCACCACTAAAATTAAATATAGCATTTTCTATCTTCTCCTGGATTGAGTTAGCAGAGTGTTGCTGTTTTTGCCAACCAGAGAAATTACTACCATTATATTCTACCGTTATTTTGTATCGCACTGCATTACATCAAGCTCTATCTAAAATAGTCATTTTCTATCTTAACATAATTTATGGTCAAGCCTACAACTGTACGAACATTGTGATATAAGAGACCAAGAATCCGAGTAGCTGACACTGGTTCCTTTATGACGGCAGTGCCCAGACTACTTGGATCCAGAAAAAAAGAATGGCGTCATGAAAGTAGCTGACACTGGTTCCTTTATGATGGCAGTGCCCCTATGGTGTCATTCCAGTGCTTGACACTGGACTCTTGTTTCAATGTTAAACAAAATACCATAGAATTCAAAAAGACAATTCCTAGAAAATTTCTACATCCAAAAAAGGCATAAGTTATGTTAATGCTGTTTGAATGAGCTGATATAAAGATAAGCCAAATTTTTACAAAGAAAACATTTCAAGCAGCAAGACACCTTTGATTGAAAGAGAGCACCAAATTTATGGGGTGAGTAACTGCGCTATTTCAACTACTACAACTAAATCAATAAATCTTAATAGGGGCAAAACATTAGACTTCTTTCAAAATTGTTAGAGGGAGTGTAAGATGAAGTATTTGAAAGCATGAAATATAAGGAAATAGAAAAGTTAGAAGGAGAAAAGTTTCGACGTTTAACAGGGGTAAAAAAAGCAACATTTGAGCGAATGGTAGAAATTCTAGAAGTGGAGGATAAAAGAAAAAAAGCTAGAAGTGGAAGAAAAAGTAAACTTTGCATAGAAGACAGGCTACTTATGGCACTGGAATATATAAGAGAATATCGTACATATTTTCATATTGGGCAAAGCTATGGCATGAGTGAAAGTAACAGTTTTAAAATAATAAGATGGGTAGAAGACATATTAATAAAACATCCAGATTTTGCATTACCAGGAAAAAAAGAGCTATTAAAGAGTGATGTAGAATATGAAGTTTTAGTAATAGACGGAACTGAAACGCCAGTAGAGAGACCAAAAAAAAGCAAAAGCCCTTCTACTCTGGAAAGAAAAAAAGGCATACTATAAAAACACAAATAGTAACAGAGAAGAAGAGTAGAAAAGTCATATGCACATCTTTCTCGAATGGTAGAAAACACGGATGTTTAGAGAATCAAAGGTAGCAGTATTGCCGCAAACTAAAATCTTAGCTGATGCCGGCTACAGGGGAATGCAGAAGATACACAAAAATGTTGTATTACCGCACAGGAAAACGAAAAAGAATCCGTTAAGCAAAGAACAAAAAAAAGAGAACAGGGCACTTATGAGCCAAAGGGCAATTGTTGAAAACGTAATTGAAAAGGTTTAAAATCATCTCGGACAGGTATAGAAACCGACGAAAACGTTTTGGTTTAAGGTTTAATTTGATTGCTGCAATTCACAATTTTGAGCTCCCTACATGAATTTTGAAAGAAGTCTAATTTTTCTGGAGAGGCTGTATTACAAGAATTTTGGGCGAACTTAGTTATGTGTAATATATTATCGCTTCATATGTGTGATGCACAAGGGCCCAGATCAAATTACTGAGTATCGTTTAAATTTTTCGGTTTTATTTGGTGTAATGAGGCAAAAACTCTATCAGGTACTTATTGTGCCAAAAAACTTTCAAGCCCTTTTTAAGTATACGCGCTAAAGTTAAAATCCGACCAGGACAGCCGCAATAAGGTAGATAAGCCCAAACGCCATCATGTCTTTAGGAGAGTTTGCTAATGAAGGCTCTTAAGTTGACGCCATTGCCTGAACGGATACTTCTATTGTGTTATCGCGAGCAATTGTTTTTTCTTCACCTGTATCCATGTTTTTAATCTTTAAAGTTTTACTACTCAATTCTTCATCGCCAAAAATTAAAGCAGCTTTAGCATTTGCTTGATTTGCTTTTTTCATTCGGGTTTTAAGCGCTCCGCTATATTCATAGATCACATACAAACCATTTCTGCGCAATTCATTCGCAAGTGTTAGGGCATATTCTTCAGCCTCTCTACCGATTGGAATTAGGTAAATAGGTCGCTCTTCTTTCGGAGAATAATTGATTAACTCCATTATGCGTTCAATACCTCCTGCAAATCCTATCGCTGGAGTGTGTTTTCCACCCACTGAAGATACTAAATTATCGTATCTTCCACCGGCAAAAACTGCCCCTTGTGCGCCTAAATCCTCTGTAACAAACTCAAACACTATGTGGCAATAATAATCCAAACCTCGAACTAGTTTATTGTTTACGGTATAAGGTATATCAAGAATTGTTAATCCATTTAGTATTTGTTCAAAGAAATCTGAGGACCCTTTCGTATAATAATTGCTGATTTTAGGCGCATCAGAAATTATTGATTTATCTTTCTCATCCTTGGAATCCAGTATTCTGAGTGGATTTTTGATCAACCTATTTTTGCTATCTTCTGATAGATCATTTTGATACTTTGTAAAGTATAAGATCAAAGCTTCTCTATACTTAGTTATTGTTTCACCATCACCTAAAGAGTTGATTTCCAGCTTTACATTTTTATTGATGCCAAATTCAGTTAGTAAGTGCTGAGCGAGTGATATCAATTCAATATCAGCTTTTGGATCTTCTATGCCAAAAACCTCAAAATTTATCTGATGAAATTGCCTTTGTCTTCCCTTTTGCGGTCTTTCATAGCGAAATGCAGGTCCTGTTGAGAATAATTTTATCGGTGTTTGCAGTTTTTTTTCAATGAGTAGCCTGACAATCGCTGCAGTGAACTCAGGACGCAAAGTTATGCTCTTTCCCCCTTTATCATTGAAGCTATACATTTCTTTAGTGATGATATCTGAGCTATCACCTAAGGTTTTTGTAAAAACCTCCGTGTATTCAAATATCGGAGTTTGAGCAGGCAAAAAGCCGTATAAACTTGAGATTCTGTTTGCTGTTTGCTCAATGTATTTAAACTTGTACCATTCATCAAACAGGAGATCTTTTGTTCCTCTAACCGTTTGATTAGTCATAGTGTGGTCTCTATACCCGCAACCTCTGGTATATGGTAGCTCAGCATATTCTGCACTCCTTGCTTGAGGGTAATTGCAGCACTTGGGCATCCAGAGCAAGCTCCTTGCAACTCAACATAAACTATTCCATCTTTATAGCCACGAAATTTGATATCACCACCGTCTTGAGCAACTGCAGGTTTGATATAACTTTCCATCAATTCTTTTATTCTATTTACAATTTCTATATCATTTTCATCGAAAAATTCCTCATCTGATATATTATTATCACTCACTCCTTCTTTATCTAGCGCTTTTCCACCTGAAGTAAAGTGATCCATGATTGTAGTTAAAATTTCTACTTTTAGTGTATCCCAATTAATTCCACCTAATTTTGTTACTGAAATAAAATCATGACCAAAAAACACTCTTACCACATGTTCTATTTGAAAAAGATTTGCTGCTAACTTGGAGTGTTTTATTTCATCTGCATTTGAAAAATCAGCCGTTTCTCCTTCGTTTAGAATTGCAAATCCAGGGAGAAATTTCAGTGTGTTTGGATTTGGTGTTTCTTCAATCTGGATGAACATGTTATTTACCATGACAATTATAATTGTTACTATTTAATCATAAAATGATAAAAAAATATATATGTCATTCATCTTTTTTCTTTTTTTAGTATTCATAGTAATTATATTTATTTTGCCTAGCGTTGTTGTATTTTTTCTTTTCCTGACAAAAAAAAATAACATAAGTTTCATGATGAACTCTATATTGAGTAAGTTTTTGAACGAATTTAATAGCAGTAGAAGTTATACTGAAAATTACACTGGTGACAACATATCCAAAGATGAAGCATTAAAGATACTGGGGCTGAATCCTGAAGCAAGTCAAAATGAAATCAATAAAGCATATCAAAATTTAATGAAGTTAGTTCATCCAGATAAAGGAGGCTCGGAATATTTTGCACAAAAATTAAACGCAGCACGTGATAGGCTGCTGAAAAAATGATCTTAAAAAAAGTTTTCGTTTAACAAATTTCTTCCTTTGCTTTTTCTAAATACTCCAATATTGCTTCATGTAGCGCAGTCCATGTTATCTGTTCTTCCAGGAAAGGTATAAATTCTTGTCTCCAAGCATTCTTAAACTCTTGAAACCACTGTTTTTCAAAATCCTGAAATTCTAAAGAAATATCTACTTTAAAGCTATCAATTAAACTGGAAACTTCTGCAGCTTTAGAGCTATCTAGTAATTTTAAAGATAACACTCCACTCTTTAAAATGTCTAACTCTTCCAATACATTAAGCTTAAATGGTTTATAGAGTGAAGACCATATGCTATATCTCAAATAAGAATCATAGTATAACTTAATTTTGTACATTAAAGTGGTAGATGCATCAGGAGAAATGTTATTCTCATATTGTGCAAGAGAAGATAATAAATTCTCATAATCTACTTTGCTTAAACATGGTTGTAGAGTCGATTTAATTTTTTCACTAAAGGTTAGATAGCTAGAAGAAATACCATGACTATATTTACTAAAGAATTCAGGAAATATATCCGCTTGTTCTAATTTCAGAAGTAAATCTTTTCTAATTTCTCTTGGTAAATTATGTATTGAAAACTGATAAATAACCCATGCAAAGTTCTCATCAAACTCATCTGAGTAATCAGTCTTATTATCAGGAAAAATTACATTACCTTTCTTATCATTCCAGGGTAGTATCTTATAGAAAAATTTGTTCAGCCTTTGCTTTAATTTCAAAATACCTTCATTTCTATCACCTGCTTTATACAATATTTCGCTCATTTGCTGTTTAGCATTTTTAGGGTTTATTCTATCACTTATGTGCAATCCAATTCCATTTTTCTCTAATAACTCCCAATCAAACAATTTGTGTGGATCTGGTTTACGCATTGTATAGCTAAGCTCTGGATCATGCACTATAGTTCCTATTTCAGAATGACTAAATATCATATCCCTTTTAATTTTAAAACGCTCCATAAGGTATAAAATCAGCTCTTTAACTGACCTCATTTGCTCTTCCGGAAAAGGCTCAAGTCCTGTGTTTACAATTTCAATACCTACAGAATAGTTGTTAAGCTTCCGTAGCTCTTCAAGCTTGCTATCTATCTTAACTCTTGCATAACTAATACCAGCATGCCATGCTTCTTTCTCTAATGGAACCATTAAGGTGATGCTGCAATCCCTATCGACAATAAAATGAACTGACAATCCTCTAGCATTCAGCGTATTTTTTGTACCTTTTAATGTTGATGTTTCAGTATGGTGAACTATAACCATTAACACTTTTTCACCGGCCCTATCACCATAATTTAAAGCTGAAGCTGGATCTAAAAATAACAAATCCTGATCTTTCAATAATGGTAATTTTTCTTGTAAATCTTGAAAATCATTCTCAATACTGCTTGAACTGGATACTTGCCCAGATATGAGAAATGCTGAGACAGTAATCAGTAAAACTAATAAATATTTGTTGATTTTAGATAGTTGGATTTTCATACCATCTTCATAAACACTTTGTAGATAACTTTTCATTATATAGTTAGAGTAGTGTTGTTGAATAAATTTACAAGACAAAATCATACTAGTCCAGTAATAGTAACATGTCCAAAGATAAAGCATTAAAAATACTGAGGTTAAATTTGGAGGAGAGCCAAAATGAAATCAATAAAGCATATCAAAATTTAATGAAATTAGTTCACCCAGATAAGGGAGGCTCGGAATATTTTGCACAAAAATTAAACGCAGCACGTGATAGGTTGCTGAAGAGGTAATTAATATTGCTTTAAAGTTTTTATTTGTGCGTAAAGGATAAGTTGCTACAATAAAAAAATAAGATAAAAGTAGCAATGGACATGTGTTCAGAAAGGTTTAAGTTATGCAGGAAGATAACAAAAAAGAAGCAATAAAAGAAGAAAAAGGCATATTAGGGTGGATAGAATATAGACTGCCTATATTTTCTTTTTTGAAACATACTGCTTCTTACCAAGTGCCAAAAAACTTAAATTATGCTTGGAATTTTGGCTCTTTGGCTGGTATAGCGCTAATTTTACAAATAATAACAGGTATATTTCTTGCTATGCACTACACTCCGCATGTTGATTATGCGTTTAATAGCGTGGAGCGTATAATGCGTGACGTGAACTATGGATGGCTGATACGCTACACTCATGCTGTCGGGGCATCGCTCTTCTTTATGGTAGTCTATGTTCATATAATGCGTGGGTTATATTACGGATCTTACAAGAGGCCACGAGAGATGGTGTGGTTTGTTGGTATATTTATATTTTTTGCAATGATGGCAACTGCCTTTATGGGATATGTATTGCCTTGGGGACAAATGAGTTTCTGGGGTGCAACAGTTATAACCAACTTATTTTCTGCTATACCTTTAATTGGCAATAAAATAGTTATATGGTTATGGGGTGGTTTCTCCGTTGATAATCCGACGCTTAACCGTTTTTTTGCTCTGCATTATCTTCTACCTTTTGTTATTATTGCTTTAGCTATGCTTCATGTGATAGCTCTGCATAGGTTTGGCTCTGGTAACCCAAGTGGAGTTGAGGTAAAATCAGATAAGGATACCATTCCTCTCTATCCTTATTATATAATCAAGGATTGCATAACTTTTGGTCTGTTTTTTGTAGTTTTGTTCGCATTTGTTTTTTATGCTCCCAATTATCTTGGGCATCCAGACAATTATATAGAAGCTGACTCTATGGTCACTCCGGTACATATAGTGCCAGAGTGGTATTTTTTACCTTTTTATGCAATGCTACGTTCGATTCCAGATAAACTTACTGGTGTGCTTACCATGTTTGCGTCTATTTTAGTGTGGTTTTTGTTACCTTGGCTTGATAAATCAAAAGTTAAAAGTGGTGCTTATCGCCCGGTGTTTAAGAAATTTTTTTGGGTTTTTGCAATAAATTTTGTACTTCTTGCCTGGCTTGGGGGACAAGAGGTAAAAGAGCCTTACATCACTATGAGTAGGCTATCTACTCTTTATTACTTTGCATACTTTGTGATAATTTTACCACTGCTTAGTAAGTATGAAAAGCCAAAAGAACCACCAAAAACCTTAAGTGATTCTGTGCCGGAGATGAAGTAATGCTGATGAGAAGTATGTTAGCTATACTTTGCATATTGTTTTTTGCTAATTTTGTGTATGCAGAAGAATTCAAGCCATCACCAAATAAAAAAATGGACTGGAAATTTGATGGAGTTGTCGGATCTTTCGATAGAGAGTCAATTCAGCGTGGCTATAAAGTGTATAAAGAAGTCTGTGCTGCTTGTCATTCAATGAATAGGGTAGCATTTCGTAATTTGCAAGATGTCGGTTTTTCTGAAGAAGATGTAAAACAAATAGCAGCTTCTTATCAAGTTAAAGATGGTCCGAATGATTTGGGTGAAATGTTCGATAGACCTGGAGTACCTTCGGATTATTTTATTGCACCTTTTGATTCAAAAGAGGCAGCTGCAGCAAGCAATAATGGTGCAGTTCCACCAGACTTATCGTTAATTATTAAAGCAAGGCATGATGGTGCAAATTATGTCTATTCACTGTTAACAGGCTATCAAAACGGCGAGCACGATGAGAATGATTTATATTTTAATTCGTATTTTCCAACAGGCAGATTAGCTATGGCGCCACCACTTTCTGAAGGAATGGTGGAATATGATGGTACAAGACAAGCCACAGTTGAAAATATGGCGTATGATGTGATAAATTTTTTACAATGGGCAGCAGAGCCAGAATTAGAGCGCCGGCATAAATTTGGATTAAAAGTAGTGGCGTATTTTATAATTTTAACAGTGTTTTTTGTATTAACTAACAACAAAGTTTGGAGCAAGCTCTATAAAAAGAAGTGATAGTCAATTTTGCCTCAAATACAATAGACTTCTTGCATAACCATATAACATTGGGAATAGAAACGAAAAAACTTCCTTGACAAACCTCGCCAGCCCCTTATCATCAAACTGAAGCTATTTATTTATCTTCGCAATCTCTGCAGCAGATTAAAATGACAAGAAAACTTCTATTTGGCGTACTATTGTTTAATTTTTTGCACTATGTGCACCGTATGTCTTTATCAAATTTCTAGGTTTTTACCTATACAAGCTGAAACGCGCTTATAAAGCGTTCAAGACATCACCCAACGTCAAATTTTAAAATAGAGAGTGTAATAACTAGCTACCACGGGTTTTCTTTGCCTTTTTTTTCTGCCTAGTAAATTTCTTAAACATTTATAGCTAAGGTTAGTTGCATTTAAAAGCAGCTAAATTGCAGCGTTTAAGACTTAAAAAACGCCAATACTGAAAATAGACAATGACTAGGGCTTCTTTTGCCTTTTTTTTCATTTGGTAAATTTCTTAATGTTTATAGCTAAAAGAGCCCAAGAGAGGTGTCATTCCAGTGCCCCTGTGATGTCATTCCAGTGCTTGGCACTGGAATCCAGGAATTTTATTAAGTTGGTGAGCATAAAAATAGCTGTTTTACGTTAAAATACAATGTTTTGATGATTATGGAAAGGCTGGATTCCACAGTCCTGATACAATGTTGAACATTTTTTTTTTGCCCTTCCAGAGCGAGTTCTTTTAATCGAAATACTATATGTACATTATCATCATCAATTTCAATGCGTCTGACTAATGGTCTAATTATATCAAGCTTAGCCTCCCAATCTGCTTGATCAAGCTTTGATTCAACCTCAGAGGCAAAACTTTTTACACTACTCATGGTAAAATCTAATTCCCTCTTTAGCTCCTTTTCATCAACCACTTTTTCCTTCTGTTTCTTAATTGCTTCTAAGCTCTGAGTCATTGCTTTGGCTTTTGAATCAAAATCTTCCTTAGTTATATACTCTTCAGCATAGGTATAAGCAAGTCTTTTGATACCTTGTTCTAATCTGCTTATTTCTTTTTCAAGTTCATCATTTGGTTGCTTATTTTTATCTTTTAAAAGCCTAAGTTGATATTCCTTTGCAATTGCATCCGGGTCTTTTAATACTCCATTCATTTCTTCCCATATAACCGTTTCTAGTATATCTGTGCGTATTGATTTGCTGTTACATATCTTATTCCCACCAAAACGGTTAGCATCTGTACCAGGACAACGATAGTAACTTCGTCCTCCCCTAGTGTTATACATTCCATAATAAGTATATTTACAACACTGACATACTATTAGCCCTTGTAATAGGTATCTTCTTCTTCGTTGCATTCTTGCTCTTTTTCTATTTTCATCCAGTTGTTCTTGTACTATATCGAATAATTCCTCTTCAATTATACTTGGTATTTCTATATAAATCCAATTCTCCTGGTCATTAGAATAAACAGAATAGCTTTTTTTGCGCCCTTTCCACACTGCTTTTACTTCTTTTTTTATTGGACCTACCTTCGTTTTACCATATACTGCTTGTCCTTTGTATGCATAGTTTCTCAATATTCTACGAATTGTACTTGGGTGCCAAATTCCTTTACCCTTTGGTGTAGCAATATACTCTTCTTTCAGTCGTCGCGCTGTCTCTTTTAAACTCACTCTTTCTTGACCTACCCACTCAAATAGTTTGCGCACTACTTTTGCTTCTTCTTCATTAATTTCAAACCTTGCCTTTTCTCTTTCTACATGCTTTATATAGTCATAACCATAAGGTGCATTTCCCATTACACTTACACGACCTTTTCTTGCTCTATGGAGTTTTCCTCTACGACTACGTTCCATAATCTTTGTACATTCGTATTCTGACACTAATCCTTGAACTCCTAGTAATAATTTAGACTCTGGATTGTTTTCAGTCTTACAATTTAAGAATATTACTTCTACTCCTGCTTTCTCAAACTCTTCAAGTAATACCATTTGGTGTGCAGATTTCCTTGATAGCCGGTCATGTGAATGAATGTAAATTTTTCCAATTTTTCCTTCTGCTACTTTATCACGTAACTCATCTAAACCGTCACGCTCCAAATTCCACCCACTACGGCCATCGTCCTTAAATTGATACTCATCTAACAACTCATGTCCATCTGCGGCAATTCTATGCCTAAGCTCTGCAATTTGGCTCCCTATTGTATTGTTCTGCTCTTGTTTCCTCGATGAAACTCTTGCATATAAAGCCACTGTTGTCATTTTTTCCCACCTCCTTTTGATTTAAAAATTCCTTTTTCTTTCTTTCCATCGACCGTCTTATTAGTATTTCGTAAGCATCTGATAAATACTTATCTGATAACTTACTTGGCTCATAATGACGGTGAATAATGAATCGCATAGTTTCTCTCCTGTAAATGCCTTCGTACTTCAGGAGCCTTACCACTCCCTTTTTCCATAAATCCATTACTCTTGCGAAAAAGACGCAACTGTTAACCTTTGTTTTACTTTTATGCACAATTTTGGAAACACATAGCGCTATCTTTCATCTATTAAGCTCTCTTCCAAATAATTGTCCCTTTTCCCTCAACGGTTTTCTCTCTAATACCATTTCCTTCCTTTTCTCAATCAACTTCCATCACCTTCTGCTTCGTCACTAACTCTCTTATTATCTCCTTAGTCTTTGCCATATATGCCAGATCTATTGGTGTATATCCTTTATGATCTCTCGCATTTACATTACCTCCCGCTTCTAATATTGCTCTCACGTTCCCTATTTCCCTCATAAATACTGCTTCATGTAGGGGGGTCCTTCCTATGTAGTTCCCAGTATTAACATTTGACCCTCCTTTTATTAACTCCCTTACCGTCTCTTCATACCCCATTAGGCTCGCATAATGTAATGCCGTATTTCTTCTACCGTTTCTAGCATTTACATCTACTCCTTCCTCCAACAGTACTTTTACATTCTCTACCTTTCCATAGAATGCTGCTAGGTGTAATGGTGTTTCTCCGCTTTTGTTTTCTATATTTGTTTTTGCTCCTTTTTCTATCAGCAACTTTATTACTTCTGGCTCTGACACTTGTGCTGCTTGGTGCAATATTGTGCAACCTGCTGCGTCTTTTTCATTTATTCCACGAAATGAATTCTCCTTTAATTTTTCCAGTCTTTTATTTAAATTGAACATTTTAGTTACCCCACTATAAAAACCACCAAATTTTAGTGCTTGGTAAATTTTTTTTGTTTACCTACCACTATTCCAGCTATGCCTGTTTTACCATCAAAAGCAAGTTTTTTTTACAAAATATACACATTTTTTTCGCATATCATATTAAGATATAAATCTATATATTTAATTCATTAATAATAGCAGGCCTGCCTTACCTTTCATCAAGCTCTTTTATCATAGTGTTCATCTTGCCCACCACCCTGCTTATTACTTTGTTAAAATCTTCTATTATTAGCGACTTATCTCTTTTTCTTATTTCTTCTAAACTTACTACCTTCCCTTTTAACTTCGGTAAAAATTTTCTACTCCATACATCTACCATTTCTCCAACTGATTCCACTACTTCATCGCATATTTTTGGTGTATCTCTTACTACACCTCCTTGCTTTTCCAGAAATTTCTTCACCTCTTTATTCTTTTCATTGTCCATTAGCCAATACATTGGTGCATTACCAAATTTATCCGGCTGATTAACTGCTGCTCCGGCTTTTACCAGCTCTTTTATTATCCTTTCTGCCCATACCATACACGCGAGATGCAGCGGCGTGTATTTGCTCATTCCTTCAGTAGCATTTACTTCCGCTCCTTCCCTTATCAGCTCTTTTACGTTCTCTAGACGTTTCGCAGATACTGCCCAGTGCAATGGTGTAAAACCCCTATTATCTGTCGCATTGACGTTCGCTCCTTTCTTGACTAGAAAACTTACTTTTTTTCTTGTCGACATTAGACTTCTTTCAAAATTCATGTAGGGAGCTCAAAATTGTGAATTGCAGCAATCAAATTAAACCTTAAACCAAAACGTTTTCGTCGGTTTCTATACCTGTCCGAGATGATTTTAAACCTTTTCAATTACGTTTTCAACAATTGCCCTTTGGCTCATAAGTGCCCTGTTCTCTTTTTTTTGTTCTTTGCTTAACGGATTCTTTTTCGTTTTCCTGTGCGGTAATACAACATTTTTGTGTATCTTCTGCATTCCCCTGTAGCCGGCATCAGCTAAGATTTTAGTTTGCGGCAATACTGCTACCTTTGATTCTCTAAACATCCGTGTTTTCTACCATTCGAGAAAGATGTGCATATGACTTTTCTACTCTTCTTCTCTGTTACTATTTGTGTTTTTATAGTATGCCTTTTTTTCTTTCCAGAGTAGAAGGGCTTTTGCTTTTTTTTGGTCTCTCTACTGGCGTTTCAGTTCCGTCTATTACTAAAACTTCATATTCTACATCACTCTTTAATAGCTCTTTTTTTCCTGGTAATGCAAAATCTGGATGTTTTATTAATATGTCTTCTACCCATCTTATTATTTTAAAACTGTTACTTTCACTCATGCCATAGCTTTGCCCAATATGAAAATATGTACGATATTCTCTTATATATTCCAGTGCCATAAGTAGCCTGTCTTCTATGCAAAGTTTACTTTTTCTTCCACTTCTAGCTTTTTTTCTTTTATCCTCCACTTCTAGAATTTCTACCATTCGCTCAAATGTTGCTTTTTTTACCCCTGTTAAACGTCGAAACTTTTCTCCTTCTAACTTTTCTATTTCCTTATATTTCATGCTTTCAAATACTTCATCTTACACTCCCTCTAACAATTTTGAAAGAAGTCTATTAAATTATCCAAAGAGTGCAAGAAACAGTACTTTTGTTTCTATTTTATTGCAACAAAGAAGTCTAAAATGTGTCCTTTTGAGGTGAAGCATGCAAAAAGGAAAAAATCTTATCTTACAAATTAAAAATACAATATACTCAAAAACTTTTCAGAAAATCCATAGGAGGGTTTGCTAATGAAGGCTCTTAAGTTGACGCCATTGGCTGAACGGATACCTTTGGAACCTTACAGATATTGAGCAAATCCAATAATATCCTTGATTTCTTTTATATTATGGGTTGCAATTTCTGCTGCTTTCTTTGTGCCTTTTTTTAATATTTCATGTAAATGGAATTGGTCTTTTAAAAGATCATTCATTCTCTCACGTATGGGTGATATAACACTGATAATTAAATCAGCTAACTCTTTTTTGAAGTGTTTCATGTCATGTTTGTTCACTTCTTCACACACTTTTTCCACATTTAAATTACTAAGCACTGAATAAATGTTTATCAAATTGCTTATTTCTGGTCGGCACTCTAAAGTAGCAAAGCCTAGAATTGAATCTGTTTTTGCTTTTTCTATTTTTTTAACAATTAAGTCATCTGTATCATCAAGGTTAATGCACGAATGTTCTGAAGGGTCAGATTTACTCATCTTGCTTGTACCATCTCTTAAGCTCATTATTCTTGATGTGCAATCCAAAGTTAAGATTTCAGGTACGATGAAATAATCCAGTTTATAATGATTGTTAAAAGCTGATGCAATATCACGTGCAAGCTCCAAATGCTGTTTTTGATCATCACCAACAGGAACGTATTTAGTTTGATACAACAATATATCTGCAGCCATAAGTACTGGATAACTATATAATCCAAGAGAGGCTTTTTGTTTATCGCCGCCAGCTTTATCTTTAAATTGAGTCATGCGATTAAGCCAACCAATTGGTGTATAGCACCCAAGCAGCCAACCCAGTTCTGCATGACCGCTAACTGTGGACTGACTAAAAATAATGGACTTTTCTGGATCTATTCCACATGCAATATAAGCTGCTGCTGTTTTGAAAATATTACTTTTTAATTCACTTGCGGGAAGCTTATTTGCTGTGATTGCATGTAGGTCGACAATACAAAAAAGAGATTTGTATTTATCCTGTAAGTCTATCCACTGTTTGATTGCACCAAGATAATTACCTAAATGTAGTACACCACTTGGCTGGATACCTGAAAAGACAACAGACTCCTTATATCGTTTCCTGTCATCCCAGTGCTTGACACTGGGATCCATATTTCTTTTTTTCTGGATTCCAGCGTCACGCGCTGGAATGACACCAAAGCTGGTTGTTGGTTTTTTGCTTAAACAATGGTTATGTAAAAAATCTAACCTCTGACGTTTACGCATTTCCATCAGATTTCTTAGAAAGAATAACCATTGCAGGACGGAGCAACCTATTTTTGATAGTATAACCAGTTTGTAGTACCTCTACAATGGTGCCAGGCTCTTTTTCATTGTCTTCTCTTTCCACAACAGCTTGGTGTAAATTACTGTCAAAAAGCTCACCAAGTGGATCTACTTCCTCTATTCCATGTTTTTTTAGATCATTTATAATTTTTTGATAAGCTACTTTAATCCCCTCATGAACAGGATCACCGTCTTTCAAAATTTCCATTACTTTTTTTAAATTGTCGCACGAGTCGATCATATCACGTGCAAATTTTGTGACTGCGTAGTTACTTGCATCGCTAATTTGCTTTTGCATTATACGTTTGACGTTTTCATTATCTGCAACAGCGCGGCGTAAATGATCTTCAAGCTGGGCTGCACGTTCTTTTAATGTATTGAGATCTTCATTTAAGTCATCTGTTTGCTTATGGTTATCACTTTGTTGGTCGTCACCTTTCTGCCTACTTACCATATCAGCAAACTTCTTCTTTTTCTCTTTACTGCTATCTGACATATCATTACCCTTAAGAATCTAATAAATATATAACAATTAATCTGAAAATATCAAGCACCAGCTACATTCGTCTTTCTATGCTCGCATTTAAAAAGTTAATTAAAGTAGTTTTATAAAAAGAATCAGAAAAAGTACTAATATCATTTAGCGCCATATTAATGTAGTGTCTAGCTTTTTCCATAGAAAGCTGAATGGCATTATGATGATTAATATAGTGTAATGCTTGGTCAAAATTGTGTCTAGCTGAAGAAAAGCATTTTTCCCAGAATTTTTGCTCTGCTGGACTGCCCTTTTTGTATGCTATAATAGCAGGTAAGGTGACTTTACCTTCGAAAAAGTCTTTTCCGACTTGCTTTCCAGAAGTGCCTTGATTAGCAGTATAATCGAGCATATCATCGACTATTTGAAATGCCATACCAAAATTAAAACCAAAATTCTTTAGCCTCTCTGTTTCGTCATTTGTTGCACCAGATACTGTTGATGCAGCTTCACAGCATGCAGAAAATAAAGATGCTGTCTTTTGTCCAATGATATCAAAATAATTTTTCCTGACTGTGTGGGGGTCAAAGCGTGTTGTCATCTGCTTTATTTCACCCTTCACAAGTAAATGCGATGCTTTAGATAAAATAGAGAGAATATTTAAATTTCCACACTCTATAAGCCATCTAAATGCTAGAGTCAACAATAGATCACCAACTAAAATGCTTGATTTATTTCCCCAAATCTTATTCGCTGTTTTAACTCCATGGCGTGCCTCACTTTCATCGAGCACATCATCATGAAGTAAAGTAGCATTGTGTATAAACTCTACCGATGCAGCAACGTTGATCCTATTCTCCCCAGAATAGTTTAGCATTTTACATATAATAAAAACTAGTTTAGGCCTTATTTTTTTTCCACCTGACCTAACAAGATGGGATATAATATCAGTAGCAAGCTTAGCATCTTCATCATTGACATTTTTGAAGACAAAGTCATTCATAGCTGACAAATCAGAAGATACAATATCGTCTAATTTATCGCTGTTTGTTATTAGCATTTTAAGAGACTTATGCATCTTGCCCTTGTGCTTTCTCGTTCTCTACTTTCTTCTTTTCTGTTTTCTTTGGTTCTGTTTCTAAAGTTACTATGCCTTTTTTGATAAACCACAGTACTCTTTCAGTTGCTTGTGCCCCTAGACTTAGCCAATGCTTTAACCTATCAGCTTTCACCACAACACGATTTTTATTGTCTTTTGGTAACATTGGATCATATTGTCCTATTTTCTCAATAAAACGCCCATCTCTTGGTGCTCGTGAATCAGCTACAACTATCCTATAAAAAGGGCGTTTCTTTGCGCCAAACCTCGCCAACCTTATTTTAACTGCCATGTTAACCTTTATTCATATATTAGCCACAATTTTATACAATGAGCCGTTTTAAGTCAAATGAATTATACAACTTTTGCACCTTATAATATAATTACCAATAATGTAGGGCAGTGCCGGGCGCACAGCTATACGAACATTCATTTTTGAAGGTAAATTGCACAGCAAATGGTGTAATTCCAGTCTGGAATCCAGCCTTTTTTTAATCATTAAAACGTTGTATTTTAACATAAAACGGCTACTTTTATGCTTACCAACTTAATAAAATTCCTGGATCCCAGTGTCTGGGTACTGGGATGACATCCTTTCTAGTGAAGATTGCTCTCAAATCGCAATGTTCGTACAGTTGTGTGTCTGGGCACTGGATGCGTTTGAAGCAACTTATAAGATTTTTGATTATATATCATCAAGTATAGCGTGATTAACTTCGACTTTATACTTTGATTCCAGATAGCTAATCAACTGTTCTTTTAGCGATATCATCACACGTTTTCCGGTGTCAAGCGTGTTTAATTTGCCATTTGATGAATGCATTTCTTTTAGAACACCTATTATAATTTCATTATTGTATTGAATAGGATCTGTCACTGAATCAGTTGTTTTCATATTGAAAATCTCTTCTACAAAAGAAAAGGGGTAGTTTTGTTCATTGCGGTGCATCTGCTGACCTTTAACTAATTCCACACCTTGAATTTCTTCCAAATCTGTTTTTTCTCTTAGTTGAACTGCAACCTCTTGCCCAAATTTAAACATTCTTTCTTTTATAAACTCACTACGCCAAAGCTCTACCGCTAATGCCTTGCCTTCTTCAAAACTTTGCAATTTGGGTGGAACGATATCGACGATTTTTACACTAACAACAGCGTCCTCAACGCCCTTAAAATAACCTTTCTGATCCTTTTCTCGCGAAAAAATGAAAGAAATCAAATCACCAGAATCTCCTACGTTATTACCGCTTTGATCTTTTCCACTCGCATCTACTGGACCAATAGTTTGTATAGGTAAATTATATTCATTCAATATTTCTTCAATTGTTGAACCATTGTATATTTTATAGTTCACTTGGTTTATGAAATCATTGACTCTTTCAAAAGACTTTTGGTTAGTTAAAACTGACTTTATGTCTTGTTTTAAATCAACTAAGTCTTCATCAGAGATTTGATGCGCACTTTCCACTTTTACTATGTGCCAACCAAAACTGCTTGCTAAAACTTCACTTACTTCACCTACTTTGAGAGCAAATACCTTCTCTCTCACGTCTTCTGGTAAAAAATCCTTAGTTATATTATTTACTCTAGTTTCCTCAAGTTTTGCTTTGCCAAACTCTTCTACTATCTGTTCAAAGCTTGTTTTACCCTCCTCAAATGCTCTTCTTGCTGTCTCAGCTTCTTCTTTGGTAGAAAATATTACATTGAATATATCTCTTTGATCTTGAAGTTCTTGTTGTTCTATTATACCATCAACTTCTTCATCTGAGATCTTGATTTGATCTTCAAAATACTTTTGGTCTAGGGAAATATATTGCGCAGTTCGATACTCAGGATAATAAAAATGGGATTTATTTCTTTCGTACAAATCAAGCAAGGCTTGATCATCTGGTTCAGGAATGTTTGTAACTGCATCTTCAGTTATTTTAACAATATCAACTACTCTAGTTTGGTAGCGACTTTTGTATATCTGCTCATCAATTCTCTCGCCAAAAGTTACTGGATAATTATCTTTAAATAATGAAGTCATGAACATCATTGCAGGCAGGACTTTCTCTAGCTTTGCTATATACTCTTTCTCTGTCATATGCAGGTCATTTAGCGTTTCATAGAATTTATTTTTGTCAAATTCACCTTTATCATTTTGAAAGTATTTGGTGTTTTTAATATGGTTTTTTATAGACTCTTCTCCAACTGTCAACCCCAGCTCACTAATTAGGTTAAACAATAGTTTTTGCTCTATAAGTGCGTTAAGCAAATCATATTTCAGCTTTTTTACTTGTTCTCTACTCGCATCAGATCCAGAAATTTGCTTTTCATAATTTTGATATAGTGATTTATACTCATCTGACGTTATAACTTCTTTTCCAACCCTAGCTACCTCTTCTTTTTCATCATCACCTGATAAAAGGTTGCCAATTCCCATGAAGATTAACAAGCAAGCTAAAAGGACAACGGTTACTTTAGTGAAAAAATTTTTAACATTCATTTTAAACCCAGTTAATTAATGGTTAATTATAGAATAGTGATAATTTAATTCTTGTAAACCTGTTGCTTTATTAGCTAATATATATAATATTACAATATATTAACTTAAAATTTAACTCTCTAATCTTAAATAGGAACATATGTTTAACTGAGTTATACTATACCTTAGGAAGGGGAAATATTTTGTTTGAAATATGCTTAAAGGTAAGCGCATTTAATTAACTTAAGAGGTGGGAAGTGACAAACAAAAAGTTATTGAATGACAAAATTAATGCTTTTTTAGTTTTAATAGTTTATATTTTAGCTCTGTATAACAGTAAGGGATACTTTAAATGGGAGATGCTTTTTTGATGTCAATGGAATCTTCTAAGGGCAATAACGATAGAAATAAACAGTTTCTAGTGCAAATAGCTGCTTGGTTAGTAGACAACACTGGTTTAACTTTTAATCAAATAGCACAATGTTGCAGGTTGGCCCTTGAAGAAGTACAAGACATAGCTGATGAGGAAATAGAAGTCGAAAAATATAACCCTATTATTTCTGGAGTAATTACTGAAAAAGAAATCGATGATTGCAAAAAAAATCCAAACCGTGTACCAAATTTGATTATAAAAAATATAAAAAAAAGGAGTAAAGCGATTGGTAGCATTATTGGCTTTGCCTCTACGGCAAGACGTAGAGATAAACCTGATGCGATTTATTATTTAGTAAAAAAATTTCCTATCTTGGACAATAACGTTATAGCTAAATTAATTAGTACAACAAATTACACAGTTGAGCAGGTAAGAGATGGATCTCATCATAACATGCAAAATATAAAACCCCAAGATCCTGTATTACTCGGCTTATGTAGTCAAGAAAATTTAGAAGCAGAAGTGGAAAAAGCAAAAGTAGAAGAGGAGAAGCAAGAAAGGTTAAAAAAATATAAAGAATAGCTATTGAAAATCCTCAAATTTTTGTGCTTTGTTAACATTAAATTAACTTGACTTGCTAGTGTTTATTAGTATAATGTAAGTAAAGTACGGGGTTTAATGATAATTAAGCTTAATACGCACTGAAACTAATTCAGCCTAATTTATTATCTTATAGTCACATTTTAGGTTAGTAAGCATCAATTAAAATTTTTGGAGGATTATGACAACAATCAATGAAGATGTTTTGGCAAAAGGAAAGGTTACAGCTCAACCTGAAAAAAGTGAGCAAATTTGCAATAACGATACAGTAAAACAGATGGTCAATGAAGGTACTGAGAAAAACAGAAAAACATTAGATCTGAGCGAATTAAAAGAGAAAACAGCAGAAGAATTGTTAGAGTTAGCTGAAGAAAGAAAAATTTCAACTAACGGTAAAAGCAATGGTAGAATGCTAAAGCAGGAAATAATATTCAGCTTAATGAAGAAAATGAGTGAAGAAGGAGGCATAACCACAGGGAGTGGAATAGTGGAAATATTGCCTGATGGTTTTGGTTTCTTACGTTCAGCAAGTGCAAATTATGCCCCAAGTACCGATGATGTTTATATTTCTAACGGGCAAATAAAGAAGTTTAATTTACGTACAGGAGATATGGCATATGGAGAAATAAGGCCACCTGGTGATAAAGAGAGATATTTTACTTTAACTAAGGTTCAAAGTATAAACTCTACTGAAGTAAGTGAATTAAGAAAGTACGTCCATTTTGATAATTTGCTTCCTCTTTATCCTGAGGAAAGCATAGTACTTGAGTGTAATAATGGTGATGATAAAAAAGGCTTAAGCATGCGTGCTATAGATATAGTAGCTCCTCTTGGAAAAGGGCAAAGAGCGTTAGTAGTTGCTCCGCCTCGCACAGGAAAAACTGTATTGCTTCAGCAAATGGCTAACTCTATAGCTATAAATCACCCTGAAGTAGAATTAATAGTGTTACTTATAGATGAAAGACCTGAAGAAGTAACAGATATGATACGTTCTGTAAAAGGTGAGGTAGTAAGTTCTACGTTCGATGAGCCTGCTTACCGTCACGTACAGCTTGCTGAAATAGTAATAGAAAAAGCTAAAAGAATGGTTGAGCATAAAAAAGATGTGGTAATTCTACTTGACAATATTACTAGACTTGCACGTGCTTATAATGCGGTTATTCCTTCGTCTGGGAAAGTTCTAACTGGTGGTGTAGATTCAAACGCACTGCAGAGACCAAAACGCTTTTTTGGAGCAGCTCGTAATATTGAGAATGGGGGTTCTTTAACTATAATCGCCACAGCTCTTATAGAGACTGGTTCAAAAATGGATGAAGTTATTTTTGAAGAGTTTAAAGGTACAGGAAATGCTGAGATCATACTTGATAGAAAACTTTCTGATAAACGTATATTTCCAGCTATTGATATTACAAAATCCGGAACAAGGAAGGAAGAGCTATTAGTTGATAAGGCTATACTAAATAAAATATGGGTGGTGCGTAGGATACTCAATCCTATGGGACCTGTTGAAGCAATGGAATTTTTACGTGACAAACTACTTTTAACAAAGAGCAATGCTGACTTTTTTAACTCCATGAATCACTAAAAGTAAGCCAGTTATGATGGATATGCTGAGCAAAAAGTAAAACGCTCTTATAGCTAAAATAATTCGGATTTACCAAAATATATTTATAGTTAAGTTGGCAATTTACCTTAAGTTAGCGCGTGACGCTGGGATGACACCATTGGTGGCAGACAACTAAAGGAAAACTCAACTAGATTTATAGTCTATCACTACCGTATTTGCAATTTTGTCATGAAAAGCTTGTTTATGTTCATCATCTACTGCACATACTAAAACTAGGATTAGTATAGCTAAAAGTAAAATAGGATTATAAAGCGATATACAGTAAATTATGAAAAAAGCGATGGTTCTTTTTATTGCTTGTATTACAGTGATCTGCTCAAATGTATCTTTGTCTTTTACACGCATGCTAAATAACAAGTGTCCTGGAGTGCCGCCAAATTTTACTAGCATGAATATATGAAATATACATGGTATCATTCAAAATAAAGAAAATACAATCGTGGTGATTACAATTATTGCATCCATGATCCCTTGTATTGCGTGTGTAAGTGAGAAACCCACCGCCATTAAACCAAATGGTATTGCGATAAATAAAATACAATCAACTATAAATGCTAGAGTACGTCTTGTCATCGTTGAGTAGTTTACTTTTTTATCCATGTACTACCATAAAGAAAAATATCAACTAGATTTATAGTCTATTACTACTGTTCTTGCAAATTTATCATAGAATGTTTGTTTACGTTGATCAAATATTGCAAACATTAAAGCTAAAATTAGTATAATGAAAAAACATGCAGAAACATAATCAGGCAGAGAATAAAACAGAAAATCATGAATAATCCAAATGCCTCCCTGAAAAATACATCTTATTGTTGCTTGCATTAGAGTGACGTTTTTAAATGTATTTGCGTCTTTAATACATATGCCACACAACAGCTTTCCTGGAGTGCCGCCGAGTCTTGTTATCATTAATATTTGTAATACTGTGAATGGTACCAATATTATGACTGTTACAAAAAATTCTTCTAATAATGTTACTGTTTCTGGTTGTTTAAATGCTCGAAGAAAATCATCTTTACCTAAAGATATAAGCATAACAATAAGTAAAGGAAAGAGGAATATGATTTGATCAAGTATTGCTGCTACAGTACGCCTTGTAAACCCTACATAATTTACTTTAACACTCGTTTCAGTATTCATATACGCCTCACTTATGTTTCATAATATCATCATATAATATAAAAATACGTTATTAAATAACCGTAAATATACTAACTTGGGTAATATTAGCTACTTGTGCCACTCTATTATTTAAATTAATATTAAATCATTTATAACTAGGAAAGTTATGTCAACACCAATCACAGTTGCATATGGCGACGGTATCGGACCAGAAATTATGGAAGCGGTGCTGTCGATATTGCGCGAAGCAGAAGCGAAAATCTCAATAGATATTATTGAAATAGGTGAGCGTGTTTACAGTAAAGAATGGTCTCACGGAATTTCTCCAAGTGGTTGGGAATCAATTGAAAGGACAAAAATATTATTAAAATCTCCGACAACAACTCCTCAAGGTAAAGGCCACAAAAGCTTAAACGTTGCACTGAGAAAAAATCTAGGGTTGTATGCAAATATCAGACCATGCATTTCATATCATCCTGTTATAGAAAATAAATTCGATAAGTTTGATATCGTAGTGATACGCGAAAATGAAGAGGACGTTTACACCGGAATAGAGCATAGGCTCACTGGTGACTCTTACCAATGCACTAAAATTATTACTAGGTCTGGCTCAGAGAAGATATGCAGGTACGCTTTTGAATACGCGAAAAAACACAACAGAAAAAAAGTAACTTGCCTGACTAAAGATAACATAATGAAAATGACTGACGGAACTTTCCATGCCGCGTTTGATCGCATTGCAAAGGAATACCCAAATATAAAGGCAGAACATTATATAGTTGATATTGGAATGGCACGTGTTGCCACAGAACCGGAGAATTTTGATGTTATAGTAACCGAGAACTTATATGGCGACATATTATCAGACATTGTGGCACAAACCTCTGGATCTGTGGGGCTTGCCGGAAGTAGCAACATCGGAAATGAATACGCAATGTTTGAAGCAGTGCACGGTTCTGCCCCTGATATTGCAGGAAAAAACATAGCCAATCCTTCTGGTCTTTTAAATGCTGCAGTGCATATGTTGGTCTATATCGGTCAAGCAAATACTGCAAAGTTAATTTACGATGCGTGGCTGAAGACTTTGGAGGATGGAATACACACTGCCGATTTGTATAAGGAGAAAAGAAGTAAACAGAAAGTTGGTACCAAAGAATTTGCAGAAGCTGTTATAGATAATTTAGGAAAGAAACCTGCTGAGCTTATAATTGGCAGTGGTTCGGATAGTAAAATAAATTTGGATAGTAAAATAAATAAAGTACAAGACAATTACGAACAAGATTACAAAGTTAAAAAGCTAGTGGGTAGTGATATAACTCTCGCTTGGGACAAATCCAGTAATGTTGATCAAATAGTAGGATTATTTGAATCAAGTAATCTGCAAATGATAGCAATATACTCAAAAGGACTTGCGATTTGGCCAGGAAATTCAAAACCTTCAAGTGACCAAATAACCTTTAGGTTTATCGCAAATAATGAAAAGCAAGCTATTACAAATAGTGATGTAAATAACTTGCTAATCAAGCTCGAAGAAAATAGCTTTGACGTGGTGAGAATGGATAAGTTGTATTTATATGATGGGAAAGAGGGGTTCTTCGTTTAAATATTTAAAAGAGGTGTGGTAAATGAAATGGACTCAAAAAAAGTAGAACTAATATTTGAAAAATTTCAACAATCAAATCCTGCGCCAAAAATAGAGCTAAATTATACCAATCATTTTACATTATTGGTTGCGATAGTTTTGTCAGCACGGACAACTGATGTAAGCGTTAACAAAATTACAAGAGAACTATTTAATATCGCTGATACGCCAGAAAAAATGCTGAGCTTGGGACAAAATGAGCTGAAGAAATGCATAAGCAGTATTGGTTTATATAATTCCAAAGCAAAAAATATAATCGGGCTCAGCAAAATATTGATTGAGCGGTACAATAGCAAAGTGCCTACTGATTTCGATGATTTGGTGTCTTTGCCGGGAGTGGGGAGAAAGAGCGCTAATGTGTTCTTAAATTCGGGGCTTGGCATTCCAACATTGGCGGTTGATACTCACGTTTTTAGAGTGAGCAATAGAATTGGGCTTGTGAAAGAAAAAGATGTGTTTAAAACAGAGCAATCTCTTTTAAATGTGGTTCCCAAAAAATACCTGCTTTATGCTCATCATTGGCTAGTTTTGCATGGTAGATATGTTTGCAAAGCACAGAAACCTTCGTGTGAAACGTGCATAATTCATGATTTATGTGAATTTGAGTGCAAAAGGTATAAAGTCTAGTATTTCTTCTTTTGTCATCCAAGTGCCCTCTTCTTGTCATCTCAGTGCCCTGACTACTTGGATCCAGGAAACTTAACTCTACACTAAGTAAATGTACAATAAGAACTAGATCCCAGACTGGAATGACAGCAGTCCTACGTCATACCGCGATTCATTCGCGGTATCTCATCAGCTAACAAGCAGCGGGATGACAGCAATCTACGTTATATATTTTAAGCTTAAGCATTAGATGGAGCAGGGAAGCACTCTGTAACTGGCCTTATATCAAAATACAATTTTGCAGCAAGAACATTTCCGTTGTAATTAAGGTTCTTAAGATGTATATTAATGAATCTTGTTTTCAATAAATAATGAAAGTAATAATTGTCATGATAATGTTATTGTGTAGCAGTTACACAATGGCAAGCGAGAGAATAAGTCTAGTGGATAAAAAACTATCTCAAGGGTATGTAGCTCCAGTGCTTACAGAAAATAGCGTTATTTTATCAGACAAGCACGGTGCTTTATATTCCTTTGATATTGATAACTCAAAGGCTATGAATTGGAAATTACACCTCTCACATAGGAAAAAAATTGGTAACATGAGCCTATCACATTATGAAAAAAATGTTTTCTTTATAGTGGATAACACTTTACACGCAATAGACACAAAAACTGGCAAGATTGAGTGGGAAAAAGAATTGAGAGCTCCAGTAAGAGGGAAAGCAGCAGTGATAAATAATAAATTGGTAGTATTGACTATTGATAATTATCTGTACGTGTTTGATATAAAAGATGGCAGCTCCGTTTGGACTTATCAAAACGGTATCAATGAGGTTCGAGGTTTGTATTCCATATCGCCAGCAATTTCTAACGATAAAATAATAGCGCCATTTTCAAATGGTGAGTTAATAGCTTTTAATGAAGACGGTAAAAAATTGTGGAGCCAAAAATTGGCTACAAACTTTTTGGATACACAGCTCACAGATGTAACTACTACACCGAGAGTGCTTGGCGATACTTTAATAGCTACAAACAATTCTTATATTTATGGTATTGACGTAAAATCAGGGAATATTTTATGGTCAAAGTCACTGCAAGTAAAAAGTGTATCAAACATTGAATCATATTACAGTCCTCTTATCCCTCCAAAGGAGCAAAAAGAAGGCGGAAGAATTTTTATAGTTACTAAAGACGATAAAATAATTGGCCTGGATATAAAAAATGGAGAAACAGTCTGGGCATCTGATTTAATAGAAAATACGCAATTGTTTGCTCCAATTATGCATGCCCATACACTGTGGGTGACAAACAATAAAGGTTCAATGTTTGCTTTTCCGGGATCTGAAAGTGCAGGAAAGGTAGTCAAAGTACCTGGTAATGTGTTTCACACTCCAGTGTTTACTCACGATAAAATATATGTAACAACTGAGGGAAAAGGTGTTTATTCTTTAGAAAATAGGTTTGTTCTTTATGATTGATTATGACCTGATTGTTATAGGTGGTGGTCCAGGTGGTTATAAGTGTGCTATCGCTGCTGCAAAACTTGGATTGAAAGTTGCCTGCATAGATAAAAATAGCATTTTTGGTGGTACGTGCCTGCGGGTTGGGTGCATACCCTCCAAAGCATTGCTCCATTCTTCCTATCAGTATGCTCACACGAAAAATGATCTGTCAAAGCTTGGCATAAAAATTAAGGACGCAAGTTTCGACTTAAAAGAAATGCTAGGCTATAAGGATGCCAGAGTTCAGGAACTTGGAAAAGGTATAGAATATCTATTTAACCTTCATAAAATCACTAAAATCAATGAGCTTGGGAAAATTACTTCTTTTGACCAAGGTAATCTTGAAGTTTCAGTTGAAGAAAAGACGTTAAAGGCAAAAAATATAGTAATTGCAACCGGTTCTGACGTTATTTCTCTGCCAGGAATTAATATCGATGAGAAAAGTATTATTTCATCAACTGGTGCATTGTCTTTAACTGAAGTACCAAAAAAACTTGTCGTAATCGGAGCCGGGGCAATAGGGCTTGAAATGTCTTCTGTATGGAGCAGGCTAGGGTCTGAAGTCACTGTAGTAGAATTTTTTGATAGAATCGCTGCAGCAATGAATGGAGAATTAAGTAAGTCTCTACTTTCTAGTCTACAAAAACAAGGAATAAAATTTTTACTTAGCACTAAAGTTGAGGAGATAAAACAAAGTAGTAACTCTTTGAGTGTGAAAGTTTGCTCTGTAAAAGATAATCAAACAAACACTATAGAGGCGGATAAGGTATTGGTGGCAGCAGGGCGCAAACCATGCACTGAGGGTCTTGAAAAAATAGAAAAAGATAATCGCGGTTTCGTTCAAGTTAACAACAGATATGAAACTAATGTGAAAGGAATATTTGCTATTGGTGATGTGATTGGTGGAGCAATGCTTGCTCATAAAGCAGAGGAAGAAGGAGTGGCAGTTGCAGAGATAATAGCAGGACAGTCACCTCACGTTGATTATGAAATCATACCATCTGTCATTTACACTCACCCTGCGGTTTCTTCGATCGGTAAAGCCGAAGAGGAACTCAAAAATGCTGGCCATAAGTACAAAGTTGGTAAATGTCAATTTGCTGCAAACGGCAGAGCAAAAATAACTGATGATGCTGAAGGATTCGTGAAAGTGTTGACTTGTAGCAGAGCAGATACAATACTAGGTGTGCATATCATAGGAGCATACGCTGATACGCTAATCAACGAAGCAGCAGTTGCAATGGCATATGGCGCAGCAGCAGAGGATATATATAGAATTTGTCACTCTCATCCTGATATAAATGAAGCCTTTCGAGATGCGTGCATCGATGCTTTCTTTAAAAAATAACCGTGGACCTCGGTTCAATCATTGAAAAATGGTATGAGTGGCTGAGGTGCAACAGATCTTATTCACCAAACACTTTAGAGTCATACATGAGGGACTTGAAGGATCTTATAAGTTTCCTAAATACTCACATTGGCGGAGAAGTAAATGTTGGTACTCTGAAAAATTTAAGCATACCTGAGTTAAGAAGTTGGCTTACCTCTCGTTACGCAAGAGGTGTGAATGCAAGATCTAACGCTCGTGCACTCTCAGTAATCAGAAATTTCTTCAAGTACATAAAAAACAACCACAATATAGACAATGAAGCTGTATTTTCCTTATCAAGGCCAATTCAGAGAAGAACTCTGCCCAAAGCATTATCAATACCTGATATAAAAACTTTAGTAGACTTCTTCTTGTATAACTATTATTTACATGGGGCTCACTCTTCTTTGTCATTCCAGCGCGTGACGCTGGAATCCAGAAAAAAAGAAGAAGAATGGATCCCAGTGTCAAGCACTGGGATGACAGGAGGTAACGCAAAAAGTCTAGTACAAGAAATAAAATTATCTGACTTGGGTGAACCTTGGGTGGTAAAAAGAGAAATTGCGATTATTGTCCTGCTATATGGTGCAGGCTTAAGAATCAGTGAAGCGTTGAACCTTAGGGTTAGTGATATCAGTAGCGAAAACTTAATAATCACAGGTAAAGGAGATAAACAAAGGCAGGTATTCATTCTTCCGGTAGTAAAAAAATGTATACAGGAATATGTAAAAGCCTGTCCTTATCTTGGCATTAATAATGAAGCACAATATCTTTTTTTGGGAGTAAGAGGAAAAAAATTGGGTAGAACTTATGTGGCTAATCGTTTGCAGAAAATAAGGAGAATGTTAAATTTACCAGAAATTTTATCTCCACATGCATTTCGTCATAGTTTTGCTACTCATTTGCTTCAGGAAGATATTGACATAAGATCAATACAACAACTGCTTGGCCATTCAAGCCTGGAAACCACTCAAGTTTACACTCACCTCAGTTATCAAGATGTTTTTAATATGTATAAAAATTTTCAGCAGAGTTTGGAGAAGAAATCAAAACCTTAACTTCGTTCTAAATCACCAAGCTGAGTGCTTTCAACATCACTAAGTCTTGTATTTGCTCCATATAAACTACAACATCCTAATAAAAAAAAGCCAGTGCAACTGCTGTAAAGAAAGCACTTATTATCCCTGGATAATCTTCTATTACTAAACATGCAACAACAGTATATACTCCAAGCAATATAAAACATGCAGAAGCGTAGTTGCTTAGTTTTCTACCAGAAGAAATTGCTTGCGAGGATTTTTCGTTTTTATCATTTAAACTTTGATTTTGAGTACGAAGTTGAGCATTTTCTTTAGTAAGTTGATTTACCTGATCAGCAAGAGTCCTTGTCCGTTGACCCATCTTTTTTTGTTCTTCTTGGTTCAAATCCTTTGTCCAATTTGCTTTCTCACGAACAATCCTATCCAGCTCTTGCTCTGTTTCTGCAAGTTGAGTTTTTGTCTTTCCAAGTTCTTCTACAAGTTCTTGTACAAATTGCTCAAAATCTACCGGTATATTATTCATACTTGCTAAAGGTTGCACTGCGCTTGCAGAAAACTTTTCATTTAGATAATTTTTAACGGACTCAGTTGGCTCACTAGCATCCCTCAATGCAGCAGTAACAATTGCACGATTTATGAAACAATTATCTTCTACCAATTTTTTTACATCATTTAAATCCTTGCTATTAATAGTATCGGTTAATCGCCCTGTAATAGCTTGTCCAATTATTTGCTTTAATTGTGCATACCGCTCGTGACTAAAATCTAGGTCTTTATGTTTTAAAAGTTTTGTCAATACTTCTTCGTTATCTTGTGTTATTCCTTGTAAACATGATTTGATAATTAAGCTAAGCGGTGTTTCTACTTTTCCATTTTGGTTTCTTTTCCAGTGATTAGGATTAAGCTCTTGATTTAATAGTCTTTTCGCTTGGTAAATGTTTCCGCTAGAAAGAGCAGCTAATAATTCTTTTCCTTTTTGTGCTTTTGTTATTTCCATTGTAAGATACGAAAAGTCTTTCTTCTGATTTTCCCCAATTTGTTCAATATATTTCCTAGGAGTGCACCTATTACCTATTACATAACAGTCATTTTCAACGTTTATATCTAACTCTGGATGTCTAAGTAACATCTGTACAAAATCCTTATTTTCCATGAGAAAGGCTAGATGTAGAGCTGTATTGCGTTTTTTAGTTTCTTGAGCATTAATATTTAAACTTTGATGTTGTAAAAGCAACATCATCATTTTTAAGCATATAGGACTGTCATCATTATTTATGATAATAGTCATTAGTGGTGTATATCCCTTGTCAAACGCATTAACATTCGCACCTTCTGCTATAGCTTGTTTAAAAGCTTCTAGGTTTTCATCATCAATAGCACCAAATAACTTTTTTGTTGATTCACTTAGCTGTCTTGAAGTTGTCGAATTTTGAGCTTGCGATGCCGTGTTATCACCACCTCCATAAGCTCCATAATATGCTACACCGTTTCTATAAGGCATACTAAACCCTCTTTATTAATGATTTACTAATATAATTATGTAAAAGAAAAGGAAAATTGCAAGCAATTTATCTAAAATCCTAGAATTAACTACGACTCTAAAAACTTCTCTGCATCAAGTGCAGCCATGCACCCTGTTCCTGCTGCAACTACTGCTTGGCGATATACCTTATCTTGAACATCACCTGCAGCAAATACACCTGCCCTGCTAGTTAAAGTTATTCCAGGTTTTGTAATTATGTAACCCTGCTCATCCATTTCAACAAAGCCTTTAAAAATACCCGTATTTGGTGCGTGTCCGATTGCAATAAACACTCCATCCACTTTTAATTCTGTTGATTTAACTATAATACCAGTAACTTTTTTCGGATTTTCTTCTCCAAGAATCTGCTCTACGGTATGGTTCCACATTACTTTTATTTTATCATTTTTAAAGAGCCTATCTTGCATTACTTTTTCCGCTCTCAATTTATCACGCCTGTGTATTAATATCACTTCTTTGGCAAATCGAGTTAAAAATATCGCCTCTTCAACAGCGGTATTTCCACCACCAATCACGGCTACAACTTTATTCCTAAAAAACGCACCATCACAAGTTGCACAAGCTGAAACTCCGTAACCTTGAAATTCTTTTTCACTCTTGAGACCAAGCCATTTTGCTTGCGCACCAGATGCAATTATAATTGCATCTGAATAGTAGTCATTGATATTACCAGAAGATCTAAACCTATACTCATTAGAATCCTCAAGTTGTTCAACGCTTTTTATCTCATCATCTATTATTTTTGCTCCAACCTTTTCTGCATGCAACCTCATTTGCTCCATTAGTTCTGGACCCTGTATTGAAACAAAACCAGGATAGTTTTCAACATCTGTAGTAATTGTAAGCTGACCACCAGGCTGCATTCCCGTTACTACAATTGGCTCTAAGTTTGCACGTGCTGCATATATAGCAGCAGCATAACCCGCTGCTCCAGATCCAATAATAAGAACTTTTGTACTAAATTTATAATTCTTCACTGTATGAGTTTAGATAATCAGCTACTCCTTCATCACTTGCCTGCATTGCTGGCTTACCTTTTTTCCACCCTGCTGGACACACTTCACCATGCTCCTCATTATGTTTAATTGCGTCAACGATTCTAATAAACTCATCAATATTACGCCCTAAAGGCAAATCATTTATCGATTGATGACGTACAATAAATTTATCATCAATAACGAAAGTTGCTCTCAGCGCAATTGAGTCATCATACAAGACCCCATAGTCTCTTGATATAAACTTTTTGATATCAGACACTAAAGTGTAGCTAATCTCTCCAATACCACCATCATTAACTGGAGTTTTTCGCCACTTACAATGTGAGAACTTTGAATCTACACTTACTCCTATAACTTCAACACCACGTTTTGAAAAATCCTCTATTTTATTGCTAAATGATATCAACTCAGTTGGACAGACAAAGGTAAAATCAAGTGGATAGAAAAAAAGGACAGCATACTTATTTTTTATGCGCTTACTCAGACAGAAATCATCAACAATTTCTCCGCCAGAGAGAACGGCTGAAGCAGTAAAATCGATAGCAGATTTTGTTACAAGATTCATAATTGACCTATTCTTTTAAAACAACTCTAATTTTACACTTGATGAATTTATATGCAAGTTTTCTTTAGTTTTAGTCCTATAAAAACTTCCTCAAATAGCTCTTCTTTTTTTACCGATAAGATACAATCCAGGAAAAAGAATGGTGTCATTCAAGTAGCCTCCCTCCCCTGTCATCCCAGTGCCCAGACACTGGGATCCAGGAATTTTAATTGTAAGTAAGCATACTGAGTTGATAAGTATAAAAGTAGCTAGAAAATAAACATTTTTGATGAGATTATATGGAAAGCTGGATCCCAGTGTCAAGCACTGGGATGACAAAAAAAGGAGCACTGGGATGACACCCTACTAGCGGAAGTTACTCTCAAATGTTTGTTCATGTTAGCTACAAACATTAAGAAATTTACCAAATGAAAAAAAAGGCATAGAAAACCCGCAGTAGCTAGTTATTCACTCTCTATTTTAAAATTTGACGTTGGGTGATGTCTTGAACGCTTTATAAGCGTATTTCAGCTTGTATAGGTAAAAACCTAGAAATTTGATAAAGACATAAGGTGCACATAGTGCAAAAAATTAAACATGAGACGCCAGATACGTGAGTTTTTTTGTCATTTAATCTGTACAGAGAAGATAAATAAATAGCTTCAGTTTCATGATAAGGGAGCTGGCGAAGGGTGTCAAGTAAGTTTTTGTAGCTCTCATGGTTTTTGGATTCTAACGTCACATGCTGGAATGATACAAGTTATTATTCAAACAACAGTTATGCAAGAGATCTGATTACATCTAAGCTAACAATGGACCACCAGATATATTACTAACTACGTTGACCTGATTCAATATTTTATTAGTGGGATTGAAATAATTTTCTATAAACTCCTTATATATAGCTGTTAACTTGTGTATATCGTTTACTAATACGCATTCGTTTATCTGATGTGCGGTTTTGTTGATTATACCAAATTCAATCACTGGACAAACATCTTTGATAAACGCAGCGTCAGATGTGCCACCACTTGTGCTCAGCACAGCATCAATACTGGTAACTTTATTTATCGCATCAAGCATAATATCAGTATTTCTATCGGGAATAGAGAGAAAAACGTCCCTGCTGCTATGCACAGAAAGTTTATAATCGCTAGTTACACTGGAGCATATTTCATCAATCAGCTTATATAAGCCACCCGGTGTTTGTTCATTGTTATATCGAATGTTAAGACGTGTAGTTGCTGAACAAGGTATTAGATTGCTAGTATTATTTCCAACATCGATAGTAGTAACTTCGCAATGTGAAGGCTGAAAATATTTATTACCATGATCAAAAGTAGTATTTTTTACCTTACTCAATATCGATATTACCTTATATATTGGATTATCTGCTAGGTCTGGGTAGGCAACGTGCCCTTGTTTTCCATGGCAAATTAATTCAAATGTTACAGAACCTCTTCTGCCTATTTTTATGGTATCACCTAATTTCTCACTACTGGTTGGTTCGCCAACCACACAAAAATCTATCTTTTTCTGCTTACTTTTCATCCATTTCAAAACTGCCTTTGTTCCATATTCTTCCATGCTTTCTTCAGCACTGGTAATCAATGCACTTATCGAACCATTAAATTGAAACTTCTCTGCAATCAAATTTACCATAGCAGCAATAAATGCAGCTACTCCGCTTTTCATATCAGCGGCCCCTCTTCCATATAGCATTCCATCTCTCACTTTTGGATTAAATGGACCAAATGCCCAATCTTTTAATTGACCTGGTGGCACAACATCAACATGCCCAGCAAAGCACAAATTTGGTACTCCATTTATATATTTCGCATAAAGATTTTTAACTTTATCACCAAACTCTAAAATTTCACAATCAAAGCCACTCTTCTTGAAGATTGTTGCTATATACTCTATTGCCCCGCCGTCCCTTGGTGTTATACTCTCAAAAGAGATCAATTTCCTCGTTAGCTCTACAGGGTCAATTTTCATGTCAACCTTAAAATAATTATATTGCTATATTGTAAACACTCTATGCACTATTTAAAACAAATATTACATCAAGCCGAACAAACTTTTCTAAGGGAAGTAATAACAGATTACCACCTTGCTGATGATATCTATGAAATATGCACACAACACGGAAATGACATCTTTCTAGTTGCAGATGAAAATACAGCAAAACTTTTAAACAAAAACGTATTTGATAAAATTCCTAACTTAATTATTCCAGCTCCACCTGTCATTCCAGCGCGTGACACTGGAATCCATAAGTTGTTTTCCTGGATCCCAGTGTCAGCTACTTGCATGACACCAAGCAGAGCTGCCTCTCTTGAAACCGTAAATCTAGTTAGAAACAAAGCAAAAGACAGTGACTTAATAGTTGCATTTGGTAGCGGCACCGTTAACGATATCTGCAAATATGCAAGCTACCTCGAGAAAAAAGATTATATATCGTTCCCAACAGCCGCTTCTATGAATGGATATACATCTGCAAATGCTTCAATATTAGTAAATGGATATAAAAAATCGTTCAAAGCACATCTTCCAAGAGCAGTATATATAGATATAGACATACTTGCCAATGCACCATTGCGCCTCACATTAAGCGGATTTGCAGATTTCATTTGTCGTTCAACAGTTCAGGCTGACTGGCTACTATCTCATTTGTTGCTTGGCACAGAATACAATGAATTACCTTTTACACTTGTTCGCGATTTGGAGCAAATTTTGCTAAGAGAGTATACGGCGCTTACTAAAAGAAGTAGAAAAGAGGTCCTATTACTTATGGAAGTTCTATTAATTTCAGGACTTGGAATGGTAATATCAAAAGGCAGCTATTCTGCAAGCCAAGGAGAGCATATGATAGCTCACGCAATGGAAATGGTAACAAAAGATTATTCTTCACTACATGGCGAAAAAATTGCTGTTACGACGATTACCATGGCTAATTTGCAGGAAAAGATATTATCAATACAAAACCCGATTATCAAACCGACCACTTTAGATGTAAAACATATAACTCAGTGCTTTGGTAATATCGAATTTGTAAGAACTTTTGAACAGAAGCAAATTATGCAGCAAAAAATCCAAGAGATTATTTGTAAAGAGTGGCATAATATTTCCAGTTTGATTAAGCAAAATTTACTACCTGCAAAACACCTGCAAAAAATATTTGAAGATCTATCAATTCCACACTTACCAGAGCACCTCAGTTGGAATAAAGAACAATATTGTAAAGTGGTCGATCTTGCGTTTGTAACAAGAGATAGATTCACCTTTCTTGACTTAGCTAACTGCATAGAAGAAAGTTAAGTTTTGTAGTGAAATTCTGTCATTTAAAGAGATCATAGGCCAAAAGCTAAACCCTTTTCACAATCTCTTATCCATTGTCCTCTAAACTGTACACTTGAGTGGATACACAACTGAACGTAACCATTTCAATTAGCTGACACTGGGTTTCACCAATAGCACTGCTTTGCTAAACATAGTTTATTTCGAGTGGCTGAGGAGGGACTTGAACCCCCGACCAAGAGATTATGATCCTCCTGCTCTACCAACTGAGCTACTCAGCCTAATTAAAAACCTTATTATACACATGATCTATATGTTTCGTATAATACTTCAAATCAAACAAAGATTCAAGTTTTTCCGAGTTAATAACCTTAAGTAAGGGTTTATCTTGTTTCAATTCGGCCAGAAAATTACTGTTGTTTTGTTTCACTTTCATTGCACTGCTCTGAACAATTTTATACGCCTCTTCTCTCGCCAAACCACTATTTACTAACTCAAGCAATACACGCTGTGAGAAAACTAAACCTTTTGAAGAATTTAAGTTCTTTTCAATGTTTTCCTTATTGATCACCAATTTATCTATCAAATCTGTTAATCGCACTAAAGCAAAATCCATTGTTATACAAGCATCAGGAGCAATGCATCTTTCCACAGACGAGTGTGATATATCACGTTCGTGCCACAATGCAACATTTTCTAACGCAGGAAAAACATAACTGCGTATTAAACGTGAGAGTCCAGTCAGATTTTCACTTAAAATAGGATTACATTTGTGTGGCATAGCAGAGCTTCCCTTCTGCCCAGTGGAAAAATGCTCAGAAATTTCGCCGATTTCAGTTCTTTGCAAATGACGAATTTCAATTGCAATATTTTCTATTGAGCTTGCAATCACTCCCAAAACCGAAAAGAACATGGCATGTCTATCACGAGGAATGACTTGAGACGATATGGTTTCAGGTATGAGTCCCATTTCTTTCGCTACATACTCTTCAACAAACGGATCAACATTTGCAAAATTACCTACTGCACCTGATATTTTACAAATTGAGATCTCTTTTTGCGCGCTAATTAATCTCTGATCATTGCGTTTAAATTCAGCATAAAATCTAGCAAATTTTAATCCAAGAGTTGTTGGTTCTGCATGCATTCCATGACTGCGCCCAACACAAACAATATCTTTATAGTCCTCAGCTTTTTTTTTCAATGCTACAAGTAAATTTTTTAGATTCTCGAGTAAAATATCACATGACTCTTTCAACTGCACCGCAAGGCATGTATCCAAAACGTCAGAACTTGTCATTCCATAGTGTAGATACCGAACATCAACTCCCGCTTTTTCAGCAACATATGTCAGAAAAGCTATAACATCATGTTTTACAATGGATTCAATTTCGTTGATACATTCAACATCAAATTCAATAGCACCAGAGAGGTTCTCAGCAATATTATTCGGAATCACTCCTAACTTTGCTTGAGCTTCACACGCTAATTTTTCTATTTTAAGCCATATATTAAACTTGTTGCTCTCTTCCCAAATCTCAGACATTTCTTTTCGGCTATAGCGTGGGATCATTTTTGATTTACTCCAATAATGGTGTCATTCCAGTGCGTGACACTGGAATCCAGATATAAAAGTATTTGCAAATCATTCAATGGACAACGGATTCTAGAAGCATAAAATAATGTCCATGATGAAATAAACTGGATCCCAGTGTCACGCACTGGGATGACAGGAGGGGAGCACTGGGATGACACCAGCTTAGCCATGGCAGAAATTTCTTTTCGGCTATAGCGTGGGATCATTTTTGATTTATTCCAATAATGGTGTCATTCCAGTGCGTGACACTGGAATCCAGATATAAAAGTATTTGCAAATTATTCAATGGACAACGGATTCTAGAAGCATAAAATAATGTCCATGATGAAATAAACTGGATCCCAGTGTCACGCACTGGGATGACAGGAGGGGAGCACTGGGATGACACCAGCTTAGCCATGGCAGAAATTTCTTTTCGGCTATAACAAGGGATCATCTTTGATCAGCTATCATCACCATCAGTAGATTCTTTATTCGCATCTTGCTCTGCCTCTTGTTGCTCAGACTTCTGATTTTGCAATTTTACTTGCCTTAGCTCATTTGCATCTGTTTCGGATTTCACGACGTATATAGTAATTGGTACTACTACTTCACTATGTAATTCTACGTTTACTTGGTATTCACCCAAGTTTTTGATGCTTATTCCACCAAAAGATAAACTACGGTGATCTATCACATGTCCTTCTTGTAGTAAAATTTTTGCAATTTCACGTGTTGTTACAGAACCAAAAATTTTACCATCCTCTGAAGCTTGCTTTATTAATACCACAAACTTATCACGTAGTGACAATGCAAGCTCTTTTGCTACATTTAATCTTTTTATATTCTCTTCTTCCAGTAATAAACGTTGCTCCTCTAGCTTTGTTAAATTTTCCTTGGTAGCTTTCACCGCTTTTCTTTGTGGAAAAAGAAAATTACGTGCATAACCTGGTTTAACTTTGACAACTTCACCAAGCTTACCTAAAGTCCTTATATTTTCCTTTAAAATTATCAACATAAATTACCTAAACTTTTTTAGTACAGTAAGGAATAAGAGCTAAAAAACGTGCCCTTATGATCGCTAAGCGTAACTTCCTTTGTTTTTTTGCACATACGCCTGTTAATCTTCTAGGTAATATCCTACCATAGTCAGAGGTAAACTTGGATAATAAATCTATATTCTTATAATCTATGTCTTCATCTTTAGACGCAGCAAGAGGGCAAACTTTAGAACGCCTAAAGCCAGTCCTATTATTTACAGATACGTAAGAATTATTAAAACTATTTCGTCTTTTCATCATTATGCGCTTTGCTCCTCAATTTGTTTATTCATCATATAAGATTTACCTTCAAAAATTTTATCAACCTGCACAGGAAAGTGGCGAATAACGTTCTCATTAAGTTTCATTCTACGCACAAATTCATCCAGAATGCTTGCAGTAGAACTTATGCACATTATACAATAATGACCGCTCTTCATTTTATTTGTTTGATATGCAAAATCCAAAAGACCCCAATATTCATACTTGATTAATCCTGATGCTTCAATGTTTTTCAAAAGCATTTCCAATGCTTTGCTCGATTGAGTTGGACCGTTTATTCTAAAATCTTTCAAAATATCTTGAAAAATCTTTATTAGATGTTCTGAAATATTTCTCTTCAAAGCATTTACTGCGTTATGGATAAACGCACTTTTAGTACTGCCTCCTGGAAATTTTGTAAAATCTTGCGTTATTCCTAAATCTTTTAGGTCATCTTTCAACTCTTTATCAATTTTTGACTTCACTTCTTTCAAATTTGAAAGATCTTCTTCCAATTCAATCCATAAAATTTTTGTAAGATCTTCCAAGAAATCAGAGTAAGCAACTAGACCTTCTTTAATGTTTTCAGCACGCACTTCTAACTCTTGTGTTGTAAGCTTGTCATTTCCTTTTTTCAGAATATCCCTGATTTGCTGGAACATAACATCTGCTTTAATATTTTTCAATGAAATAGCTAGCTCTTGGACCATCTCCTCTACTTCTTGCTGTAATAATCCTTGTTGTGTTATAAAAGTAAATTCATAAAGATTCACTATATCTTCCTTTAATACCGATTAAATATTTTATTATATAAAGCTTTTTTATATAAGCAAGTTATTTGTGTTAATTTCTACGCCTTTAATCCAGCTTAAGTTAGATATTTCATAAATAACTTGAGGAGCAATTGAGTATGCACCTGGTAATAAGATGCTCACTTTATGTTTTTCGAGAAGAAGTTTTAGCATTATTTTGGTTCTGCCTTCATCTTTCAATATCGCGTTTAATTCCATAGCGGCTTTTTGCGAATCCGTGCACTCAGTGGTGAGAACTAATTCTTTTATTATAGAAGTGACTCTTTTTGTAAACTCAGATATATCCTTGCCTGCTAATCTTGTCGTATTTTCCGAAGCTTCAAGATCAATTATCACAAATGTTCCTGGTGAAAATAAATCTCTTTTTTCTTCTATTATTTCATTATTATAGAATGCTATTTCAGAAACGTTATGGGGATCAGAAAGTGTGAGGATAACAAACCTTCCACGCTCTGAAGTTCTCATACGTGCATTTAATATTACCCCAGCAGTTTTTGCTGTTCTATTTTCTCCGATAAACCCAATATTTAACTTTTCCAGAAGAGTTCTAAATTTTTCAAGCGGATGATTAGTTAAATAAAATCCTAGTGAAAATAACTCATGTTCTAATTTTGCCTCCTCATCAAAATCTTCCACATTCTTAAGTTTCGGTTTGAGGACATCAAGACTACCAAACAAAGCAGCTTGACTTGACTCTCTATCCTGTTTGTTTTTATTTGCAAAGTAAATCAGCGTGTCCATTGACTCATATAGCTGCTTTCTGTTCTTATGCACGCTATCGAATGCTCCGGATTTAATCAGGCTTTCTAGCGCTCTCTTATTTATTATATGACCTGAATTTTGAATGAATTTCCATATTTCCTTACAAGCGCTTGAACGTACGTTCACTATTCCTTCCGCTATAGAAAAACCAACATTCCTCAAGGCAGCAATACCATAACGTATGCGTTCATCCTCTATTGAGAATTCAGCTTGAGACTTGTTTATATCAGGTGGAAGAACGGTAACGCCACTAAACTTTGCTGCATGATAAAATAAATTCAGTTTATCTCTATCATCAATATTCAGATTCATCAAGGCTGTGAAAAATTCTAATGGATAATTAGCTTTAAGGTAAGCCGTTTGATAAGATATCACCGCATATGCTGCAGCATGAGATTTATTGAATCCATAACCAGCAAATTTTGCAACAAGGTCAAAGATATAACTTGCCCTGTCGTAATCAACGCCATTCTTCGTTGCCCCTTGGATGAAAAGTTCACGTTGTTTATCCATCTCTTCCTTGATTTTCTTACCCATAGCACGTCTCAGCAAATCTGCTTCCGCTAAGCTATACCCGGAAAGAATACGGGCTATTTCCATCACTTGTTCTTGGTAAATTATTACCCCAAATGTCTCTTTTAATACTTCCTCAAGTAACGGATGAATATAATCTGGCTTTTCAAGTCCATGTTTTCTTGCAATATAAGTTGGAATGTTATCCATAGGTCCTGGACGATAAAGGGAAATTAAAGCGATAATATCTTCAATGCAGTCCGGTTTTAGTTTAATTAAAGCTTCTCTCATTCCCGAACTTTCAAGCTGAAACACTCCAATTGAATCACCGCTTGAGAGTATCTCATAGGTTTTTTGGTCATTCAAAGGAACTGAAGAAATATCAATCTTTTTTCCATCACGATTAATTAAACGACATACATGATCTATTAGCGTTAGCGTACCAAGCCCAAGAAAATCAAATTTTATTAGCCCAGCTTTCTCCACATATTTCATGCTGTATTGAGTGATTGGCAAAGCTGAATTTGGATCATAATACACAGGAACAAAATTTTCCAACTTTTGATCACATATTACAATTCCAGCAGCATGAGTTGAAACGTGACGATATATTCCTTCAAGCTTAAGAGATATATCAAGAAGCTTTGCAATTACCTCATCACTATCCCGCTCTTTCTGCAGGTTTTGATCAAACTCTATCGCTTGTGATAAAGTTACAGGATTTACTGGATTAAATGGAACCATTTTAGATATTTTATCCACTTGAGAGTAAGGCATTTGCAATACTCTACCAACATCACGCAATACTGCCCTTGCTTGCAATTTTCCAAAAGTGATTATTTGAGCAACGTAACCGTATTTTTTCTGAACGTAATCAATAACCAGGTCTCTTTTCTCTTGGCAGAAATCGATATCAAAGTCAGGCATCGATACACGATCAGGATTCAAAAATCTTTCAAATATTAGGCCAAACTTTATTGGATCAAGGTCTGTAATCTGCAAGCCCCAAGCAACAATTGATCCAGCACCAGAGCCTCTTCCTGGACCAACTGGAATGCCATTTGCTTTGCTCCAACGAATGAAATCAGAAACTATCAAAAAGTAGCCAGCGTAGTTCATCGAAGTTATCACACTCAGTTCGTAATTCAGCCGATCGTAGTATTGTTTAAGGTCTATGTCTGTCTCATTCGCAATACGGAATTCTAATCCTGCAACTGCCTGCTCCCTCAGTTCTTCATTCTCAGTTTTATTTTCTCGACAAGGAAATTTAGGCAAAATAGGCTGCCTGCTTCTTGGCATGTAAGAGCACCGCTTAGCTATCACTAAAGTGTTATGAATTGCTTCGGGAACGTCGCTGAACAGCTCCTCCATTTCTGCCACAGACTTGAAGTAATGCTCGGTAGTTAACTTCTTTCTGTTATTCTCCAGGGCATAACTCCCCTCTGATATACACGTTAATATATCATAAGCCTCATAGTCAGACCTATTTGGAAAAAACACATCGTTCGTTGCAACCAGTGGTATATTGCGCTGATAAGCAAAGTCTATCAAAGCTTCTTCAAGCTCTAGCTCTTTATTCAACCCATGACGCTGCAATTCAACATATAAATGACCATTGAATGCTGAAAGCAGTTTTTCAACCGTTTCTTTATCTTGCCCCAACAATAGTTGAGCCAAACATCCACCGGTTAAAGCGATCAGACCCGTACTTAAATTCAATAGCTCATCAAAATCAACGTAAGGAATATCGCTGTTATTCTTGCGCTTTCTAAAAGACTCACTCACCAAAGTGACTAAATTAGTGTACCCTTGCTCATTTTTTGCAAGCAATAATATAGGTAAATTTTGTTCTGAATGTTTAACTATAATATTGCATCCTATTATTAGCTGTATTCCCCTACTTGCCGCATATTCTGAAAACTCGAGCGAGCCAAACAAGTTACCTGAATCAGTAATTGCAACCGCTGGCATTTTATTTCGCAAACAAAGGCCGATCAGCTCCTCAATTTTAACCGAGCTTTCAAGCAGCGAATAAACACTATGAACACGCAAGTGTATGAACATAAAAAACTTTAGATCAATAAAAAAGGATAACATTAATTTACTCATGAGAACATAATTTTCATGAGAACAAAAGCCTATAAAATTCTAAAATTAAAATACAAAAACTTACTTGACACCCTTCACCAGTCCCCTTATCATGATAGTGAAGCTATTGTATTTGCTTTCGCCAATCTGCAGATTAAAAGGTAAGGATTACTTAATGTATCGGCGTCTTATGTTTAATTTTTTGCAGTATATAGATACTGTATGTCTTTACAAAACTTCATCTACATCTAGATTTTTATCTAAATAAGCTGAACGCGCTTATAAAGCGTTACAAGACATCAAAAAATGCCAATACTCGACAGAGATAGTAAAAGACTAGCTAACTCGGGGATTCTTTGTCTTTTTTTCTGCTTGGTAAATTCCTTAAACATTTGCAGCGTAAGTTAGTTGCAATTAAAAGCAGCTTAATCTTGCTTGTCAAGCGTTTAAAACATAAAAAACGCCAATATTTTAAAGCGGATAATAACCCCAGGGCTTCTTTTGCCTTTTTTTTTATCTGGTAAATAGACTTCTTTCAAAATTGTTAGAGGGAGTGTAAGATGAAGTATTTGAAAGCATGAAATATAAGGAAATAGAAAAGTTAGAAGGAGAAAAGTTTCGACGTTTAACAGGGGTAAAAAAAGCAACATTTGAGCGAATGGTAGAAATTCTAGAAGTGGAGGATAAAAGAAAAAAAGCTAGAAGTGGAAGAAAAAGTAAACTTTGCATAGAAGACAGGCTACTTATGGCACTGGAATATATAAGAGAATATCGTACATATTTTCATATTGGGCAAAGCTATGGCATGAGTGAAAGTAACAGTTTTAAAATAATAAGATGGGTAGAAGACATATTAATAAAACATCCAGATTTTGCATTACCAGGAAAAAAAGAGCTATTAAAGAGTGATGTAGAATATGAAGTTTTAGTAATAGACGGAACTGAAACGCCAGTAGAGAGACCAAAAAAAAGCAAAAGCCCTTCTACTCTGGAAAGAAAAAAAGGCATACTATAAAAACACAAATAGTAACAGAGAAGAAGAGTAGAAAAGTCATATGCACATCTTTCTCGAATGGTAGAAAACACGGATGTTTAGAGAATCAAAGGTAGCAGTATTGCCGCAAACTAAAATCTTAGCTGATGCCGGCTACAGGGGAATGCAGAAGATACACAAAAATGTTGTATTACCGCACAGGAAAACGAAAAAGAATCCGTTAAGCAAAGAACAAAAAAAAGAGAACAGGGCACTTATGAGCCAAAGGGCAATTGTTGAAAACGTAATTGAAAAGGTTTAAAATCATCTCGGACAGGTATAGAAACCGACGAAAACGTTTTGGTTTAAGGTTTAATTTGATTGCTGCAATTCACAATTTTGAGCTCCCTACATGAATTTTGAAAGAAGTCTAATGTGAACTTATGGAGCCATTGACATGTACCCTCAAAGCAAGCTTTTTCTAAAGCAAGGTATAAGATTTGCCATACAGGCTTTCAAGAATTTAAGCATCCAAACAGCCTATCAGGATGAACCTGAGTTGGAGAGGCTATAGACTTATTGCAGCAGATGGTTCTGGTATTCAACTCTGAAGAAATTGTATCTGAGTTTGAACCAAATGGAACAACAGGCACCATTGGCAATTTGTTTGTTGATTTGTGTACTTCGCTGATTTGTAGTGCTCGTCTTGCGGCTTGGAATATAGGTGAACAAACGTTGGCGGAAGAGCAATTACCCGAAGTTATCACTCAAATGCGTTCGTTAAATCAAGAGAAATTATTATTTATCTATGATCGTCTTCAGTAAAATCATTCAGCAGCATTATGATTTGGAAGTAGATTTTATTTTTCGCTTGCAAAAAAGAAATTATAGCAAGCTATGGGAACGCTGGCGAATTAGATTTTGATTTTATATTAGAAAATGAAAAGCTAAAAAATAAAATGGAAGGACAGAAAGTAAGAGTTGTAGTGCTGACATTAGCCAACGGAGAAACAGAGTTTTTGATCGAGACTTTGGAAGATATCAGTAAAGCTTATGTATTAAGGTGGCACATAGAGGAGTGCTATAAACGACTCAAAGTAGGAGCAGAGTTAGAGAATTTTTCTGGAGAGGCTGTATTACAAGAATTTTGGGCAAATTTGGTCATGTGCAATATATTATCGCTTCATATGTGTGATGCACAAGGGCCTTGGAACCCAGATCAAATTGCTGAGTATCGTTTAAATTTTTCAGTTTTATTTGGTGTGGTGAGACAGAAACTTTATCAAGTGCTTGTTGCGCCAAAAAACTTTCAAGCCCTTTTTAAGTATACGCGCTAAAGTTAAGATCCGACCGGGACAGCCGCAATAAAGTAGATAAGCCTAAACGCCATCATGTCTTTAGGAGAGTTTGCTAATGAAGGCTCTTAAGTTGACGTCATTGGCTGAACAGATACGATTTCGCTTCACGAGGTGTTGGCTGTATCAGGACTGAAGATAAGTCAGTAGCTATAACTTTATCAGCTACTTCATTCATGCATTTTACCTTATCCTGCTCTCTTATCAGTATGAGCTCATTCATATCACTTAGTGAGTTGAACTTTGTTGCATCCTCAAATATAAATAATTGTATGACGCTTTTTGGAGCCTGGAAGAAAGAGTTATTACCAAGTGATAATATTATTTCTGATAAATCCTGTACTAAATCGTTTCTAAAAACGCATTTCGATAATTCCCCTAACAGGATTGGTATTCCCAAAAGAAAAAATGTCCCTTTCACTAAATAGATCGTTATTCCACATAATAATGCACCACACAAAGATGCTAGCGGTCCAAATACTATGAAACCGCAAAGTGATGGCAATAGCATAGTATGGCCTAATGATATTTCATATATAAGCTTCGCTGAAACTATAAGTCCGATGAATAGCATAGCTGTACCCAAGACCATCCTTTGTCTAGAACGTTCTTTCCAGTGCTTGCGATACAATTCAGAAAGGTTATTGTTAACTTTTACTTTAAAAATATTATGGTTAGTTTTTAATTTAATTCTTAAACCAAAATTTTCTTTCAAGTCTGGAAAAAACTCTCTCAAAAGACTGTCCTGCTCTGAAATTACTCCATGACGCCATTTATGGCAATCTATAACTTCATCAATTACCATACTAATTTGATTATTGATCTTGTATAAATTGCTCATTTTATATGAACATCCACCATAATGCTTTGTTCTAAAGTCTGCGCAGCTTAAATTCTTTAAATCATACAAAAAGTCTTTAATTTCTTGTGCTGTTTTATTAGCATCATCTCTGCAACTTACGGCTCTCAAAACTGTTGCTAAATGCTCATTTTCAATGCAAGCAACTGTTTTATCTAATGCGTGTATATATTGTTTAGATTGAAAGTATGAGATGATTTTTTCTTTACACCTATCTCCATTGTCTTTGTACAAACTATTTTGTGTAAAACTATCATCATTTTCTCTGGCAATTTTTAATACATGATCTAATACATTTTTAGCCTTCACACTACTTTCAAAGTAGCAGTTTCTGATTATATGCACATATGCCTTTGCATCAGCATTTTCAGACTTACCTACATTATACGCTTTAGCTAAAAAGACTAAATAGTCAAATCCTGCCCATAGATAATACATGGACTTTGCAATAGCACTTCCCACAGAAAATAGAACTGAGCGTGTGCAGGATAATTTACCGTTGTTTTTAATTCTGTCTTTATATGAACAAAGATATTTTTCTGTGCTTTTTAAAATCTTACGTAAATCTTCTTCTGTCTTTCCTACGTCAAAATCATTTATATCATGTACTTTTTCATACACCTCTTTTATCGAATCATCTGAAAATTTTTTCAGAGCTGCATCATTGATATTTCCTAGTGCATCCATGTTTTCGCTAATATAAATCTCTATTTTTTCTCCAAGCTCTATTCCCATTCTATTTTTTATTAGTTTATTGTACCTATCAGTGGCTGGAAATAAAACCTTTTGACAAAAATCCTGCGGTGCGCTTTTTAATTTTGCTAAAACTTTATCTACAAATAACTCAATTTTTTCACCTCCAGCAGCAAAAAACCAAGGTTGCTTGTTAGGATTGCGTTCTCTATTTCTTCCCAAATTCTGCAAAGCTCCTGCTGGATTGTTGAACTGACTAGTTGAATCTGTAAATATTGATGCAACGTGATTATACTCGCTATCAAACCCACGACCTTTTGATTCATCTACGATTGTTGTCAACGCATATTTAGCCAATGTATTTAAATCTTCTTGGTCATAATTACAATAGTCAACTCCATATTTACCTGCGTCATTACGTGTTATTTTAAAACAAGGTTTATTTGCCTCAATACCAAGATCATTTTTTCCAAGTCCTGCAAAAATACATTTATTTTTTTTGCAGAAATCACTGAGACCATGCAGTACATCTTTTCTTCTTTCCATAAGATCATGCAGCTCTTTACTTAAGTGCCAATTGTCTACTATCAACCTGCGTTGCCCATCATTGCTGTTATCCAATGCTTTAATTACTGTCTTTATCTGTGGTAAAAGTTTATTCCTAGCGAATTGCTCGCTAAAACCTTTTTCCTTTAGAAAATCTATAATGCTGCTATCATTAGCAGTACTAACCTTATCTTTAACACCTTCTATTAATCTACCTAAATCTTCTCTTCTTTGTTTATCCAAAGCGGTGTTATCGCATCCCACTAAATACGAAAGTGTAAGATCAATCATTGAATGCATTACTCTGTATTCTAGATACTTAGCAGTATTGCTAAAATCTATCTTGTCTTTCAATTTAGATATCTGTTCTTCTGTTAGACCGGGGTGTTGCTTTTTAACGCAGTTTATAAAGTTTGATTGACGTAATTTGAGTCTGTAATCTTGGTACGACATCCCTTCAGGCTGAAATTTATTATAAACTTCATAACGCGTACCATCTTCATATACCAAATTATTCTTACCTTGCAATGCAAAGCTAAGGTTAATTATGCTATTCACATCATTAACTAGAATAAGAGCATTTTCCCCAACCGGACTTTGTATATTCCATCTCACAGATTCCAGCGGATCATCAGAGTCAACAAGTTTATCGTAATTAAAAACTTCTTCACATTCTTCAACATATTCATGAGCTGGACTAGACTTTTCCCTAGTAAATAAGCTGCGCACGTTAGCAGCTAACCTAGAGAGCAGTTCTTTTGACTCTACTCCAGTTATTTTGGTCAACACCCACCAAATTGGCAACATTACTATAGAAAGTATAACGAAAGAAATTATAAAGTATAGATTATTAATTAAAGCGGAATATAACCAATAATCTGAAGTTAGACCAATTATTGCAGCAACATTACTATTTATAATAGGGAATAATGTAATTAAAGGTATTATGGTAGCAGCAACATTCACCACGAATGCTCGATTGAATTTTTCTCTTTCATTAGTTTTTGCAATAACATTTACTGTTTTGATAGTGTCTGCAATGCAGCGTCTACTTGATCTGGTAAGACTGATAATTTTTCCACATCTGTTTAAGATCCTTTTCTTTGGTGTTGCGGTTAGGTAAGTCGTAGGATACTCCGCATCAAGTTTGCACATATTTTCAAAGGCCTGCTGCTTGTTAATGCTATCTGCTTCATCAACACTAACCCACAATTTAAGCTTTTCGCCGTTTTGCTCTTCAAATTTTCGATCATTCTCTTGCTGTAAAAGCAGATCATGTGTTACTATAATTGTTGTAGGTTCAGTGACTTTCAGCGCATCTTTAATTTCTTGCACAGTTTTAGGTGTTTTAATGTCTATAGCAAATGCACTATCTATCATTTTCTTAGCTTGTTCAACTAAATCACCATTTTTTGGCACTGCAACTAAATGGTGATACCCTGCTTGAGCTAGCACATAACTCCACAGTACAATATCATAAGTCTTGCCAAACCCAGTTTCTGCATCAATCATAGTATTATAGTTAGTGGTGGAAGGATTTTTTAGATGCTCTAGCATCCCTTCAACAACAGGTTTACGACGTTCTACTATTATAGACTCTTTGTTTTCGAAGAGCTTTATAGATTCACCTCGTAGCTCACTATTAACTTTCTCTAAATAATAGATAAGCTCTTGAATATTTTCATCAGTAATATATTGAGTCATATCTTCCCACTATTAATACAATATATTCCATAATACATTGTATTGATAGAATTACAACAAACATTTTTAGGTGTTTTATGCCTTATAGACAAAAAATCCAACATTAGTTATCATCTTAATATGAACGATAATCTGGTATGTTTAGGAATTATTACCTCTCCTCACGGAATTAAAGGAGCTGTTAAAGTAAAAACCTTTACTGAAAAGCCTGAAAATATCTCCCTATATGGTGAGCTAATCAGTGGTGATGAGAATTATAAAATAGACTCAGTATCCGTCATAGGTGATAATTTAGTAATAGCTACAATAAGCGGAGTAAATTCCCGTAATGAAGCAGAGCTTTTAAGGAATAAGAAGCTATATATAGAAAGAAGCAAGTTACCAGAGCTAAATGATGAGGATGAATTTTACCAAAGTGACCTTGTAGATATGGAAGTAAGGCTGAAAAGTAATGAATTATATGGCTATGTAAAATCTGTGTATAATTTCGGCTCAGGGGATATATTAGAAATTTTAGTTATCAGCACAAAAAAACGCATTATGCTATCTTTCACTAAAGAGATATTTTCACATATAAATATAAAGGGGAGGTGTATAGTATTAAATATGCCAGAATTTATTGACTAATAAAGACTTTGATATTTATATAAAGCTATTTATAATTGTAAGATCAAACTGAAAATGTAATTATGGCAGAAAGAGCTAACGATATCAGACCAGGTCAGGTGTTGGAACATAACGGCGGATTATTTTTGGTTGTAGGTATTATGCATACTCAACCTGGTAAAGGTGGTGCATACATACAAGCTGAAATGAAAAACATTAAAACAGGAGCAAAACACTATGAAAGATTTCGTTCTGATGCAACAATCAGAAGGGCAATTTTAGATGAAGAGGAATATGTTTACCTTTTCACTGAAGGAAACATTGTAAATCTTATGCATCCAAGTAATTACGAGCAAATCACTATAAATTTGGATTTATTGGGAGAAAAAAAAATTTATTTACAGGATAACATGAAAATTAAAGTTGTAGCTTATCAAGACAAAATAATTTCTGCGCATGTGCCTGATTATGTTACACTTGCTGTGAAAGAAACAGAGTCTGTTATTAAAGGACAAACTGCTACTGCTTCTTATAAGCCTGCAATTTTGGAAAACGGAATGCGCGTTAACGTGCCTCAGTTTATAAAAGAAGAGGATAAAATTGTAGTATATACTCCAGGTGACAGCTATTATGAAAGAGTGAAAGAGTAAAAGGAAGAATGTCCCTCTCATCACCACGAATTAATGTGATGCTTGATTCTGTGCGTAATGCTTCCAAGCAGCTTATGCGCGATTTTAATGAATTGCAAATTTCTAATGTTAAATCAGCAGACTTTATTAATAAAACTTATTCAAAATCCAAGCAAACCATATACGATTGCTTGCACGACTACAAACGAGACTATGGTTTTATTTTTGAAGATGATACTGATCAAGAAGTAAAAGATAACACTTATACCTGGTTTATTATGCCTATAGAGGGCAGGGAGAACTTTTCTAGTTGCATGGTTTATTTTGCAGTATCAGTCTGTCTCATTCATAAAAATAAAGTTGTGGCAGCTGTAATTGATGCTCCGGCTCTTAGAGAAACTTTTTGGGCAGAAGAAAAGAAAGGTGCTTTTCTTGAGGATTTTAGATCTCGTCATGTAAAAATGCGAGTGAAAAGCCGTGAAGGGGGTCTAATAGATGTAAGTGGTAATTTGTTAAATAAATTGCTGCCTGGCAATAGTAATGTACGCTCCATAGGTTCAACAATTTTAGGCTTTGCATACCTTGCGGCAGGAAGGCACAGTGGAATAATTTACTCTGGAATTAATCAATATAAGGCTTTACTTGGTAAGCTTTTCCTGCAAGAAAGCGGTGGAAGGTTAACAGAAAATAATGGGTTAATTATTGCTGATGATATTGCAAACAGGCTACAGAAATAGACAGCTTTTCGAAAACTTTTACAAGAGACTCTGTTAAATGTTCTATAATTTCATCGGTATGATAAGGTGTAGGGGTAATACGGAAACGCTCAGTTCCTCTTGGCACCGTTGGATAATTTATATGTTGAACGTATATTCTATGCTTATCAAATAATAATTTTGATGCTTTTTTGGATAACTCTGGGTCGCCAATTATTATTGGAATTATATGAGTTTCTGTTGGAATGAAGTTAATTCCTGCATTTCTCAGTGAGTTTTTTACTTTTTCAACGACTTGCTTTTGCTTTTCCCTTTCAATGTTGCTCGACTTTAGGTGCTCAACGCTTGCCTTTGCTGCCGCTGCTAAAACAGGCGACATAGCAGTGGTAAAAATAAATCCTGGAGCGGAACTTCTTATTACATCTACCAAGCTCTTTGAAGACGCTATATACCCACCCATCACTCCAAAAGCCTTTGATAGTGTACCTTGAATAACGGTTATTCTATCCATCAGGCCTTCTCTTTCTGCAATTCCGCCACCATGTGAACCATACATGCCAACTGCGTGCACCTCATCCAAATAGGTAATTGCATTATGTTGATCTGCCAGGTCACATATCGCTTCAAGCGGTGCTATGTCACCATCCATTGAATATACGGATTCAAGTGCTATGATTTTTGGTGTCTTTTTGTCTATAGACTTAAGTAGCTGCTCTAGATGATCAACATCATTGTGTTTAAATATATGTTTTGGCCTTTTTCCTGATTTTATGCCTTCTATCATCGAAGAATGGTTTTTCTCATCTGAAAAAATTACTACGCCCGGAATAACAGACGATAAAGTGCTAAGTGTTGTCTGGTTAGCGAGGTAGCCACAAGCAAAAGTTAAAGCAGCCTCTTTTTTATGCAAACAAGCTAAGGATTTTTCAAGTTCGACAACCTCTTTTGTTGTACCAGATATATTTCTTGTTCCTCCAGCGCCAACAGATGAATTTTGAATAGCGGCAATGACACTCTCATTTTGTGACATTCCCAGATAATTATTACTGCACCAGACGATTACTTCCCTATTTCTTTCATAGTCCATAATGTGGGGAAGCCTACCTGGCAATGACGCAAAGTGGGTAAATTCACGGTAGCGCCCTTCATCTTTTATATCTTTTATTTTATTCAAGAATATTTCTTCGTAGTTTACCAAGTCCTTATTTACCGATAATTAACATAATTATAATAAATTATTAAATGGTAAACTACAATATTTATTCCTTAGTTTACTGTTTGTTGTGCAGCAAGCTCATCACCTGTAAGCTTAGTAACATTGTTACTTTCAACCGAGCTTTTAGGTGTGCAGCAGTATATAACTGCAGCTGCAACCAGACAAGAAGCTCCAACTGCTATCCCCACTGCTAACATCTCTAGGCAAACTACAATAGCTGCTCCCGAAGCAACTCCAGCTAGTGCTAGTGCAGAAGCAGCTATAACAGGCAGCTTACTACTTTTTGTGCTTTGTGGATGCGTTTTAACACTGTTGTCTTGCTCAATAACTACCTTATTATCATCACCCTCGATGATAAAAGTTACCGGACTTTTTGAATCACCTTCTTTATCTGCAGGTTGATCATTCTTACTATCTACCACAGGCTCTTCTTCATTGTCAGTAACATTTTCAGTTGTATCAGCATTTAAAGAGGCACTGCTATGCTCATCGCTGCTTAAAGAACTAACATCATCTTGTGGATCACCTTCGCTTTTAAGCTGAGGATTACCCTTATCACTTGGAGAATCTGGCGTATCACTTGTTTGTGGTGTTATGTATTCAGTAGACTGATCAGCAATAGTACCTGTAGTATCACTAACATCTTCACTTGAAGAATCTAGCACATCACTATCAGTTGCTATAGATGTGAGCACTGGATTTTCTGGTTGTAGATTTTGCGAATCATCTCCATTTGCAGACTGAGAATCACTTGAGCCACTACCTATTGTGCTATACAAAGGTTCACCACTTGAAGAGTCTAGCTCGTCATCCGTTTGTAATTCAGCAAATTGAGTAAGAGCTTGTTTCTCAGCACTAACATCTTCTGCACTACTGTTAGCATTTACTGGTTGTGCATGATCAAGATACAGATCTTGTACTGATGCAGCTTTCTCTAATTCAGCCGATGCTGCTACAATTTTTTCGAATTCAGCTTCTGATTCAGCTTTCTCTCGTTCAGTTGATGCTGCTGCAAGTCTTTCGAATTCAGCTTCTGATTCAGCTTTCTCTAGTTCAGTTGATTCTGCTACAAATTTTTCGGATTCAGCTTTCTCTAGCTCAGCTCTGTCTAAACCATTTACTGATGGCACGTGGTCATCCTGAATAACATAAAGTTTTTCATTAATCAAATCTCTGATCTCTTGGAGTTTACTTTCTTGTTTATTTCGCTCCTTCCCTGGCAAATCACTGATTTCTTTCTTAGCTTCCTCCACTACTCCCTTTAACATAGACTCAGCAGATGTAATTAAAATAATGCTTTTTCGTTTCTTTATACATTCTCTCGCTTTTTTAAAATCGAGCTTCTTGATGGCATCAATCAACTTTTTGTCGGCCTTAGGAAGTTCTTCCGAACTGTTCGACCTTTCGTTACGTTGTTCCTCAGTTGTAGACACATTGCTAACGTTTAAAGAAGGATTATTCTCATTATCAGACTGATAAGAAGATTGTTTTTCATTATTATTAGTATCTGTAATAGTGCTAGCTTCAAAAAATCCTTCATCCAATTTCTTGTATTTACCCGAACCCGATGTTGACAACATACTTTGTGTCTTTTTTTTAGGACTGAGCCGATTAGAAAGTCTTTTCAAAATACCCGGATTTTTATTTTGTTCCTTTTCTTTAGAATCAGTCAACTTGTCAGCATCAGGAGTTTCTATTCCCGAATCGGTCAAATTATTAACATCGGAAAGTCCTTCTGCAAAACTAACTGACTTCTTTTTACTTTGTTTAAAATCGGTCAAACTGTTAACATTGGATAATCCTTCTGCCAAACTGACTGACTTATTTTTACTTTGTTTTAAACTGATACCCATAGTAGGTACTCCTATACGGGTGAGCTTACTAGGAAGCTCTTTAGGGTTACCCAAACGCTCGTTAAAATATCCTGCAAGTTCAGCCACAGTCTTTTTACCTTCTTCAAGATTATTCGGACTGTCAATACCAGGAATTTCCCCCGAATTCTCCCAATTTTCAAACGATTCTGCCACACCAGTCATATTCCCTCTATTTTGCTTTTCAAAATCGGTCATTTTACCAGCTGATCTTTCTTTCGAGTTGGTCAGATTGTCAATATTAGAAAGTCCTCCCTCCCAACTGACTGACTTTTCACTTTGTTCTTTAAATTTGGTCATTACACCCTCCTTATTATTATAATTGCCTCTGGACTTCTTTATTGAAGCCCTTATGTCACCCATAATACCATTTCTTCTATCTTTGTCAAGAAATTTATCATTTCTATTGCTAAGCTCAGGATATTTATTAATTATTTCAGAAAATGAAGCATTCTTATGTTGATCTTTCACTCGTTCAAAATATTGTTTATCGCTACTTGAATGGGTGCTTGGAATAAGGCAACTGGGTACAGTTAGTACATCATACACTTCCCTAGCAGCCCGGGAAAGGATGTAGCATGTTGCAGATGTGCTATTATCCGACTTAAAATTTTTTGGTTTTATTTTTAGAATAAGATCATGATAAACTTCTAATTTGTGATCATGCAACGCCGGCACGGAATGTCTTCCTATTTTCAATTGTTTGCCTACATGTTTATAGCCCATAAAATTAGGTGGTAATGAAGGTATGAAATCTGATCGATCAACTACTCTAATAGTCTTTCTTCCGAAGAGCTCATTACAGACTTTAGCAGCATTACGATTAAAAACCCTTGGTGCACCAAAAGTTGCAATATGCAAATCTTTTGCATCCTCTGTTACACTTAAACATAGAGCAGCTATGTTAGCGACAGCACCTCCCATGCTGTGACCTGTAAGATTAATTTTTAAATCTCTGATTTCTAATACTCGATCGTTAGCGTACCTTTTTAATATCCCGTAAAGACTCTCCCAGGAATTTTCAAATACGGAGTAGAAACCTAGGTGGATCTTACCACCTTTGGGCAGAAGTTCATATTGACGAATTAAAGGTATTTCAACATCTGTTTTAAAGTCGTCAAGATTACAAGTACCGCGGTATGCTATAGTTACTTCCTTACCCCTTATGAAAACATAACCAGTATGTTGAACTTCTCGACCGGGAATAATGCCATGAAATTGAACAACTTTGTAACCCTCTTTCTCAAGTTGAGCAGGAGTTTTATATCCTCCTTTCTTTAGCTTAACAAATCCATTGTCCTTATAGCCACAATCGCTAACATAATAGCCTACCATAGCGAAGTTGATCATCTCTAATAACTTTTTTTGGTTAAATCCTGCAATTTTAGTTAGATCCCTAGAATTGTTTCTGCTTTTAACTTTACCTTTTCCTGTAACACCTGCTGTTTGTGGAATAGGTTTTCTAAGTAGATTAATTATATATTACCTCACATGAATAACTAATCTAGTATAGTATTAGACAACAATTTTGCCAAGTAAATTATTTAGTCTCTTAGCAAACAGGCTTGCATCATCCATCTCTTCACCTTCCACGATGCAAGCTTGGTAAAATAATAAATGAATCATGTCCTCCAATGTTGGGTTTTCACCACTTTCAGTATGGGATTTCATTATGCTTTTTATTACAGGATGCTTAGTATTTATTTCCAGCACCTTTGGCGTGCGGTAGTTTAGCTGCTTTTGTTCACGCAAAAAACGTTCCATGCGAAGATCCATAGCACCTTCATCAACCGCTAGGCATACGGGACTATCAGTCAATTTTTTGGAGATTTTTACGCTTTTTACTGAATCTCCGAGCACTGTGGTAAAATATTGCAGTATAGTTTCCTCAGTTTTTTCTCCATTCGATTTATTTTCTTCATCTTTCTTATCTTCTTCTGAAGAGAATTTTTCCAAATCAACATCTGCGCGGGTTACAGACTTGATTTTCTGATCTTTGTATTCATGAATTACACTAGTCCAGAAATCATCAACTGGATCAACAAATAGGAGCACTTCTAGTCCTTTACTGACGAATCCTTCAAGTTGTGGACTGTTTTTCACTGAATCGAGGCTATTTCCGGTGAGGTAATAGATATGCTCCTGCTCAGGCTTCATTCTGCTTATATAGTCATCAATGCTGACTAATTTCTCATCACCAGTGCTCTGAAATCTGCAAATTGAGAGCAGCGCTTCTCTCTCATCAGTTGGCATAGCTTCACAAAGACCCTCTTTTAATACTGCACCAAAATTGGTCCAGAATTTTGTGTACTCTTCCAAATTCTCTTTTGCCTTTTTACCGAGCTCTGATATCGCGCGTTTAGTGAGGGATTTCCTGATTTGCTCAACAACACGATTATTTTGCAGCGTTTCTCTGCTGATATTAAGAGGCAAGTCCGGTGAATCAACAATACCTTTCAGAAAACGTAAATACTGCGGTATGATCTGTACGTTATCTTCAGTGATAAATACTTTATTTACATATAACTTCACAGAGCAACGTCTATCTGGATGAAATAAATCAAAAGGTTTAATAGAGGGAACATAAAGCAAATTTGTATATTCTATTGCACCTTCATTTTTATTATGCAATATCATCCAAGGCTCCCCGCCAACGTGGGCAACACTGCGGAAAAAATCGTTGTGCTCCTCTTGAGTAACGTCATTTTTTGGCTTAGTCCAAATTGCAGCCTTACTGTTTAACTTTTCACTTTTTCCTTCTTCGTCTATGAATTCAACAGGAAAATTTATGTGATCAGAGTAAGTAGTGACAATGTTTTCAACACGAAATTTATCTAAAAACCCGTTTTCTTCAGGATGCATAATGAGTGTAATTTTAGTTCCACGAGAAATTTGATTGTCTAGTTTACTTATCGAATACTCTCCATCTCCCTTGGATTGCCAGACCCAAGACTCCTCTTCTCCAGCTTTTCTTGATTCTACTATTACTTCTGATGCAACCATAAAGCTTGAGTAAAAACCAACACCAAACTTCCCAATCAGCTCCACAGCTTGGCTTGAATCCTTGCTATTCTTAATCGCATCTAAGAACTTTTGCGTACCAGAGCTTGCAATTGTACCAAGGTTGTCTATTAAATCCTGCCTGTTCATTCCGATGCCATTATCAGTGATATATAGCTCGTTCTTATCTTTATTGGAGCTGATAGTGATTTTTAATTCATCACTCAAATCTAGCAAATTAGGATTTAGTTGAGATTCATAACGCAACTTATCACATGCATCCGATGCATTTGATATTAATTCACGCAGAAAAATGTATTTATTGGTGTAAAGTGAGTGAATCACTATATTCAGTACTTTCCCTACCTCAGCGTCAAATTTTAAATTTTCAGTTTCTTGTATGTTATGCATTGTGAGCTCCATTATTTGCCTACTACCCTAATAATTTAAGTATTGAATCACGATCTTTCAAGGTCACGTACACCAAAATTAATGTGGGTTTAGTTATTATGACACCCAATTTATGGGATCTCTTGCATAACAAACTTTTGGCAGCGCATCGGATGAAACGAAAAAACTTACTTGACACCCTTCGCCAGCGCCCTTATCATGATAGTGAAGCTATTGTATTTGCTTTCGCCAATCTGCAGATTAAAAGGTAACGATTACTTAATGTATCGGCGTCTTATGTTCAATTTTTTGCAGTATATAGATACTGTATGTCTTTACAAAACTTCATCTACATCTAGATTTTTATCTAAATAAGCTGAACGCGCTTATAAAGCGTTACAAGACATCAAAAAATGCCAATACTCGACAGAGATAGTAAAAGACTAGCTAACTCGGGGATTCTTTGTCTTTTTTTCTGCTTAGTAAACTTCTTAAACATTTGCAGCGTAAGTTAGTTGCAATTAAAAGCAGCTTAATCTTGCTTGTCAAGCGTTTAAAACATAAAAAACGCCAATATTTTAAAGCGGATAATAACCCCAGGGCTTCTTTTGCCTTTTTTTTCGCTTGGTAAATTTCTTAATATTTATGGCTAAACGACAACCGTCATCCCGCTGCTTGTTAGCGGCTAAGGGATACCGCGAATGAATCGCGGTATGAAGTAGGACTGCTGTCATTCCAGTGCTCCTTTTTTTGTCATCCCAGTCTGGGATCTATTTTGCATGTAACTCCAATTGTGTTTTGGCATAAAACGCGACGCGTATTAGACTTGTTTGCAAGCAAAGCTTGCTAGATCCCAGTGTCACGGACTGGGATGACAAGAAGAGGGCACTGGGATGACAGGGGAGGGAGGCTACTTGGATGACACCATTCTTTTTCCTGGATCCCAGTGTCAAGCACTGGGATAACATCATCATAAAGGAACCAGTGTCAGCTACTTGAATGACATCATAGGGGCGCTGGGATTACCATACGCGTCAAGTTAAGGAAAAGTGTAAGTAAAATTGATAGAGTGAAGGAAAAGAATAAGGTATAAGTTCTTCTTGGATATGTGAATGAGAGAACTTACAATGGACAGAATAGCTTGCTTATCAAAAGACCTCAATGAATTCTTTAATGAAAAAGCAGACGAAATATCAATTGCAGTAGGTTTTATAAAAAGAAAGAGAAAACTTAATGGCTCATCATTCATAAAAGCTATGGTTTTTGGTAACATAGGAGTTGGTGATTGCAGCATAGAAACAATGTGCCAATTGCTAAATGAAGACTCGATAGAAATTACAAAACAGGGTTTGGATTATATTAGCCTGCCCAGTAGCATGGAAGATATGTACAAAGGATATGGGAGTAGCTATAGAGATTGTGAGAGTAATACCAAATCAGGAATAAAGCTGCAGTTAGTCTTTGATTACCTGAACCAAGCGCTAGATAAGTTAAATTTAATAGAAGGAATAAGGTCGGATCAAGGTTATAGGGATTATCTGAACGGTTTATCAGCCAATGATTTGCTAATATTTGATTTGTGCTACTTTGTGCCTAGTTCTTTTAAACAGATTGATGAAGCAGGTGCATATTTTGTTAGTCGTTATAAGTCTGATACCAATATATATGATATAGAAACAAATCAAAAAATAGAGTTGTTGGAATGTTTAGAAGGTCAATCCCTTCTAGAGATGGAAGTGCTATTAGGAAAAGAAGTAAAAATTAAAGTGAGAATTATATGTCAAAAATTAACTGAAGAACAGTCTATAATTAGAAGAAGAAGGGCTAATAAGTTAGCAAAATCACATGGATATACATCTTCTCAAAAGAATCAAAAATTGCTGGATTGGTCGATATTCATAACTAACGTTCCAGAGAGTAAAATCAGCGCTGAACAAGTATTAACAGTTTACAGGGTAAGATGGCAGATTGAATTATTATTTAAATTGTATAAGAGTCACATCAGGCTTGACGAACTTAAAGGAAAACCATACAGAGTATTATGTGAACTATACGCTAAATTGTGCGCAATTCTTATATTTCATGGAATAGTTGGTTGTATAAAACTGAAAGAGAATACAGAGCTGAGTTTAACAAAGGCATTCATTGAATTAAAAAGAAGGATTAGGGAGTTGTTTTTAGCGTTAAGCAGTAAAATTAATAATTTGAGAATTTTCCTGAAAAAACTTACCACAGACTGGTCACAATTTTCTGTGAAAGACAGATATAGAAAAACTAGAGTATCCACCTTAAGTTCATTGAATTTTCTTACCCTTGCTTCTTAACTTGACACGTATGGTCATTCAAGTAGCCCCTCCCTGCCATCTAAGTAGCCTTCTTCTCCTATCATCCCAGCACCTTCTTCCTGTTATCTGAGTAGCTGACACTGTACGAACATTGTCTATCAGGAGGATGTCATCCAAGTAGCCCTGACTACTTGGATCCAGAAGACTTAATTTCAACCAAGTGGCTGCATAATAAAGGCTGGATTCCAGACTGGAATGACAGCAGTCCTACGTCATACCGCGATTCATTCGCGGTATCTCTAGATCCCGCTAACAAGTAGCGGGATGACGATTGTCAGGGTGTAATCCCAGTGCCCAGACACTGGGATTACACCACTTGCCACGCAAATTGCAATGTTCGTACAGTTAGTGCGACCCGAAAGTCGTGATTTTGTGATGGTTAAATTCCATCTTCCCTAGACATCAGGGATAATGTATGTCTCACATTTTAGAGAGTGGCAACCTCTAGGATGCAAGCATGAGATAAAAGCAGGTAACACTAAACCTTATAGTGAATCCCTGCAAACAGAGTTAGATATGGTTACGAGAGGAACCAATGCCTGAATTGTCGTAACGAACGATATGCGAAATAAGGTTGGTTAACGCATAGACCAAAAGGTACGGAGAAAATGGATAATTAGAACTTGACTGGTCTGATTAAGATGTTTCCCATCTCCCGGCAAAAAGTTGGAACCTAAGTCTAACATGAAACAATTTTATGGAACGGAGTAACATTATAGATGCTCTTATTCTTTAAGCAGGGAGCCACCCGTATGCACCTATAATGAGGGATTGTCTAAGAAGCCAAGGCCTAAAGTAATGTTTAGGATATGCTGACGTGGACACTGTAATTTGGAAGGTAAAGTTGTGAGTAGTGGTTAATATGTTATGAGCCAACATTAAGTGTTAGGTATGAATGAATACGACTTCTCTAGTAGTATAGAGAATGCTGTATTTAAGCTATAAAAACAAATTTACCAAGCTTTGAAATGTTAATTACATGGAGAAGTATGTATGACAAACACCAAGTTAGAGAGAAGCCGGATGTGGTGAAAGTCACAAGTCCGTTTTTGAAGTCGAGTGGGGAGAGGTGACTTTCCTCACTTAGATAACTGTGTCAAGCCTAAAAGTAGTTAGCTAATAGGTTTAATAAAAATTCACATATACAGGAAAGATTGGTAACATTACTTGAATAGAGACCGTTATTGTAATTATGCCGAAACGCACAGATATAGAATCTATATTAGTAATAGGAGCAGGCCCAATAGTTATAGGTCAGGCATGCGAGTTTGACTATTCTGGAACGCAAAGCTGTAAAGTATTAAAAAGTGAAGGTTATAAAGTCATTTTGGTTAACTCCAACCCCGCAACTATAATGACAGATCCTGAATTCTCTGATGCAACTTATATTGAGCCGGTACTGCCTGAAATCATAGAGAAAATTATAATTAAGGAGAGGCCAGACGCAATATTGCCAACAATGGGCGGGCAAACAGCACTCAATTGCGCAATAAAACTTGCAGATGATGGAGTGTTAGACAAATACAATGTAGAATTAATAGGGGTAAACAGAGAAGCAATAAAAAAAGCAGAGGATAGAGAGTTATTCCGTAAGTCCATGGATAGAATAGGACTGAAATACCCCAAAAGTATCATTATAAAAAATCAAGAACAAATAAAAAAGGCTTTGGATTACGTTGGATTACCAGCAATCATTCGTTCATCATTCACTCTTGGTGGCGCAGGTAGTGGCATAGCATATAATAAAGAGGAGTTTTTCAATATCGCAGAAAGTGCTCTCAAAATTTCGCCAATAAATGAAGTTCAGATAGATGAATCAATTATCGGCTGGAAAGAATATGAAATGGAAGTTATCCGCGATTGTAAAGATAACTGCATAATAGTCTGTTCGATAGAAAATGTTGATCCGATGGGAGTGCACACTGGGGATAGCATAACTGTTGCTCCTGCTTTGACTCTGCGTGACGTAGAATACCAACAGATGAGAAATGCATCTATAGCAGTGCTGAGAGAAATTGATGTTAGTGCCGGCGGTGCAAATGTTCAGTTTGCAGTGAATCCTAAAGAAGATGGAAGCCTTGTTGTAATTGAAATGAATCCAAGGGTTTCTCGCTCTTCTGCACTTGCTTCAAAAGCAACAGGCTATCCTATTGCAAAAGTTGTAACTAAACTTGCTATTGGCTATTCGCTCGATGAAATACGTAACGACTGTGCTCCAATAATACCAGCAGCATTCGAACCAGTGATTGATTATATCGTTACTAAAATCCCTCGATTTGAGTTTGAGAAATTTAAGGGAACGAATTGTGAACTATCAACTTCCATGAAATCAGTGGGAGAAGTAATGTCTATAGGCCGCACTTTTAATGAGTCACTGCAGAAAGCTTTTCGTTCACTTGAAACTGATCTTACAGGACTTGATGAAGTATTTCCTGAGAACATTGATATTGATCACGTAAAATCTCAATTAGCAAAATTGCTGCCAAACAGATTACTGATTGCTGCTGACGCAATGCGCCACGGAATTAGCATAGAAGAAATAAATTCGATTACAGGATATGACTTATGGTTTCTGCAAAATATACAGCAAATCATCTTGGCTGAACAAAAAATCAAGGAAAACGGCCTTCCTGAAACTGCATATGAAATGTTAGAGCTGAAAAAAATGGGATTTTCAGATGCAAGATTAGCAAAGTTAAGTAATAGATCTACCTCTGTCATCCCAGTACCCTCTAATGTCATCCCAGTGCGTGACACTGGGATCCAGCCAGCGTTACACGCTGGAGATCGAGTAAAACAAATTGAGGAAATAAGAAAAAAATTTGGCATTAAACAAGTTTATAAGCGTGTAGACACCTGTGCAGCTGAATTTGAATCGAGCACTGCTTATATGTATGGCTGTTATGAGGGTGATGTTGAAAATAAAACGGAATGTGAGGCGAATATTTCTGACCGAGAAAAGGTTGTCATTTTAGGAAGTGGTCCAAATCGCATTGGTCAAGGTATTGAGTTTGATTATGCATGCGTACATGCAGCTTCTGCCGCCAAAGAAATGGGGTATGAAACAATAATGATCAACTGTAATCCAGAAACCGTTTCAACTGACTACGATACCGCTGATCGTTTATATTTTGCACCACTGATTGCAGATGATGTGCTTGAAATACTAAGTAAAGAGCAAGAAAATGGCACACTGGTTGGTGTAATAGTTCAAATAGGTGGTCAAACACCTTTAAAGTTAGCCAAAGTGCTTAACGAGAGAGGTTTCAAAATTCTGGGAACTTCGTTTGATTCTATTGACCTTGCAGAAGATCGCATGAGGTTTAAAAACCTTGCTTTGCAACTTAATTTAAAACAACCTGAAAATTCTATCTGCCATTCAGTAGAAGAAGCGTTAACCAACGCAGAAAAGGTGGGGTTTCCACTAGTAGTCAGGCCATCATATGTCCTTGGCGGTCAGTCTATGTCGATTAGACACGATACTCAGAGCTTCAAAGAGTATGTCTTGAATCAAACCAAAATTTTTGAACACGGATCGCTGCTTCTTGATAAATTTTTAGTCAATGCAGTTGAGGTTGACGTTGATGCTGTATGTGATGGGGAAAAAGTTTTTATTGCAGCGGTCATGGAGCATATTGAAGAAGCTGGTATCCACTCTGGCGATTCAACGTGCTCAATACCAACAAATACATTGAGTAACAAAGTAATAAAAGAGATTAAGCTACAAACTGAAAAAATAGCTCTTGCACTAGAAGTGAAAGGTCTGATAAACATTCAGTTTGCTGTTCAAGAGAGTGATGTATACATACTTGAAGTGAATCTAAGGGCTAGTCGCACAGTTCCTTTTATTTCCAAAGTAATTAACATCCCTATTGCAAAACTTGCCACTCAAGTTATTTTGGGTAAAAAATTGAATCAGGAAAACAAGCCTTTCAATCATTTTGCAGTTAAAGCTGCTGTTTTTCCATTCACGCGCTTTTCGGGAATTGATATTCTACTTGGTCCTGAAATGAAATCAACAGGAGAAGTGATGGGAATTGACTCATCTTTCGAAGCTGCACTTGCAAAAGTGCATATGGCTGCAGGATACAAGTTACCAACAGAAGGAGCAGCTCTGGTTTCAGTAAAAGATGATGATAAAGAGTATATATTGCCTGTTGTACGAATGTTGAAAGAACTGAGTTTTGAAATATATGCCACCAAAGGCACAGCTTTGTATCTGAACAATAACGGCATTGCTGCAAAAGCTGTAAATAAAGTGAGAGAAGGAAGACCCCACATAGTTGATATGCTCAAAGATGGAAAAATAAATCTAGTGATCAATACCTCAAAAGGTGTGAAATCAGTTTCAGATAGCAAAGATATCAGGAGAACTGCTATTTTGCAAAATATAGCTTACAGTACCACAGCTTCTGGGAGTAAAGCGTTAGTGCTTGCAATTCAATATGTAAAGAATAGCAAATTGGAAGTGAAATCATTACAGCAGATACAAAACGTTTAAATATCAAAACTAGAATAATTCACTCTCAAAATGCTAAAGAGAACATAATAAAAAGATGGAAATTTTGAAGGAAATAGTATACCTAAAGAATCAACTAGCGTAATTGAACAGCCAAATGCTACAACGAATACTCCATAATCTTACCTAGAGAACATTTTCCTGGACGTAGACAATCACAAAATTAAACAATAGGCCTATCTATCATTCTGATGTGATTTCAGTTTTTTTTACATGCAAACTCTCTAATCCCACCTTATAGTTAGGGTAAATTAGAGAGACATTAAGATCTTTTTTAATTTTAACATTACTTACTTTTTTTGATCCTAAATAAAAACTCTGTGCATAATCTGGTAACTCAATTGGCTCTGGAGGGCTAACATTGAGAAGCTTGGCTGCATACATTACCACTTCAGATTGTGTAGTGGGTAAATCGTCTGCACAATTGTATATTTCACCAGGTTTCATGTTTTGCATGGAAGAAAATAGAATATTCGATATATCTTCAACGTGAATACGAGAAAAAAAATGCCCTTCTTTTTTCACATTTCTTGCTTTGCCAAGCTGCAAGTCAATTAACACATTCCTACCAGGACCGTATATTCCAGCTAAACGAAAAATATGTACAGGCAGTTTACTATTCAGCCACTTCTTTTCAGATCTAAGGCGCTTTTCTCCTCTGATTTCTATAGGTTTTGTTTCAGATTCCTCATTCACCCAATTACCAGAGTGATCACCATAGACGCTAGTTGCAGACAAATAACCAAACCATTTAACATTTTGCAGGCAATCACCGTATCTCTCCACAACATCATCACCATCTGGAGGAATAGAAATTAAAACGTGCGTTGCGCTTTTAAGCAGATCTTGACTAACTTTCTCATAATTAAAGAGGATTACATTTTGTATATTTTTACTTCTTGATGTGCCACTGACTTTCCAGCCTAAGTTCAGTAGCTTTTTCGATAAAAATTTGGCCACATATCCATAACCAAAGCAAAACAAGTGCATGAAAATTAATTTTTAAAATTCTTCTTGATAAATTCTACTCCTAATTTTATTCCCTCTTCATTAATAATATGCCCTAATCCATGAATTGGGTGTCCTTCAACATTTATTCCATTTTCTTTCAGAGCTTTAACCGCTAAGTCGAGGGACGAAAAAGGTACCACGTCGTCAGCATCACCATGGATAACACATATGTTAGGTTTTGACTTGATCTCTGGTGCAGTTTTTGAAGGTGAAAGAAACCTACCAGAGTATGCAACAACTGATGCACAGGATTGAGAGCGGGTGAGAGCTGTATGTATTGCAAGCATTGCTCCTTGAGAAAATCCAACTAAAGAAAGTTGCGTATCTTTTAAATTAAGCTCCTTTAATTTTGTATCAATGAAATGATTTACAATTGATGTAGCATTTTTTACTCCATTATATAGCGCTTCCTCACTACGATCTTCCAAACTGAACCACTGATAACCATCACCTATTTCTCTCTCAAACGGAGCATTGGGTACTGCAAAATATGAACCCAGTAAAAACTTGCTCATAACTTTGGCAAGGTGAATAAAATTATCGCCACTTGAGCCCCAACCATGTAAAAAAATAATCAAATTTTTCTTATTTCCGCCTGCACAAATTTCTGGGCCTTTAAGTTCAATCATTTCTTTTCCTTTTACGTTTATATTTTTATTTAACACTAATTTTCAAATTTGTAAAAACCCATGTGCAATTATGTACACTAGCTCATAACTGTATGAACATTGCAATTTGCAGGCAATTCGCGTGGCAGATGAAAGTAGCTGACACTAGAATCCAGCTTTTGATCGAAAATGTTGCATAGTGCACAATCAATTTTTCTAGATCCCAGTGTCAAGCACTGGGATGACATCATAGGGGCGCTGGGATGACACCCTCCTGCTAGACAATGTTCGTACAGCTATGGAATGAATCGCAGTATTGCTGTCATTCCAGTGCTTGACACTAAAATCCAGAAGACTTAATTTCAACCAAGTGACTGCATAATAAAGGCTAGATCCCAGTGTCTGGGGACTGGGATGACAAAAAAAGGAGCACTGGGATGACACCTCTGGGCACTGCCGTCATAAAGGAACCAGTGTCAGCTACTTGCATGACATCAGTTCGACTTACCGTCCAACTAGAAAGTTGTATATAGAATGACAGAAATCCAGATGTTATTTACTTACTTTCGATCTTTTCTATCAATTTTTTAACTAAGCCTCTTAGCTTTTTACTGGATTCATCAAGCTCTTGAATCTGCGAGCTGTGCTCTTTCATTAGTTCCTTATAGTTACCTCTTATGTAGTCAATCATTTCCTTCATCTGAGCAATCATCTTGTTAACATCCATACTGCCCAAATCAGGTATCATGCCAGGCATAGCCCCTTCTAACATACCGCCAGCCATAAGCTGCTGAGACATTTGCATAAATGGTTTTAAAGTCTGATTAAGCAATTCAGGATCCTTGGCTAATTTTTCTATTTGCTCTTTGCAAGTATCCATATACTGCTTCATAAATTCATCTTCTTGCCCTTTGTCTATCATAATTATAACCTACCTAAAAATACGTGTTCTCTATTATATATTATTTTAAAATTAAAAACAATACAAAATACCTGTCACAACTGCATTAATACTTTTTAAATAATAAAAAATGCTCCTTTGCTTATAAAGGGTCACATACCTTCTTTAACCATTCCTTATCTTTGACGCTACTTTCTAAGTTTTTATAGACAAATTGATGGTAGCCATTTATCCATTCAATTTCATCCTTAGTAAGCATTTGCACATTTATTAGTCTTCTATCATATGGAATAGAGGTCAGTTGTTTAAAGTTTAAGAAGCCATTCTCTTGCCTGTCAACATATATCAGATTTTCAATTCTTATTCCATACTCTCCCGGAATGTAATAGCCAGGTTCGTTGGAAAGTATCATGCCTGGCGTGAGTTTCACTTTATTTCCCTTTGATATTGCTTGTGGTCCTTCGTGTACTGATAGGTAACTTCCTACTCCATGCCCTGTACCATGCATATAGTCCATTCCAAATTTCCATAAATGCGTACGTGCCAATATATCCAATTCTCCACCAGTAGTGCCAGGAGGAAAGATGACACTTGCTATAGCAATGTGAGCTTTCAACACTATTGTATAGTGGGTTATTTGCTCATTGGTCGGATTACCAACTACTACAGTTCTTGTCACATCAGTTGTGCCACTAAGGTATTGGCCACCAGAGTCAATCAAATATAGTCCATTTTTCTGAATTACCTTATTCGTCTTACTGCTTGCACGATAGTGAATTATTGCACCATTTTCATTAAATGCGGAAATTGTTGGAAAGCTCAATTGTTTAAACAAATTCTGCTCTTTTCTGTATTCTAAAATCTTTTCTTCAGCTTCAAGCTCTGTACCAACATTACTTTCAAGCCAATATAGAAAATTTGTAACTGCTGCTCCATCTTTAATGTGTGCATTTACAGCCCCAGCTATTTCATTTTGGTTTTTTACTGCTTTATGAATTAAACAAGGATCCTCTCTTTCAGCTACCTGCTTGTTTTCTACTAGACCTTTTTCATTACTTCTTGTCATCCCAGTGCTTGACACTGGGATCCATACTTTTTTATTTCTGGATTCCAGCGTCACGCACTGGAATGACACCGAAGCTGATTTTTCTCTCAAATAATGGTTATGCAAGGGATCTATTGCATTCATAATACTCATTGGAGTTGTGTTTGGATCTATAACTATTGAATTTAGCTTGTGCAGCGAATTTTCTAGCTCACTAGTATCAAAAATATTTATATGATTGCCTAAATTTGCTTCTATAGTTGAATGTTCTTTATCTTGAATAAACAAATCAACATTACCGCTTTTATACAATATAGCACGACCCAATATACATGGAGTATATTTGGCATTTTCATTTCTTAAATTTAATAACCATGAAATTGAATTTGGATCAGTCAGGAGCACTGCTTCGGCTTCTTTGTCTATGCCTCTAGCTATTTTTTCACATTTGTCCTTACTACTTTCACCAGCATATTTAATAGAATGTAAAACCACTGCTTGTTTTCGATAGTCACTTTTTTTTCCAGCTAAACAGGGTATTAATTTACAGATATTCTCATACTTTCTTATATCTTCTATGGTAAAATATTGCAAATAATAACCTAGTGAGGCAGTCGATGTTAAGTTTGCTTTTATCCATTCGCGTGGATCCTCTTCTTGTATATTATATACTTGAAAATTGCCCCGATCGAGCTGATTGTGAGCTTGTGTGATATAGCGTCCATCTGTAAAAAATGGACACTTGTTGTTTTTTGTGACAATAAGCAGCCCATTTGTTCCTGTGAAGCCACACAGCTTTGTTAGCTCCTCTGAATACTCATTTAAATATTCATCTTTAGTATGCAACATAAATGCATCAACGTTTATCTCGTGCATAAAAGAACGAAATTCTTCGATTTTTGACATGGAACACCTCATACAAAATTAGCAGCTACTTTCGTTTTCCTGTTTCTCAAATACACTAATATGCTCACTATCGCTGCAGGAGTGATGCCTTGTATTTGCTTTGCAATGCCAATCGTCGCTGGTTTTATCGTCTGCAACTTTTCTATTACTTCACTTGACAGGCCTTTAACTTGTGAATAGTTGAAATCAATTGGAATTTGAGTGTTAATTTCCTCTCGTAAAAACTTCATATCCGCTTCTTGCCTTATTAGGTAGGGTTTATATTTTGCTTCAATTTCAACCGCTTCGCATATTTCATTCTTAGTTATGCTACCCATTGCGGCGTCATTCCAGCGCGTGATGCTGTTTAATTCCGGCCATATTTCTTGTAATTTATTCCAGTCGATGTTTGGATAGCTAAGTAAATCTAATACCGTTTTTCTTATCCCATCATAAGATATTTTAATACCATAAGATCTAAGCTGCTCAGGAGTAATCGTCAGACTCCCTAACTTCTCTTCAAGCTGCTTAATGGATTCAAGTTTATTCTGTAAAACAGAGTATCTCTCATGCGAAACAAGGGAAATATCATAACCTTTTTGTGTTAATCTTCTATCCGCATTGTCTGACCTGATAGCTAGCCTATATTCTGCACGTGAGGTAAATAATCTATAAGGCTCGATCACCCCTTTAGTGACCAAATCGTCTATCATTACGCCAATATACGAATCTGTACGATGGAGAACAAAGCTTTCTTTTTTTTCAGATGCAGAGAGTGCTGCATTAATTCCGGCGATAATTCCTTGCCCTGCTGCTTCTTCATATCCAGTGGTGCCATTAATTTGGCCAGCAAAATATAGGCCTTTAATTTTCTTAGTTTCGAGAGTATGAAACAGCTCTCGTGGGTCAATATAGTCATACTCAACTGCATATCCAGGCCTTAGTATTTCTGCATTTTCAAGTCCTTTGATACTCTTTATCATTTCACGCTGCACTTCAATAGGCAATGAATTTGAAATTCCGTTTGGGTATACAGTATCATCATCCAGCCCTTCTGGCTCTAGAAATATTTGATGACTACTTTTTTCTGCAAATTTTTTAACTTTAACTTCAATTGATGGGCAGTATCTTGGTGCAACAATATCATCTAAATATGAAGAAGCTGACCTGTGCAGATTCTCTCTAATTATTTTATGCGTGTTTTCATTAGTATGGGTAATAAAGCATGATACCTGAAGTTGGTTAATTTTTTCTGTTAAGTAAGAAAACGGCACAGGTGGATTATCACCCACTTGCTCTTGCAATATTGACCAGTTTATAGTATTACGATCAAGCCTTGGTGGAGTTCCGGTACGCAATCTACCTAATTTAAAATTATATTTTTTCAACGTATTTGCAAGTTCTACGGCAGGCTTATCTCCCATTCTCCCCGAAGGAGTTACCTGCTCTCCTATATGAATCACACCTTGCAGGAAAGTTCCTGTGGTTAAAACGACTTTGCTTGTTAGTATATGTTCCCCTGAGCTTGTTATTACAGCTTTAATGCACAATTCTCCATTGTTATTACTCTCTATAAGGAAATCGTCAACCGACTCTTCTTTTACCGTCAAATTGTTATAATTTAGAATAATTTCCTGTATTGCTTGCTTGTACAATTTTCGGTCTGCCTGTGCACGTGGTCCCCATACTGCTGCACCTCTGCTGCTATTTAAAATGACTGAGTGTATGCTTGCTTGATCAATTGCTCTTCCCATTATTCCATCAAGGGCATCAACTTCCCTAACTACAACACCCTTTGCAACTCCTCCAATTGCTGGGTTGCAGGACATTTCCCCTATAGTTGAAATTTTATGAGTTATAAGCAGCGTGTTTGCACCAAGGCGAGCTGCCGCAGCAGCCGCTTCGCACCCTGCATGACCACCACCTACTACTACTACGTCATATTTATGCATGCCTTCTTGAGTAATTTTTACTTTACTAATATTCTAACTATTAGCGGTTAATGTCAAATTTTACGGTAATTAACTATTTCAATCATCAGTGGCCAATGTATAGCTAACTCACGTCATACCGTCACGGTATCTCTAGATCCCGCTAACAAGCAGCGGGATGACGGTTTTTCAAATTATCGGGTTTTAGTGGGGCGAGCGACCAGGATCGAACTGGCGACATTCAGTACCACAAACTGACGCTCTACCAACTGAGCTACGCCCGCCAAGATATAAAATTTCTAACATAAGAGCGCAAATAGTCAATTGATTATTTAACTCTCTTTTTGTAGAGGATTTTAAGTTTAGCCAATAAATATTTTCATTGATACTTTTACTATTATAGTTAATCGTATTGACACTAATGAAGTAGTGGTATGTTTAAAAGTATTTTCACATTTAGTTTTTTTACGGCTATTTCAAGGATCTCAGGGTTAATAAGAGATGTATTAATTGCTACGGTTATTGGTGCAAACTCTCTTGCAGACATATTTTTTTCTTCGTTTCGCTTTGCCAATCTATTTCGAGCATTTTTTGCAGAAGGAGCGTTCACTACCTCATTCATACCGTTATACTCGGCAGAATCATATGATAATAAAAAGGCATTTAATTTTGCAAGTAGTGTAATATCCATTACGTTTATTATCTTAGTAATTTTTTGTCTTATCATGCAAACTTTCTCCCCTTATATGATTCAAATTTTTGCTCCTGGATTTGACCAAAGTAAGTTTACCCTTACTGTTACTTTATCAAGAATTATGATGCCCTACATAATCTTTGTTTCAATTGCATCACTTATTGGTGGAATGCTGCAGGTAAAGCAGCATTTTGCTTCAACAGCTATTGCACCAATCATTTTGAATCTCTGTTTAATCATCAGTTTGTTTGTGCCTTACGTAAAAACTCCAGCGCACAACCTTTCTATAGCTGTCCTTATAGGAGGAATTTTCCAGCTACTTTTGATACTATTTAGTGCATACAAGTTAAAGGCAGCTTTTTCTTTTAGCCTTGAATTAAGCAATGAAGTAAGGTTGTTTTTTAAGCGTGTGATACCTGCAATTATCAACAATTGTGTAACTCAAATAAGCTTATGGATTGATACAATCATGGCAAGTTTTATACCAAATGCGGTGTCCTATATATATTATGCCGATAGACTAAATCAACTACCGCAGGGAATAATCGGTACTGCAATTGGTACAGTGCTTCTTCCTTTAATTTCAAAACAGGTGAACAATACTGAAAATATAGTCAAAATACAAAGCAAGGCTCTCAACATAGGATTAATGTTAATTATGCCAACAACTGCTGCCTTTATCATTATTCCCGACATAATTTTACTTACGCTTTTTTCTTACGGCCGGTTTGATCATTATGCAGTGCAGCAAACTGCTCCCACGTTAATAGCATTTTCTCTTTCTTTACCTGCATTTATTATAAATAAAGTATTGCTACCCACATTTTTTGCTAAAGGCAATCTGAAAATACCAACTATGTTTTCACTAATGTGCCTTGGAATTAATGTAGTGCTAAACCTCATGTTAATGAACAAATATCAGCACACGGGGATTGCTATCGCTACTTCCGTTTCCACTTGGATAAACTCCATTCTATTAATTAGTTATTTAACAATAAATAAGATGTATAAGGTTAGCCAAGCGTTATTGTTAAATATCATGAAAATTTTTGTAGCAACGGCAGTCATGTCAATAGCCCTTTATATTTTTAATTCTTTGTTGGCAGGATTATTTTTTGATAAAATGTTAGCTCGTATTGTTTATTTAGCGACGTTAATAGCTTTGAGTGTTATTGTTTATTTTGGTATTCTTTACCTAACTTTTAGAGGAAATTTGAAAACATGTATAAATGTAATCTGAAGGTACAACAAATGGTGTCATCCCAGTGCTTGACACTGGGATCCAGATATAAAAGTATTTACAAATTGTGCAATAGACAACAGATTCTAGGAGCATACGCTGAAATAATGTCCATGATGAAAATAATATGGATCCCAGTGTCAAGCACTGGGATGACAGGAGTGGGTGCACAACTGTACGAACGTTGTAGTTTGGGAGCAATTCCCACCAGTGGGGTGTCATCCCAGTGCCCAGACACTGGGATCCAGCTTCTATGCAACTTAATTAAAAACGTTTGTTTTAGCGTAAGACAACTACCTTTAGCTCATCAGCTCAGTTATAAGCAAAATTTCTGGATTCCAGTGTCAAGCACTGGAATGACACCATTTGCTGTGCAATTTACCTTCAAAAATGAATGTTCGTACAGCTATGAGTGGGTGCTGGGATGACAAAGATATACACTGAGATGACAAAGGTAGGAAATAGAGTAACTCTATTGCAATTAAGAGGCATATTATGAAGCTCTCAATATACGCCATATTATCAATCTCGCTGCTATTAATTCTTATGCACGTTACTGCAACTTTTAAGGATTGGAGTGGCTACAAGGGATATATTATAAAAGAGCTGGAGAGGACGTATGATGCTAAAGTGCATATTGGAGGAAAAATTAAAGTTTCATTGATTACCCCAAAGCTCACTATTTATAATGTATACGTACAATACAACGAAAATAAAGAGCAAAAATTGTCAGATTTAATTAGTGTAAGAAAAATTGAGGTAAAACCGTCACTCCTATCGTTGTTTTTATTTTCATTGCAACCAAAATCAATCACATTGTTTGGCATGAAAAGCAATAAAGAAAATTTAATTAATATTATAAATACAAAAGCCAGTGGTAACACAGTTGATATAGTAATAAAAGACAGCCAAGTAAGTTTTAAGAGTGATTTCGCTGATATTGTTAACATAAAGGAGGTTGCTGTAAAAAAAAATAGGCAATTCTCTGGTAAAGTAAAGGTAGGTAATAATAATTACGATTTTTCAGGAAAGGTTAATATCACAAAAAGAAATGTACACATTAGTGTTGAATCAAATTTTGTAAATTTGCTATTTACAGGTAATAGAAATCAAGAAGAACTCCAGGGTAATTTAACACTAACGATTAATAACAGTTTCGGTTCTGTGAGTGATTTAGCAAAAATCATTAATCTTAGCTTTCTCTCTTGTGTTATTCCTAGCGAAAATATCAAGATATCATCCAATATAAGTCTTAATGAAAGTGAGTTTACGGCAACTGACTTAAAAATTGATTCCAAAAGCATGCAAGCCAGTGGTACAATACAAAACGATAGAAAAAGCGATCACACTAATCTCAATATTAGCTTCAGTAAAGTTGATTTAGATTCCATACAAAATGATTCACAAAGAACAACGAATATGAAAGACCTTCTGGAATGTTTTAGAGAAGTTGTGCCAAAGAACTTGAGCTTAAATTTTAATATGGAAGCTTCTAACATTCAATATCAAAACAAAATATTGGATAATTTCCGTGCTGTACTAAAATCCACTGATGGCAAAGTAAAAGTTAATACGCTTCTTAAATTTCCTGGAATCAATAATATATCTTACTTATCAGGAGAGATCTCAAACAATAATGTCCTATCTGAATTCAACGGTGATTTATTAGTCGAAGGAAATGATTTTGAGTCATTCATTTCATGTTTTTTCCCTTCTATAAAGATGAAAGAAAACCAGCAAAATCAATTTACACTAAGTTCTAAATTGTACCTTGCACCAAGAATATTATCTATCTCAGACATTAGACTGCTAAATAATAAGGAATCCTTGCAAGGGTCAATTAGAGTAAGCCACACAAAAAAACACAATGCGATCAATGGTGAATTTAGCATGCATAATTTTGATGCAGATAAATATGATCATTCATTATTTAGCAGTTTACCTAAAATGCAATGGCTGAAAATTTTTCAGTATGATGCAAACATAAAGGCCAGTGTTAATAACCTTACATTGAATGATACGAAAATTAAAAATTTGGATTTTTTGCTAAAAATGGAAAAAGGTAAGCTAGTTGCAGATAAAATAAAACTATCTGGAGAAGATTTCGATATTACCGGTAATGCAAAAATATTAGCAGATCAAAAATACGCCAAACCTTTATTAGATGTTAACCTTACGGGCAGTAAATTTAATGGAAAAATTATTACATTACCAAATTTAGTAGAGAAGAAAAGAAATTCAAGAAATGAGATAGATCAAATTCAATGGTCAACAAAGCAGCTTGATTTTTTGGATGATAAAGAAGGCTTTGATGCAAATGTGCAAATCAATACTGCAGAATTTAAAACCGAGCAGAATGTTTTGAAAGATTTTAATTTGGATGCGGTAATGAGAAACAACACTATCACTATCAGGCAGGCAAGTTACGTATTAGAACGCGGGCAAGTGTTTTTTCAGGGTTATTTAAGATCAGACTCAATGAATACAAGGTTTTCTATTGTAAATTTGGACACTAAAAAGATTGGTAAGGTTATAGGAATTGACAATGTAAATGGTCAGGTAAGCTTAAATGGTGAAATCAAAACTCAAGGAAAAAGTTTTCATGATTGGGCTAGTAACTTATCAGGAGATGTAAACTTACAAGCGCAAGGAATAGAAGTTACTAATGTAGATTTCAATTCATTTATCACTAATTTGTTAAGCAGTAAGAATAAGTCTAAAATTTCCACATTTGCTTATGTTGATATATATAATGGCAGTACATTTTTTGAAAATATTAGCGGAAAAGCAAGTATTAAGAGTGGTATATGTTCAACTAGTTTACAATTCGGGATTGATCAAGCATCAGGATCAATCTCTTCTAATTTAACCTTATCTAACTTCACTTTAAATTCTATATTCAGGTTCTTTTTCATACCACCAAATTATAGTAATCCAATCTATATCGATATGCATTTGGATGGCCCTATTTGGCGTCCTAAGATGAGTTTTGATGTAGACCAAATCTTCATCGCTCTGGTTGGCAAGAAAAATAGTTAATTTACTTAGGTGTACGGTTTAGGAGACAATAGGCTTTTTGCATTACCTCCTGTCATCCAAGTAGCGTGACATACAACTGTACGAACATTGCAATATGGACATAGTAAACGATGTCATGAAAGTAGCTGACACTGGTTTCCATCCAAGAGCCAGTGCTTCTTTCTTGTCATCCCAGTGCTTGACACTGGGATCTAGGAATTTTGATTGAGCACTAAGTTGGTAAGCATAAAAGTGTTATACAACGTTCTTGATGAGATTACGGCAAGGCTGGATCCCAGTGTCAAGCACTGGGATGACACCATTTGTTGTAAACTCACTTTTACTCTATGGTTATACTACCTTGCCGCTATCCTGAACAGATACAAATTATTGCTTGCAAATAGGTGCAATTTTTACATTGTGAAATTAAGGAATGAGATTCCAGCGTTACACGCTGCCAAAGAGTGGGCTACCGGTTTTTCATATAAACAATGGTTATACAAGAAGTCTATTATTATACTTACATTGTATATAAAAATTTTAATCCAGCTTATCCCCACCCGGCAGCGGTGGCAATCCAAATGCTTCTCTTTTTTCATTGAGCGTCATGAAGCTTGCGTTTTCTACGTATTTCCACAACTTTTGCCTCTTTTCCATAAGAATTTCTATTGCGTCTTTGTCGTATGACAAGCACAGATCTTCACCAAATCTTGGTGTCAGCCAAGAATTCAGGTGACAGATAATATTTTCTAGCGTTGGTAAAACCATACGCGTCAAGTTAAGGAAAAGTGTAAGTAAAATTGATAGAGTGAAGGAAAAGAATAAGGTATAAGTTCTTCTTGGATATGTGAATGAGAGAACTTACAATGGACAGAATAGCTTGCTTATCAAAAGACCTCAATGAATTCTTTAATGAAAAAGCAGACGAAATATCAATTGCAGTAGGTTTTATAAAAAGAAAGAGAAAACTTAATGGCTCATCATTCATAAAAGCTATGGTTTTTGGTAACATAGGAGTTGGTGATTGCAGCATAGAAACAATGTGCCAATTGCTAAATGAAGACTCGATAGAAATTACAAAACAGGGTTTGGATTATATTAGCCTGCCCAGTAGCATGGAAGATATGTACAAAGGATATGGGAGTAGCTATAGAGATTGTGAGAGTAATACCAAATCAGGAATAAAGCTGCAGTTAGTCTTTGATTACCTGAACCAAGCGCTAGATAAGTTAAATTTAATAGAAGGAATAAGGTCGGATCAAGGTTATAGGGATTATCTGAACGGTTTATCAGCCAATGATTTGCTAATATTTGATTTGGGCTACTTTGTGCCTAGTTCTTTTAAACAGATTGATGAAGCAGGTGCATATTTTGTTAGTCGTTATAAGTCTGATACCAATATATATGATATAGAAACAAATCAAAAAATAGAGTTGTTGGAATGTTTAGAAGGTCAATCCCTTCTAGAGATGGAAGTGCTATTAGGAAAAGAAGTAAAAATTAAAGTGAGAATTATATGTCAAAAATTAACTGAAGAACAGTCTATAATTAGAAGAAGGGCTAATAAGTTAGCAAAATCACATGGATATACATCTTCTCAAAAGAATCAAAAATTGCTGGATTGGTCGATATTCATAACTAACGTTCCAGAGAGTAAAATCAGCGCTGAACAAGTATTAACAGTTTACAGGGTAAGATGGCAGATTGAATTATTATTTAAATTGTATAAGAGTCACATCAGGCTTGACGAACTTAAAGGAAAACCATACAGAGTATTATGTGAACTATACGCTAAATTGTGCGCAATTCTTATATTTCATGGAATAGTTGGTTGTATAAAACTGAAAGAGAATACAGAGCTGAGTTTAACAAAGGCATTCATTGAATTAAAAAGAAGGATTAGGGAGTTGTTTTTAGCGTTAAGCAGTAAAATTAATAATTTGAGAATTTTCCTGAAAAAACTTACCACAGACTGGTCACAATTTTCTGTGAAAGATAGATATAGAAAAACTAGAGTATCCACCTTAAGTTCATTGAATTTTCTTACCCTTGCTTCTTAACTTGACGCGTATGGATTTTTTGATCTCATATATGTAGCGTTTTGCTTTAAACACAAATATTCCAGAGTTCCAATAATGATCGTTGCTTAACTTATGCTCGGGTTTTTCTGTAAAATCTTTCACTATATGATATTTTTCTTTCTGATCATAAACTGCATTTATATAACCGTATTCAGAATTGAATTCATGAGGCTTAACCCCAAAAGTGACTATAGAGTTAGTTTCAGAGGCTAACTTAGATGCTTTTTGAGTAGAAGCATAAAAACTATTCAAATCACCTATGAAATGATCTGAAGGCAGAATTAACATTGTCTCGTTTTCATTGCAGAGAAGTGCAGCAATTAATATTGCCGCTGCTGTTCCAATTTTCACTGGTTCGAAAATCACTTTATATTCTTGCAGCACATGTAATTCCTCCATCACTAATGACTCGTACTGTATATTTGTAGCAATTATGGGCGGCATATAATCGCTTTTTAGCCTCAACAAAGTGTTGTGAAACATAGTGTTCTGACTAAATATTTTCTGAAATTGCTTTGGCTTAGATAAAGGCCAAAGTCTACTACCACTACCACCACACAATATTACAGGGCGCATTTAGTTAAGAAAATTGATTAAATAATTAATATCTTATACTGAGGGCAAAATGCATGCAAGTTTTTGTTGTGGAATAGTTAATAAAGAAAGTAAATGTTAATTAAAGTAATAGCTAATTAGCGAGGCATAGCTGTACGAGCATTGTGATTTGAGCTTACCAGGAGGGTGTCATCCCAGTGCCTAGACACTGGGATCCAGCAAAATCGATCATAAACAAGCGCACTATACAGCATTTTCAATGAAACTACCAAAAACTGGATGCCAGTGTCAAGCACTGGCATGACACTGCTTGTTATGAAAATTACCTACAAATCACAACGTTCGTACAGTTGTAATTAGTAAGGAGGTAATTGAATTTTTTCGTCTTGCAATGAATTCCGTCTGCTTATTACTTTATCAGCATGACCTCTTTTACCACTTAATATTTCATTACTCTTATTTTGTTCTTCCTCAGGACTCTTTAGTATTTCATTACTCTTGCTAACTTCTTTATCATTCCCTTGTTTCTTTGGCCTTCTAGCGTTAAGCTCATCCCATGTGCCCACTATACTAAGTGGCTTATGATCCTTTTGCTCCGGCTTTAGCCTTTCTCCACCTTTAATAACATTAAAGTCACTTTTCGCTTCTTCCCAACATCCTTTCAATTGATGTTTCCACATAGTGAAGTAAGCATCACCATATTTTTTCTCATTTGCTACAAACAATAAAATTGGAGCCTTAAGTATGGTAGCTCCCATATCCACTAAATTTTTTACTGCCATTGCAGGAGTAAATAAAAGATAACCAAAAGACTTTGCAATTGGGTTTTGTTTGCCTATTAAATACTCCCCTAACTTTATAGGAAGAGAAGTCAACAATTTAGTACAAACTTTAGCCAAGCTTGTAGCAAAAACGATAGGAACAGATATAAGACTTTTATCTAGCTCTAGATTACCATTCTGATCTCTAATTTCTGAAAAATGGGTGCTTAGCTTTTTGTCATCACTAGTGTATAATAATTCTCCATTTCTTCCTTTTTCATCAACAACTTCCTGAACTTTACCTTCTTTACTTTTTACCTCTTTAGTTAGCACAGAAGAGTTAGTTAATTCAAACGGATATTGAGAATTTTCAGTTTTTTTAGCTTCAAAAATTGGAATATGTTTCTCAAGATCGATTTTTGAAAACCTAAATGGTTTATAATAGCCATCATAGTGCTTAACATCCTTATTTTTTTCTGAATTAACTAAAAAGTCAATGGTAAAATAAAACCTATCGTCCTTTTCCTTGACAAGAGTTAATTCAAAACTTGGCTGCTTTCCATCTTTGTCTTTTTCACCATATAAAAGTTTATATATAGTCTTATCTTCGCTATTCTTAGTTTCTATAATTTTCCCAGATTTTACAACTTCATCATAATTTTTTGGATACTGGCATTTCTTTCCATCATACATCATTACCTTTCTAAGGTCTTTGACATAAACTTGAGATTCAGGTGAAGTAAGCAGACCTTTTGCTTTAAGTGTAAGATCTATTGCTCCCTTTTTTAATGCTTCAAACATATTGTCAAACCAAAATCGCTATAATGCTATAGTTCAATAATAAAACTAGTACACTAATAATATATTAACACAGCACCGGTGATTTTACAAGAAAATATGCCTGTAGAAGATAAAGATTGTAAAAGCGAGGGTTATATAAGTAATGCTTGATAAGTACTTTATACATGTAATTGTAAAAATCCTTAGAGATACGCTGTGTATATAATCTTCACACACTACCTGCATTCCAAGAACTGCGTGCCAAAAAATGCAAAACAACAATACAACAAAAAATAAAAGCTCTAGAGGGTGATTAATAAATTTTTCACTAAAAGACAAAGAGCTATCAGTATAAAATGCGCAAGAAAATGAATAGATAAACCAAGGAAACAGGAACAGTAAGATTACAGCAGAAACACGCTGAACCCACCAATGATGTACTGAATTTCCAGATTGACTCATATAAACATAAATAAAAAAGCCATAGTAGAAAGGAGTAGCGTTACTGTCAGCAGTATAGCACTCCTTGAAACACCAGTAATTTCTAAATTAAGCCCAACATCCCACAATAAATGACGAATACCATTAAGAAAATGATATACAAAACTTATAAAACATAAGACATAAGCTAATTTAGCAACAGGAGTGAATAATAATGCATTTAAGTACCTTACTATAAGTAACTCAGGAAAGTAAACATGTAATATGAAATACCAAGAAAGTATCATTAATAAAAGGAATAGCAAGATACCAGTCAATCTGTGCATAATAGAGAAAAAACTAGTAACTTGTACTTTATATATTTGTAAATGTGGAGAAAGAGGTCTATCACTCATAAAATTCCGTTATCGGGAAATTAAAATAAAGTAGAAGTAAAGACAGCAGTATAGCACATAACAACACCACCATTAAAAATGGTAAGTTATGTGCAAAGCCTAAGGAGGTAATCCAGCTGCAGATTCCCCTACTGCTACCTTGTTACGACTTCACCCCAGTCACCGATCCCACTTTAAATAACTCCCTCCTTGCGGTTAGGTCGTTAGCTTCGAGTGAAACCAATTCCCATGGCGTGACGGGCAGTGTGTACAAGACCCGAGAACGTATTCACCGTGGCGTGCTGATCCACGATTACTAGCGATTCCAACTTCATGCACTCGAGTTGCAGAGTACAATCCGAACTGAGATGGCTTTTAAGGAATTGGCTTAGCCTCGCGACTTTGCAGCCCATTGTAGCCACCATTGTAGCACGTGTGTAGCCCACTCCATAAGGGCCATGATGACTTGACATCATCCCCACCTTCCTCCAGTTTATCACTGGCAGTTTCCTTTGAGTTCCCGGCCGGACCGCTGGCAACAAAGGATGAGGGTTGCGCTCGTTGCGGGACTTAACCCAACATCTCACGACACGAGCTGACGACAGCCATGCAACACCTGTGTGAAACCCGGCCGAACCGACCCTATCCCTTCGAATAGGTATAATTTCCATGTCAAGGAGTGGTAAGGTTTTTCGCGTTGCATCGAATTAAACCACATGCTCCACCGCTTGTGCGGGTCCCCGTCAATTCCTTTGAGTTTTAATCTTGCGACCGTAGTCCCCAGGCGGAATGTTTAACGCGTTAGCTGTAATACAGAAAGTAAAACTTCCCATATTTAACATTCATCGTTTACAGTGTGGACTACCAGGGTATCTAATCCTGTTTGCTCCCCACACCTTCGCGCCTCAGCGTCAGATTTGAACCAGATAGACGCCTTCGCCACTGGTGTTCCTCCTAATATTTACGAATTTCACCTCTACACTAGGAATTCCTCTATCCTCTTTCAATCTCTAGATTAGCAGTTTTAAAAGCAATTCCAAGGTTGAGCCTTGGGATTTCACTTTTAACTTACTAATCCGCCTACGCGCCCTTTACGCCCAATAATTCCGAATAACGCTAGCCCTCTCCGTATTACCGCGGCTGCTGGCACGGAGTTAGCCAGGACTTCTTCTGTGAGTACCGTCATTATCTTCCTCACTAAAAGAGCTTTACAACCCAAAGGCCTTCTTCACTCATGCGGCATGGCTGGATCAGGCTTTCGCCCATTGTCCAATATTCCCCACTGCTGCCTCCCGTAGGAGTCTGGACCGTATCTCAGTTCCAGTGTGGCTGATCATCCTCTCAGATCAGCTATAGATCATTGCCTTGGTAGGCTATTACTCCACCAACTAGCTAATCTAATATAGGCTCATCTAATAGCAATAAATTTTTCCCCCGTAGGGCGTATACGGTATTAGTTGCCGTTTCCAACAATTATTCCGTACTACTAGGTAGATTCCTATACATTACTCACCCGTCTGCCACTAAGTTATAGCATAGCAAGCTACAATATAACTCCGTTCGACTTGCATGTGTTAGGCCTGCCGCCAGCGTTCATTCTGAGCCAGGATCAAACTCTCAAATTTAGACTTCAACCTATAAAAGGTTGAGGGTACATCGGATAAATCCGACAAAAAATAATTTAGCTTAATACTGCTGTCTTTATTTCTACTTTAGAAATATTTTAATCTCCAACTATTCAAACAACTTTAAGAATATTATTATGTGATATAATCACTATGTCAATATGTTTTTGCAAATCAAAAGCATTAATGTATAAATATATAACTATTTGGAATATTACCATGAAAAAATACATCTTTCTGCTTGCACTCGCGCCAATGTTAGTTGGCATTACACTATACTTATTGCGCAACATTGATAACACAAAACAATCTATAACTGCAGGTGACAAATTTTACGAAGTATTATTCTTAAAAAAAGATAATAAGCCGCTGCTAGAAGAAATAGGTTCAAATTGGGAGTATTTAGCAAATTTTGAACACGCATTCAATCGTATCTCAGATTCAATGCCAACAGACACAGCATCTATTTATAATGATTTGGCAGATGATAAAGATGCTCCTAATGTTTTGCGTGAGTTAGCACAATATTTAGAAGTAATGAGCTTACTTCACTCCAACGGTGAAAAAATAAATAAAGATAAAATTGATAATTTAGAATCAAGTGCAGTGTATCCTTATTCAAGCCAAGAAGCTATCGCTGTAGTAAAGATACATAATAACGACATTAAAGGTGCAACTGAAATATTGCGTTCCCTATTAAATGACAGAAAATGCCCTATCCTAATCAAAGCTAATGCACAAGAATTACTCAGGATATATGGGAGTTAACTCATTAGACTTTTTGCATAGCTTTTGGCAGCGCATCGGATGAAACAAAAAAACTTACTTGACACCCTTCGCCAGCCCCCTTATCATGAAACTGAAGCTATTGTATTTGCTTTCGCCAATCTGCAGATTAAAAGGTAAGGATTACTTAATGTATCGGCGTCTTATGTTTAATTTTTTGCAGTATATAGATACTGTATGTCTTTACAAAACTTCATCTACATCTAGATTTTTATCTAAATAAGCTGAACGCGCTTATAAAGCGTTCAAGACATCACCCAACGTCAAATTTTAAAATAAAGAGTGAATAACTAGCTAGCACGGGTTTTCTTTGCCTTTTTTTTCTGCCTAGTAAATTTCTTAAACATTTAAGCTAAGGTGAGTTGCATTTAAAAGCAGCTAAATTGCAGTGTTTAAGACTTAAAAAACGCCAAATTGACAATAGAGAGTAACCGGGGCTTCTTTTGCCTTTTTTTTCCATTTGGTAAATTTCTTAATATTTATACTAAAAGAGCCCAAGAGAGGTGTCATTCCAGTGCTCCTTTTTTGTCATCCAAGTAGCTGACACTGGGATCTAGCCTTTATTATGCAGCCACTTGGTTGAAATTAAGTCTTCTGGATCCCAGTGTCAGCTACTTTCATGACATCATCATAAAGTAAAATGAGATCCCAGTGTCAGCTACTCGGATGACAGAAGAGGGCACTGGGATGACATCATATAGGCTACTTAGAGGACCCAAAAAGGGTGTCATTCCAGCGCGTGACGCTGGAATCCAGCCTTTATTATGCAGCCACTTGGTTGAAATTAAGTCTTCTGGATCCAAGTAGTCAAGCTAATCGGATGATACCATTGTGCTTGAGGTAAAATTGACTCCAGAATTTAATGGACTGCCTGCAAAAGCAAATGTTTGTATAAATTGCAAGCTTCGCAAGAAGGATTTATAACTTAAATTATATAAACAGACCTTACTTATTTTACTATCCCTGTTTACTTCCTGTAAAAAACATGTTACTAATGTATTGTATTTTGTAGTAGAATGGAGGAAATTTTGGCAGTTCCAAAAAGAAAAAAGTCAAAGTCAAGGCGTAATATGCATCGTTCTCATCATGCTATCCAGCCTAAGAATGTTGTGGTATGTTCAACAACTGGGGAATTCATGTTGCCTCACAATGTAGCAGTCGATGGCAGTTACAAAGGAAAACGAGTTTTCATTAAGCAACAGGCAGAATGACTATTATGATATGTTATCTACGGTCAATAATAATATAGTTATTGCACTTGACGCTATGGGGGGCGATTTTGCGCCTCTTTCCGTAATTCAGGGTGCTGGTTTTTTTTTGGATAATCTTGTTGACCCAGGCATTAAAGTTTTTTTTCATATTTATGGAGATAAGGAAGAAGTATCTCCTTTGCTTTTGAAATATAAAAAAGTAAGTAACAATTCTGAATTTACTCATTGTTCTGACAATGTTCTTGCAAATGACAAGCCATCTTTTGCGCTGAGACATCGTAAAGACTCAAGTATGAAAGCTGCAATTGTTGCAGTGAAAGAAGGTAAAGCTTTCGGAGTGGTATCTTCAGGCAACACCGGAGCGTTGATGGCAATTTCCAGATTTATTTTAGGAACATTACCAAATATTTATCGTCCTGCTATTGCCTCTATCTGTCCAACTAAGACAAAAAGCTTCGCTTTGCTTGACCTTGGTGCAAATCTTGATTGTAATGCCGACTCATTATTTCAATTTGCGTTAATGGGTAGTATATTTGCAAAAATAGCATTAAAAATTGACAATCCTGAAGTTGCTTTGCTAAATATCGGTACAGAAGAAGTTAAAGGTAATGACTCAGTGCGCGGCGCTTTTGAGTTGCTTAAAAACGCTTCTGGCATTAATTTCAAAGGATATATAGAGGCAAGTGAATTTTTAGAGGGTAATATAGATGTGATTGTTGCTGATGGTTTTGTTGGCAATGTAATGCTCAAAACGGCTGAGGCAACCGCTAGTACCTTTATCAATCTAATAAAGCAGGAAGTATTCAACTCGTGGATAGCGAAAATGCTTGTTGGTATATTGTTAAAATCCAAACTAAATAAAGCATTAACGCGTTTTAATCCCCAAATTAGAAATGGAGCTATGTTTTTAGGGCTGAATGGTATCATCATTAAAAGTCATGGAAATTCTGATGCTATTTCTTTTGCCCATGCCATAAAATTTGCAGTAAATGCAATTAGTGAAAATTTAAATCAAAAGATAATTAACGGGGTAAGTCATATTGAATAAGAGTTTCATATTAAGCACTGGATCTTACCTACCAAGAAAAATGCTGAGTAACAACGAAATTGCATCAATAGTTGAGACAAGCGATGAATGGATAAGGCAGAGAACAGGAATAGCTCAAAGGCATATAGCAGATGAAGGAGAATTAACGTCAGATCTAGCTGTAAATGCAGCAAAAAGTGCTATAGAAAAAGCTAAAATTTCAGTGGATGAAATTGACTTGATTATAGTTGCAACAACAACACCTGATAAAACTTTGCCTAGCTGTGCAACGATTGTACAAAGTAAGTTAAAATGTAAAAATGCATTTTCTTTTGATGTACAAGCAGCATGCTCTGGTTTTATATATGCAGTTACAGTTGCTGATTCGCTCATAAAATCTAACAATAGAATAAAATATGCGCTCGTTATTGGTGCTGAAATAATGTCTAGGATTGTTGACTGGGAAGATAGGTCAACTTGTGTACTCTTTGGTGATGGTGCTGGTGCAGTGATAATAAAATCAGAAATGGGTAGCAGCGGCATCATATCAACAAACTTACACTCTGATGGCAATGTGGACATACTATGTACGAACGGAGGGATATCCTCAACTGGTGATTCTGGAAAAATATGCATGAATGGAAGAGAAGTGTTTAAACATGCAGTGGATAAGTTAACAGCTTCAGTAGAGGAAACTCTGAAATGCAATAATTTGAAAATCACTGATATTGACTGGTTAATTCCCCATCAAGCAAACATTCGTATTATTGAAGCAGTAGTAAAGAAATTAGATTTTCCTATAGAGAAAGTGATTAATACCGTTGATAAGCATGCAAACACCTCAGCGGCATCAATTCCACTGGCCTTAGACTATGCAATACAAGAATCAAAAATAAAATCAGGAAATCTGGTACTGCTGATTTCAATAGGTGCAGGCCTGACCTGGGGTTCCGTGTTGCTGCACTATTAGACTTCCTGCATTACCTCCTGTCACCCAAGTACCCTCTCTTGTCATTCCAGCACCTCCTTCTCCTGTCATCCCAGTGCCCCCTTTTGTCATCCCAGTACTTGATACTGGGATCCAGACAAAAGAATGGTGTCATGAAAGTAGCTGATACTGGTTTCCATCCAAGAGGGCAGTAGCCCCTTCGTTGTCATTCCAGTGCTTGACAATGGAATCTAGACTTTAATTGTTATACTTGTAAATAATCTAGTGAAAATAAACGTTCATCTCAAATGCAGTATTTTTGTTGAAATAGCTCAACTGGATCCCAGTGTCTGGGCACTGGGATGACAAAAAAAGGAGCTCTGGAATGATAGCAGTCCTACGTCATACCGCGATTCATTCGCGGTATCCCTTAGCATAGATCCCGCTAACAAGTAGCGGGATGACGATTGTCAGGGTGTCATCCGAGTAGCCCCTTCGGTGTCATCCCAGTGCTTGACAGTTGTATCTTTATGATGTGAGGCATTAGAGCTAAAATACCTCACAGGGAGGGTGAAGCTGATGCGACGCTAATGCCATTAAGGCCGAATCCCAGATTTTGCTTCCCTCCCATAGAGTTAAAGACTGAACAGTATCTTTTGGAATTATATCCCGTATTACAAGGTTAGTCTAAACTCTCAGTTTATTTATAGTCTTGGAGGGAATTTTATGCAAGTAAATGCTATTTTGGGTGTGGATATTTCAAAAAAGAAATTTGATGTTTGTTAGTGGACAGTAAAAAACGACACAAAGTCTTTCAAAATAATCAAGATGGTTTTGCAAAACTTGTAGTTTGGTGCAATGGCCATGGAGCAAATCTTACTCATTTATGTCTTGAAGCAACTAGTTGGTATGGAGAAGATTTGGCTACTTTTATGCACGATTTAGGACATAATGTCAGTATAGTAAACCCAGAAAGCTTTTGGCAAAAGTGAGCTGCTCAGAAATAAGACAGATAAATCAGATGCAGCTATGATAGCTAGATTTTGTATCGCCAACAAACCTGCTCTTTGGAAGCCCATTGCACCTGAAATTAGGCATTTGAGGGAGCTTTACCGTTGCATGCAATCGCTAAAAGATGATAAGGTGCAACAGACGAATCGCTTGGAAAACAAAAATATGCATTCCAGTTGCAAAGAAGCTATATCTAAAGTAATTTTGGCAATAGAGGAGCAAATTATTGTTCTCGAAAAAGAAATTAATGAGCATATAAATAACTATCCACATCTAAAAAATATGGTGGAAAACCTTAAGACTATAAAAGGTATAGGATATCTTACTGCTGTTGCTGTTGTCGCAGAAATGCCATCAGTTGATAACTTTGACAATGCTAAACAATTTACAGCTTTTGCTGCCAAGACATTATCAATCGGGATCATCAGTAAGTAAGAGAAGTTGCATATGCAAAATAGGATCTGAGCGCGTCCGAAAAGCTCTTTATATGCCAGCTATAGTAGTCAAAAACCATAATAATCATTTTCAAAAGTTTTGTCAGCGTTTAGCAAGTAAAGGCAAATGTCCAAAAGTCATAGTTCTTGCGTTAATGCGAAAATTAATGCATGTATTTTTTGGTATTCTTAAAAATAATCAACCATTTAATTGTAATTTAGTTGGATAATTTGTTTGACAGCAGAGACAGTTGTAAGTTGGAAATGTGATATAAAAAGAAGCAAGAAGGAAGATAACTCTATAAAAATGTGGTTATCGCCAGGCTTGAGCGACCGTAAGACGGTAGTATTATAACATACGTAGATATCAAGGTACTCAAGCCTATCCTTCGAGACGTTTGAATAGTTGTTTGGGACATATATATGCACCCGTTTACAATCTTAAATTTTAACTTAAACTCTCGAGGTTCTTTATGGTTACATCTTATCAAAATTTTATTGGCATTGATATCGGAAAACTTGAATTTGTTACTGCAGTTAATGAACAAAAAGGTGTCATCAAATTTGACAATAGTTGTGTTGGTTGGAAACAATTCTACCAAAAATTTTCAAATATCTTGCCCAACTCCATGGTAATTTTAGAAGCTACAGGAGGTTATGAGCTTGGCTTATTGTATTTTCTTATTGATAGAAACATTGCTGTGCATCGTGCTAATACTCGTCAAGTTAAAAACTTCATTCTATCTCATGGAACTTTGGCAAAGACCGACAGTCTTGATGCAAAAGCGCTTGCCCAATATGGTTCTGAGCGTTGTGGACATCTGCAGCTATTTACACCTATCTCAAAAGAACAAACCACCTTGTTTGCACTTTGTCAGCGTCGTGACGATATTACGAAAATGCTTGTTCAAGAGAAGAATAGGCTAAAAACTCCTGGAAATGATTACATTAAGGAAAGTTGTCAACAAGCTATTGAATTCCTCAACAACCAGGTAGAAAAGCTTGATCAAGCTATACAAAAAATAGTCAATGAAAATCCTGAATTGCAACGATGCCAAAAAATTCTTGAAACAGTCCCTGGAATAGGTAGAAAAACCTCTCAATGTTTATTGTGTCTCATACCGGAACTTGGTTCTTTAAATAAAAGGCAAATTGCAAGCCTTGCAGGTGTTGCGCCTCATCCTAAGGAAAGTGGTAAAGCTATTGGCTACCGAAGGATTATAGGTGGAAGAAGTAACGTTCGTTCAAAGCTTTTTACAGCTGCCATGGCTGCTGCAAGGTCCAAATCTGCACTTGGTGCCTTTTATTCTAAGCTTATTGAAAGTGGTAAGAAAAAGATGGTGGCTATAACAGCTCTAATGCGTAAAATAATAGTGATTGCTAATGCAAGGCTTAAAGAAGCAGTTAATTTGCATATTTAAAAATTTACATAGCAATAACTGAAATTGGTTAATGAATATGCGCGTCCACACACATTAAAAGCGCATATTCATTAACTTAAGCAGAAATTGCTGTGGTGGCTGTTTGATACAAAATTCTGTTTCTATAACAAATGGGTTTTTATTGCCCATATGAAGTTGCAAAACTACAAATAAAAAATTTTTAAAAAAACATAGTTGATATCAAGTTTTATGTCATAATTAGGCTCAATTGATGTGGATATGTCAGGTTGAACGAGATGTACTATATACTCTTCACCTGGTTTTACTATGTGATCATTATTAATTATCGGTGTGCCAAGTAATTTCACCTGCTCATTTTGTATCAATCTTTGCGCTTTGCTGCGTGATATGTTGCACTTTTCAGCTATGTAGGTATCTAGCCTTAATTTCTCTTTATCATTATTAACACTTAAGGTTATTACTGAGTGATCTATAGTGACTTACCCCCGCGCCATTTCCCATGCTGCTTGAACATTTGGGTCTGTAAACATTGTTACACTAGACTCAATTTGCAGATCACCTTGTTTTTTAATATGGCAAATTGTTTGAGAGCCATCTTTCCAGTGGATTGTAACTTTATTATCAAAATTTCGTAATGTTGCCTCAACCTTTTTTTCTTTATTATCTTTTTCTTCCAGCTTAATAGATTCTAATAAATAATATAAAAATTCACTTGGTTTGCCGTTGATTTTTTCTTTCCATTCATCTGTTTTTTCTTGTTCAGGTAATTCTTTTTCCAATTTTGCATTTTCTTTCTCCAGTTCTTTCGTCCTTTTTATTGATCTTAATAGTCTATTTTTTTCTATTGCTTTTTTCTCTTCATCTCGCTGTTTGTCAAGAGGAGTAGCAGTAGTACTACCTTCAGGCTCTAAACTGCTATTAGGTTCATTTGATTGAGTTTGTTTATTTTTTAATTCTTCTAGTTCATCGGTTACTTTTTTTAATTTCTCCTCCGATTCCTTTTTTATCTTTTCTACTTCTTTTTGTTTCTTTTTCAACATATCGAGGAACTCGTTACCATTAGACTGCGTAGTTGATCGAAACCAGCCTACAAAGCGGCTTGGTTCAAATTGCTCAATCTTATCTTTAGCAATTTTAATAGCATTCTCCAACCTAGAAAAAGTACCTTTAATATCTAGTGAATTTGCTTTTTCTGCCAATGCCTTAGCATCATTTAAAACGGCCAAGATTTCCTTATGCAACTCATCTAAATGTAACTTATCTAAATCTTTTTTAATATCTTCTCTAATCCCCTGTAGATGAACAAGTGTTTCTTGAATTTTATCATTTGCAGGTTCTAAAAGTTTTTCATCAATAGATGTTTTAGCTTCAACTAAGAACTTATCGAATAAATCACTTATTTTATCTGTGAAATCAGTCAAGTGCTTATCAAGTAATTTTATTAACCGAGATATAGGATCATTCTCCTCCTCACTTTCAAATTTATTCTCCACTACCGATACAATCGTACCACTTCTGAATGGGAGTAGAATATCCATATTGTTAAATTTTTTAACGATATTATGTGCGTTATTTACTTCATTATTTTTTAACTTACTTAGTGCTATACATACTCCAGCGATGAAAATAGCACTCACAAATGCAATGAAACCCCATTCTGCCCAACCCTGAACATTGGCAAAACTAAATTTATTTTGTATCAATGCACCAACTACAATTAGACCACTTAGCACATATGGCACAGTAAGCAAAATAACTTTATTTCTATTCTCTTGTCTTTTGTTTTCCAATATCTCTCCCTGTTTTCCAGAAACTGGTAAAACTATTGAAAAACCTTGTTTTTTATCAACCAAATCAGGAACAATTTCTATTGTTAATGCATTTTGAGCGATCTCATTTATTTCATCACTTTTTCCACCTCTAATCTTTTCATCTATTGGGCTATCACCATCTTTTGATTTCTCATCTTTTATCTCTTGCCTGTTCATATATTTTATAGCAAGAGAGGCCACAAGAATTATCCCAAGAATAACAGAAGCATAAACATAGGCTGGCATTATTCGTGAATTAAGAATGTTTGTGATGAAACTTACATCACTATCAGTTATCATGACTGCAGCAACATAGGCTAGAGAAAATTGAAGCCAAGTGTTTACAAATGCTATAGGTAGGGTATTATTTACAGAATATTTTTTTGCTGCATGCCACAATTGAGTGGGGTACCCAATGACGTTGTTTAGCTGAGTTACCCCGTGATCTATCTTAAAATTACGAGAGTCTTCTTTAGTACTTTCAGTCACAAATTTCCTTACATTTCAATTTAATTAATTATATATTAATAACACTTTAAAATCAAGCTTTTTAACTTATGCCAAGGCCTATTAGAGCGCACTTTATTAATCTTTACGTAACGATTTGTTAACCAAATTGAATGTGTGCCATATGTTTTTAGATTGGTGTATTTAATAGCTCTAGTATTACAAACTGAATAGTCGAATTCACTTAATTGAATTATCAGATCAACACTATTACAGTTTCTCAAGATATCTTCTTCCTTATAAGCTAGCAACACTGATTTATTATTTCCTTTATTATATATGCAGCCATAATCGTTACACTTTAGCCTTTTATCTGAGTTATTGTATTTTTTATGATTCAAAATTTGATTCTGCCCATTTTGCTTCGCCCATGTTTTGACAACAAAGTTCCTATTTTTTCTGGTGAGAGAATATAGTAAGTTATCACTTTCTTTTACAGCAATATTGTCGCTACTCACTAAAATATTAGGAGTTTTATATGTGGCACTAAAACAAATACCCAGCACAATAAAGAAAATTCCGAAGAAACGTCAATTTCTTTCCCACAAGCACAGCCACAATAAACCAAGTGTTATTATAATAATTGATGATGCAGGAAAAGTACGAATGGAAATAACCAAATACTGAAGACTAGCGATTGCATTTGTTATATACAAAATACTGTCAATTGGGCGCTCTATAAATGGCGCTATAATCCATTCAATACCTAAAGGAATCAACAAAACATAAATTATTCCAAGTGGAATAATAATTAATGTAACTATTGGTATAGCAACTAAATTTGTGATAATGCCACTAATTGAAAAATAATTAAAATTGTATATCGTATACGGAACAGTTGCTAAACTTGCTATTACTGAGCTGGTCATTATCGATACAAAATATTTCATTATTTTTATTTTGAACAATTTATTAGCATTAATTTGATAACTGGCAACCAGTGCCAAAACAGCAGAAAATGACATCTGAAAGCCTGGCTTTAAAATTGCTTCTGGTTCTACTGAGAGTATCACTGAAGCAGCAAACGCAATTGCTATTAACCCTCGATATTTTCTCTCTATCATTATTGCAACGAGTACTAAAATCACCATGATGTAGGCACGCTGAGCAGAAATTTGCATACCGGTAACCAACAAATAAAACCTGGTTGGCAAGATAGTAAGGAATGCAGATATTTTCTTGGTGTTATACTTAAGAGTAAAAGTTTCAGATATTGCGAATAAATTACGAAACACTACAAAAAACAGACCAGCAACAAATGATAAATGCAAACCAGATATGGCAAACAAATGTGCTATACCTGAATCTCGTATCGCTTCCATAGTTTTTTGATCTATGCCATCTTTTTTACCGATCAGTAATGCAGAGATTATATCCGCATGTGGTTTTTTGATATTTTGCTGCAGGTTTTCATAAATGTATTGACGGAAAGATTCTATATATTCTTGAAATTTCCTTGCTTCAGCCTTTTTGTGCAAAGCTATTTTGCTTGTTGCAAAGCCTGTTGCACTTATTTTCTGGTAATATGCTATTCTTGCAAAATCGTATGCATACTCCGAAGGCGCAATCTTTATAGGGAAGAGTTTTGCTGATAATTTTACTTGATCGCCTATTTTAATGCCTTTTTCCACTTTGGTTCTAACTGATATTCTGATGTTATCTAGAGCTCTATCCGGTGTCATTCCAGCGCGTGACGCTGGAATCCATATCTTTTTTTTCTGGATCCCAGTATCAAGTACTGGGATGACAAAAGGGGGCACTGGGATGACAGAAGAGGCTGCTGGGATGACAGAAGAGGGCGCTGGGATGACAGAAGAGGATTTTGAGATAGTAGGGGATTTTTCAACAGAAAGCAGAAATTGTTTATATGAGCCCTTGTCGTTAATATCCTTCACTGTGGCAACGATATCTTTTTCATATCTCTCTTTATCAAGAATTTGAGTATCAACTAAAGCTGTTCTTAATTTACTAGCTGTGAATCCTATGAGCACTGCAATTAAAGCGATACACAATATCGCGTACCTTTTATACAATATTGCAATCAAAATTAGTGTGGGTAAAAGCAAAAGAAAAATAGATATGCAGCTTGGTTCAAAACTTAGGGAAAAATAGGTTAAAATCCCTACACACTGAAAAACAGGAAACCACAGTATCAAGTTATATTTTTCATTGCGTAGGTTATGACGTATATAACTAACTATTATGTCAAAGAAAGTTAGTAAACATATCGACATGTGACTGTGACGCAATTTTATTCTTTTATTTTCTATTATTGTATATATAATAACTAAATAAGCAACGACGCGGGATGGAGCAGCTCGGTAGCTCGTCAGGCTCATAACCTGAAGGCCGTAGGTTCAAATCCTACTCCCGCAACCATTTTTAAGGATATAGTTGTTCCACTTTCCAATTGCTTTCTTCAATAAGAGTATATCTAAACCTAGTGTGTCTCCTATATTCACCTTCTTGCCAAAATTCAATTACTTTTGGGACTACGCAAAATCCCACCCAAAAGTCAGGACGAGAAACTTGTGTGTTGTAAAATTCCTTCTCCTTCAATTTGATGGCTTGCTCAAAATCTTGCCAATCTTTCAGAATGCTCGATTGTTTTGAGCACCATGCGCTAATTTGACTACCCAGCGCTCGAGAAGAGAAGTATTTGTCAGTTCTTTCATCGTTTAGAAGTTTAACCTCTCCTTCAATTCGCACTTGCCTAGCAAATTCTATCCAATGAAACACTAACGCAGCTTTGGGGTTCTCAGTCAATTCTTTCCCTTTTTTACTGTTTATGTTAGTGAAAAACACAAAACCTTCTTTACTATATTCCTTTAGTAATACTACTCTTGCAGATGGAATGCAGTCTTTGCTACAAGTTGCTAGCGTCATTGCAGTTGGTTGTTTACACGGAGAATTAAGTACTGCTTTGTACCACTTTGAAAACAAATCAAATGGATCTTTTTCAGGTGAAAATATCATATCAAAAAATAAAATCTTAATTCTGGCACGCGTTGCAAAAATAAGTGCTACGGCCATTTTGTCGTATAAGTGTTATGATATTATTGCAAATCTTGCAAGGTTTTTGAACTTTACCATATACGTAAAAGTTATTTTGAAAGTATCCAGCAGATCCAGATGGCTGTGCATAATCTTTCAGTGTTGAGCCGCCTGCAGCAATTGCGTCACTCAGAGTATTTTTTATTTCAGCAGCAAGTTTTTCGCACTCTCTATAGGTCAAGTCTTTTGCTGACCTGAGTGGTGATATGCGAGCTCTAAACAAGCTCTCAGAAGCATATATGTTGCCTACGCCAACTATTGATTTATTGTCCATTAATGCTGATTTGATATTTGCTTTTTTGTTTTTCAGCAACTCCTGTAAATAGTCTCCACTGAATTCATCCGTGAGGGGCTCTATTCCAAAACCATCAAAAAAATTTATTTCTTGTTCTTTGCTTAAAATAATAACTAATCCAAATCTTCTTGGATCATTAAAGATTATTGAAGTATTTTCGGAAAATAAAAATACCACGTGATCGTGCTTATTCCGCACTTGATCGTGGTCAGCATATATAAGCTTTCCGCTCATGCCAAGATGTATGATTACAGCCATACTATCATCTGTATTCCAGATGGTATACTTACCTCTACGCTTGATGTCGCTTATAACTTTGCCCTTTAGCATATCATCAATATTTTTTGTTATTGGGGTACGTAAATTCCAATTATTCACTATAACATTACTGATTTGCTTGTTTTTAATTTTATCAAGCAAAAAATTAGAGATTACTTCCACTTCCGGTAGTTCTGGCATGATACCTCCTTCAAAACTTAAGTTTCTGATGGTAATTTTGTCGTTAAAGCTTCCTCAAATACGTTTGGGTATTCTGCGGTGCTTTCTCCTAAAAATTCCTCACCATAAACGAGTTTTGAAAGGGTTCTCTGTCTACTCTGTTGCTGCTTTTTTCTTTTCAAAATATTTTGCTTTAAAGCTTTCGCTAATCTTTTTTTCTCCTCTTCTTTTTCCTTATTCCTTTTTGTGTTATTCATTATCATAATATATAAACTTGCCGTTGTAGCTCAGGTGGTAGAGTACGTCATTGGTAATGACGAGGTCCCAAGTTCGAGTCTTGGTAACGGCACACTGATTATATTTATAATATTGCATAACTTGTAAGCAAGGCTTAAAAGAAAGTTACAGAGGTAAGTTGTCATGCTTTTTCCATATCCTTTCTACCTTCTTGTTTTTGAGTAGCTCTAATGCTTTACAAAAGTGATGCCTTGTTTTACTTGGCACTATTATATCATCAATGTAACCATACGATGCAGCAAAAAATGGATTAGCAAATTTCTCTTTATATTCTTTGATTAATGTTTGCTGGTCTTTTTCATGCCTAAATATAATTTCAACTGCACTTTCAGGGCCCATTACAGCTATTTCAGCAGTTGGCCAAGCATAATTTATGTCACCTTTTAGATGTTTCGAATTCATAACAATGTATGCACCACCATACGCTTTTCTAGTGATAAGGCTAATTTTTGGCACGGTCGCTTCAGCGTAAGCGTAAAGCAGTTTCGCTCCGTGTTGTATTATATTATTGTATTCTTGATTTGTACCCGGCAGAAATCCTGGAACATCAATAAGTGTGATGATGGGAATGTTAAATGCGTCACAGAATCTTACAAACCTCGCAGCTTTTCTTGAAGAATCAATATCCAAACATCCTGCAAGGTGCATAGGTTGATTTGCAACAATACCGACAGTATTTCCTCCAATTCTACCAAAACCAGTTATGATATTACGAGCAAAATCAGGTTTCAGTTCAAAGAAATTCCTTCCATCACAAACTTTTTCAATGAGTTCATACATATCATAAGGAGTATTGGGATTGGTAGGAATTAGAGTGTTTAAGGATTCATCAATGTCGTCAACATCATTGCAGATTGGTGCAGATTTTGGTGATTCTTGATTATTTGCTGGTAAGAAAGTAAAGAATTCACGCATTTTTAGCAGCATTTCAACATCATTATTGAATGCAAAATCCGCTACTCCTGTTTTGCTTGTATGAATTTTTGCTCCACCGAGGTCTTCGAAACTTACATCTTCGTAGGTAACCTTTTTTACTACATCTGGCCCGGTTATAAATATATATGAACTGTTTTTCACCATGAAAGTAAAGTCAGTTAATGCTGGGGAATAAACTGCACCTCCTGCACATGGACCCATAATTAAAGAAATTTGTGGTATAACACCCGATGCATTTACGTTCCTTTGAAAGATTTCTCCATAACCAGCAAGGGAATTTACTCCCTCCTGAATTCTGGCTCCACCAGAGTCATTTAGTCCGATAATTGGAACTCTGGCATTAATTGCCATATCCATAATTTTGCATATTTTTTTTGCATGTGATGCACCAAGTGAACCACCAAAGACAGTAAAATCCTGAGAATAAACAAAAACTTTTCTGCCATAAATAGTACCATGACCAATCACTACTCCATCACCTAAAAAATTAGCATTTTGCATGCCAAAATCATTTGCATGATGTTTTACGAATTTATCGTATTCTGCAAAAGAACTTTCATCGAGCAATATACTGAGCCTTTCTCTAGCAGTTAATTTCCCTTTTTCGTGTTGTTTATTGATTCTGTTAGAACCGCCTCCTTTTTCAGCTTCTAGTGCTTTGGTTTTTAGATTTTCTAGTATTTCAAAGTCTTGCATACAATAAAGTAGTTTTCAAATTAGTTGTAGTATACATTACCTTATTGAGCTCATAAAGACTAGATTTTCTTACCAGCTATACACATACAAACCATTTCTGTCATTCTATCCATAGAACCCAGTTTTAAAGGATCTGGGTCAAGCGCACAACTGTACGAACATTGTGATTTGAGAACAATCTCCGCCAGGAAGGGTGTCATCCCAGTGCTTGACACTGGGATCCAGAAAACTTAACTTTAAATGAGCACACCAGGTGAATGTACAATAAGAACTGGATTCCAGCGTCAAGCGCTGGAATGACAATTTCGGTTGCTTTACTATGTATATCAACTACTCACACTCTGGTCATTGCTCTTAGGATGCTGGACATTAGCATTGTCTACAGAAGAAAGAGGAGGCTTGCTTTGCACAAAACTTTTAGCAGCTTCAACAACCTTGCTTATACGTGGTTCTTTTTCTAGCTCTTCACGGTACTTTGAGAAGATTTCACAACTTTTATCATCCATATGTACTGTCATTGCACCAAAACTCTCAGCTTTTTTAGAAGATAAAATCATTTCAATCTTTTCATCATTATCTACTTTAAAAGTCATTTTTACTTTGCCTTTCATATCGCAATATTGTCCGTTTTTTATTCGGATTACATTATCTCCTTCTCCCATTTGTAATGCACCATATTCTAAGTTCTTAAATTCCTTTAAGTTCATAAATTTTGCAGGAGTGATCACACTTTCTTCTGGACATTTTACGCAATAAAATGCATTATCTCTTTGTACTACAATATCTTCTTCTTCACCATTTTCAATGCTTTTACGCACAATTTGTCTTAGATCTGACAAGTAGTTGTCGTGTTTTTTCTGTGTCTTTACTGGCAATAATTCCCAATTTTTTTGCTCACATCAGTGCCTGTTGAAACTAGAGCGGACATTTCTAACCAAAGAAGCATTAGTTTGCTTTTTCCAATCTCAGTAACGTTTTTATCTTTATTCATGAGGTGGCATAAAATCCATATCGAAGAATCTATTACTGATGACTTTTCTCCTTCTGAGAATATATCAATATGACATGGTATGCTAAACATGCAATTATTCTCTTTTGCGCCTTTTATGGATTTTTGAAATCTCTTTGCTAAGTTTTCTATGGCTTCATCGTTGGATAGACGTCCCGATTCGTTATATGATATAAAAGCATCATATATTTTATGCAATGTATTTGAGATGTTTTTTTCCATATGTTGATTAACATGTCCATATATTGTCGTCTCTTCCGAACACTCTGTATCTTTATGTATATGATTTTGTTGCTTTAATTCTTCTCTATCTACACTTTCTATTTGCTCTGACACTAGCATAACCACCTCCTATTTTACATAATGAAATAAAAAATTCTAACTATATTATGCTTATATAATCTACGAAGTCAATAGTTAAATTGCAAAATTTTGGTTATAATCTACTTTACATAGAAGATGCCCTTGAATTATGCTAAAAATCGCCATAGTAGGCCTACCAAATGCTGGAAAATCGACCCTATTCAACAGATTAGTGGGAAGAAAAGCGGCAGTAGTGAGTAACATTCCAGGGGTGACGAGAGATAGGCGAGAGGGAATAGGGAGAATTAGCGATTTGGAGTTTAAAGTTATAGATACAGGAGGATGGAACGACCAAACTAGTTTTTCACTACAAGTTATTGAGCAAATAGAGTTTTCTTTATCCAGTTCAAACATAATTTTCTTTCTTGTTGATGCAAAAGTGCAAAATGAGCGAAACAAAGAATTTGCAAAGTGGCTGAAGAGAAAAATAAATAAACCTGTAATACTAGTAGCAAATAAATGCGAGAGTCATAAATCCGAAAATGTTGATTATTTGCAGTTTTTTGATTTTCTTGGCCCGGTATATATCTCAGCCGAGCATAATCTTGGCATGGTTGATCTTTATGATGCGTTGGCTAGTGTTATTGAAAATATCAGTGCAAATAGTCCTCCTTTCGGTGTCATTCCAGTGCTTGACACTGGAATCCAGAAAAAAAATAGTATGGATCCCAGTGTCAAGCACTGGGATGACAATAAGAGCTCTAATGAGTCCGGTAAATTAAGAATTTCGATAATCGGTCGCCCAAACGTAGGCAAGTCAACTTTTTTAAATGGTTTACTTGCAGAAAACAGACTAATAACAAGTTCAGAGCCAGGTACCACACGTGATTCTGTGGATATTACATATGATCATGATGGAGAGTTAATTACTCTAATTGACACTGCCGGAATCCGCAGAAAGGCAAATGTTATAGATGAATTAGAATCAAGATTTGTTGAGAAAAGCATGGAATCAATCAAGCGCTCTCATGTGGTAGTTTTAATGCTAGACTCCCTAGTTGGTATTGAGCAGCAGGATTTATCAATTGGTGAAGCTGCAATTAAGGGAGGGAAAGGGATTATTGTTGTTTTAAATAAGTGGGATTTAATAGGTAAGGATGACAGAAGCAAGTTAATAAAATTTGTCAAACAACAGGAAGTGACTCGGTTATTCTTGGAAGTGCCAACTATAACAATTTCTGCGTTAAAAGGCATGCGCTGCAGTGATGTGATAGATAAGTGTCTTGAAGTGAGTGAATCCTTGAACAAGAAGATCAGCACTGCAAAACTGAATAAGTGGCTCATAGATACTGTAGGAAAACATTCTCACCCGCTTGTAAAAGGCAAAGCAGTTAAAATGAAGTATATCGCTCAAATTGGTACTAAACCTCCAGCTTTTTCTTTGATATGTAACATACCTGAAAGTGTTGATGAAAGTTACAAACGCTATTTAATTAATGACCTTAGAAAAAATTTCTTTGCTGAAGGCGTGCCAGTTAGATTACTTTTGAAAAAAAATAAAAATCCCTATGTAAAATGAATACTCTGCTTTATACTTTCAGGGATAATTTACTTAAAGTTATGTGTAATAATTCCAGAATTCCTGCAATCTTTCTGCTGTCGAGTGCCGCTGCTCTAATTTTTGCATATGTGCTAGAATATTTTTTCAACATGCTGCCATGCAAGTTATGTACATACGAGCAGGTAGTTTACTATGTTGCAGGGTTACTTGCAGTAGTATGCATGCTTAAAGACAACAAAATTCTAATCTATGCAATGTTTTGCAGTTACCTCGTAGGGGCAATAATATCTTTTTATCATGTAGGTCTTGAACTCCACTTATTTCATGATGTTTTAGGTTGTACAGAGCAAGCAAGTGGTAACGTTAGTATAGAAGAGCTCAGAAATAATCTACTAAATCCTAATTACTCTCCATCTTGTGACAGACCTCATTACGTTCTAGGTGTTTCCTTAGCAACATGGAATCTAATTTATCTCATAGTAGCTCTGTTCGTATCAAGTAAGGTGTGTTGTGGAGAAAGAAAGAAATCTAAATAATTTAAGGTACAGCAACAATCAGTTCTTGCAACAGGCAATTAGAGTAGATCACGCTGGAGAATATGGAGCTATTTGCATTTATTCTGGTCAAAAATTTATTCTTAAAAAATCTTCTATAATCAATGAAATAATTGAAATGGAAGAGCAGGAAAAAAAGCATTTTCACTATTTTAATGAGAAAATCAAAGAGCAAAAAGTTCGTCCTACTGTTTTGTTGCCAGTTTGGCGTGTTTTAGGAGTGTCGCTTGGCGTTGCAACTGCCATTATGGGCAAAAAAGCTGCTATGGCTTGCACTGCTGCAGTTGAGGAAGTGATAGGAGAGCATTACAGGGAGCAAGTTTCACATTTAGAAGATGGGGAATTAAGAGAAACTATAAGTAAATTTCGCGACGAGGAATTAAAGCACAAAGATATTGCAATTCAGCACAATGCTGAAAGCGCATTTGGCTACAACATTTTATCTTCATTCATAAAAACAGGCTGCAAAGCTGCTATTTACTTGTCTAAGTTAATTTAACTAAGCAGCTTTCTTAAAGTGTTTTAAATGTTTTGATAACAATAGAAACCAGAAAGAAATTCAAGTGTAACAATTATTTTATAACTATATTTACATATCACCATTATTAATCAATAATTAGTATTTGTAAATTAACTATATCCAGAGTATAGGTTACTAAAGAAGGGTAAAAATGCGTTTTGAATTAGAAGCGGGGGATGCCCCAGGTAAAGACTGTAGTAACGCACCTCGTTATGTGATAACTACTAAAGTAAGAGTAAATAGCGAAACAACAGTTAGTCTGCCTACTACATCTTATGTCATTATTGATGAGCCTACTTATCGGGATTTTATTGTAATTGACTCGGGCCATCATGTAGAGAAGGTACTAAATGTTTTACATAGAGAGCTACAATTAAAGCTAGAAAGAGTGGAAAATGATTACAAGTTAGCTTTAGTTACTGATTCAGGTGAACCTTACTATTATTACTACAATGGCAATGATACTTGTATAGATACTATTGATCGTATATCTCAGTCCAGCACAAATGGTACACACGTTCGTGTATATGATTATGACACATGTTCTATAGCGTTTAAATCTCTTGAAAGTAGTAGGGTTTTAATAGATCCAAAAGATGTAATAAGTAGTAAAAATATGAGTCTTATTGGCAATAGACTTGATATACGAATTGGAGACAATGTTTTTAAAGAATCGCAATATAAATACAAATTTTATAAGAGCATTGAAATACATAACTCCGCTGGTAGTAAGGTTGGTATGTTGAATAATGTTGTTCCAATATTCGATCGGAGAGATGATAATTTCAAATTATTTCCTTTTCATGAAATAGAGAGATTGGATGTGAAAAATAGCTATTTCGCAGCAAAAAAGTTAGGCAGCAATTACGTTGGTTGTATATCAGACGAAAATAGCAAATGTAAGAATTTTTATGGTTTAAAACCTGATTTTGTAGGATATAACTACAGCCATAACTCAGATTTATATCCTTATTATTATAACTTAGAAAATTTTGGTAACTTTTTGGAGGTTGATATGAAACTTGGAGAACTTATAGATTTAGAAGAAAGAGTTAAACGTTTAGAGGATGTGATTGAGGATTTACAGCGAAAAGAAAAAATTCCTGGACCAAAGGGTGAGCCAGGTGATAAAGGTCTTCAAGGTGATGATGGTTTTCATGGTTTTCCAGGCCGTAAAGGTGAGCCAGGTGATAAAGGTCTTCAAGGTGATGATGGTCTTCATGGTTTTCCAGGCCGTAAAGGTGAGCCAGGTGATAAAGGTCCAAAGGGTGATAAAGGAGATATAGATTTTAGAGGTTGGGGAGGTCCTCCAGGTATAAAAGGTGAGCAGGGCAAGCCGGGAAGCGATGCAAAGCCCAAGGATGTGGCAGCTATTTTATTATCAAGTGAACAAGAAAGATTCAGACAAGTGCTATTTGGTACGCCTATAACTGAATTAAAAGGTAAAACACTTGAGGAGTTTATTATTCAAGACATGCCGAAGGGCATTGCAAATGATGAAAATTTTAGAAAAAGTATAAAGGGTGAAAAAGGTGAGCAAGGGTTAAAAGGAGAAGTTGGTCTTCAAGGTCCAGTAGGTCCAAAAGGTGAGCAAGGTCTTCCAGGTCTAGGTGGTGTTCCAGGTTCTCCAGGTGAAAAAGGTGAGCAAGGGTTAAAAGGAAAAGATGGTCTGCAGGGGGATAAAGGTCTAAAAGGTGAGTCCAGTGCACCAGGACGACCAGGGTTAGATGGACAACCAGGAATAAAAGGTGATCAAGGTATAAAAGGTGAAATTGGTCCTCATGGTCCTGTAGGTCCGAAAGGCGTTAATGGTACGCAAGGTCTTCCAGGCGAAAAAGGCTTGCAGGGAATAAAAGGTGATCAAGGAGATATGGGTGTAAAAGGAGTTGATGGATTGAAAGGAAATGCTGGGGAAAAGGGTAATAAAGGTGAGCCGGGTGCTGGTCCTCGAGGTTCAACAGGCCAACCAGGTCAATCAGGACCTCCTGGTTTGCGAGGTCATCCAGGAGAGAAAGGAAGTATTGGCGATCAAGGCCCCAAAGGTTCTATAGGTAATCAAGGACAGAAAGGTGAAAGGGGCTCAGAAGGTAAAAGGGGCCAACCAGGTCACCCAGGTGCTCTAGGTAATAAAGGAGATACAGGTCCGGTAGGTCCTAAAGGTGAAATTGGAGCGCCGGGTACGGCTGGACTAAAAGGAGAAATCGGTCCACAAGGCTTGAATGGCACGCAAGGTCTTCCAGGTGCTCAAGGTTTGCAAGGAGAAAAAGGTGCTCAAGGAATACAAGGTCCTATGGGCTTTAATGGTACACAAGGTCTTCCAGGTGCTCAAGGTTTGCAAGGAGAAAAAGGTGCTCAAGGAATACAAGGTCCTATGGGCTTCAATGGTACACAAGGTGTACAAGGACAAAAAGGTGATCTTGGTCCTCAAGGTTTGAAGGGTACACAAGGGGAGAAAGGTGATCAAGGTCCAAGGGGTTCCAATGGCACACAAGGTATACAAGGACAAAAAGGTGATCTTGGTCTTCAAGGCTTGAAGGGTGAACAAGGTAATGTTGGATTGCCAGGAATGGGTGGATTACCAGGAATACCTGGAATAAAAGGAGATAAAGGTGAAGTTGGATTACCAGGAACTTCTGGGCTCAAAGGTGAAGTTGGTTTGCAAGGTTCAAAGGGAGATGAGGGGGAAAATGGAACGCCGGGAATAGATGGGATAAAAGGCGAGCGAGGAAATACTGGGATGCCAGGTGTGAATGGATCAAAAGGGGAAAAAGGTGATGTTGGATTGCCAGGAATGCCTGGTCCTCAAGGTCTGTTGGGTCCTAAAGGGGATAAGGGTGAAATTGGAGCACCAGGAGCAAATGGATTACCAGGAATGCCTGGAATTCTGGGTCCAAAGGGGGAAAGAGGTGATGTTGGACTGCCAGGAATGGATGGAATGGGTGCTGCAGAGGCTGATCAGTTTTTGCGCAAGATGAATCAAACAAAAATTGAAATTCAGAATGCTAAAAAGGCAGCAGAAGATGCTAAAAGTGCTTCTGAAAGCTCTGCTCAAAAAGCTCAAGACGCTGAAGGTAAGGTTACAAAACTGCACACTGAAGTGATGAATTTAACAAAGAAAGCTGAAACTTTAAGCAACGCTGCCAAAGGGTTCGCAAGGAACGCATCTATATCAACAAAAAATGCTGAAGCTCTTTATGGTCAAGTAAAAGATATATTTTGTAAGACAAACCCTGCAGACCAAATCTGTCCTGTATCTAGAAAGAAGAGGGAAGCTAAAAGTTTAAACAATCAACCAGTGACAAGTGGAGCAAGTAGGTCATCTTCGTGGATAAATGTTTTTGCTAATACTATGATTGATGCTGCTCAAGGTGCTTATCAATTCATCTCTTCTTCTTTCAAACCTGCTATAGGTTATGATAGCTCTCAACCTTCTAAAGCTGTGACAACTCAAGATGTTGATATAAACGGTACACTTTTATTGTTAGATGTATTTATAAGGAAAATTACAGGTCAAAAGTATATTTCTACAACAAACCAGCCTACATTTTCGCTAGAAGAGCTAAATTGCTATGCATCTATTATAACAGAGTTTGAGGGAGCACTAAAATATGCAGCGGTTAAATCTGGCATATCATTAAAAAACTTAAGTTTTAATTCTGTATCAGTACAATCAGCTATATTCGAATACATAAATAAAGGTCAGTATTCAAAAATACCAAAGATTCTGTACTCATCTGTAAAAGAGGCTTGTCCAAACTACAAACAAACTGATAAATTTTTGGCTATTTTTAAAGACCGTATGGAAAGAACATTAGAAAACAATGAGCAACAAAGGGGGTTTGTTAATATTGAGAAAACAGCAACAGATAACGAGCAGCCAAGGAGTTTTATGAGCGATGTTACTCCTCCAAGTAGTTTCAAGGCGATTGATCTGAAGGCTGTTAATTGTTTAAGGTAATAGTATGGGAAATACATTTAGAATAGATAATAAAGATCTGTTCTATAAGAAGCTGATTAAACTTCCTACTGCATATTACAGATTAGAGATTAATAACAACAAGTATACTATCCATTCACACATTGGTACGGCTGAGTTGGGTGATACTATTAGTGATGTAAAGTTACAGAGGCAGGGTGATGAAATAGTTTTATGTAAGGGAAACTCGCCTCTGAAAGTAAAAAAAGGTAACAAAGAACAGAACCTTATTATAGAACAAGAGGACATTATAGGTGAAAATAAAGGTAAGATCATACAAAGTCTTCAAACAGAAGAAATATCTGTTACGTTGCAGAACATAACAGATACTATTTCACATTTTGGTGTTGGGTTATCGTTTATGAACGATGACGGAACTACGTTAACTGGAGTACTAAACTTTATTAATTTTTATGATGAAAATGATCCAGTACTCAACAAGATTAAAGAGGAAAAAGGTGGACTTTATTTTACAATAAAAGATGACAATATCTATATATCAGATAAGGATGGAGCTTGTGTTTCAATATATGATAAAGATAACTGCTATCAGTATCAATATAAACAAAATACATGTGATGTATTAACAATAAGTGATGTATCAACAATAATAGGCAATTTAACCGAGACTAACAACGAAAAGCAGAAATTCACTTTGCAAAAAGGGGAAGAATTATCGCCTGATATCTATGAAGCAAATATTGCTTTGAATGATAAGCCCATAGCTACTTTACCAAAAATAGGTTACTACATGCTCGATGATCAATTGATTATGCGTAATCATGTTACACAAGAGAAGGTAGTTATCCCAAGAGATTTTCACTATTTAAAAGCTATTAAATTTAATAATGATGATTATAAATTAACGTTTTGTAATTTTTTAGGTAATGAATTCTTTGAATACAAAAAATACGATCCTCAGTATTCGAACGTTTCAGACGAATATAAATTCATCAGTTTAAATTGTGCGAAAAAAGAATGTAATCCGAATCTTTGGGAATTATTTAGCCACCGGCCATCGTTTTTTATTACAGAAGAATCTCCTGAACCAGGCTCTCCAGGTCACTATTCAGTTGCCGTGTTCGAATTCATAAGTGGTAAAAAAGGTAGAAAAATGGCTACATTAATTGATGAATTTGGTTATTTTGACAAAGATAATAAGTTTTACTATTGCGATTATCATAAAAAAACGGAATATGATACTTATGATTCTTCTGAGATTAGTCCAAAAAAAGTATATACATGGACAGATGAAAATAGCGAATTTTATTTTGCAAAAGATGACAATATAGTTCTTCATACTATTCCAGAATTATTGTAGTTATGCGCACCAAGTTAAGGGAGAATGAAGCGAAAGAGGGATAGGCTATAGGATGACAGAAGTTGGCTTTATTAGCTATAGGTGGTATGATACTTAGTCAATTTAGATGATCTTAGCTGCAAAAATATTTTTTACCTCATTTGTTTTTGGGTTTATTCTTTTTCCCTATTTTATAAAGCTTCTAAAAAAAATAAGCAAAAATGGGCAACCAATTAGATCATGTGGACCAGAAAGTCATTTAATAACAAAAAAGAATGTACCACCTATGGGCGGAATAATAATACTGATTTCTTCTTTATTACCAATTTTACTCTGGGCTCAGTTAACACCAGAAATTTTGCTGCTGATATTGATAACTCTATTTTTTGCTCTACTTGGATTTATTGATGATTATTTAAAATTGAAGACAAATCACTATCGAGGTTTAAGTGCAAAAACCAAAATACTTATTCAGTTTATTGTTGCTCTGGTTGGTGTGTTTATACTTAAGCTATACTCTGCTGAAGGTTTTACAAAAACGTTCCTATTTAAAGGAGTAATAATCGATTTTGGCTATCTATATGTTCCGTTTGCTGCGTTTGTAATTGTCGGCTCTTCTAATGCTGTGAATCTCACAGATGGTTTGGATGGCCTTGCTGCAACTCAAGTCATCACTTCCTTTGCTTTTTTGGGGCTAATTGCATACATAACTCAAGCAGATATGAATATTACTTTATTCTGCATTGCATTTATAGGAGCTATTCTAAGTTTCTTGTGGTTTAACACACATCCAGCAAAAATATTTATGGGTGATGTTGGTAGCTTGTCGGTAGGTGCAGCTTTAGGGTTAACTAGCGTCCTAATTAAAAGAGAAATGCTTTTTGCCGTTATTGGAATAATCTTTGTAATAGAGACTCTATCTGTTATTATTCAGATATCATATTTTAAATATACAAAGTTTAAATATGGAAAAGGAAAAAGAGTTTTTCTTATGGCACCAATACATCATCACTTTGAAAAGAAGGGATGGTCAGAAAATGCAATCGTTATGAAATTTTGGATAATTTCTATTATCTGTTCAGTTTTTACTATAACTTTCTTATTATAAAAACCTATGAAATACCCAGACTTTACATTAGAAAATAAATTATCAGGAGTGATAGCAGGAGTGGATGAAGTTGGAAGAGGTCCGCTAGCTGGTCCAGTAATATCCGCAGCCGTAGTGTTTATTGATAGAAATACAATTATTGATGGAATCAACGACTCGAAAAAGTTGACTCCTCAATGTAGGCAAGTCCTATATGAAAAAATAACATCCGTTGCAAAATTTGGTATAGGAATGGCAAGCGTAGAAGAAATAAATTCATACAATATCTTGCAAGCAACAAAACTTTCAATGAAACGTGCGTTAATAGACTTGGACCTAGAGTTAGATTATGTGCTAGTTGATGGTAATCAACCACCTGAAGTGAAATGGCAAGTGAAATCAATAGTAAATGGTGATAATTTGAGTACATCAATTGCAGCAGCTTCAATCGTTGCAAAAGTTACGAGAGATCGGCTTATGCAAGAATTGCACAATAAGCATCCTGAATATAATTGGTATAAAAATAAAGGATATGGGACAAAAGAGCACCTTAATGCTATTGGCCTTTATGGAATTACAGAACATCATAGAAAAAATTTTGCACCCATATCTCGGGCATTATAGCCTTTAGATAGTAATCACTTACCTTTTTTGAAAGGCATGTTTTCATTAAATAGGCAAACTGTACTTGATCCATTCCTTAAGGTAAACACTGAACTCACCCTTTCGATTATCAGGTAGTTGTCAACTGTACGGAAATTTACTAAAGACTCATATCCTGCAGAATCAACCATAAAAACTGCCGGGAAATCAGAGTTTATTTTATTGAATTGTAGATATGTAAATTTTCCATCATCAAAAACCTTGATTGGTATTATTGACTGACTGCCTTTAACGTGCGAGATGGAATAATTAAAATTTAAGCCCTTCTTTACAATTTCAATGTCGTTTATATCAGGAATAATGGTATGACTAGCTTGTTCGAGGACATCACCGTTATTTGTTGTGTAAATCTCATCACTGCTAAATAGTGGATAAAGAAACCTTACTTCATATGCTAATCTTGGATCATCTAGTCCGGTTGCTTCTTCAGCATGAAGCTCAAAGTAATAAACTCTTTTATTGGTAATTATAGTTGCGTTAGTATCGGCAATATCATCTATAGGCTTAATAAACAATCTGTTACCTTGAGGAAGGAGTTGCCAACCAGTTGAATCACCCATTGAAAGGTTTTGTATTACCTCCCCTGGTTCAAACAATATACTGGACTGATAACCATAAAAACCCGTATACTTATGTATAGCCTGTGGGTTATAATTTATCACCTTTATGTGATTATCTCCAGCTATTGAACGTGGCTCCTGTTTTGCAAGTGCATCACTACCACAGAGGAACAACAGTACGGCAAACAGTAAACCAATCATAATATCAAAATAAATTAATCTTCATTTTATCATTGATAGACATGTACTGCAACTGTTAAGCTATACTATAACCCCCAATTATAGGTTAGCAAGCGACAGAAAGCGCGGGCTTCATGATACTGAATGAAAAAAAGGAAGCTATTTGGCTTGCCACCACTGCAGAGTGGCAGATTAGAAATTTGACATATGATGTTGAACATGTTAGTATTATTAACAAGTATTTAATATTTATATTAAAACTTTTTTAATTATATTTTGTGTGAGGAAATTATGTCAGGTCCAATAGAAGGAAGTCAAAATGAACTGGAAGAATTGGGTAAGTTTAACCAGGTACAATGGAATAAGTTTGTGGAAGGTTCTATTAACAAGGAAAAGAAAGAGTTAAAAACAGCAGAAGAAAAATCTAAGACAAATAAAGGGAAAAGTATAGAAATCCTGGAAAAACATTTCCATGATAGAACACTGCAACCTCTTAGCGAGTTCAGGGAAGTAGGGAAGAAAGAAGTAGGTTGTAGTTCGGGATTTCAAGCAGAGCATCAGTATAAAGATGATAAAGCGACTTTCATGATTAAATCTATTTTAAATCACACGCTTACGGAAAAGGAAAAACAGTCTAAGTTAGAACAGTTCAAGGAATCTTATTATAGGGGGACGAGAAAAGTTATAAAGCTACAGAACTCTAATTTAAAGGATAGTCAAATAGATGATCGTATTGATCCATACTGGCAACAAGCAGAAAGAGATATCTGTTACGATGACCTGAATGTTGCTGATTTTATTAGGGAGTATACTGCTGGTGATCTGTATAAGCTGCTTTTACATGATAGGGCTCCAATTGTTGAGTTAGTCACAAACAACGATTTGCCAGAAAAAAGATTCAAAAGAGATGAAATGCATAAGGATCAATTTAAAGAGCACATTGAGCAAGAGAAAAAGCAAGATAAACTTTATCTGAGATCAAAATTCTTGGATAAATTTACAACATTAATGGACCTAAAGGAAAAAGGTGAAAATTATCAAGATGCATCAGGGTTTGAGAAAATACTGGCTGCTCAAATATTACTCGGGGAAGTTGATATTGCACAATCAGAAAATTTTGGTGTAATAGAAAAAGAATATGAGAATGCAAAAGGTGAGAAAGTAAAAGAAAAACTCTGGGCAAAAATTGATCATGGTAGGTCATTTTATCTAAGTTTTAGTGATGCCAAAAATTATTTACAAAACTTTTGTTTTTTTCTGCTCCAACTGAGAAGCTATGGCATAAAAATAGATCTAGGAAAGCTATCAAAAGAGCTAGGTAGGTTTATTGACTACTATGATAAAAACAAAGAGAAATTTGAAGCTTTAATAGATAAAAAGACAAGTAGTCTAAATCATATATTGAATTCCAACATGAAATTTGAGCTTAGGTATATGGATGAATCTGGACTCCATAGGAGAAATTTTAAGTGTATAGATAGGGAGTTTAAAAGTCAAGAAGTGCATTTTTTGCTTCAAACTGTTCTTAACAACTCTCCAAGTACTAATTTGAGTAGTTACTTTAAGCAAAGGTTAGAAACCCAAGTTGGAATGGCAAGAAATCTTGCTGGAGCATTGAAAAGCTTAGATAAAGTTGAAAAGACTTATAGTTACGTGGTTAAACCTTCATTCTGTCTATTTGTTCCAACGTTAATAGCAGCAATATTTACAAGTGGAACTGTGGGTACAGCTTTTACTGTAGCTGCAGTAGTAACAGGAACATGCATGCTTATTGGAATAGTGACAAGTATTTGTCTTTATGTTTATGCGCTAAATAGCTGCAATAGCAACATTAGACTTCTTTCAAAATTCATGTAGGGAGCTCAAAATTGTGAATTGCAGCAATCAAATTAAACCTTAAACCAAAACGTTTTCGTCGGTTTCTATACCTGTCCGAGATGATTTTAAACCTTTTCAATTACGTTTTCAACAATTGCCCTTTGGCTCATAAGTGCCCTGTTCTCTTTTTTGTTCTTTGCTTAACGGATTCTTTTTCGTTTTCCTGTGCGGTAATACAACATTAGACTTCTTTCAAAATTGTTAGAGGGAGTGTAAGATGAAGTATTTGAAAGCATGAAATATAAGGAAATAGAAAAGTTAGAAGGAGAAAAGTTTCGACGTTTAACAGGGGTAAAAAAAGCAACATTTGAGCGAATGGTAGAAATTCTAGAAGTGGAGGATAAAAGAAAAAAAGCTAGAAGTGGAAGAAAAAGTAAACTTTGCATAGAAGACAGGCTACTTATGGCACTGGAATATATAAGAGAATATCGTACATATTTTCATATTGGGCAAAGCTATGGCATGAGTGAAAGTAACAGTTTTAAAATAATAAGATGGGTAGAAGACATATTAATAAAACATCCAGATTTTGCATTACCAGGAAAAAAAGAGCTATTAAAGAGTGATGTAGAATATGAAGTTTTAGTAATAGACGGAACTGAAACGCCAGTAGAGAGACCAAAAAAAAGCAAAAGCCCTTCTACTCTGGAAAGAAAAAAAGGCATACTATAAAAACACAAATAGTAACAGAGAAGAAGAGTAGAAAAGTCATATGCACATCTTTCTCGAATGGTAGAAAACACGGATGTTTAGAGAATCAAAGGTAGCAGTATTGCCGCAAACTAAAATCTTAGCTGATGCCGGCTACAGGGGAATGCAGAAGATACACAAAAATGTTGTATTACCGCACAGGAAAACGAAAAAGAATCCGTTAAGCAAAGAACAAAAAAAAGAGAACAGGGCACTTATGAGCCAAAGGGCAATTGTTGAAAACGTAATTGAAAAGGTTTAAAATCATCTCGGACAGGTATAGAAACCGACGAAAACGTTTTGGTTTAAGGTTTAATTTGATTGCTGCAATTCACAATTTTGAGCTCCCTACATGAATTTTGAAAGAAGTCTATTCTATTCCTAAACTTTTCTTAATTAACTTTAAAATCATAGAAAATACTGTCGTAAAAGCTTGTTCGTGTGAAACTCAACACAATGGATTCTCTGAAAAGTTTTCGAGTATATTATATTTTTAATTTGTAGAATAAGGTTTTTTCCTTTTTGCATGTTTCACCTAAAAAGGACACATTTTAGACTTCTTTGTTGAAATAACACAGAAACAAAAGTGCTGTTTATTGCAGCTTTTGGGTAATTTAATGGTAAAAATTTCAGAGAGAAATTTTATACACTATCGCTGATATTTTTCCTTAAGTTGACGCCATTGGCTGAACGGATACGAATTTTCTTTGCTAATTGGAAAGTTTTCCACCATTTTTATTCCCTTCGTTAATAATTGAATTTTACAGCACTAAATATTTAAGAAGTATTAGTACAAAGATGTCGATAAAATTATTTACATTTTTATACTATGCACATTACATCATGTGTTATTTAACCTTGCAATAATTTTTTTATTCTTGCTGCTTCTTCAAACTCTAAATTTTTAGCATGCTCTATCATTTGCTTTCTTAAATCATCCTTATTAGTATTTACTTTCGGTTCTGCTATTGCCCTCTCTTGTAAGGTGTTTGATATAGGTTTTATTATAGTCTTTGGGACAATATTGTGCAATATATTATGTTCTTCTTGTTTTTTTCTTCTTCTTTCGGTCTCTCTTAATGCACGATCCAGAGAACCAGTGATTTTATCTGCATACAAAATTGCTCTACCTTCAGCATTACGTGCAGCACGACCGATCGTTTGAATTAATGAAGTTTCCGATCGCAAAAATCCTTCTTTATCAGCATCCAAAATTGCAACCAACCCACACTCTGGAATATCAAGACCTTCCCTCAGCAAGTTAACACCTACTAAAACATCGATTTCTTTAGATCTTAATTTATATATAATTTCTATTCTCTCCAGCGCAGCAATATCAGAATGCAAATAACTCACTCTCATATTAAATTCACTCATATATTCAGCTAAATTTTCAGCCATTTTTTTCGTCAATGTAGTGACTAAAACACAAAATCCCTTCCCTATTGTCACTTGTGCCTCGTGAATTACATCATCAATTTGACTCTCTATTGGTTTCACAATGCAGATTGGGTCTGTAAGCCCTGTTGGACGGATAACTTGCTCTATAAATACATTATTGGTCTTTGCCAACTCATACTTTCCGGGAGTGGCTGAAATGTAAATAGTCTGCGGCCTAACTCCCTCCCATTCTTCAAATTTTAATGGACGATTATCAAAAGCGGAAGGGAGCCTAAAACCATAATCAATCAATTTCTTTTTACGTGCTTCATTGCCACTATACATTGCACCTACTTGGGGAACAGTTACATGACTCTCATCAACAAATAAAATTACGTCTTTAGGTAAATATTCAAACAAAGTAGGCGGTGGATCCCCAGCTTCCATTCCATAGAGATAACGCGAATAATTTTCAATACCTTTACATATTCCTGTTGTTCTGATCATTTCGATATCAAAATTAGTGCGTTGCTCGAGGCGCTTTGCTTCAACAATCTTGTTTTGCGAGTAGTAATAATCCAAGCGTTCATGTAGCTCTTTTTTGACTAGTTCAATTGCCTGCAACAAAGCCTCACGCGGGGTTATGTAATAGCTATTTGGAAAAATGGTGATTTTATTTACGCCTTTGGTAACATTGCCCGTTATAGCATCAACTTCAGAAATTTCTTCTATTTCATCGCCAAATAACGATAAACGCCAAGCTTTATTTTCATAATGGGAAGGAAATATATCAATAATATCGCCGCGCACTCTGAAATATCCTCTCTCAAACCTGGCATCAGAGCGCTTGTATTGGAGATCAGTTAAGTTGCTCAGGAAATCATTAATACGAATTTTATTTCCAACACTAAGCGGTATGATCATGCTGCGATAGCTCTCAGGCGAACCAAGACCGTATATGCAGGAAACACTGGCAACTACGATCGTATCCCTGCGCTCCAAAAGGGAGCAGATGGTGGAATAACGCAGCATCTCAATTCTTTCGTTGATTGCAGAATCTTTTTCGATATAAGTATCAGTTTGTGGTAAATAGGCTTCAGGTTGATAATAATCATAATAAGAAATGAAGTATTCAACAGCATTATGGGGAAACAATCCTTTCATTTCCTCATAAAGCTGTGCTGCTAAAGTTTTATTGTGTGCCATAATTAATGCAGGCCTGTTTGTCCTTGCAATAACATTTGCCATAGTAAAAGTTTTCCCAGAACCAGTAACTCCAAGCAAAAGCTGATCTCTTTTATTGCTATTTAGCCCTGCAATTAAGCTATCGATTGCTTGTGGTTGATCCCCAGCCGGTTGAAAATGTGTAGCGATTTGAAATTCCATAGACTTTACTTACTATCTTTGATTCATTGTATAGTAAACACTATATTGCTTTTAAGATAAGTTGTATAGCTATCGTAAAGCCATAAAACATTAACCAACAATAGACTTCTTGCATAACCATATAACACACTTTTATTGGGAATAGAAACGAAAAAACTTGCTTGACACCCTTCGCCAGCCCCCCTATCATGAAACTGAAGCTATTTATTTATCTTCGCAATCTCTGCAGTGGATTAATGATAAAAAAACTTAATGTATTTGGCGTAAATCATGCTTAATTTTTTGCACTATGTGCATCTCATGTCTTTATAAAACTTTTAGGTTTCTAGCTATACAAGCCGAAACGCGCTTATAAAGCGTTTAAGACAGTAAAAGACGTCAAATAGACGAGGGAGAATTTCAATACTAGCTACCCTAGGGTTTCTTTGCCTTTTTTTTACTTGGTAAATTTCTTAACGTTTATAATTTAGATTAGTTGCGGCTTAAAAGTAGCTGAATCGCGGTTATTAAGCGTTTAAAATAAAAAAACGCCATACTTGAAAGTATAATGTAAGTAACTAGCCAACTACGCGGCTTCTTTTGCCTTTTTTTTTATTTGGTAAATTTCTTGATATTTATGTATCCGTTCAGCTAAGTGGTGTGAGAGACGATAGATAAGAGGTTTTGGAAAAGATTGAGACCCATTTGTTTCCATGTTAAGTATAACGAAATTATCCGTTCAAGGAATGCATTTCCCCGCTTCGATTGTGTAAAATATGAGTTTTTACGGTAAACGACATAATGCCGAATTTGCCGTTCAGCGTGGTTATTTGTCAGCGGAATATTTTCTGGGTCATCTAAAAATTTCCACATCATTCTTTCAGATTTCAAAATATTTTTGCAACTCGAGAAGCTCCAATTGCTTCAGGTAAGCGAGATATTTCCTTCAAATAATACCTTGTACGTTTTCGCAATTTTCTTGCACGTTTGGCAAATCTTAAAACGTCTATCTCATTTTTTAGTAAAGCTTTTTTTAGTGCAAATAATTCAGTAGTTACATTTCTTAAGTAACAGCCGAGAACTTTAACTTCAATATTCCAACTATGCGCTAATCTTTCAAAATCTCTTGATAAATGTGCCCAACAGATTTGCCTGTTTTTATCGGCAAAATAGTTGTATGCTGCATACCTATCAGTTACTACCAAGCTATTGCGATTGCAGCATACACTATTTTTTAAAACTTTCATTCCCCTTGATTCTGTCAATTTTACAAAACTTGCTGTATTACTGGCAAACACCAACCAAGTTTACCTTTGTTATAATGGCTCGTTTCATCGATATGCAGAACTTCACTTTTACTTACTTCTTGCTCGATTTGCTCATACGCTTCTTGGCATTTTTCTGCAACTATAGCCTCGCTATTTGACACGCTACCAACACTGATGTCCAGGTTGAAAATATTTTTTTGCTACTTCTCTTTTCGAGTTCTTGTAAAATCCGCTCAGCGCTGCGATTATTGACTTAACTTTTGGACCAAATGTATCCGCAGTAACACCTTCTGGTAGCCTGCTATTTTTTCTTTTTCCACACTTGCAACAGCGGCCATTGGTATTCCACAACATAAGCTGGCAAATCAACTTTTTGATGAATGTATGGCTCTTTCGATATCGCAATTTCTCCTCCGCACTCGCAAGAACTCTATTTTCACCACTTCATCTGCTTCCATTTTAGGGCGATACTTTCCTTCATGCCCAATCTGTGCCCCTATTTTCCTGTCACTTTTTTTCTTTTTCTTCTTTAGCTTGTATAACTCTTTTGAGCTCGGTATCGATGAATTTTGTGAATTCAGACCTAGTCTTTCTTTCAATTCAGCATTTTCGATTCTTAGCGCCTTATTCTCAGATCTAAAATTTTCGTTTTCTATCTCTAACCTCTTTATCTCTGCTTTTAGTTGCTCTATCTCTATTTTAAAGCTTTCACAGAGCTTGAGAAGACTAGCTAGTAGATCAGACATATTTACCACACATACTACTTGTGATATTATGTTTTTAGCACTCCTTGTCTACTTTTTATTTTACCGCTCCGCTGAACGGATACAAAAACTTGCTTGACACCCTTCGCCAGCCCCCTTATCATGATAAGGGGGCTGGCGAAGGGTGTCAAAGAATTCTTATTAAAACTAAAGAGCTCAAATGAAAGAAGGTAAACTCTAAAGTATACATTTAGTAGCGCTTTCTATGAGAGAAATCGTATTATTCATTCCATAAAGCTTTATGAAAGATCCCATTCTTGGACCGGTTTTTTGGCCAAGTAACGTTTCATATAATAGCTGAAACCAGTCACGTAAGTTAGTGTAATCATATTTTTTTCCAATAGAAAATACCTGAGATTGAATTTCTTCAGCAGTAGCAGTTATAGATAGAGAATGTAAAGTGTCCTTCAAATCTAGTAACGCTTCTTTCTCTTTTGCATTTGGAGTTTTATATGATTTTGTTGGCTTGATAAAATCGTGGTAATACTTTACTGCAAAGTCTGAAAGTCTATCAAGCATTTTATTATTTTCTGGTGTAACGTTCGGTGCATAAGAGGATATAAAACCCCATAGGATCTCTTTGTTTTCAGCATTACAAACTGCTGCTAGGTTTAAAAGTAGTGAGAAATTTATACCTGAAGTTTCTATATTTGGAACTTTGCCCTGGTGAATGTGCCAAGCAGGGTTAGACTCCTCGTTAGGTGTCATTCCAGTGCTTGACACTGGAATCCATATTTTTTCTTTCTGGATCCCAGTGTCCGCTACTCGGATGACAGTAGAGGGGTCTGGGATAACAGAAGCCTCTGAGGTAACAAATGGTTCTGAAATTATAGGCGATTCTGCAGTAAGTCTACTGTCTGTATCCTTTTCTTTATTCTCATTATAACGCTTAACAAACTCTAGATACTCATCAGTTGATTTTGGTATCACATCAAAATATAAACGTTTAGCTTTTTTAGGACTCTGAAAAATGTACAATGCTAAGCTCTCTGTTGGTGCGTAAGTTAACCACTCTTCAATTGAAATGCCATTTCCTTTTGATTTTGATATTTTCTTTCCTTCTTTATCAAGGAAAAGCTCGTAGCAAAACAGAAGTGGTGGCTTTTCTCCAAGTATTTCACATATTTGACTTGAAAGCACAGCAGATGGAGTTAAATCTTTTCCGTGAGCTTCGTAATTTACTCCAAATGCGGCCCACCTCATTCCCCAATCAGGTTTCCACTGCAGTTTACATTTTCCTTTTGTCACCGGAATTTCTATTTTTTCCCCGTTTGGGTCTTCATATGTGATTGTTCCTTTATCTGTATTTGTTTCAATTACTGGAACTTGTAAAACTTGAGAAGTTTTTGGGCATATTGGCAAGAATGGACTATAAGTCTGCTGTCTTTCTTCCCGAAATGATGGAAGCATTACGTCCATCACTTTATCATAATTTTTCAGCAAGAGTAAAAGTTTTTCATCGTAAACGCCAGATTTATAACACTCTGTTGCACTCCTGAACTCGTATTCAAATTCAAACATATCAAGAAATTTACACAACAATGAATTCATATGATGGCCATAACTCTGATGAGTGCCAAATGGATCAGGTATCATAGTCAATGGTTTATTTAAGTGCTCTCTTAGCATCTCTTGATTTGGCACATTATCTGGTATTTTTCGCAAACCATCCATATCATCTGAAACTGCAATGATTTTGGTTTTTATACCAGGAGCTATTTTTTTTAATGCATTTACAATAACTGTAGTGCGGAAAACCTCTCCAAAGGTTCCTATGTGGGGTAAACCAGAGGGTCCATAACCAGTTTCAAATATTATTTCTTTTTTATTAGGAAACTCTTGCAATATTTTTTCTGCTTCTTGAAATGGCCAACTTGTCATTATCGGGATTAAATAATGTATCTTAACTTAAAGTGCTACTAGTTTCAATGGATTTTTAATATAATGATATAGTATTAGTTATTATTAGAAGGTTAAAGATATGTCCACAGGTAGTATACAAACAGATCAATTATTTAAAGGTCTTACAAGACCTGCAATGCTCTTTGGTGTGAGTTATATGTTTGCAATATTAAACGTCCTGATTTGCATGCTAATTTTCATTAATTCAAATGATTTAAGAGTGATTCTCTTAATGTTACCAGGTATACATGGACTTGGTTATATAGCTTCTGCAAAAGAACCGTTGTTTATTGAATTATTTATGGTAAAATTGGGAAAGTGCTCGAAATGTTTAAATCGTTTTTACCATGGAGCCAATTCTTATGATATTGCTTAACGTTGTGTGATGCTGAGGTTTAGGGCTATTCAATCAAAGAATAAATCTACTCTGAACAGGGAAGTTCACGCTGCTGAATTTATTCCTTATTCTTGCTATTGGAATAGCACAACCTTGATGACAAAAGAAAATTGGTTGGTTAAGGTTATAAAATTAAGTGGTTTTGCATTTGAAACCGCCGATGACGAGGATTTAGTCATACAGAACAACATCAGGAATCAGATGCTAAGAAGCATTTCATCTCCGGCATTTAGTTTGTATTTTCATACTATCAGACGTAAGAAAAATATTTTTTCTGATGAATTTGCAAGTCAAGGTTTGCCGAATTTTTTCGCTAATCACGTAAATCTAAAATGGAGAGAAAAACACGCAACAAGGCAATCATTTATTAATGACCTATACATTACGATTATCCGTAGAGCGGACACAAAAGGAGTAGAATTTTTGTCACATCTACTAAAAAAATTCGGACATGTAACTTCAAAACATGCTTGGGAAAGTGATATACGTGCCACGTATGAAGATTTAGAGGAAACGACAAATCGTGTAGTGACAAGCCTTAGAAATTATTCGCCTAAAATTCTTGGAGTAAAAGAAACTCCAGATGGTTTGTTCTGCGAAATAATGGAGTTTCTATCTAGAATCGTAAATTGTGGCTTCGTTACAAATACGCTTTTTCCGCTAAGAACTGAAATATCAAGGTACTTACCAGTACATAGGTTATTCTTTGGCCGTAAGATGATACAGGTTGTGACTCATAATGAGAGTAAATATGCTGGAATAATTAGTATCAAAGAATATGGAAATCATACTTCTGCAGGAATGCTTGATTCGTTTTTACAACTTCCTTACGAGTTTATAATTACGCAATCTTTTCAATTTATAAACAGGCAAATGGCGATTGGAAAAATGCAGATACAGCAAAATCGAATGATACAGTCTGCAGATAAAGCTATTTCTCAAATAGCAGAAATTTCTCAAGCGCTTGATGACGCAATGAGTGGTAAGATTGCGTTTGGTCAACATCACCTGACTATTTTATGTATAGAAAAAAGTCCTAAATCATTGGATAACGCTCTGTCGTTGGTAGAATCAGAGCTTTCTAATTGCGGTGTTTACCCTATACGTGAGAGAGTTAACCTTGAACCAGCATTTTGGGCGCAAATTCCTGGTAATTTCGATTATATAGTGAGAAAAGCTACAATAAGTAGTCTTAATTTGGCTGGATTTGCATCTCAACATAATTATCCTACTGGTAATAAATTCAATAACCATTGGGGAGATGCCGTTACAGTTTTTGACACGACATCTGGTACTCCATTTTTTTTCAACTTTCATATAAGGGATGTTGGACACACTATGATAATTGGCTCAACTGGTGCTGGTAAAACTGTTTTAATGAATTTCTTGTGTGCCCAAGCGATGAAGTTTTCTCCAAGGATATTCTTTTTTGATAAAGATCGCGGTGCAGAGATTTTCTTAAGAGCACTTGGTGGTATCTATACTGTAATAGAACCAAGAACTAAAACAAATTTTAATCCTTTACAACTTGATGACACCTCTGATAATAGAACATTTTTAATGGAGTGGATAAAGTCTTTAATTTCGGTATATAATGATAAATTTACTTCAGAAGATATTGCACGAATTAATGATGCAATTGAAGGAAATTTTAAATTAAGAAAAGAAGACAGATTCTTGAGAAACCTCGTACCGTTTTTAGGGCTTGCAGGTCCTGATACTCTAGCTGGGGCAATATCTATGTGGCATGATAATGGTTCTCATGCTGCAATATTTGACAATAAAGAAAATTTGCTAGATTTTTCACGAGCAAGAGTATTTGGTTTTGAGATGGCTAGCTTGCTAAAAGATCCTGTTGCTCTTGGGCCAGTATTGATTTATCTATTCCATAGAATTAGTATATCTCTTGATGGCACTCCATCTATTATCGTTCTTGATGAGGCATGGGCGTTAATAGATAATCCAGTTTTTGCACCCAAGATAAAAGACTGGTTGAAGGTACTGAGAAAACTAAATGCTTTTGTGATTTTTGCTACTCAGAGTGTTGAGGATGCAAGTAAAAGTACTATTAGCGATACGCTTGTACAACAAACAGCGACACAGATTTTTTTACCAAATCTGAAAGCTACTAGTGTCTATCGGGATGTTTTTATGTTAACTGAACGTGAATATATATTAATTAAGCACACAGATCCAAGTACTAGATTCTTTTTGGTGAAACAGGGAGTTAATGCTGTAGTAGCTAGGATAGACTTAAAAGACCTAGATGATATAATCAACGTATTATCCGGACGTGCAGAAAGTGTTCTATTGTTACACGATATATTAAATGAAGTTGGGGACAACCCAAAAGTATGGTTGCCTATATTTTATCAGAAGGTAAAAAATGTTTAAGACTAAGCTGTCATTGCTATTAATTGCGATATTTTTACTAAATATAGATTTCTTACTCTCATATCCAGTGCTTGCAGATGGAGTAAGTGGTACTGACAAGACGGAATTTGTTAGTAGATTTAATTCTACTGGCAGCTTTAGCCGTGCCTCTAACCCTGATTGTGGAGCGTTTAAAACAGCTGCAGCACTTGCTGGAATAGTGATTGCTGTTGGTGCAATATTTACTGGTATTGTTTTGATCGTCTCTTCTGCTGGTTTGTTTACTGTTCTTGTTATTGCTGGAATGATATATGCAATCGTTGGAGTCTGGAAAGCCATAGGGGGGCTTGTTGTTTGTGAACATAGTTTTGTTAAACACCCAGTTGCACGTGATCATGATGGAAAATATAAAAACTTTGAATTAAAAGATACAGATTATAGTGGCTGCACCAATAAAAATTACCAAACAGAAGATGATTATTTTTCTTGTTTGCAAGATAAAGCTCGGGAAAAAGTGAACAAAAAAGATTATGACGGGAAAAGAGCAGAAAAAGAAGCCTTAAATTCTAACGTTCAGGAGAGTACGGAGAGTTATTACTGGCCAAAAAACGGTGTGCAATACAGTGAATATATAGAAGTATGTCATCGCAATCCTTTAACGTTTGGCAACCTTTTTAAAAAGGAAGACTTTGATTCCAGAGAGAAATCTGGATACATAGACTTTGATGTTAGGGAAAAAGACACAGGATATGTAGATGGATCATGGTCCCCGAAGGTTGATGGTGAGCTGAAATGTAAAGTTCTCAAAGCAGGACAGAGCGAACCCATACATGGAGCTACATTCAAAGCAGTGAGAAAAAAGGGCAGATTATGTGTGGAGTTAGCCAGTGTTAGCATGCTTGGTATTGAAATGACTCCTTGGCCGCAAGGAGTTGATATGGGATGCACAGAATTGCCACCTGACCCACTTGCTCCTATGTGTGAAAAATCTGTGATGATATTCAAAAATAAAGATGGTACAGGAGAGAAAGAGGAAGAGGAAAAAGCTCCTATTAGTAATGATGACTATAAAACTATTATAAGAAGAAAGGAGAAAGAAGGAAAAATTTTTGTAGGTTATAATAATGCTGGCTGTTTTAGCTCGTATGTCTCTGAAGCTTGTTATAACCAGGCAGGGAGTAAATCATTAGCTCCTATTCCCGTAACTTCTATGATAGTGCAATGCATTAAGGAATCGTTAGATAATTTAGTTGCAGGTATTGATTCAAGTGGCAGTCCACTTAAGGATAAAAATGGACATAACAAGGGCAGTTTCTTATCTGTAGCACAGAAAAGGCTGAAAAACACTGTAACTGCTGTTTTGATTCTAGCTTTAGTATTGTTCTCTATAAAAGCCATGTCTGGTGGAGTTCAGAGGCCTCAAGAAATGTACATGTTGATCATAAAATTCGCTTTAGTGATTTACTTCACAACAGGTAGTACCATGTCTCATTATTATGGAGAATTAACTCGTCTCTCAAATGGTTTGTCAGAGATAGTGCTAAAAGCATCATCTGAAAGTAAAGGCATATGTAATTATAACGCAGGTACAGATTATGAATATACTCGTGCAGAAAAGAGGGTATCTTACAGTTATCTTGCACCTTGGGATAGGCTTGATTGTAGAATTTTATTTTATTTAGGTGCCCCTTTAGATGGAATTGGTGGCAAAATTGGTACTGGAGGTGTTGCAACGTTAGCAGTCTTGCTTGGTGCTGCTCCTGTCTTATTAGTTGCAGGTTCGGTGATTGGTATTATTTTTGCTGGTGGACAGATTTTAATAGCTCTTGTTGCTATATTTATGGCCATTTTGCTGATGATGGTTATTTTGTGGCTGTGCTATGTATTTATTTTATCTTTAGTTGCTTTGAGTGTAATCATCATTTTATCACCTTTGTTCATTCCTATGGTTTTATTCCAACACACCAAAGGATATTTTGACGGCTGGGTAAGAGAATTGATCACCTATAGCTTATACCCGGTTATCCTTTTTGCGTTTTTGTCTTTTATGTTTATAGCATGTGATAAAATCTATTATAAAAATTTAAATTTTGAACCGGATAAGTCATATGAAAATAACCAAGCAGAACCCTCAGCTAGTAAGAAAAAACAGTGGTTTAAATTGAAAGATGGGGAATGTAATAACAATGAAACTACTCTAGCTTGTATGATGCAAAACTACAGCTTTAAAAAGAGCACTATACTTGGTCTATTTGATTTTACATACATGGAATTTGGCAGCTCTCTCATCGGAGAGTTATTAAAATTGTGTCTAGTGTTATTCCTCTTTTACCACTTTTTAAACATTCTTCCTAACATGGCTGCTGAACTTGCTGGTAACCATAGAGCAGCACTTGGCTCAGGTCAGACACCTGGACAAATGGTGGGCAAAGCTTTATCTGCTGCCAAAGCTGCTGCTGGGGGCGTTGCTGGAGTTGCTGCTGCGGCTGTCAAGAAGGCAAGAGGTGGTGCTGGTGGAGGAGGTGGAGATAGTGGTAAAGGTTCCAGCGAAGCTATTAAATAAGGTGGCGGTGATGCTAGTTAAGGTAAGTAACAGATGCTTAAACGTTTAAGTAACCAAAACTTGGGTAAGCTATGCATGAGTTTTGTGGTGCTCTTTTTATTGTCAGGATGCGGGGAGAATCACTGTATTAAGCCAGAAAATTTATCAGGTTTGCGTGAAAAACTAGATATAGTGTCAACAGAGCAAAAATGGGTTGATTCCGGTGTTAATATCTCAGATAGAATAAGAGTAACAGAGATTGATATAGTGCCTAGCAATATTAATTTTTGTCCTAAGCAATATGCAGATTTTGCAATTGGGCCTGGGAGAAATGACGTTACATTACCATTTGCACTTGAAGCTGGTGATACGATAAGCTTTAGTGTTATTGGAAGTAAAGTGTGTAAAGATAAAGAGAGTGAGACAAAAATCAGGTATGTGAAAATTGATGAAAAGTGCAGCGAACAAGAAGAGGAGTATTTTGCACATGTTTTAAATCGAGAAGGATGTCAGGATGGAATATGTCCTAATAAATACATACGAAGCAATGAATACTGGCTGCATCAAAATGGAAAAGAATATCAGAGTTCAGATTTTTCAAAGTCAGATCAAGATGAAAAAAGAAAAGAGATTGAAAAGATTGTCAATTCTATAAAACAACAAGGAAAAGATATAGACTGCAGCTCGCTTTCAAGTAGTCAAGCAAGCAAGATAGATACATATATCTTAGATCTAGCCTGTAAATATGTATGCTTTGATGATCGTGGAAAAAAGCTTTGTTTGCCTAATCGTGCACAGAATGCTGCAAAACGCAATCTGGATACATCCATTACAAGTGCTTTAAAGTCTGTTAATAAAGAATCTGTTGGTGAGGCTATTAGTGACATTTTAAAGGATGCAAAAATAGAAATTGATGTTCAATACTTAAGTGTTTATATGGATGGTGAAAATTTTGAATATGCGCAAGAGGGTAATATATGTACTAGTTGTGACCATCAGATAAGTAAAAACCATGCAATAGGCTCAGAGTTAATTTTTACGTTAGGTGATGATGCTGGCAAGGGCGGTTATAACATTAGGATAACAAAGAACCACAGTCTGGAGAATAGCTTGTATATAAGCGTCTCTGACAAACTTCCTGAGCATAAGCCTGGTGAAAACCAAGCGGATATATCTGTAGATATCAGCAAAGTTCATGACGTTCAATATATGGAAAGCTTAAAAGAAAAGTTAAAAGACAAAACAGGCACCATATATTATGGAATAAGAGACCATGGCTGCGATTACAAAAATGAAGGTCAGTTTAGCATTAACCTAACAACTAAAGAGCCACCTACAAGAACTTTTAGTGCAATATATAATTTTTTTGATGAGAAAGTGAAAACTGCATTTTTCGGCTCTAGTTATAAAGACTCTAACGCAATTCACTCTGATACTAGTCCTGTAAAGTCTCTTTACGAAAGTTTTATAAAATCAAGCAGAACAAATACCATTAGATCCACGATAATATCGCTGTTAGTATTATACATAACCTTATATACCCTTTACTACTTTTTTGGTTTAACTCATATTTCTATATATGAGTTTTTAATTATATGCGTAAAGATAGGAATCATCGTCCAGTTGTTGCAGGATAATAGCTGGAACTTTTTTTATAACAATGCATTCTCTATGCTTATTAACACTCCAAAACAACTAATAGAAATAGCAAATTTTAGAGGTACGACATCAAATGTTTTTGAATTCCTTGATTTGCCGCTCAATAGGTTCTTGTCATCGCATTCAGTATTGTTAATAGTATCTCTTATATTTTCTGGCCCTTTAGGCATTGTATCTTTTTGCTTGGTGATCTGGGGTTTAATCACAGTGAGCTTATCTATTTTCAACGCCTTATTTTCTTTTATTACATCTATAGCAATAGTTGCGTTATTACTTTCTTTAGCACCTATTTTTATTATTTGTCTTTTATTTGCGTATACTAGCCAGATGTTTCACAATTGGGTTAAAAATTTAGCAAGATTTGCGATTCATCCAGTAGTGCTTTTAATTTTTATATCACTGATAAGCCAGGTTATGGATTATATTGTGTATTCAGTATTTGATTTTGAAGTCTGCTCTACGTGTATACTTAGTATTAACCTAAAGATTTTTAACCCTTGTATCTTCTATGGTTATGCTTCCAAATATACACCTAATATTACCGCTATGATGGCTTTTGTTATTTTGGGACACGCTATGAAAGCTTTAGTTGAAGCTTCTTCGACAATATCTGACTCGTTGTTTGGTGTTTATGTGCAAAACGAACCTGGGGGACAATATCAACAAAGCTTAATGGGAATAGTAGGGTTAGATGAACAAAGCGTTCAAAGAAGAGAAAGAAGAGGTGCTTCTCAACAGTCAGGTACGTCAAGACCTCAAATACCACAAGTGACTCAAAGGTCAACGCCTCAGATACCACAAGGAAGACAGCAATGATAAGTAAAAGATCACTATTATTGATACTGTGTCTTGCAATCACTGGTTGTAACATGGATTGTGTCGAACCTGGGTTGCAGAGCAGAAACACCAGCGTTAATGTGGGTGTTCCAGTTCATAAAGCCGATAAAATTCATTGGGTTGATTCTGGTCAGGTAATTAGTAAGGATGATAAAATCAAATTCACCCTCGATGGATCAGTAAATTTTTGCCCTCTTAAAGAAGACAAAAATCCAAGGGAAGTACTTGTGCCTGCTGTATTTTGTACTGATGGCTCAGAACCAAATTATAGTAAAGCTGCAAATATTAACGATGTGCCTAATAATTATGGCATTGATGAAAAAGGCGTAAATGAAAACGAATTGTGCGATGGTAAAGGATTTGGCAGCAATAGACGTTATGTGGATACTAGAATTAAAGTAAATCCTGGTGACAGGTTAAGTTTCAGCTTAGTTCCAAGAGAGATGACAATTGATTATGATAATCCAGAAGGAAAGGGCATCAGCTTTGATGACAATTGTTATAGAGCTGTAGAAAATGACCGTAAGGAAACTGTATATAAAAAAGCTACAGCGAGTGCAGTACATCAGGGGGGAGAGTTTTTTTGTGATGGTAAAGATGGTACAAAAAATAAAATACAATTTTTACCTCTTGATAAAACAAAAGCAAAGGAAAGCAAAGTGCTAGTTGGCAATGGGTATACCCCATATGATAATAAGGTGCATTTCAATCAATATCATATTAAAGACAACAAACTATGGATGCATGGCTCACTACTCGATTTACGCCGGACTAAAATAGGATTGAAGGAGTTATGTGATGGAAAAGACTGTGATTTTAACAAGGTAAGAAAGCACGACCCTACTAAAATAGGGTTGGATCAACTATGCAAAGGAAAAAACTGTGATCTTGATGAGATAAAGAAGTACAGCCCTTATGAGCTTAACTGCTACTATCAGAATATATGTTACAACAAAGAAGGTATATGGAATGCTACTTTTCCTGAAGAGAAGAATTGTGTCTCTTCTATAAGGTATAAGAAGTACGATAAAGGAAATACATGTGATATGTATTCTCACCTTAAAGAAGTTGAAGATAAGCTTAAGAAGATAGAAAAAAATAAAGGGGATCCCAAGCAGATTAACATTATTGATTTTACATCAAACACTGAAGAAGATATTTCCTGGGCTGAGGCTCTTGTTGCAAAAATAAGCGATCCAGGTGATGCAAGTATTTCTGAAGGCAAGCGTAATGATATGAAGGGCGATGCTAAAGGTATTCAATGTCTTCCAAAAAGAGGAGGAGCAGGAAAGGAGAAAAATGATAAACTAGTATGCTCAAAAATCAGTGATAATTTTGAAGATTTTTCCTTAAAATTAAATCATGACTATACAATAGATGAAAAAGATGTAGCACCTGGTAGTAATGTGATGCTTGCTATTGCAGATTATGGTAATTATGGAGCTAATAGGGGCGGGTACCATGTTAAAGTGACTAGATCATGTGAATATATTAATGGCGAAAAACTGTATGTGTATTTGGGTGATAACCCACCTAAAGATTTGCATGGTGTGGGAACTGATGATTTCAAAGTGGTAGGAGAAAGAGTAGACGGAAAAGGTAAGTACACCATATTAGATGTAATAAGCGGAGAACACTTTCAGAACGGAGAATCTAAGAAGATATATTTTGGTATTGATGTAAGCAACGTAGAGAAAGATGACATTACAGAGAAAAATGGCAAATATTACGAAAACAATAAGTATAGTGTAACTTTATTTGTCAAAAGAAAAATTAATGATTTTATTTCATCAACTATAGACAAGATATTTGGTTTTGCAACAGGAGGATTTAAAAACAGTGTTAGCGATTCATATGAAAGATATAGAAAGGGGCTTCTACAAGGAGTAAGAGCTTTGCTTACTCTATACGTTATATTTACTGTCATTGGCTATATGCTTGGAACAATACAGCTAAGTAAATTTGATTTCATTGTAAGGATGTTCAAGATAGCATTTATAGCTTTTGCCTTTAGCGATAGAAGTTGGGAACTTTTTGGTACAACTTTATCCAGACTTTTTGTAGATGGTAGCACTTATTTAGTTGATAGCTTTTCTGGCTATATAGGGGAAGGGGGGAGAAAATTTGCATTCTTAGACTTAACAGCAGGAGTATTATTCACAACAGAAACTTGGTTAAAGTTTTTATCATTGATGCTTTCTGGTCCTTTTGGCTTTATTGCATTTTTGGCAATACTCTACGCTACTTTTGCGTTTTTAAAATGCATTATTAGTGCTACATTGAAATATGTAATATCTACTGTTTTAGTAGCGTTTTTATTGTCGTTAACACCTTTGTTTATTGTATTTATTCTATTCCAACAGACTAAATCCTTGTTTGATAATTGGATAAAAACGCTGGCTCACGTTGCAGTACAACCAGTCATTTTATTTTCATCTTTATCTCTTTTAAATCAGTTGATGTATTCAGTTTTATATAACCTCACAAATTTTTCTGCATGCTATCAATGTTTAATTAGTGTAAATTTCTTATCGTATGATCTGTGCTTGATGAAATCAATACTGCCTCTTGGATACAGTCCTGGCACTAATGTTGATGTTGCATTAAGTACCGGAGAAAGAGCTGGCGGGCACTTTGCAGCGTTGCCCATAGATCTGGTCCAAGCATTTATGTACTTAATTATTGCCGGTGCAATGGAAGCTTTTGTTTCTATATCGGAAACTATGGCACAAGCACTATTCAGCTCTGGTTTTGGGGTTGCTGCCAGTGTTGGTCAAGTTGCTAAGAGCGCATCGCAAGCTATGCTGTCCACCGTTGGCCTTGATAAGGATACTCAAGATATGATACAGAGTATCAAGCAGAAAATGAGTAAAGATCGGGGAAAAATTGATGCTAGATTGCCTGATACACCAAATCAATTAAACAAAAAAGAAGATTCTAAAGGAAGTTCTGATAAAACAACGTGTGATGATTCTGATAGACCTAAAACACCAGAACAATTAAGGGAAGGTTCTAAGAAAAGTGGTCCTAAAGCTAAAAACGAGGAAGGAAATGGAGAGGAGTAAGATATAAATGATATTATGGAGTAACTAATTAAAAAGATATTTTAAGTAAAGTTTTAGAAATTTATTTCTATATTTGGAAAAAGTTTAGATATGCAATCACGCTTAGGCAAATGTTGGTTTAGGGTATTACTTCTTGCAGCTTATATGCTGATCACAGGTTGTAGTAAGAACGATATGCCTTTTCCAAGGTGCATATCTGCTGACTATTTTGGTCCTAAACCTATTGCAGTAAGCGCTCATTTTTCAAGCGACCACGATGCGTTTATTCCAGGAGATGGAGAAGTTATTGATCCTGAAACTGGTGAAATTAATTCTGGTTTTCACCATAACCAAGTGGTAAAGTGGGAGAATACCGGACTCGAAACTAATGGAGATAGTTTGGAAGTGCGAGTTGATGGTGCATGGACATCTTGGAGTAATAATAACAAGAAAGAATCTAAAGGCAGTTATGACTTACAAAGCTTGGAGCAGTTAAAATATGCAACTAAATTTGAAGGCAAGTCAGGTGATAATAGTCTACCTAACTTTCACTTAGTTTGTAATGATTACAAACCTAGTGCGCCACAGAAAATTTCAAGTAAGTCTAATACAAGTTGCACTGTAAATTGCAAGTGCATTAATGAAGATGATAGCGCAAATACAGTATCACGTGGTGCTCCATGTTGGTTTACCAATGGTCATGGTGCTTATCTTCTATTTAAAAGACCTGGTGACATTGATCCTAACGACAATCTAAAGTTAATGCGTAGTCCTCAATCTCCTACTGTACATCTAGGTTACAACTCCGTGGCAGAAAATGGGAGCGGTCTTTTTACTTTAGACAGAGATAGCACTAAATTAAAAGACAGAAATTGTAACCCGGTGAAATTAAAAAAGGGATGGAAAATATATGTAAAAATATTAGATAGATATTACTTAGATAATGCAGGTGGCTACTCTTTTGAGTTCTTAAGTGGAGTGCAGCAGCCAAGTAGTTTTGGGTTTTTTGATTACATTTATAACTATCTAAAATGTGTATTATTGATTAACGAAAATTGCAAAGAACATTTTAATAGCAATGATCCTGCAGTTGCACAAGCTATGTTCGAAAATATAGCTGAAAAAAGTACGAGCTTTCACAATTTTGTTCTTTCCTTGCTCGTTCTATTTGTAATGATTTCATCGCTTCTTTATCTTTTTGGCATGATACGAGAAACTAAGCATGATATGCTCATCAGAATGATGAAAATCACTCTAGTAATAGTGCTTATATCTCCTGGAAGTTTTAGATTTTTCTATGATCATTTTCTTGTTTTATTCGTTAAAGGTCTTGAACAATTGATAAGTGTAATTACTAACTTTGCTCCCAACATGAACACCGGAAGTATTGCTCAAGGAGATGAAGCTAAGTTGTTTAGCTTCATGGAGGACATGTTCAATAAGTTTTTTGCTTATTCTGTTTGGAAAAAGTTTGCAGCGTTTTTACATTACCAAATGTGGGCAAGCCTCCTTATGATACCAGCAATTTTTATAGGGATTGTGCTATACTTCTTGTTGTGCTTGTATGCTTACATAATATTTCTCTCTGGCTTTATAGGTATAGCTTTTCTTATAGCTATCATGCCACTGTTTCTAATTTCTATTTTATTTTCACCGCTGAAAAGTCTATTTGAAGGTTGGATAAAATTCTGCATCAGTTTTTGTTTACAATCGATTATGATATTTACTCTCTTGTCATTGTTGGCTTCAATGATAATGAACACCTTTTATAGGCAGTTAGGTTTTACTGTATGCTACAATAAATGGTTCGAGGTAAAGTTATGTGCTCCAAAATGGGTGTTTGGCGGTTTTTGTATCGTTGATAAGCAGTACTTTGGTTGGACCCCAGGGCAAATTTTTGTACCTTACACTCTTGGAGAAGCTTCTTCTCTTAACATAGATAAAAGTATAGAAGGTATAGAAAAGATAAGCAGAGAAGGTGGTACAATAAAATTTACTGGTGGTGCTGGATACATCCCGCTTCCACCGGATTACCCTAAAGATAAAAATGGTGAACATATAAAAGGGTTTCGTTATATAGATTATCCTTTCTTTAATCCAATTCCTGGTACTAAAAAGAATCCAGCAGACCACTATATTGCGGAAAGTGATATGGTAGTTAGTAATGGCTGTAGTGCAAAAGATCTAGTACGCTTAACAAATAGTTTATCCCATGCATCAGAAAAGGCTGATATCTTATTGCTGATTAATAGTATAAATAGAGAAATAGATATAGACAGTAAAATAAGAGAATTTTACTGCAGGTCAGTAGATGAGAAATGCAGCAATTATCGGGAGATGATGAATGATTATAGAAATGGTATCATAAGACCAGATCTCAAAAGAGAGATGAAGTCTTTAGTGCAGAGAGTAGTAGAAAAACAAGGTTGTAGAATACTGAAACTTCATGATTTATATAAGGATCCCAACAGTGAATACTGTCAGAAATGTAAAGATTGTGAGGATTGCAAAAATTATCAAGAAAATAGCGATTACCAAAGGGTGCAAGACATACAGAGAGGTTATTTAATCAATGCAGGGGAAATCTTTGTGTTATTCTTGCTTTCATTTTTAATGTTCTCCTTACGCGAGTTCGTACAACAAATGGGCTCAAGTATAGCTGGTGGTGGATTCAGCGTTTACAATATATCCAGCATGTACGCAGCATCACCTGTAACTGATTTAATGCAGGGATTAAAACAACAGGTACAAGATAAAATTGGTGGAGGGTTAGAGTCTTTAGGCAGTTGGGCTACTCATTTACCGGATAGATTAGCCGGAGGTACAGCTAATCTACTGGGCAGGATACCAAGAGTTGGAGGAGTGCTGAAATACGCTATTGATGTGCCACGTAAATTTGTAGATGCTACTATTGAAGCAACAAAATTTGTGACATCACCTGAAAATGATGTTGATAAGCTCGAGGAAAAAATCTACAGGGCGTTTGGAGTTGATAAAGAAGATATTACGCACAGAAGGATCGGTAAATATTTAGATTATTATAAAGGATATGTAGGATCACATTTGGGCTACACAATAGAAGATGCTATGAAGTTTACTTGGGAGCATGGCCTCGATTCTATAGGAGTTAGCCGCCGTACAGGAGAAAAAGATGGTTATCCAGATAACTTACTTTGTAGAGCAAAAATACAGAGAGAAGATTTCTTAAAAAGGCTTCATGATTACACCATAGGACGCAAGAGAGAACCAGAAAAAGACAAGCTTGATCAACCACTAGAAAAAGATAAGCTTGATCAGCCAACAGAAGAAGATAAGCCTAATCAATCAAATGAAGTGACACGAAATTTAGGCACGGAACCAAAAGGTCCAGTTGAAATAGATACTCCAAAAGCTGTAGAAAAACGTGCTGAAAGAGAGGAAGAAAGAAATCGAGAGGGCAGAGAACCAGAAAAAGACAAGCCTGATCAACCACCAGGAGAAGATAAGTCTGATCAGGTAGTACGAAAACTAAGCACAGAACAAGAAGACAAGCCTAATCAACCACAGCATGATCAGCCAACAGAAGAAGATAAGCCTGATCAATTAAATAAAGTAGCACAAAATTTAGACACGGAACCAAAAAATCCAGAAGAGTACGTTAAGGCACTTTTTGAAATGAATACCCAGGAAACTATAAAAAAACGTGCTGAAAGAGAGGAAAAAAGAAATCTAGAAGACAGTAAAAGGAAATTACCGGAACCAATGAGGAAACCAGATGCAAAAGGAGATGAGAAGAGGATTGAAGATGAAGACTAATAAAAATTTCAAAGGCCTTGATTATTATAAATTGCAGCAAGATGATGATGGCAATATAAAATTAAATAATTATGATGACGTTTTAAATGTGCGTAGGGCGAGAGTAGATCTACTATTAGACAACACACCAGACAACAATATCGACCTCACTAAATTAAATAAAGCTTTGAGTGAGAAATTTGTAGATAATCATAGTTTATTGTCTGAATTTGATAAGGAAGACAAAGAGATTGTACAAGAAAGGCTTAAGGTGTTTAGTATTTTAGAAAGTCTTGAAGACCTTAAAAGCGTGAAAAGTGAAGATCTGTTAGAGGTTAGCTTACTGCTGTCGGATCTTAGCTTCATAGAGAGAAATGTTGTACTAAATACCGATCAGAATTCTGATCTAGCAGGATTTAAAAACCTATTTATTGAAAAAAAAGCATCTGGTGAAGAGTATAGTGAAGAAGAATGTAGAGGCTTTCTTGATAATATAGATAAAATCAATACTATAATTAAGTTAGAGTTAGAAAGCAGAATTGAAGGGCTAAATCATGATGAAGAAAATGATCATAATGATTTACAAGATGAGATTGGTCAAGCAATTAATGCAGCAGGCAAATCAGAAAAAGATAACGGATGAGTTTTGTGTTTGTGTTTTTCTTACAAGCGACTCGATAGCTTCTCTCTATTAAACTGCTAAAGCCATATTGACATTAATCATATAGTATAAATAATTAATTATTTTGGAGTTTATTTAATATGCTACGCATCATTGCAGGCAAATATCGCGGAAGAAAAATAACTACAGGTAAGCATTTAGCTGCACAGCCAACTATGAGTATTATCCGAGAAGCAATATTTAACATGCTTTCCTCAAGGAAACCTATTTATAACTTGAATGTACTTGATTTATTTTGCGGAAGTGGCTCTTTTTCATTTGAAGCGCTTTCTCGCGGCGCTAAACATGCATTCATGGTGGATTCAGATTATTACAATTTGCAACTGCCTAAAAAAACAGCAGAAGATTTTGGAATTACGAACAATGTCACGCTAATTTGTTGTAGTGCTAACAAATTGCCACAACCTATTTCAAAGTGCGATGTAGTTTTTATAGACCCACCTTACAATAGCAATCTAGTTGAATCAACGTTGAATGGACTAGCTCACTCAGGCTGGTTAAGTGATGATGCATTGATAATTCTAGAGATTAGGAAAAACGAAGGTTTTGAGTGCAATAAAAACTTCAGTATAATCTTGGAACGCACCTACGGTATAGCAAGAATAATTTTTCTTTCTCTATCAACTTAAACTTGTCTATGCTTTTCATTGATGGGTTTCAGTTCTATTTTTGTCAATTTTCTAGAGAAACCACTTTCTCTGTACTTCTCTAGATCAAAATCTTTATTAAATTTAGAGTCTATTAAATATTCATGTGCTTCTTTAATAAAGTCATTTTCTTTTTCTTCGTAACTGGTGTATTTTGTTGTACCATCATTATCCTCACGATAAACTAAATGTTCTTTATGATCAGCATGAATATTTTTGCTCTTACACTCCGTGTTTTGAGGATCGTGTTCAAGTACTATATTCAATCTAAACCGTTCAGATGTGGATGAATCTGGAAGTTTACCAACGAGTTGTGCTTCCTGTGGAATTACAGTATCGCCTTTCCTGCCAGCAATTAATACAGGGCATTTTGTATTCTCTATAATCTCTCGTGAATTAAATTCCAATTCACAACGCCTAAACCAAAAATTCAAGAATTTTGCAGGAAGCCGTCTCATGAAAAAATCCCCTATCCCATGAGGAAAGTTATTAGTTGCATCTTTAAGTGAGCTATAAGAATTACTATGAATTAGCGTTAAATAAATCCCTTGCTTTTCAAACCTTTTTAAAACTTCTGCTGCAATTCCTCCTCCAAGAGAATTAGTATCCAAAATTATATCGTTCGGATGCACACCTTTTACAAGTAACATGTTTACCATTGCCATTCCAGCTTGAACTAACTTTTCACCGTTTGTTAGAAATTCATATAGCGCTACAATTTTCTTTCTTTCCAAGAGGAACTCCACAATATCTTCTATATCTTTATTTTCTCCTAACTCTTGATCGTGAGCTTCTGCATCCACTTCCTTATCGTCACCTACAAGTTCTTTTTTGTAACGCTTTATCCACTCAGAGCTGAATTCATTTTCCAAAAAGTTTTTAATTCTATATACAACAAACTTTTCTTTAATAAAGTGAAAAGATACCCATAAGAAAGCTACAACAAAAAGTATGGTAGCCAAAGTCGATAGTACTGAAGACGTAAAAACTAGTCCTGTAAGTACCTTTTTTGATTTTTGATTCTGGTATGCCAAGTATAACGACACAATAGAAGCAGTGGACAATATAGCAGAACATAACCATAGTGATACTATCTTTCTAACGAACTTTTTTTCTTCATCATCCAATTCTTTTTGAAAGGATTCTGGATTAACAATTCTAGAGAAATAGGGATAGTCAAAGTAATGCTTAACTAACTTACTTTCTTGCTCCTTAGGTGGATTTTTACTACGAGCATTAACCTTAATACACCCAAGTACTCCAAAAAAGTTTATCACGTGTTTTGTACTTTCTTCTGGCTTGGTATAATAAATAACTTTCATTTTATTGTTAATAAATACTAAGCTATTTTAACATAAAGATCAAAAAAAACAAGAGAATATAAATATGAATAACCAGTATGATGAAAAGCTTATAAGAAATTTCCTATGATTCCTTTTAAGCGAGTTTTGAATTTTTGAAATGTCATGACATTGTTGATACGGTTATCAAGAAACGATAAAGTATCCACAAAATCTTCTGAATAATCATTGATAAAAAAAAGTATCGTACTTAAGTACACTCCAGCTAATATTGCTCTTTTTGTATAGTAGTTAAAATCTGTTGATTGGTCATAAATGCCATACCAAATCGCGCTAACAGTTCTGTATAAAAGTTTACTAGAAAAATATGTATTTTTTGGTGATACAGAGAATGATAAAACATTTTTTAAAAGTTCTCTATAATTTGGTAGCTTAGCGTAGTTTGAAAGGCGTATTTGAATAGCTAACTTTACTCGCTCTCGCACTTTCATATCTTCTAAATTAGAATTTCTTAGTTCAGCTTCCATTGAGCTATTTAAGTCCTCTGCTATGTACTCCAAAGCGCTATATATTCCATTCTGAAATTTGCAAAAGCTATTAGATAGGTTAAGGTCATTGCACACCTTTAATAGGGTTTCATCGCTTATCCCTTCAAATGGAATAACCCTAATTAGCTTATCTATTATTAACTTTTGTTCCACGCAACATTATACTAAACAGCATGTGTGATTGTACCTGAGATTTTCAAACATTCTACAAAATGCTTCACCACGTTCCTCGAAATTTTTCCATTGATCAAAAGAAGCACACGCGGGAGAAAGTAATATTGTTACTTCTTCTGCGCTATTTAAGGCCTCTTCAAAAGCCAATCTGAATGCATTTTCTAGATTGCAACATCTAACATAATCTACTTTATTCTCCATAGTGTTTGCAAAGGCTTCGGTTGATTCCCCAATAAGAAAAGCTTTTCTAACCCTCGTGAAATGCTTGCTTAATGATTCTATTCCACCTTTTTTGCTTCTTCCACCAACGATCCAATTTATGTTTTCATAAGATAAGATCGCCTTTTCGCTCGACTTTGCATTAGTTGCTTTGCTATCGTTCACGAAAAACACATTTCTTATTTTGCCAAGCAGTTCATTCCTATGCCTCAGTCCTGAAAAGGATTTGATTCCATTGATAATAGTGTTGCTATCTACTCCAAGTACCTTACATACGGCATATGCGGCTGCTATGTTTTCTGCGTTGGATATTAGGTTTATTTTCACGTCGCTTACTGATAAGCTATGATTCTCTAGTTTTAACAAGATCTTCTGGATCCCAATGCCCAGGCACTGGAATGACATCGGGGAATATGTTACTGAAATTGGAATTTTGTTTCCAGTGAATTTGTTGAATATGTCAGCAGTAATCTCATTGTCACATCCTATTACGGCAACCTCACTACCGTTTATCAGTTTTAATTTAGTTGCTATGTAGTTCTCCATACTTCCATGCCTATCTATGTGATCTGGTGTAATATTGAGCAGTGCTGAAATGTCCACGTTAATTTCATTCATCAACTCCAATTGAAAAGAGGAAAATTCAATTACATAAATTTCTGCATCTCTTTCTAGATCCAAAACAGGAACGCCTAAATTTCCACCAATAGCTACTTTTTTCCCTGCAGATTTTAATATGTGCCCTATTAGTGATGTAGTGGTTGATTTACCATTTGTTCCTGTGACGCCTATTACCTTCTGGTTCGTAGTTTTAGCTTCAAGAAATAGCTCAATGTCTGATTTTATTTTGCAATCAAATCTCCTTGCAAGTTTTACTATCCAATGTGGCTCTATTGGCACTCCAGGGCTTAAAACCAATGCACTGATCTCATGCCAATTGTATTCCTTGGGATGAATAAAATTACATTTTTTATACATCATTTTTGCATTTGCTATTTGCTCTTCATGATCATCCCATGCATATATTCTTGCACCACTCTTTGTTAGAGCGTTAATGGCGGATAAACCAGTTTTACCAAGACCAAAAACCGCGACGTTTTGATTTTTGTATTTGTTTAGTTGCACTGCTAGATAACTTATGCAAACCATTTTATAAAGATATCGTACAAATTACAACAGACTTCTTGCATAGGTCACAACTGTCATTCAATAGAAAAAAAACTTCCTTGACACCCTTTGCCAGTCCCCTTATCATGAAACTGAAGCTATTTATTTATCTTCGCAATCTGCAGATTAAAACGACAAAGGGAACTTTGTATTTGGCGTAAATCATGCTTAATTTTTTGCACTATGTGCACCTCATGTCTTTATAAAACTTTTAGGTTTCTACCTATACAAGCAGAAACGCGCTTATAAAGCGTTCAAGACATCAAAAGACGTCAAATAGAACAAGGGAGAATTTGAATACTGGCTACCCTAGGGTTTCTTTGCCTTTTTTTCCGCTCAGTAAATTTCTTAACGTTTATAATTTAGGTTAGTTGCATTTAAAAGCAGCTAAATTGCAGCGTTTAGAATAAAAAACGCCAATATTTTGAAGTACATATAAATAACTAGTTAACCACGGGGCTTCTTTTGCCTTTTTTTTCATTTGGTAAATTTCTTAATGTTTATGGCTAAAGCAATTTAAGAGACCGAAAATGGTGTCATTCCAGTGCTTGGCACTGGAATCCAGTTTTCCATATAATCTCATCGAAAATGTTGTAACCACTTTCTATGCTAGTTTGCTTGCTTACAAGCAAACTTTCCTGGATCCCAGTGTCAAGCACTGGGATGACGAGAAAGGAGCACTGGGATCTATTTTGCATGTAACTCCAATTGTGTTTTGGCATAAAACGCGACGCGTATTAGACTTATTTGCAAGCAAAGCTTGCTAGATCCCAGTGTCACGCACTGGGATGACATCATAGGGGCACTGGGATGACACCTTTTTGGATAGAAACCAGTGTCAGCTACTTGGATGACAGGAGAAGGCACTGGGGTGACACCATTCTTTTTCCTGGATCCAAGTAGTCAAGCTACTCGGATGACAGGCTAGCCTGACAACCGTCATCCCGCTACGTGTTAGCGGCTAAGAGATACCGCGGCGGTATGACGTAGAGTGCTTAGAAGCTGTTATTTTGCTATAAATGGCTGTAATGACATCATCTATTTTATTGCTATCACAGCCTGTTTGTGCAAGTTCAGCATTCCCACCACAGTTCTTTTTAACTGCTATGGATATTAGTTCTTTTGCGCTAATCTTATTGATTAAGTCTTTACTTACTTTAATAATCAAGACTGTTTTATCTTTTTCTGTTGCCGTAAAAGCTATTACCGTTTTTGGTTTTTGTTGCTGCAAAACAAACTCTCTTATTACATTTGCTGGAATATCAGTGAAAGTGTGGCTTATAAAATTTATTCCATTTATTTCGGTGCTTTTTATATTCTCTGCACTCACAAGCTTTTTATATAGGTTTTTTATTTTGGTTTCGGATTTTTTGTGTTCTTGACTTAAAATACTTAATCTGCTTGTTATTTCACTCACTGGCGCTTTTACGAATTCTGCAACTTTTTTTAAGTTAATTTCATTATCACGTACATAATTGATTGCTTCCTGACCAGTTAAAGCTTCAATTCTCCTTACTCCAAAAGCAACAGAACTCTCTGTTACTATCTTAAACAAACCAATTTCTCCAGTATGTTCAACGTGTGTGCCACCACACAGTTCCCTTGAATCTCCAATCTTCACTACTCTTACTTGGTTGCCATATTTTTCACCGAATAACGCCATAGCTCCTTCGTCTATTGCCTGATTCATGCTCTGAATTTTTGTAGACGTAGAAAGGTTTTCTCTGATTAGAGAGTTTACCATATCTTCTACTAAGAATAGCTGATCCTGAGTAACTTGAGTGTTATGACTAAAGTCAAATCGTAACTTATCCGGTGCAACTAGGGAACCTTTTTGAGTGACATGATCACCCAAGATTTTTCTCAATACAAAGTGCAAAAGGTGTGTAGCTGAATGATTTCTTCTTAAGGCTTGCCTTCTTTCCTTATCTATGCTTGCTGTAACTGTGTCACCTTTACAAATTGAACCGAATTTAACTATGCATCTGTGCAAACATAGGTCATTAACCTTATTGGTATTCTCGACTATAATAATACTTCTACCAGGTTTGATCAGACTGCCAGTATCTCCCACTTGTCCACCTGACTCGCCATAAAAAGGTGTTTTATCAAGTATAATGGTTATCTTTTCTCCCTCCTTTGCAGAATCAATTACTTCATTTTTAGAGGAAACTATAGCTAGTATTTTCGCATCACTTACTTCATTGAACTCATAACCAACAAATTTTGTTTTGCCAAATTTATTGATTAAATCAAACCATACTTGCTCAACAGATTTTTCACCAGATCCAGCCCATTTAGCACGTGCTCTCTCTTTTTGTTCTCCCATTGCATCATCAAAACCCTTCTGGTCAAAATTTATTTTTTTCTCTTTTAAAATATCAAGTGTAATATCCAAAGGAAATCCGTAGGTGTCATATAACTTAAACGCTGATTCTCCAGGCAAAGTATCGCCCGATTTTAAATCTGTAGTGAATTTCTCCAGGAGATTGATACCTTTCATCAAAGTGTCTTTAAAGTTTTCTTCCTCTGATTTTAACGTCGTTTCTATTAAGCTTTTAGCTCTGACTAATTCAGCTCCCATATAAGCCGAACTCGTGCTATCTATCAACACTGGAAAAATACGATGGAGTAGGGAATCATTATATCCAAGCAGGTGAATATAACGTGTGGCTCTCCTAATTAATCTGCGTAATACGTAATTCCTGCCCTCATTTCCAGGAAGCACTCCTTCTGCGATGAGAAATGCAGCCGCGCGAAGATGATCTGCAATGATCTTATGGGCTACTTTATTTTCCGTATTTCCACAGTACTCCTGTGATTTACTTATCAAAGCAGAAAATAGATCAATATCATAGTTATCATGGACGTTTTGCATAACAGCCGCTATTCTTTCAAGGCCCATTCCAGTATCGATGCATTTTTTTGGCAATTTGTGTAAATTACCTTCTTCATCTTTGTTAAACTCCATGAATACCAGATTCCAGATTTCAACAATTCTATCGCCCTCTTGTAAATTAGGACTCCCATGGTCATAAAAAATTTCAGAACATGGACCGCATGGACCAGTGCTTCCCATACTCCAAAAGTTATCATCCGTTGTAATTCTTATGATTTTATCACTTGAAAAGCCACTTATCTTACGCCAAATCTCGTACGCCTCATCATCAGTATGATAGACGGTTATGGATAGTCTGTTTTTATCAAGAGATAACTCCTTAGTGATAAATTCCCACGCAAATTCTATCGCAGTTTCCTTAAAGTAATCACCGAAGCTAAAATTTCCGAGCATTTCAAAAAATGTGTGATGCCGAGTTGTATAGCCAACATTTTCAAGATCGTTGTGTTTACCACCTGCTCTTAGGCACTTTTGACTTGAGACAGCACGTTTCATTTCAGTTTTTTGAGCACCAGTAAAAATATTTTTAAACTGCACCATACCAGCATTTGTGAACATGAGCGTTGGGTCATGTTCTGGAATCAAAGGAGAAGAAGAAACCTGCTCGTGGTCATTACTTACAAAAAATTTTATAAATCTTTCTCTGATTTCGTTTAGTTTCATCGTTTTTATTGAGATTATTCATGAATAATAAGCTGCAATGGAAATAAAATCAATTACAATACCACCACTCTCTAGATCTCAGAACTTCTAGTGACATGCACCTTGTGGTAAGAAAAAATCAATATATTCACGATAAATTTACCTCATATCTGTGTTTTATATGTGGAAATTGGAATGGAAATTTATGTAGGCAAAGAAAAAAGAATAGCAAATGTGGTGACTCAACACTGGAATGACATAAAAGGATCAGACAGAGATTGGCCAGAAAGGCATGAAATAGACACTGCAGAAATAATGGAGTCATGGCAGCATTGTTTTGTCATTGAAGTCAAGGATCAAGGTTATATTTGTGAAAATGCAGGAGAAAAGGCTGTTGAATTCTATGGTTTTGAGAAAAAGATGCGCATTGATAATAAGTATGCAATTGATGCACCATTTCTGCGACTATATAAAATAGATGCAGTTATTGATAAACTTGATACTGTAATCGAGAGTAAATGCCCGATCAATGAAGAGGAAGAAAGTGAAAGTGTTAAAATGAGGCAAGTATTGTTGCCACTTGGGAATAAAGAAGGTATAACACATATATTAGGCGTAATTACTTTTAAACTCCTTTAATATACAATTTTAATTTGATTCTTTAATAAAATTATTTATACTAATGCTTAATTACTATTAAAGAACTCAATAGTAGTGCTTGTAAATTTATTTGGGATATGAAGAAAATAAAATTAAAAACCAAATCTTCTGTTAAAAAGCGCTTTCACCTTACAGCTAAGGGTAAAGTCATTTCTACTCAGTCAGGCAAAAGGCATGGCATGGTAAAGAGAAGTAAATCTAATATTCGTAATCAGCGCGGTACAACGATTCTTGGTAAATCTGACTCGCGTATAGTTAAGCTTTATATGCCTTATGGTATTTAACAAAATGGAGGTAAAATAAAATGGCTCGGGTAAAACGTGGAGTCACTACTCACGCTCGTCATAAAAAAATATTGAAATTGGCAAAGGGTTATAGAGGACGCGCAAAAAGCTGTTATAGAATTGCATTACAAAGAGTTGAAAAAGCACTGCAATATGCTTACAGAGACAGAAGAACCCGTAAACGTGATTTCCGTAGCTTATGGATAATACGTATTAATGCAGCAGCAAGAGAGCATGGGCTTACTTATGGTAGGTTTATGCATGGTCTTACACTTGCCGGCATTGATTTAAATAGAAAAATTCTTGCTGAGATGGCAGTTAATTATAAGGATGATTTTGCCAAATTAGTGGAAGCTGTAAGTGGTAAATTAGCGGAGAATTCTTAAAGCAAAAACACCATGAGAATTATTTTCATGGGGTCACCAGGATTTGCTGTTAATTCTCTGAGCTTGTTACTGAAATCAAAGAGCGAAGTGGTAGCAGTATACACCAAGGCTCCAAAACCTTCGGGGCGTGGACAAAAGCCAACGAAATCTCCAGTACATGTTATCGCTGAAGAAAGTAACATAGAGGTATGTACTCCTATCTCTCTAAAGTTTTCAGCAGAGCAAGAAAAATTTAGAAATTTCAAACCAGACGTTGCAGTTGTTGCCGCGTATGGATTGATACTTCCAAGAGAAATTTTGAATATTCCAAAATATGGTTGTATTAATATTCATCCTTCATTACTACCAAGGTGGCGTGGTGCAGCCCCGATACAGCACACAATTTTAGCAGGAGATCAAGAAACCGGGGTTAGCATTATGCAATTGGATGAAGGATTAGATTCCGGCCCTATTTTAAAACAGGAAAAATTTCTTATCGAAAAGAACGATAATTACAAGACATTGCATGATAAATTATCTAAGCTAGGCAGTGATTTACTGCTTGAGGTGTTAAATGAAATTGAAAAACAGCTTCTCTTAAAACAGAACGATAACGATGCATGTTACGCTGACAAAGTGGAAGACTATAAAATTTATGCAAGTGATGCCTGTGAAGTTGCTTATAGAAAGGTTAAAGCGTTTTACCCAAAAGCGTTTATCAAGATAGAGAATAAACGTATCAGGATACTTGATGCTGACTTTGAAGCTTTCGCTTCAGAACAAGGTGAGATTATTAACGATAATATGCACATAAGTTTAAAAGGTGGCACTTTAATTCCTAAAGTTGTACAAATGGAAGGGAGAAATCCTTGTAGTATTGAAGATTTTATTCGTGGCTTGAAATCAAGCATGGTAAAAAAATTTATAGAATAGACTGCTTTAAAAAAGAGCTTAGTGTAGAAATGTAATAGCTAAATTTCTTTTTCTTAGATATAATCTTAAAAAACTTTCCATATAAAAATGAAAATAAAAAGAGCTTTAATATCAGTATACGATAAAACGAATATAATTGATCTTGCATCGTTTTTAATGCAGCAACAAATAGAAATTCTTTCAACGGGAAATACTTATAAAGCACTATCTGATGCCGGAATAAAAACACAAGAGGTCTCAGATTACACACAATTTCCAGAGATACTGGGTGGTAGAGTAAAAACTTTACACCCTAAAATTCATGGAGGAATACTTTGCAATAGAGAAAAACACAAAACGGAAATACAAAATCTAGGTATTGAGCCAATAGACCTGCTTATAACTAACCTATACCCATTTTGGGAAACAGTAAGTAGCGGCTCAAATGAAGAGCAAATTATAGAACAAATTGATATCGGCGGAGTGGCGTTAATTAGAGCTGCAGCAAAAAACTTTCGTTTTACTTCAGTTATTTCTAGCATTCAAGACTACGAAGCACTAAAAGCTGAGATGATAAAAAATAACAATGAAACAACATTGGAATATAGAAAATATTTAGCAACCAAAACATTTGCTCTTACTGCACGCTACGATTCTAATATTCACAGTTGTTTTTTATCCCAGAGTAAAAATAATGAGTTGCCAGAGTTTTTTGCACTGTATGGACATAAAGTACAAGAACTCAGGTATGGTGAAAATTCTCATCAAAAAGCTGCATTTTATAGCAATCAATTTACCAAATATCCGCTGGAAAAAATACATGGAAAAGAGTTGAGTTATAATAATATAGTAGATATAGAGTCCGCACTTAACATAATTTCTGAGTTTAAAGAGCCTGCAGCAGTGATAATAAAGCACAATAACCCATGTGGCGCTGCTGTTAGTAATAATGCTTTGGAGGCATATAAAAAAGCTCTATCGTGTGATGAAGTAAGCAGTTTTGGTGGCATAGTTGCCTTAAATCGGGAGATAGATTTAAAGCTAGCAGAAAAATTAAACGAGATATTTTTGGAAGTAGTGATAGCACCATCGGTAAACAATGAGGCACTAAAAATTTTACAAAGAAAGAAAAATTTAAGAGTGATTATTCATAAATCTTTCCAACAAAATGTGAAATACCAAATTAAAAATGTTGTTGGTGGGTTTTTGGTGCAAGAAAATAATAACCACACAATAAAAGCAGAACAAGTAACAAAATGCACTACAACAGAAAAAGAAAAGGAAGATCTTATTTTTGCCTGGAAAATATGTAAACATGTGAAATCCAATGCAATAGTTATAGCAAAAGATGGTTGTGCTATTGGCATCGGCGCAGGGCAAACAAGCAGAATAGATAGTGTGAACATTGCAGTGAAAAAAGCAGGTGAAAAATGTAAAGGTGCAGTGCTTGCTTCAGATGCATTTTTTCCATTCCCAGATAGCATAGTAGAAAGTGCAAAACATGGGATTACAGCTATAATTCAGCCCGGCGGCTCGCTGAAAGATCAAGATGTGATAAAAGCTGCAAATGAAAATAAAATTGCTATGTTTTTCACTGGCGTCCGCAGTTTTTTCCATTAGGCTTTGTGTCTTATGTAAATGTTTGTATCCGTTCAGGATAGCGGCAAGACCATAGAGTAAAAGTGAGTTTACAACAAATGGTGTCATCCCAGTGCTTGACACTGGGATCCAGGAATTTTATTAAGTTGGTAAGCATAAAAGTAGCCGTTTTATGTTAAAATACAACGTTTTGATGATTATGAAAAAGCTGGATCCCAGTGTCAAGCACTGGGATGACAAGAAAGGAAGCACTGGAATTTTTGTTTCAATATTTGTACATTAGCCATGCGTCTGAACAGATACAAATGTTTGATTTTCTATGCATTTAACATCGCGTTTTGTAGAATATCAAATAAAAACCGTTTACAATCAACGCTCTACATGATAAATTAAAGACGGTTTATTCCTCGGTAGCTCAGTGGTAGAGCAGTTGGCTGTTAACCAATTGGTCGCTGGTTCGAATCCGGCCCGGGGAGCTCTTCTCTGTTGAATTTTAGTGTTGATTTTATATGGGCATTAAATCAGTCGTTTTATGTATACTAGATGGCTGGGGAAATGGAGTAGAAAGCAGTAAATACAATGCTATCAGCAACGCAAATCCACCCTGTTGGCAATATATTAGCTCTAATTATCCAAAATGCAGTTTATCCGCCTGTGGAACTGATGTGGGGTTACCTAGTGGTCAAATAGGTAATTCAGAAGTTGGCCACATGAATATTGGCAGTGGTAGAGTGGTAATGCAAAGCCTTCAGCGCATTAATCAAGAGATTGGAACAATAGAAAACAATGTAAATCTACAAAGTTTTATTAATGATCTAAAAAGTAAGAACGGAGTATGCCATATGATGGGATTGGTGTCTGATGGTGGTGTTCATTCGCATCAAAAGCATATTTCAACTTTAGCAAATAAAATATCACAGCATGGAATAAAAGTGGTGATACATGCATTTTTAGATGGCAGAGACACATTGCCGAATTCAGGAAAAAAATGCATTCAAGAATTTGAAGAGAATATAAAGAATAATGACATAAGAATTGCTACTGTTTCTGGGCGTTACTATGCTATGGACCGTGATAACAGGTGGGAGAGAACAATCGAAGCTTATGAGGCTATCGCATTTGCAAAGGCACCTCGTCATGATAATGCAGTATCGTTGATTGATGAAAATTATCAAAACAACATAACTGATGAGTTTATTAGGCCTGCAGTAATAGGTGACTATCAAGGTATAAAACCAGAAGATGGAGTGCTGTTGGCTAACTTTCGTGCTGATCGAATGATACAATTAGCAAGTATTTTGCTTGGCAAAACAGATTACGCTAAGGTAGCAAAATTCTCTTCAATTCTAAGCATGATGAAATATAAAAAAGATCTTCAGATCCCTTATATTTTTCCTCCTACATCTTTTGCTAACACTTTAGGGCAGGTAATAGCAGACAATAAATTGCAACAATTACGCATCGCCGAAACCGAGAAATACGCTCATGTGACTTTCTTTTTCAATTGTGGAAAAGAAGAACCTTTCTCTGGTGAAGAAAGAACACTCATTCCCTCACCAAAAGTTCAAACTTACGATTTGCAGCCCGAAATGTCAGCCTTCGAGCTCACAGAAAAGCTTGTAGAAAAAATTCACTCCCAAGAATTTGCACTGATAGTTGTAAATTACGCTAATCCTGACATGGCAGGACATACAGGTAATATAAAAGCAGCCGAGAAAGCTGTGCTAGCTGTAGATGATTGTCTTGCAAAAGTGCTGAGTGCTGTTAAAAAGTCAAGTAACACCGCATTAATTGTTACTGCAGACCATGGTAATGTGGAATGTATGTTCGATGAAGAAAATAATACACCTCATACAGCACACACTCTAAATAAAGTGCCATTTATTGTGTCTTGCGATAATCTAAAACTAAGAGACGGAAGGTTATCTGATATTGCTCCTACTATTTTACAGCTACTTGGAATTAAGAAACCGGATGAAATGACAGGTAGTTCGTTGATTGTATAATTTTTCGCATTACTCTCTAACTGGATATGCACAGCTGTTGTAGTTTGAGACACCGGAAAGGTGTCATTCCAGTGCTTGACACTGGAATCCAGATTAAAGATTAAGTTGTAATCTTATATTAAAAATAATATCTTTGATAGTGAAAGATTAGATTCCAGTGTCAAGCACTGGAATGACATCATAGGAGTTATCTGATATTGCCCCTACTATTTTACAGCTACTTGGAATTAAGAAACCGGATGAAATGACAGGTAGTTCGTTGATTTCTTGCATTACCCTCTGTCATTCCAGCTAGGCAGCGTTATGCACCGGAATGACATCAAATAGATGTGTTTTAACTTAATCCAACTTTTAAATTTTTCGCTGTTAGTACTAATGATTCATTAAAGAAGCTGTCAATATCACCAATACTATCTATATTTTTTGTACTGATAGATTGGTCAATTCTTTTGACCAAATTAGATAAAACTTTATTAGGGCCAATTTCAACAAATTTGTTAATGCCACGGCTTGACATATACAAAACCATTTCTCTCCATTTCACTCTGCTTACAACTTGCTTGGCGAGTAAAGTTTTTATAACTTTGGGATCACTCTCCTCTTTAGCTGTAACATTTGATATCAAAGGAACTATAGGACGGGTTATTTTAATACCCTTCAAAAACTCCAAAACTTTTTCATCAGCAGGTTTCATAAGAGATGAATGAAAAGGCCCACTAACTTGTAATTTAATCAGTTTCTTCACACTCGAGTTTTTGAATAAATCAGGTAACATTTCAAGAGCTTCTCTAGTGCCACTTATAACCACTTGTCCGCCACCGTTATCGTTTGCAATTTCACAAATTCCGTCAATTTGAACTGATTTCAATATATCTTCCACTTCATTTATCTCTGCTCCAAGCAACGCAACCATTCCGCCTTTACATTTCAGTGAAGCTTCATGCATTGCTTCGCTGCGAACTTTCAGCAGCTTGATTGCAGACTCAAGCGTTAACGCTCCTGCAGCACACAGCGCCGTATACTCTCCAACTGAATGCCCACAAACATACTTAACATTGTGATCAGTGAAAAGAGATTTGCCAAACACATGCTCGATAACGCGTAGCATTGCAATTGACACTGCCATTATAGCTGGCTGAGCGTTTTCTGTAATGGTTAATTCTTCAATAGGACCGTTGAAGATTAAATGAGACAGCTTTGTACCCAATATGCTATCTACTTCATTAAATACTTGTCTTGCAACGGAAAACTCACTATATAAGCTCTTTCCCATTCCTACAAACTGAGAGCCCTGACCAGGGAAAGCGGAAATCATGATAATTATTATTTATTCCTTATTAAGTATAACATTTTATTTATTTTTTGTCAATATTTTAGAATAATGATTGACTTAGTGAATTAAGTTCACTAGAATGTTAACTGACTAAAAGTTTATAAGCAACAATGAATTATCATAAAATTATTATAGTTATGACAGACGGTCAAGAGTTTGAAACTCGTTCCACTTATGGAAAGGAGGGAGATAGGGTAAAACTTGACAGAGATCCTCTTACTCACCCTGCATGGACTGGAAGTTTGACAAGCGGCTCAGCAAGTAAAACTAGCAAATTAGCTAAGTTTAACGATAAATATGGCAGTATTTTCTAATTTTCCTCCTCTTTAAGTTTTAGAGAGTTTACTGAAGCATGCATAAATACAAAAATATAGGCTATGTTGCTTCTCCATCACCAAAATCGCAGGAAGTATCTAAACTATTAAAGAAACTTAATTTTATCAATATAACAGAAGAAAATAAGTCTGAAATCGATCTATTGATAGTTGTTGGCGGTGATGGCTTTATGCTACGCACTTTGCACAATTACGTCATAGAAAATAAAAACATGCATGTGTATGGGATAAACACTGGCAATGTTGGGTTTTTGATGAATAAATGTTTTAGCCGCAGTGAAGACTTAATTGATCATATAGAGCATGCAACTTCAACTCAGTTAACTTTGCTAAAAATGGAAGCAACAGATACAAGTGGCAAGAGATATCATTACATAGCAGTAAACGAAGTATATGTTTTTAGAAAAGCAAACCAAATAGTAGAAATGAATATTACTATCAATGATAAGCTAAAAGTAGAGAAATTTAGAGGGGACGGAGTAATATTATCTACTCCCACAGGCAGCACTGCATATAACTTCTCTGCCGGTGGCCGAATCTTGCCGCTAAATTCAAATTTACTTGCACTCACTTCTATCAATAGCTATTACCCAAGGCATTGGAATGGAGCACTAATCTCAAATGATACGATCGTACAAATTGACGTTAACGACACAAAAAACCGTCCAGCACTTGTAGTATCAGATTACAAGGAGTTTCATAATATATCACAGATAAAAATACAAAAAGACCACGAAAACACAATAACTTTGCTTTTTGACAAAGATTATCCTCTGAATGAAAGGATCTTTGATAGACAATTTCTATACTAATAATGTATCTGTTCAGATGCATGGCTAATGTACAAATATTGAAACAAAAATTCCAATGCCCCTGTGATGTCATTCCAGTGCTTGACACTGGAATCCAGCTTTTGATCGAAAATGTTGTATAGTACACAATCAAATTTTCTGGATCCCAGTGTCTGGGCACTGGGATGACACCCATTGTTCCTATAGTTGTCTTTTCTCGTCTACCTTATTTTGCCACTCTGCTAAACAGATACATTATCTGTAAACTGGTATCAACTATGTTTTTTTAAAAATTTTTTATTTGTAGTTTTGCAACTTCATATGGGCAATAAAAACCCATTTGTTATAGAAACAGAATTTTGTATCAAACAGCCACCACAGCAATTTCTGCTTAAGTTAATGAATATGCGCTTTTAATGTGTGTGGACGCGCATATTCATTAACCAATTTCAGTTATTGCTATGTAAATTTTTAAATATGCAAATTAACTGCTTCTTTAAGCCTTGCATTAGCAATCACTATTATTTTACGCATTAGAGCTGTTATAGCCACCATCTTTTTCTTACCACTTTCAATAAGCTTAGAATAAAAGGCACCAAGTGCAGATTTGGACCTTGCAGCAGCCATGGCAGCTGTAAAAAGCTTTGAACGAACGTTACTTCTTCCACCTATAATCCTTCGGTAGCCAATAGCTTTACCACTTTCCTTAGGATGAGGCGCAACACCTGCAAGGCTTGCAATTTGCCTTTTATTTAAAGAACCAAGTTCCGGTATGAGACACAATAAACATTGAGAGGTTTTTCTACCTATTCCAGGGACTGTTTCAAGAATTTTTTGGCATCGTTGCAATTCAGGATTTTCATTGACTATTTTTTGTATAGCTTGATCAAGCTTTTCTACCTGGTTGTTGAGGAATTCAATAGCTTGTTGACAACTTTCCTTAATGTAATCATTTCCAGGAGTTTTTAGCCTATTCTTCTCTTGAACAAGCATTTTCGTAATATCGTCACGACGCTGACAAAGTGCAAACAAGGTGGTTTGTTCTTTTGAGATAGGTGTAAATAGCTGCAGATGTCCACAACGCTCAGAACCATATTGGGCAAGCGCTTTTGCATCAAGACTGTCGGTCTTTGCCAAAGTTCCATGAGATAGAATGAAGTTTTTAACTTGACGAGTATTAGCACGATGCACAGCAATGTTTCTATCAATAAGAAAATACAATAAGCCAAGCTCATAACCTCCTGTAGCTTCTAAAATTACCATGGAGTTGGGCAAGATATTTGAAAATTTTTGGTAGAATTGTTTCCAACCAACACAACTATTGTCAAATTTGATGACACCTTTTTGTTCATTAACTGCAGTAACAAATTCAAGTTTTCCGATATCAATGCCAATAAAATTTTGATAAGATGTAACCATAAAGAACCTCGAGAGTTTAAGTTAAAATTTAAGATTGTAAACGGGTGCATATATATGTCCCAAACAACTATTCAAACGTCTCGAAGGATAGGCTTGAGTACCTTGATATCTACGTATGTTATAATACTACCGTCTTACGGTCGCTCAAGCCTGGCGATAACCACATTTTTATAGAGTTATCTTCCTTCTTGCTTCTTTTTATATCACATTTCCAACTTACAATTTACTACATCTTAATAACTATAGCGTAATCAACACAACATAGTAATCAATTTTGGAGCAAATATGCCAGGAACACAAGATCAAGATACAGTAGAACCACTTTCTTATACACTAAGAAGTGAAGATGGTGGGATAACACCAGACAGAAATTCGCTTGATCTTGATACTCAAGTACCAGTAAACACCCCTTCTCACATAGAAAATGAGCCAACTCATGTTGATGTGTCACAAATGCTAACAAATTCGGGTGGTGTGTCAGGAGAACCTATTTATGCAACTATAGACCCAAAGACAAAATCTTCGAAAAAGAGTTTTGACAGTGGAATAGGTGGTCAAAGCCCTGAAATGAGAAGATCAGTTTCACAAGAAACGGAATTTAGTGACCATTGGGATAGTAATAAAATATTAGGAAAATTCTTCGGTAACAAATTTGGTGATCCAGGTACACCTCCAACTCCTTTGACACCAGAAGATAATGCAGACATTGAAAGTAGTGAAGTAGGTTCAGAAACTCCTCTAATCAGCTCAAGCAAAAAAACAAACAGAATCTGGCCAAGAGCAAAATATGCCATGCAGCAGAAGGGTTTTGTAATTTTTACTGCAAGTGCTATTATACTCAGCACATCTGCAGCTTTATTATATTTACAAGATAAAGAAAAATTTATTGCATTTTTTACAAACAGCCCAAAATATATCACTATACCAGTCATTGCACTTGCTGCATTGCTTGCAATTGGTCCAATATTTTTTGCAATAAAACAGTTTAGAAATACTGCAGAGCATAAAACTCAAGGAAAAGATGCAAATGAAATTTTAGCTGAGGTGTTGAAGCACCAGCCAAAAGATAAAGCTATAAAATCTGTAAGACTGGAATATAGTAATGGCACTCATTCAAATTTTGTACTTAATGCTTGGGAAGCTAAACGAGGCTTCATTAACATTGACGAAAAAGTAGTTAGTAGAACTAATAAAATAGAATCAGTAATTAACAATAGGCCACTATTTACTGCATTACTGACCGGTGTAGTTGCTGCAAATATAGCACTTCCTTTATTGCTGTATGCGGAAGGCGGTGTTAATAACGTACAAAAATTTTACCAAAACCCTTTGACTAATAACATAGGACTATCATTACTTATAGGTTCTGGTATACTTGCATTATCAATTATATGTCTTGGCGTGCATTATTATAGAAAAACAAATTGCACTAATCTTATATATTCGCAGGAAAAGATTGACCCTGAAAGCGTTAACAAGAAATTCATTGAAGAAATAAAACAAGAAAGAACAGAGGTTCTTGGAGAAAACCACAGTAAAGACGCTAAACGCAGCAGCTTAAGGCTTGAGCAAGTTGTAGTCCAATCTCATAATTGTAAGGATGTTGTTTATAGTGTCGGTTAATAAAATGCACAACGTAAAACACAATGCCTTATGCTCTTTCTTCGTCATCCCAGCGCGTGACACTTTATAATGATGTCATGAAAGTAGCTGACACTTGGGGTCTATGTTTTTTCTGGTCACACGCTAGAATGACAAAGTGAGCGTGCGTAGGTGTCATCCCAGTGCCTATTTCTTTGTCATCCCAGTGCCCAGACACTGGGATCCAGAAAAGTTTGCTTGTAAACTAGCATGGAAAGTTTATACTGAATGAATGTTTTTGATGAGGTTGCATAGAAGCTGGATCCCAGTGTCAAGCACTGGGATGACACCCTAGTAGAAATCGTTTTTGTAATTGCAACATTCGTGCAATCTTTAGCCATAAACATTAAGAAATTTACCAAATAAAAAAAAAGGCAAAAAAAGCCCCGTGGTGGTTGGCTATTTACTATGTACTAAAATATCGGCGTTTTTTTTATTCTAAAACGCTTGATTAAGAGCAATTTAGCTGCTTTTAACTTGCAACTAACCTACACCGCAAGTGTTTAAGAAATTTACTAAGCAGGAAAAAAGGCAAAGAAATCCCGTAGTAGCTAGCATTCAAATTCTCCCTTGTCAATTTGACGTTTTTTGCTGTCTTAAACGCTTTGTAAGCGCGTTTCGGCTTATATAGGTAAAAACCTAAAAATTTTTAAAGACATGCGATGCACGTAGTGCGAAAAATTAAACATGAGACGCCAAATACCCTAAGTTTTTTGTCATTAACCTGCACAGATTGCGAAGATAAATAAATAGCTTCAGTTTCATGATAAGAGGGCTGGAGGAGCTTGTCAAGTAAGTTTTTATGACTTATCTAACGAATTTTACACTTGCTAAAGTTGCACCATCTTGGTAACTTTAACTGAAAGAAGTTATTTTTTATCCAATATGAAAAAAGCCTTTATATTCACATCCTTAATAGCAGTTGTATTAATAGTCATTACTTATTTATACAGAAACGACGGAACTAATGACTCACAAGTGGTAAATGTTTATTCATCGCGCAAAGAAGAATTAGTACGTACTTTATTTGATGAATTCATAAAAAATACAGGCATTAAAGTACGTTACATCATTGATGATTATTCTCAGCTACTTTCACGAATAGAAAACGGTGGTGAAGCTGACTTATTTTTAACTGCAGATGCAGTCAACTTAATTCTAGCAAAAAAAAGAGGGCTTTTATCTCAAGTAGATTCAGAGGTTTTAAAAAGTGTTATACCTGCAAAATTTAGAGACAGTGAAGATTATTGGTTTGGTCTTACAAAAAGAACTAGGATATTGGTTTACAATAAAGAGTCAGTAGACCCTAAGGACTTAAGTACTTATGAAGATTTAGCAAATGAAAAATGGAAAGGAAAAATATTAGTGCGTTCTTCTACAAGTCCATATAACAGATCGTTAATTGCTTTTATGATTGCAAATAATGGTTTTGAAAAGACGAAAGAATGGGTAAGCGGAATTGTGAGCAATATGGCAAGAAAACCAAGTGGTGGTGATACTGACCAAATTTACGCCGTAGCAGCTGTTGAGGGAGATGTTGCAATAGTAAACAGCTACTACTTTGCGAGAATTCTTTCATCAGAAAATAAAAAGAATGTTGCAGACAAGCTAGGGGCTTTTTTTCCTAATCGCAACGATCACGGTGTAATGGTAAACATCAGTGGTGCAGCAGTAACAAAAAACGCAAAAAACAGGGAAAATGCTATAGTCTTATTGGAATTTTTAGTAAGCAAGCAGGCTCAAGAGTTATACGCTAAAAAAAACCAAGAATACCCTATTGTTGAAGGCGTTGAAACTTCCGATATACTAAAGTCTTGGGGAAATTATTCACAAAGTGATTTGCCTCTAAGTGAACTTGAGAAGCATCTTTTTGAGGCTGTTATGATAGCCGATGAGTGTAAGTGGAAGTAATCCCCAGTGCCACTAAACACTGGAATGAAAGATTTATGCTAATATACTTTACTCTTGACTCGCTGAACTTTTTCTTCCTTCTAACTTAATTTTGACTTTACTATCTTTTTCCGTTCTTTCACCAAAACAATTGCTGCACAAGAGGTCTATTGAAAAAAGGTAATAAGGAAGTAGAATAGGTTCAAGTGGTTGAAAAGGAAACTATGAACAAGAGAAGGAATTTGTTAAACATCTCAGACCTTACAGTCGATGATGTAGAAAATATAACTAAGTTGGCCAACCAGTACCTTAAAAAAGAAGTTGCAAATAGTCATATCTTGGAAAATAAGACAGTAATAAATTTATTCTTTGAAGATTCAACGCGTACACTTGCGTCTTTTGAAATAGCAGCAAAAAGCCTTGGAGCAAATGTTGTAACTTTGCCAATAAGATCTTCTTCTATTAACAAGGGAGAAAATCTAAAAGACATGATTAAAACATTAAATGCAATGAATCCTGATTACATAATAATCAGGCATAAAAGTAGTGGTATCATTAATACACTGGCAAAGTATGTTAACTGCTCGCTAATCAACGCAGGCGATGGAAGCAGTGAACATCCAACTCAAGCTCTTGCAGATTATCTTGTAATCATCAATCATAAAAAGCAAATAAAGGACCTCAAAGTTGTAATATGTGGAGATATTCTGCACAGTAGAGTTGCAAGATCAAATATAAGATTGCTAAAAATGTTTGGAGCAGAGATAAGCTTGGTCGCACCACCAACTTTGATTTGTAAGCATTTTCCTGAAGTAGATTCAGTTCATTATTCATTAATTGAAGGTATAAAGGATGCTGACGTAATTATACTTTTGAGGCTGCAGAAAGAGCGCATGAATAATAGCTCTTCAGAGAAAGAATATTTTCATTTGTATGGACTTGATTCACAAAAGCTATCATACGCAAAACCAGATGCGATTGTTATGCACCCAGGGCCAATAAACAGAGGGATTGAGATTAGCAGTGATGTAGCAGATTGTGTTATTTTACAGCAAGTAGAATTCGGATTGGCAATACGTAAGGCAGTGCTGCACTATTATAGGCCTTGTTAATATTAAAAGATGCTACACAACTAATGCAAAAAAGGTGGGCATGAAATGACAAGGGTTTCCTATCTATTGTTTCTTAAATCCCTCCCCTGAACAGACAATGGCGTCAACTTAAGGAAAAATATCAGCGATAGTGTGTAAAATTTCTCTCTAAATTTTTTATCATTAGACTTCTTTCAAAATTCATGTAGGGAGCTCAAAATTGTGAATTGCAGCAATCAAATTAAACCTTAAACCAAAACGTTTTCGTCGGTTTCTATACCTGTCCGAGATGATTTTAAACCTTTTCAATTACGTTTTCAACAATTGCCCTTTGGCTCATAAGTGCCCTGTTCTCTTTTTTTTGTTCTTTGCTTAACGGATTCTTTTTCGTTTTCCTGTGCGGTAATACAACATTTTTGTGTATCTTCTGCATTCCCCTGTAGCCGGCATCAGCTAAGATTTTAGTTTGCGGCAATACTGCTACCTTTGATTCTCTAAACATCCGTGTTTTCTACCATTCGAGAAAGATGTGCATATGACTTTTCTACTCTTCTTCTCTGTTACTATTTGTGTTTTTATAGTATGCCTTTTTTTCTTTCCAGAGTAGAAGGGCTTTTGCTTTTTTTTGGTCTCTCTACTGGCGTTTCAGTTCCGTCTATTACTAAAACTTCATATTCTACATCACTCTTTAATAGCTCTTTTTTTCCTGGTAATGCAAAATCTGGATGTTTTATTAATATGTCTTCTACCCATCTTATTATTTTAAAACTGTTACTTTCACTCATGCCATAGCTTTGCCCAATATGAAAATATGTACGATATTCTCTTATATATTCCAGTGCCATAAGTAGCCTGTCTTCTATGCAAAGTTTACTTTTTCTTCCACTTCTAGCTTTTTTTCTTTTATCCTCCACTTCTAGAATTTCTACCATTCGCTCAAATGTTGCTTTTTTTACCCCTGTTAAACGTCGAAACTTTTCTCCTTCTAACTTTTCTATTTCCTTATATTTCATGCTTTCAAATACTTCATCTTACACTCCCTCTAACAATTTTGAAAGAAGTCTATTTGTAAGATAAGATCTTTTCCTTTTTGCATGCCTCACCTAAAAAAGGCACATTTTAAACTTTTTTGTTGAAATAAAATAGAAACAAAAGTGCTGTTTCTTGTAGTATTTTACTCCTTAACATCCCTTAAGTTGACGCCATTGCGTGAACGGTTACGACATGGCGGGTTTATACTACTCTAGAAGTAATATGCGGAAAAGGGGGGATTCGAACCCCCGACATATTTTCATATGTGCACGCTTTCCAAGCGTGTGCTTTAGACCACTCAGCCACCTTTCCATGCTTATTCATAATATTGAAAATTGTGCTGCTAAACAATATAAAAACCTGGTATATAGGGTTCACCACGAAAATTTACAGTATTGTTAAACTTGCTTCTGCAAGTTAGAAATGTTTTATCGCAACCTGCGAGTATTGAATATTTATCTCCAGCAAAAATTTGGTATGGAGGCGAAGTAAACAACGTAACTACTTTATTTTTATATTCTTTTACTACACCTTCAAACGCTGTTGAGCCAAAGAATTTCACTACTCCGTGCTTATAATATTCATCACTCTCAGTTAAATTCGTGTCTTCAAATCTTCTTTCATCTATTACTTTAGTGATTGTACTTATTTTACTAAATTTTTTAGTATCGGCTTTACATTTATCATCGCAAAATTGTGCTCTGCATGCAGGAGAGTATAATTCTGCTATGCTTCTCTCAAGCTTTGCTGCAAGCCCTTTAATTTCAACAATAAATCTTCCACTACTTAATGTCACTTTACCAAAAGTTCCTGAATGTAGATTCATTGTTCCCTGGGTCAAGTCTTTATAATTCACAAGAAATATCTCAATATTTGCAAAGTCGTACTTTCCTGATAAAACATCTTCTTCTTTAATATCACCACTATTTAATATCCCTTCAATTTCTAGATTATCAGTTTTTAAATCGCTGTTTAATATTATACTACTGGCTGTAAATCCACTTGAAGATTTATAGAGTATATTATCAATATTTAAATCTTCATCATAGTCAGTGAATCCCATTACTTCTCCACCTGCGAGCTTTAATTTCCAGCACGTAGCAGTGGTAAGTAATTCTCCAGCTAAATGATTTTTTAGTGTGGTTTGCATAGGGACCTCCTGCTTAATTGATTAAATTTGAAAGTAGCTATACGGCCAGTAGAATAAGGGCAGTGTGTTCTTTTCTCATCATCTAAGTAGCCATAAAGCGTCATTCCGGTGACCATAGGGTGTCATTCCAGTGCTTGACATACAGCTTTACAAACATTTGTTTGTAAAGGCAGTATGTTAAGTGTTATAGCCGGTTTTGCCTCAAAGACAAAGGCAGTGCCTTGACTACTTGGATCCAGGAAAATTGATTGTGCATTATACAACATTTTCGATCAAAAGCTGGATTCCAGTGTCAAGCACTGAAATGACAGGAGAGGGGTGCTGGGATAACAAGGAGAGAAATACTGGAATGACAAAAATTGGCACTGAGACGATAGAAAAGGAGCACTTATGGAATATAGCTACAAAGGCTTATACTCCTCAACATCACCTGATTTTGCATCCTCGATGCCTGAAAGGATTTCTTTAATGATGTTATAGCTTAGCTCAGGGTTATCTTCAACAACTTGACCAATTTTAGCCCAATGCTCGATTTGTTGTGGTACGGAACGATTTTGTAACATGGAATGGAACTGTACTATTTCCTCAAATTCTCCATCAAGATTTACTGTTATATCCATGATATTGTTACTTCTACTTTAAGCTATTATACCATATATTGGAAATTTTTTCAATATAAAATTTTCATCTGGAAATACACACCACATTAAACTGTGGTGTGTACTGGCTGGTTAGAAAGAAAACTTCACACCAGTGAGCAGAAGAAATCCTTGGTTAGAAGGTACAGCATCATTAGGCTTATCTTTCAGCTTAATATCATTACCTTTCTCGTTAGTCATAAAATAATGAAGAGCTGCGTAAGGAACAAATTTGCTCTTACTGCATGCAGGAGATAGATCATATTGAACGCCAAGTGCGCCATCGTGAAGCATATCTCCATCATTCATTCTGCTACCAAAGTACGTCAAACTTGTGTAGATATTCTCATGTTGATAACCAGCTCCTACGGTCCAATACATGGTATCTATACTATCTTTACCAAATTGAGCTTTCAGCCCTTTCACTCTCTTGTCATCATCAGTAGTACCTTTACCATCAATTTCCGTATAGGTATCACCAACTAATTTTTTAATACCCTTCGGTTGACCAGATTTGCCCAAGTATGCAAAAGAGGCAGCAAATTTTACGCCTTGATCTTCATCAATCTTATAATCAGCGCTTACACCCAAATTAACACCCATCAGGTCATTATACTCCACAAATTCCTTATAAAGATGCTTATCTTTACTTGGTTGCTTTGGAAAGCCATATTCACCAACTGCAGAAGTTTTAACTTTTATGTTATGTTTATCAAAGTCGTATTCATATGATGCACCAGCACTTACTATGTGCTCATAGTCTGGACCGACATGCCTTATCTTATCTTCTACCTTACCGTTTTTCTCTTCTTTTTCTTTCACAATAAACAAGCTACTATCATAACGAGGTGCATAACTGATGCCAAACCTTGCGCCCATATAATTTGGTGAGTAGTAAGCAACTCTAAACGGCAGTGTAGTCATAACGCCTTTGTTATATTTCTCTGCCATGCGGAAAGAGAATTTTTCACTTTCACTCGAAAAACTTTCAGTGTAAAGACGTGGTGTTACATAAAATGGAAAGCTAGCAGCGCTTCCTTCTAAGTTCACTTTTCTGAACCAGTCACTATCTCCAGCTCCATCAACAGTTGCAATTCTTGTTGCATCAATCCTCATCAGAGCCTCAGGACCAAATTGGTAACCAAGCTTCACGTCACCATATTTTGAGTTAACAAACACATGCGCACTTCTGCCTTTTGCAGCATAAACACCCTGTGAAGCTCCCTTACCTTCAGTCACTGGAACATGAAACTGCACGTCAGCACCATAAAGAAGACCTAAATCTTCATTCTTATTTTCTGCTCTGAGGTGCAATATCGCGTCAGCAATCATACCCATATCGTTGCTGTAATCACCAATATTTCCTATTCCATTAGGAAATATTGGATTTGCTCCTTTTGCACTATCACCAGGAGGATTATAGTAATCTGTAGATCTGTTTGGCATAACGTTATAACGTTTATAATCTGTGCCACTTAGCCCTGCTTTGCCATAACCTTGAGCATCAACAACACCACCAAAAGTTATTCTTAAATTACTTTGCCCTTGATTGGTGTCGATAATATCAACTCCACCAACTGAAACAACAGGACTTGCCTTACCTTTTTCCTCTGTATTTTTGTTAACAACTTTTACATCCTTCTTTACATCTTTAGCTTCAACTTTAGCATTCTTAGTTTTAGAACCCTTAGTTTTTGAAACTTTACCTTTTTCTATATTAGAATTCTTAGCGTTTAGAGCTTTCGCTTTTGAATCCTCTATAAGCTTTGCTTTTTTCTCATTTGCTAGCCTGATCTCCTCTTTTTTCTTCTGCTCGGCTGCTAATCTCATCTCCTCCTTTTTCTTAAGCTCTTCAGCTTTTTTTCTTGGATCAGCATTACATATTCTGTTCATCTTTTCTTTCAGTTTTTTATTTGATGTTTTCATAACTTCTGTTTTTCCAGAAGTTTTTGTGCTCTCTTGCTTTTTTATTTCCTTCATACTCTCATCAGGAAAGTCAGCTGCAAAACTGCTGAAAGAATATAAAGTTAATAGAGAAGCTAGAGCAGTTCTAGTATAAATAGACTTTTTCATGAAGTGCCCCCAAAAAATTTCGAAATCATATCTTAAATGTAAATAGTATAAAAATGTTGAAAATTCAACTTAAAGCAACCTTATAACGAAAATAAAAGTAAAATGCAATACCTTAAAAGCAACTTTCTTAATACGCTCAACGTGTATATTAACCAAAATTTAGTACAGAGGTTCGCTTATTAGTGCATTATAACTCGACTATTTATTCTATGGAAGTAAAATTTTTCCACCACAAGTTATTTCCCATTCTTCTTTAAATTTCTTTAGGTATTCTTTTTTTTCGCACTCTAAAAGCAGCTCTTCCACACTTTTGTTGTAGCTTTCAGTAGTAATCCTTCCCTGATGATGCATGAACCTTAAGTAAATTAAATAAGTGTTAATTACATCTGTTTCACAATAATCTCGAATCTCTTGTATCTTGCCGCTATCGTATAAGCCCATAACTTGTGACCCATCAACTCCAATCTTGCCAGGAAGATTAAATGCTGCACAAACTTCGTTCATTTTTACTCTCGCAGAAGCTCCAAAATCAGAGAGGGATTCAAGCAAGTCACAATGCCAATCACTGCTATATCTCTGATTGTAACTATTCCACTTATCGCCAGCCTTATGAAAATATTCCGCTTGAATGCCATGGACCATAGCACGATACTTCAGCACTGGTATATCAAAAGTGCGTCCGTTGAACGAAACTAATCTTGGCTTTTTCTCTGATATGTAGTTAAAAAATCCTTTCACTAGCTCCTTTTCACTGGAATTTAGTGTGCCTCCAGATCTTATTTCTTGCAGTGTGAACACCTCATAACCGCTCTGGTAGCTTATATTGCAAAGTAAAAAACTAATAACTACAACAAGGTGGAAGGGCTGACGCAGAAAAGAGTTTTGCCCGTTTGTTATTTCAAGATGATACTTTGTTAATGCATCCCTCTTCTCTTCTACACTACTATCGTCACTAATATCGAGTAAATTCTTGCAGGAATTTACATCTGGTATAGTTTCAATATCAAATACCAATAAAGAATTAAGCATTGCCTATATACTCCTCCGAACGATCGATCCAAGGTCGCACTTTCACAAATAAAAAGAGGTGTACCTTGCACTCAAATAATTTTTCTAGTTCAGCACGCGCTTCGATATTAATTTTTTTAATATTACTGCCATCTTTCCCTAACACTATTTTTTTATGACTATCTTTCAACACAAATATGATCTGTTTGATGACTAAACTCTTATCTTTTTTTTCCTCAAACTGTTCAGTTATAACAGCTGTAGAGTATGGCAATTCTTCACGCAAGTTCAAGAATAATTTTTCTCTCGTAATTTCTGCTGATAAAAAATCTACTGAGGAATCGGTTATTTGATCTTCTTCATAAAACCAGGGGCTCACCGATGCAACTTCAGATAAGTAATTCATCAAATCAGAAAGTCCATCATTCTTTAATGCTGATATCATAAAAACCTTTTCAAATTTATAAAGCAAATTCAGATGCTCATGCGCCATCTTTAATTCAGGCCTTTTTACCAAATCAGTTTTATTGATAACCAAAATGCATCTGCCTTTTGTGCGCTGCAGCCGCATAAATATAGTCTTAATTCTTTCTATATTTTTCAAATAATTGCTTACATCAACAAGCAACAAAGTGATGTCACTATCCTTAACTGCCGACCATGCAGATTTGACTAAAGCTTTTTCAAGTTTTGTTTCTGCTGAGAAAATTCCTGGGGAGTCAGTAAAGACAATTTGTGTGTTGTTGCATGTTGCAACACCCCTTATCTGCGTCCTTGTTGTTTGCACTTTAGGGGTAATAATTGCAATCTTCTTGCCTATGATGCTGTTAATTAATGTAGACTTCCCAGCATTTGGTAAGCCAGCTATGGTTACAAATAAGCATTTTTGTTCTTTCACAAAGAAAATTATAAAGAAAACTGAATGCCCGCGTCAAGCTACTTATATGACAAGAAGTCAGAAAATCCATAAGAGGGTTTGCTAATGAAGGCTCTTAAGTTGACGCCATTGCCAGAACGACTGCTTGATTTAAGGGTAACGTTTTAACCATAAGATCACTAACTCCTTAATATGTGTGTTCATAATTTGATTTTCCACGAAAGACATAATAGCAATAACCAGTGTAAGTTAAAATGATTGGTAAAAGCGGTATTATAACAATGAGCATTAAAGATAAACTTGGCCCAGAAGCAGCTGCGTCCAGAATGGTATATTGAAAAGGTATAATCCATGGGTAGATACTAATTCCTAAACCTAAATATCCCATAAAAAAAATAGCAATACTGAGAAAGAATGGACGGTACTCCCGTTTAGTATTCTGGAGATCAAACCACAATATGAAAAATAGCCAAGATGTGAGTAATGGAATAGAAAATAAATAATAAAAATTTGGCATGCTAAACCAAAAGTTTTTAATACGTTCATTTAAAAATGGTGTCACTACACTCACTAATCCCATGAAAATACCTACAAAACCAAGCGTATAAGAAGCAACCTTGCGTGCCCATTCTTGTGTTATATTTTCTGTCTTCATTATAAGCCATGTAGAACCTAAAAGTGCATATCCAAATATCACAGCAATGCCTGTCATTACACTAAAAGCACTTGCCCAATCAAATTGGCCACCAGAAAAGTTACGTTCGTTTACTTCCACACCATGTATAAATGCGCCTAAAATCATGCCTTGGCAAAATGCAGCACCAAGTGACCCAAAATGAAAGGTATAATCCCATAATTGCCTGTATTTTCCTTCTGCCTTAAAACGAAACTCAAAGGATACTCCGCGCACTATAAGGCCAAGCAGCATAATAATGATTGGAATATAAAAAGCAGGCATTAATATTGAATATGCAAGAGGAAAAGCAGCAAACAACCCTCCACCACCTAGTACCAACCATGTTTCGTTTCCATCCCAAAATGGTGCAATTGAACTTATCATGTGATCACGGCATTTATCTGACGGTGCAAAAGGAAGTAAAATACCAATACCTAAATCAAACCCATCCATTAAAATATACAGTAAAACAGCTATGGCAATTAGTAATCCCCAGATTAGGGGTAAATTAATTAAGGAAGAAACATCAAACATGATTGTTGCCCTTTCCAGATGTACCAGCATCAATCACTGAAGCTCCAATACCGTGTTTATAAAATTGCTCTTCTTCTTTAATGACAGGAATTCCTTTGTATATAAGTTTCAGGATATAGTAACTGCCTGCTCCAAATATAAGGGTATACATAACAATAAATGCAATCAAAGACCATGCAACCTGAGGACCGGTAATCGCAGGTGAAAATGATTCAATTGTGCGCATAATTCCATATACAGTGTAAGGTTGACGACCAATTTCAGTAGTAAACCAACCTGCAAGTAACGCTATGAACCCAGACGGCATCATTGCTATCCACCATCCATGTAAGAAACAACTTTGGAATAATTTGCCACGAAGATACTGTATAACACTTACTAACCCAATTATGATCATTAAAATTCCAACTCCAACCATTATACGGAAGGACCAGAATACCCATACTACAGGTGGTCTATCTTCTTTTTTCCATTCCTTTAATCCTTTTACTTCTCCTAAAAAATCATGTGTTAAGATCAAGCTAGCAAGATTAGGAATTTTTATCTCGTAGTGATTAATTTCATTTTGCTGATCCGGATAAGCAAATAAAAGTAAGCCAGCCCCTTTTTCGGTTTCCCATATACCTTCCATTGCAGCAATCTTAGCAGGTTGATGCTTTAGTGTATTTAATCCATGCCTATCTCCCATGAACAGCTGAAATGGTGCAGCTAAAGCTACCATAATGGTTGCCATACCAAGCATAATTCTTGCTTGAGGAGCATGTCGTTTTCTCCAAAGATAAAATGCTCCTACACCACCAACCAGAAAAGCTGTTGTAAGATAGGCTGCTGTTACCATATGGATAAAGCGACAAGGGAAAGAAGGATTAAAAATAATCTCTAACCAATTGGTTGGATATAGGAGACCATTCTCACCAATCGTGAATCCAGCGGGTGTTTGCATCCAACTGTTGGCTGCAATAATCCAAAAAGCTGAAATAAGCGTTCCCACTGCAACAATACAAGTAGAAGCAAAGTGCATACGAGAACTTACTCTATTCCATCCAAATAGCATAATACTCAAAAAAGATGCCTCCAGAAAAAAGGCTGTTAAAACCTCAAAGGAAAATAGAGGGCCGAGAACATTGGCTATGCGGTCAGAAAAAATTGACCAATTGGTACCAAGTTGATAGGACATTACAACTCCAGATACCACTCCCATGCCAAAAGCAACGGCAAAAATCTTGATCCAGAATTTATAAACATCACGGAAACGTGTATCACCAGTCTTAAGCCAACACCATTCCAAAAAGGCTAGAAAACTTGCAAGTCCGATCGTGAAAGCAGGAAATATAATGTGAAAGCCTATTGTGAAGGCAAACTGAATTCGAGCTAGCAGCACAGAACTAAATTCAAACATTTTACCAAATACCCATGTATTACAAATAATAGCCAAATCTGCCTATAATTCAATCCATTTTTTCACAAAATATTTTAACAAAGGTACCATGTCAATTAGTGACCTTGCCCAGACACTGGGATCCAGAAGACTTAATTTCAACCAAGTGGCTGCATAATAAAGGCTGGATTCCAGTGTCACGCGCTGGAATGACATCACAGGAGCACTGGAATCCAGGAAAAAGAATGATGTCATGCAAGTAGCTGACACTGATTCCTTTATGATGGTGTCATCCGAGTGCCCTGACTACTGGGATCCAGGAAACTTAATTTCAACCAAGTGGCTGCATAATAAAGGCTAGATCCCAGTGTCACGCACTGGGATGACAAAAAAGGAGCACTGGAATGACACCATTTTCGGTCTCTTAAATTGCTTTAGCCATAAACATTAAGAAATTTACCAAATAAAAAAAAAGGCAAAAGGAGCCCCGTGGTTGGCTAATTACTTACATTATACTTTCAAGTATGGCGTTTTTTTATTCTAAACGCTTAATAACCGTGACTCAGCTGCTTTTAAGCCGCAACTAATCTAAATTATAAACGTTAAGAAATTTACTGAGCGGAAAAAAAGGCAAAGAATCCCCAGGGTAGCCAGTATTCAAATTCTCCCTTGTTCTATTTGACGTCTTGAACGCTTTATAAGCGCGTTTCTGCTTGTATAGGTAGAAACCTAGAAATTTGATAAAGACATAAGGTGCACATAGTGCAAAAAATTAAGCATGATTTACGCCAAATACAAAGTTCCCTTTGTCGTTTTAATCTGCAGATTGCGAAGATAAATAAATAGCTTCACTTCCATGATAATGGGGCTGGCAAAGGGTGTCAAGTAAGTTTTTTCGTTTCTGCGGGCTACCTGGTTTTCCTACTGAAATTTTGAAAAATGTAATCTACTTCTATATTCAAATATATCAAGCAGTAATTCAAAATCAGCCATTGCGCCTTTTGCGTTATTATACGCGAGATTGAGCAGTTCTTTGTCCTGATATAAATCAGCAAATTTAAATTCCATACATCCTGATTGTTTTGTGCCTAAAATATCTCCACTGCCTCTTAGCATCATATCCCTTTCAGCAATGTAAAATCCATCTTGTGACTCACACATGATCTTTAACTTTGAAGATGAGCTTTTACTTAAATTATCGTATAATAATACACAAAAAGATGGCTTGTTTCCTCGCCCTACTCTGCCTCTTAACTGATGCAATTGCGATAACCCAAATTTCTCTGCATTTTCTATAATCATGATGGTTGCATCTGGCACATCTATACCAACTTCTATCACAGTGGTTGCAACAAGCAGAGAAAATTCATTCCTTTTGAAGGAAAACATAACTTGATCTTTCTGCTCCTGAGTCAATTTTCCGTGTATTATCCCGACTTTATCAAGAAATGTTTTTTGTAATTCCTGAAAACGCATCTCTGCTGCAGCAATATTGGTCTCTTCGTTTTCTTCTATATATGGACAAATCCAATATGCTTTTTCGCCCCTGTTTATAGCACCTTTTAGCTTTTCAATAACATCTGGCACCCTACTAATGTTCATAGTTACAGTTTTTATTGGCAATCTGGATTTTGGTTTTTCTTTCAAAATTGAACATTCAACATCACCATACATAGCTTGCTGCAAGGTTCTTGGAATGGGAGTTGCAGTAACGAAAAGTATATCGGCATTTTCTCCTTTTCCTACCAAGCGATGTCTCTGCATCACTCCAAATCGCTGTTGCTCGTCTATGACTGCAAGCCCTAAATTTTTAAATATAACGTTAGCTTGAAATAACGCGTGGGTGCCAATCACTACATTTAAAACACCACTTGCAAGTTCGTTCATGATAATCTTTCTTTCCTTGCGCGAAGTTTTACCAGTAAGCAGCGCAACTTTTATATCGGTACAGGATAAAACTTCCTCAATCCAATTATAATGTTGCTCCGCCAAGATAGTAGTAGGTGCCATTAGAGCTGCCTGCATGTTGTTTTCTACCACATTTATCATCGCAAAAAGTGCAACTACGGTTTTGCCACTACCAACATCACCTTGCAGCAAGCTTATCATGCGATACTTGGATTTTTGTCTCTCTGAGATCTCATCTATTGCGCGAGTTTGATCATTTGTTAATTGAAACGACAATTCATTTAAAACTTGCTCTTTGTATTTACTCAATATTACAAATTCTCTTCCCCTTTCTTTCACATGATTTTTTCTTGCAAGTTTCAGCGCTAGCTGATACGCAAACAATTCATCATAAGCAAGCCTTTTTCTACAAACCTCGGCTTCCGCCAATGAGCTTGGTCTGTGCAACTTTATGATGCTTTCCCTCCAACTTAGCCATTTTTTTTGCTTGATTAATGTATCATCTATCCACTCTGGTAAATCAGGCAATTCCTTTAGATTAGAGCTTATTATGTTCCCAATGCGCTTATTGGTAATGCCACGGCATAATTGGTAAACTGGCTCTATGCAAGCTATTTCTTTAAATTGGTTGATGTCAAGCGACACATAATCTGGATGAGTAATCTGCCAATGCTCAGCAAATTTTTCGAGTTTGCCACTGATGATTACAGAAGCTCCGATTGGAAATAGTTTATATAAATACTTAACTGAGTAATTAAAAAAGACTATGAATATATACTGACTCTCACTTTCAACGACTATTTTATATGGTCTACCTCTAAAAGTGGGCGACTGATGCTCATAAACTTTTGCAATAAAAGTTATAAATTCTCCAACTTGAGCATCGGGCAGTGACTTACTTCTATCTACATAACTAAGTGGCTTATAAAATAGCAGGTCCACCACTTTGTCCCCACCACAAAGTTTAGGCAATATTGTGGAATGAAATTTAGGTATATTCTCCAGCCTGCTATTTAGAAAAATCTGATTGCTCATTGAGATTCATACATGTGTAAAACTGTTATAGAGTCTTCTTAAGATCCTGTCACCTTATAGTCAAACTATTTGCTGTCATAGAACTTGTGTTTATGTAAAATATTTTTATTGACTTATTAATCATTTTTATGTATTATTATACTATCAGCAGTCTATATCAAGGTATTAATAATGAGTAGCTTTATATCAGAAGGAGAAAAAAATCCAATAGTTACACTAAGAGCTCAAGCAGAAAAGTTTGATTATAAAGCTTTAAGAGCTAAAGCAAAAACTGAGAAAGGATTGCATGAAATTAGCTCTGGCCTCCTGGCATTCAAAGACATTAATAGAATGGATTTTGTTATTAACGGCAAAAGTATAAGTAGAGATTTGATTGCCGAGCTATACAAAGAACATGACAGTTTACTGCCAAAAAGTGAAGGTGAAAATGAAGACTACCGCCCATTTGCAAGAAAAGTTTTTAAGGAGATGTTCAAATACGCTGGAGCTCAAGTCCCAAGTGATCATATCTTGGAAGAACTGGTTATCAATTGTAATCAAGCAGGATATGAATCTATATATTCCCCTTTCATAGCTGAACTCCTTGGTAAACATGAATTATTTATGAATGTTAATGGTAGTAATGTTGATAGAAAAGTGTACATCGATTGCAGAAACCCAAATTCTGTAAAAGTTGAGTGTAAAACTTCCAGAATACCTGTGAATCTTTCCACAGAAAAAATAAGTGATATGTCGTTCTCATTAGAATTCACACTTCAGTCTCAAGATGAGAAAGATAATGTGACATATAAAGATGGTAAATTGTTACTTACTGCTCCTAAGAGACTGAAGGATTATAATATAGGTGATAAAAACTTGTTTGACATCATAAGAGAATGCTTTCAGAAATTGTGCGAAAAATTTGGATTTTTTAAAATAAAAATAGGGCATAATTTTGATAAGCAACTGAAAGTGAACAGCCATCTGGAAGGTGTAGAATCTCCTGTCCATAGTAATGAACATGGAAATGCACCTGGGAACTGATAATTAAAATATCTCAATCTCTGTCAGCTTGCTTGCACAATCAATCACTTCAGCATTTGGAAATTGGTTTTTAAACCAGGTATACTGACGTTTCGCGTAGTGTCTTGTGTTTGTTTGAGCAATTTGTATCGCTTCGTCTAAAGTAATCTCACCTTTCAAATACTTTACAATTTCTGGCACTCCATGTGCTTTCATAGCTGGCAAATGTGGGGCTAGGTTCATGCTAAGTAGCTTTTTTACTTCATCAATTGCTCCATTTTCAATCATTGTAATGAAACGAGAATTTATTTTTCGGTATACATCTTCACGTTTAGGCAGAATTGTATATATCTTAAAATTATTGAATAAAGGAGGCTGTCTATTTTCTTGCCATACAAAGATTGTCTTACCAGTTTCAGTGATAACTTCAAGTGCCCTTGAAAGGCGGTGCGAGTCATTCATGAATACTTTACCTTGAATCCTTGGATCTTTGCTTAGCACTAATTTGTAGAACTCCTCTTTACTTAAATTTGTCCTTAATTCGCTTACATTTTTCCTCACTTCCTGACTTATTTGTGGCATTGATGATAAGCCTTTGATTAAACTGCTGATGTAAAGCCCGCTTCCTCCAGTGATGATAGGTATTTGAGCATTTTCTAATGCGTGATTAACTTCTTTTTCTAAATCCTCTAACCATAGACCCACGGAATAATTTTCTTTTGCTGAAACATAACCATATAGTTTATAAAATACTTCTTGCTTTGGTGGTTGAGCGGTAATTATGGGAATTCCTTCATATACCTGCTTTGAATCACAATTTATTATACTAATATTTCCATGTTTTTCTATCAGGTTATCGCATAATTCTGATTTACCTGAGGCCGTAATTCCTGTAATAATTACTATATTATTTTTCATTTATATTAATTTAATTAACATATGATAAAGTGTAGTAAAAATTTGGATTCTACAATCTAAAGTTTGGAGATTTTTATGACAGAAAACAACGACAATAATTCATTTATTAAGCGTTTTACAAACAGGACTCCTGGCGGTACAGGGGAAGGTTTTTCCAGTAAGTATTCGTCTCAAAACACCAAAGAACGTGTGCTAGGGGAAAAAGGAAAAATTTCTGAATTAGCAGGCAAAAAAACCGAATCCAAGGAAGCTTTTTCTGAAAGTGGCGGCATAAAAAGTAAAAGCAGAACTGTCAATGAAAGATCTTTTGCTGATGCAACAAAAAGAAGTAGGTCAGATCTTATATACTTAGTCCGTGGTAAAGATCGTGGAAAATCAGCGTGGCATTATGTATTAGTTGATAAAGAGAAAAGAGAAATGTTTCTAGCAAAAAGCAGAACTGGTTCTATAGATGTTGCAGATTATGGAGAGATTTTGTATTCAGGATGGGGAGAGGATCCACCACAGGAAATAGTTGACAAAGTCAATGAAGAGTTTGGGCTGTAGCAAATCTGCATAACAAATGGTAAGCTGCGTTGTATTATATTCACAAAAACTAGCGTATCTGTTCAGAGGAGTGGCTAATGTGCAAATATTGAAGCAAAGTGCGTGACACACAGCTGTACGAACATTGCAATATGGTACATAGTAAACGATGTCATTCCAGTGCTTGACACTGGAATCCAGCTTTTTCATAATTATCAAAACATTGTATTTTAACATAAAATGGCTACTTTTATGCTTACCAACTTAATAAAATTCCTGGATCCCAGTGTCAAGCACTGGGATGACACCATTTGTTGTAAACTCACTTTTACTCTATGGTTACTACCTTGCCGCTATCCTGAACGGATACAAACTAGAAGTTACTATATAAGATACAATGCAACAAAACTGATCTAGTTGTTATGAATAAGTTTTAAGCTATATGGTATCTAAAATAATAAATGCAATACAGAACAACTTGTTAGTGTGTTTTCCAACAGAAACAGTGTATGCTCTTGCTTGTAATGCACTAGATAATGAATCTATAGGAAAAATATATCAGATAAAGAAACGCTCTCAAAATAAGCCACTCTCCATATTTGTTAGTGATATTTACAATTTGACAAAAATAGCAAAGGTAAAGGCAAGATATATTGATTTAATAAACCACTTTTCTCCTGGACCAATTACCTATATTTTACCACTTAAAAACAACAACATATTGCCAAACGAATTCTTTAAAGATAGTATAGGCATCAGAATCCCTGAGCATCCTATTGCAATTTCAATACTAAACAAACTGAAAGTTCCAATAGTTGCAACTAGTATAAATATTTCAGGAGAAAAAAGTGTATGTAAGGCAAACGATATACCACAATCCATTAAGCAACATTTATCTGTAGTGATTGAAGATGACGAACTAGTTTCTGGTATAGAATCTACTATTATTGACTTAACCGAAGATAAGATTAAGGTTTTAAGGGAAGGTGCAATTTCATTACAAACAGTAAATAACGCATTTTCAAACTAAGATCTATAGGAGAAAAAATGAAAAAAGTAATAGGTCACAACCAGGCCAAAAAAAAATTAATGAACAACTTATCTGTTCAGTCTTGGCTGATCTGTGGTAAAAAAGGTATAGGAAAAGCAACACTTGCAAAATCCTTCTCCTATTGGTTACTCATAAAAAACTATAATGAAGTAGCATTGGACTTACACATTGTTGAAGGTGATACTATCGGAATAGAAAAAGTCAGAGAAATGAAAAACTTTCTACATTTAAGTCCCATTCTATCAGAACACAAAATAGCTATAATAGATAGCTTAGAGGCAATGACTAATAACGCTAAAAACGCAATATTGAAAATATTAGAAGAGCCGCCAAAAAATTCTAAGATATTTATAATTAGCCATAAGCCATATGATATACAAACCACTATCTTGTGTAGGTGCTTTCAGTTGAATTTACTCCCATTAACTTATGATGAAACAAAGCAAGTTGCTTCATCTCAATGTAAGTTTGATGATCAAACGTTTGATGAAATGATCACTTTATTTCCTGGAATGCCAGGAATGATAATAAATGCAATAAGTAGTGATGCTTATGAAGCATACAAATGCTTTTATAAATTTCTTCATGATTTAAAGAATCCCAATATGATTAATAAAGTAATTAATAGCGAAATCGAACTAGAACTAGCATCATATATAATTCAGGCCTTCATTTTAGAAAGCATAAAGAGAGAGGTAAATGGTGTTGAAATTCTGCTAAGTCAGTGGAAAAAAATAGATGAACTTTTCGTTGCCGCAAAGCAACTCCACTTAGATAAAAAGCATGTTTTAGCTAATGTAGTTAATATCATGACATAAGTTTACAAAGTATAATACTTTTAACATAAATTCATGATAAAATTCTGTTAATTTAATACTCGAAGTATATAATTTGACTGATAATAAATTAACTGTATGGCAATCAATAGAAGTTTTGACGAAAGCCATATTGAACATGCAGAAAAAATTAAGCTTAATTAAGAATATAGCTTCAGATCAAGACGTAACCCTAGAAAAAGGAAAGGAGTTGTTAAGCGGCATTTATGAAGCAAATTTTAAGCTAAATAAGACAATCAATATAGCTACTTTGCCAAAAATTGGCTATCATATGCTCAATGATGAGCTTGTTGTACGTAATCATATTACGGAAGAGGAAGTAAAGATTCCTAGAGATTTTCATTACCTTAAAGTCGTTAAATCCGATCATGATAATTATAAATTAACGTTTTGTAATTTTTTAGGTAATGAGTTTTTTGAATATAAAAAGTATGATCCACAATATTCTGGCGTTTCAGATGAATATAAGTTTGTGGATTTTGGTAGTGTAAAAAAGACTCATAATCTAAAATTTAAGGAATATGTTGGTCATGCACCTAAGTTTTTTGCTGCAGAAGGTCCTATTGAGCCTGGATCTCAAAACCATGCAATTGATCTATTTAGGCTAGTCAAAGATGGTAAAGGTAGCAAAGTGGGAACCCTCGCTGATGAATTTGGTTATTTTGATGATCAAAATAAATTACATTATTATAATTATCACAAAAGTGCTGAAAGTAATATTTACAATCCTGAAAATTTCAGTATAAAAACGATAAATATAGATGTGAGCAAAATCGACAAATTCTACCTTATTGCGGAACAAGGTGATATAATCATTCATCCTATTTTGGAAAATTTAGACATATTTTAAAGTTTTTTAGAGTATCTAATCTTGTTGTTATTATAATTGGATTTGGTAGCATTGTGTTATGGAAGATAAGTTGCTTGAATCAGTAAAAAACAAAAGTTATTTCAGTAAAGCAGTCGAATGGTACTGCCATAGGTATCTGTTTTGTGTAGCAGAAAGATCTTGGATGGCATTAATAGTATCGCTTCTCCTAGTATGTTTATGTTTATTAACATTAAACATATACCTGTTATTTCCTGTTAAAAAAGATTTAAATTTTGTGAAGTATATGAACCACACAGAAGATGAGTTCTCTGCAATGCATAAGCTTAGTTTCAGTAAAAAGGAAGATGAATACACTTCCACAGCGAGGTACTTAGTAAGTAAATACATTGAAATATACGAGTCCATTAAGATCGTTGAACCGAAGTACCAAGAAAATTTTATAAGAAACAATTCTATACATAAAATCTATCAAGGTTTTCAGGAAAAAACGAATAATGAAGCTGGTAATTTGTCTTTATCTAAAAGAAAAATTGCCAACATAAATGTAATAACATTATCTATTGATCGATCGACCAAGGACTTAGTTACATTTGCTGGAAATGCTACTGTAGTTTTTGCAACCGAGCAAAATAAGGAGGATACTGTGGAGATTAGCTTCACTTTGTCGAATATAAAAGCAACTCTGGCTGGTATAATACCATTTAAATTTATTGTTAATGGTTATAAATACAGATGATCACATTTAAAACATTATTTGGTAGCTAAAAAAAATAACTAAAGTGCATGTAGCAGTAATAACTGGAGGTAAAACTAGAAGAATTGGCGTTTTTTTAATAAAGTAATTCTGAGAAGGTTTTAAGAAAAAGGCGTTGTAAATTATCGGTAAAAAGTACAGAGCGTTGAGTATAGTACTAACAATTAACACTAGAGTTACAAACACAGAAAGTATTACATTGCCAGAGTTGAAAACAGCTCGAAAAATGAGAAATTTACCCCAAAAAGTCGGAGCAGGTGGCACCCCTATCATAGACAATGCACCGATAGCAAATGCTGTCATGCTAATTGGCATACTGCGTCCTATACCGTAAATCTTATCTATATATTTCTCACCTGCTCTCGTTATTATTGCTCCGGCAACGAAAAACAAAGTGATTTTTGCAAATGCGTGGCAAACTAATTGAAAAATTGCAACCCTCATGCTGAGCTCACTAAAAATTGAAGCAAATAATATAATATACGACAATTGAGAGATGGTAGAGTAAGCAAGCAATTTCTTTAATTCTTTTTGCTTTAGTGCAATCAATGATGCAGTAATAATAGTAAATCCAGCAGCGTACGGAAGCCACCCGCCAGCAAACCAACTTTGCTGCGCAAAACGTTGCATGTTATCGACGCCGAAAGTGTATAATATAACTTTTATGATGATGAAAACTCCGGATTTCACAACAGCAACAGCATGCAGTAGTGCGCTTACAGGAGTTGGTGCAACCATTGCTTTTGGTAACCAAAAGTGCATTGGCATTAATGCAGCTTTTCCTATTCCGTAAATCAGCATAGCAAAACACACCGCAATAAAAGTGCTGAGTGAAGTATCAAATTTGAATATCCCACCACTTACAAAGTCTAAAGTATGAAATTCATTATATAAAAGGCCTATTGCAGGAAAAAATAATACCAAAGAAGAGAAAAATAGCACGCCAAAGTAATAGCGTCCTGCAATCATTGATTCATTTTTTGAGTTGTAAGTAACCAGAGGGTATGTACTAATAGTTAGAAGCTCATAAAAGACAAATGTAGTGAGCAAGTCTCCAGAAAAAGCAATAAACATTGCACAGCTAATCGATATTGAAAAAAAGCATAGAAAACTTGAGTGATTGCCATCAGCATAGTTATTCTGCATATAACATATTGCATATATACTGGTTAGTATCCATAAAAATGATATTAATAAACTGAATACTACTCCAGTAGATTCTAGCTTTAAACTAATATGCAAATTATTACCAAAATCCATGAGAATAAATTGAGAATGATCACCATATACCCAATATAAAGTGCACAGACACGTATACGTAAACAGAAGTACAGAAGAAGTGACAGTAATACTATTGTTCACTCTGGGCCATTTACCAGTAAAAAAAATAGCTAACCCACTCAAAAGTGGAATCAATGCAGTAATTAATAAATAATTCTCAGTAATTGAAAATGGTAAGGAAAGATACATTAAGATATAGTCCATTAAATTTTCTGTTTAGGTGAAGCTAGAATTATACTCAAATCATAAAAAAACTGCTATGTTTTTTTGGTAAATTAGTTATTTGTGCATGCTATAGCTATACCGCCGCGGTATCTCTAGATCCCGCTAACAAGTAGCGGGATGACGATTGTCAGGGTGTCATCCCAGTGCTTGACACTGGGATCCAGGAATTTTATTAAGTTGGTAAGCATAAAAGTAGCCGTTTTATGTTAAAACACAACGTTCTTGATGAGATTACGGCAAGGCTGGATCCCAGTGTCCCTATGATGTCATCCCAGTGCTTGACACTGGGATCTCATTTTACTTTATGATGATGTCATTCAAGTAGCTGACACTGGTTCCTTTATGACGTCAGTGCCCCTATGGTGTCATTCCAGTGCTTGACACTGGAATCCAGAAGAAAGAATGGTGTCATCCCAGTGCTTGACACTGGGATCTAGCAAGCTTTGCTTGCAAATAAGTCTAATACGCGTCGCGTTTTATGCCAAAACACAATTGGAGTTACATACAAAATAGATCCCAGTGTCACGCACTGGGATGACAAAAAAGGAGCACTGGAATGACAGCAGTCCTACGTCATACCGCGATTCATTCGCGGTATCTCTAGATCCCGCTAACAAGTAGCGGGATGACGGTTGTCGTTTAGCCATAAATGTTAATAAATTTACCAAATGGAAAAAAAAGGCAAAAGAAGCCCTGGGATTATTATCCGCTTTAAAATATTGGCATTTTTTATGTTTTAAACGCTTGACAAGCGAAATTCAGCTGCTTTTAATTGCAACTAACTTACGCTGCAAATGTTTAAGAAGTTTACTAAGCAGAAAAAAAGACAAAGAATCCCCGAGTTAGCTAGTCTTTTACTATCTCTGTCGAGTATTGGCATTTTTTGATGTCTTGTAACGCTTTATAAGCGCGTTCAGCTTATTTAGATAAAAATCTAGATGTAGATGAAGTTTTGTAAAGACATACAGTATCTATATACTGCAAAAAATTGAACATAAGAAGCCGATACATTAAGTAATCCTTACCTTTTAATCTGCAGATTGGCGAAAGCAAATACAATAGCTTCAATTTCATGATAAGGGGGCTGGCGAAGGGTGTCAAGTAAGTTTTTTCGTTTCTATTCCCAATGTTATATGGTTATGCAAGAAGTTTAATACTCATAGTTTCAAGCATATACTGAAATATTTCATTAGCTATAGCAACATCTTGGCGTGGGGCTTTGCCGTGTTCTATAAACACAGAGATTGCATAGCGCGGGTTATGGTAAGGGCCATAGGCGATAAATAACTTATGACTTTCGCCCTTAGAGTTTATTTCTGGTGTACCGGTTTTGCCGGCAATTTGTATACCGCTTAGCCCTTTCTTATAGGTTCCAGTTTTAGAATTCACCACATCAAACATAGCTTTTCGAACTATGCTAAGATGCTCACAATCCACATCAATATCGGGAAAATCTTGTATTGTTTCATTCATCTTAATGCGGGGAATTACCTCTTTTCCTGTTGCAATCCTTGCTGCAAGAACTGCAAGCTGTAGTGGTGTTGTAAGCATATACCCTTGTCCTATAACTAAGTTGATAGTGTCACCTAAATACCACTGCAAATATAGCTTTCGTGTACGCCAATCTCTATCTGGCAACAACCCTGGAGCTTCTTCTTTAAACGTTCCAATCAGTGGCCCACTTCCAATACCAAATTTTCTGGCCATTTCCACCAGAGAGTCTACACTTATTTTTTTCCCTATATTATAAAAGTAAGTGTTGCATGATAATGCCATTGCTTCATTTAAAGATACATATCCATGGACTTTGCTTTTCAAGCAGCGAAATTTCCGCTCACCTATTTTCATATAGCCCTTACACGAGAATTTCTCTTCTGGTGTGATTATTCCGTCCTTTAAACCTGCAAGCGCAACCATTATTTTAAATATTGAACCAGGTGGAATCTGATATGATAACGCGCGATTCACAAGCGGCAATGAAGGAGCATTCAAGCTCTCCCAAGTCTCATTTAATAGCCTGCTAGCAAAAAGATTATTATCGTAAGAAGGTGAATTATATAGTGCTAAAATTTCTCCATTATTTACATCAATTACCACTGCGGAGCCTTGGTGGTCTTTAAATACCTCTGCGGTTTTCTCTTGCAGATTAATATCAATTGTCAGTTGTACATCTTGTCCGTCTTGTTGTGGTATGCTTGATAATTCTTTTATGACGCGTTTTTTAGAATTTATTTCCTGCTCAGATTTTCCTGACTTGCCTTTCAATATATGATCATATGTATATTCAATACCGCTGATTCCTACTTCGCTTATACCTTGCTGTCTTTTTGTATATCCGATTACATGAGAACACATTGAACCAAACGGGTAATAACGTTTATAAAGAGCAGTTATTTTTTCTGACGATTTTGCTATTTTAGACTCGACTTCTGATAATGTCTGCAAATCAACTTCCTTACCAGAACCATCAAACAAAACAACATACGAAATTTTGTTTATCGCAAGTTCAATGCTATTCCTATCTAAAATCTTGCCCCGCTTAGGCATAATAGTAGCGACTCTTATTCTATTACTATTAGATAGTGCTTCGTACTTTTGTCTGTTTCGTATTTGTAAATTATATAACCTGCAACTAAAAACCGCGGAAATGGTAAGCTGAATACCACCTAATATGAATGCTCTGCGGTTAAAGACTTTATTTTTTGTCCACATAACATTCCTTCAAAACGCACTTTTTTCCCCTCTTTTATTGTTACACTTCTGGCTTTTACCGTATTACAAACCCTTTTTTCCCACTCACTTAAGGTCACAAACTTATAACCTGATTTTTTTAGTATTTTAATAATATGAGGTAAAGCTTCAATTGTGTTTGACCTGTTATTGTGATCATGAAACAGTATAACTGCTCCATTATGTACATTACTTAAAACTCTTTCAACTAAAGCTTCTGGTTTATCACCTTGCCAATCTAGCGAATCAACTGTCCATAATATTGAATACATATTTAATTGATCAGCATTTTCAATCAGATTATCGTCATAACATCCATATGGCGGACGAAACCATTTTACATCTTGTTTTATTGCATTTTTAATTGCTGTATTTGTCTTTTCCAATTCTTGCAATTGTTCCTCACTTGAAAGTGATGTCAACTTCCTATGCGACCAAGAGTGATTGCCTAACTCATGACCTGATTCATGAATTTTCTTTACTATTTCAGACGTTTTTTCATTTATACGTTCACCAAGCACAAAAAATGTTGCTTTTGCTTCATAGCTTTCCAGAACATTAATAATATCGTTTACTCTATTGTTAGACGGTCCATCATCAAACGTAAGCGCAACAAACTTATCGTCGTTATTCAACAATTTTTTTATATTACTTAAATTTCTATATGATAGATCCAGATTACAACTGAGCCCACAGTATGGTAAATTAAAATTACAATCACTACAAAAAGCCGTACTTGAATATAGTAAGAAAAAAGTGATTATCCTTATAAACATTTGTAATCAGCAAAGTGATAGAATACTACACTTTTTTGCTAAGTTAAGCCATCTTTAATTGCTGTAGCCTTTACTTCATCGCTTCTTTAATATATTATATTAACAATTTTATATAATATATTATGATTGCAAATATAAACACCGTTGCGCTTCAGGGAATTAGCACAGTAAATGTCAATGCGCAAATCCACATGGCAAATGGTATTCCAGCTTTTAAAGCAACAAGGACAACATTGCAAATTTAGAGTTCAAGAGGGTTATTCCTCGAGAACTACTGCGTCAGAAAGCTGGCGTTGAATTTGTATATAATGTTGATCTTGGAGGTTTTTATGAATAATAGTGAGAGAAAAGAGAAATTAGAAACTCGTATTCTATCAAGCAGAGGTAGGTCTTTGCTTGACCATGAGCTACTGGAACGTAATCTATCTGCATACACAGAAGGAAGAGAAGTTGCCAAAAAGCTAATGGAGCTCTTTAGTAGTTTAGGAAGGGTAATTAATGCTGATCTTCACGAGCTAAAAAATGTTACAGGAATGAACGATGGAGCAATAGCAAATATCTTTTGCCTGAAAGAGATTTTCGATAGGATATTGAAAGGTAAGTTAAAAAAGCTGTCGATTCTTGATAATAGAGAAGAGCTACTAAAATACTTTAAAGCAGCAATAGGACAGTCAAGAAAGGAAAGCTTACGAGTGGTATACTTAGATCGAAGTGGTCATTTAATATATGAGTATGTTCAAGACTGTGGAACTATAGATAGAGTGCCTCTATATGTGAGGGAAATAATAAAACAGGGATTACTGATTGACGCATCATCTGTTGCAATTTCACATAATCATCCAAGTGGAGATATAGAGCCATCTAAAGAGGATGAAGATAACACACTTACATTAGCTGCAACCTGTGAAAATGTAGGAATGAAATTAATAGATCATATAATCGTAACACAGAAGAGCCATTTTAGTTTTTATGACAGTGGTTTATTGTAATCTGTAGACTGAAAGGAAAGTTCTCTAGCTTTCCTTCTTTTTTTCCACTTCATAAATTAAAAAATTCAATATAAGCTTGAACAGCTAAAATTAGTAATAAAAAGTGGAATTAGGCAAAAAAATAAAGGAACTTAGGTTATACTGTGGTTTAACACAAACTGAGTTAGGAAAAAAAATAGGTGTTTCATATAGGCAGATACAAAGGTACGAAAATGGTTCAAACCACATTTTGGCTAGTAGACTATACGACTTAGCAAAAGCTCTATCGATTAATGTGGCTGATTTTTTTACTGATGTGCATGACGACTCACATGAAGCTTATGATGAGGAGATATTAAAATTAGTCAAAGGATACAATGAAATTAAGAGCAAAAGGTTACGTAGTGTAGTTTATATATTGGTAAAATCTTTTTCTCAAAGTATATTATCTGATACGTAAAATGACCATACAACATCCTATCGATAAGCAAATAGGTGAAAGAATAAGGAAAAGAAGGCTAATATGTGGTTTTAGCCAAAGGGACTTAGGAAAAAAGCTTGGAATTTCATTTCAGCATATACAAGGATATGAAACTGGAGAGGTAAGGCTTGTAGTTGATAGATTGTATAATTTGGCAGAAGCTTTGTCTGTTGATATGTCATATTTTTTTACCAAAGCCTCTGAAGACTTGCATGATAAGGCCTTCCGTAGCGATGTGGGCAGCGAAGAAATATCAAGATTAGTAAGAGAATATAGAAAAATTAAAGATGAAACATTGCGTGATATTGTGCATTCAGTGATAAAGGCTCTTGCTAACAAATAGTACAAATTTTAAAGTTCAGGTATTTTTTATAATATAAAACACTTCTACAAGCAATACTAATTAAAGTAAATTATTTATGGTAAATTGGATTAAGTTTTAAAAACCACTTTACTTTGTAATAGTTAACCATTTATTTCTGATATACAAGTAGCTATGTGAAACATAGCCACTTGTCTCCAATCAAGAACGTCCTACGGATGTCGTTTTGTTGTCTTTTAATTTATTCACCCAAGAAAAGGTCTCACTACTTTTAGAATTTTGGTCGCCCCACCTTCCACATCTAGTAAAACTGCCTTTTTCTACTGCTTCTTTAACAGACATTCCACCAAATAAACAACCCTTTCCTACGATTTCTCCTATTTCTTGCAACTCGTTCCACATTTCTTCATCTTCTACCTCAATTTGTACTTGATTATAGTCTGCTGTGTCATGATATACCATTAAATTTAGCTCTCCTAGGCTAGTATAAAATGTGACTGCAAAAGCACTGTTATCAGATATATCCACGTAGTCTCTTTCACCGCCTTTCCCAGTTTTGACTTCAACTTCACCATCACCTATTTTTATAATATTGCCACCAAGGTTTAAGTCTCCTTTACTTAAGCCCAAATTTTTTGCACCTTCTACAACTTTGGCAACATCAACTATGCAGCTATGTAAAAATTCCATATAGAAGGTCTTATTATCGATTTCTACATTTTCAACAGTTCCTTCTATAGTAGCGTTCTCTCCAACTTCCCTGAGTTTTGTGAGCCTACTATATATTTGTGGCTCAATTTCTTTTTGCACCTTTTGATGAATTTCAGTTATTTTCTTATCAACTTGTACATTAAAATCTGCTCCATTTAATGCTAACTTCCTGATTATATCCTCTTGTTTATTCCCTTTGAATTCATCACGATACATCTTAAACATTGTAACGTTAGCGAAGCCAAAGCCATCTTCATTGGCAGCATTTATTCTTATTCCTAAGTCCAAAGCTTCATCGATAACTTTACTTAACTCGTTTATATTTTTAGCTGCAATAGCTTTTTCCAGGAATTCATTTAGTTTCATATTTTCATACTCACTTAGTCTTGTCCTGCATAAAGCTGATCGAAATGGATTGAGCTCCTCAGGATATGTTAAGACAGGTAATTTACTAATCTTTTTATTCGCTGTTGGAGCAGCTTTTATAAAATTAGGTAATAACCCTTCTTTTGCTATTCGCTCTACCGCTTTTAACATTTTACTAGGCAATTTTTTACCATTTATTTTTTTCATTGTAACCCTCACTTAATTTCATTACTATTCGATCATATTGTGATAAATATTATTTAATTGTTAATATTGTACGACTTATTAATTTACTGTATGTTATAATAACAAGTTTTACGGGCATTTACACTAGAAAAACACATCTTGTAAAAATTATTTCAATTTCAATCAAAGTTGGGTATTGTGATTGTAAAACTGAAAGAAATGGATCTCTTGTCTTACTCCACTGAAAAGTTGAAGAAGCATTGTCAGCTACTTGATAATGAAGAAAAAATAATTCTATATGAGCAGCTGCTAGACAAGGCTAAAGACATACTTGAAAATTCAAGAGATAATGTTTCTGAACTGAAAAAGATCAGTAAAGCTGCTGTAGCAATAGAGGAAACCACAGATAAGCAGTTACTAGAAAAGTTTAATGATGACCACCCGCTAAGAGAAGTGGACATTTTAATCTACTCTCCTCAGGGAAATACTGAATATCTATTCAGCATAGATAACTCGTCAGAGCTTTATGATTTAAAAGAAGATAAAGATAAAGCTCTTTATAATCCAGTAAAATCAAATGATGTTGAGCTTGTAAAAAAGCTGCTAATGATCCTTTTACCTACAGAAGTAGGTAATTTTGATGTAGAATACTTGGAAGAATTGAAAATATTGCTGTCAGGAATTCACAAAGAATTGCAATTATCACAAGATATGAAAAATTATCTTGTGAAGACGATAAAGTTCTATAGTTTTTTATGTAGTAATTTTAGCTTATTAGTTGCAAATCCTACTGATGTAAAAGCTATGATCAATCTATTTGCTACTCAACCAAATATTGATTACCAAATAGATAAGCTTCTGCTTTCTTTTATTGTGAGAGATGTTGAGGAAAAAAAGCTAAATTCTGAAATCAAACACATGATAGAGCTTCTTGAGCAGCATGAAAGATTTGCTGAGCTCGAATATAAGGTTAGAAGATTAAGATCAGAGTTTGCAAGTGGCAAAAGCAGATATTCGCCTGAAGTAATACGAAATAGCATTGCAGAACGAGAAAAAGAGATGAGGGAAATTGAGAAAAAATACGTAAGGCCAAACGATTTAATTAGCGAGAGGCAGAAATTATTAAAGCAATTACTTTGCTAGCTTTTTCATAAAATTTGTTGTAAATTTGAATAAAAGGTGAAAAGTGCAATTAGGTAAAAAAATAAAACAACTTAGGTTAGATCGTGCTTTGACACAGACCGAATTGGGAAAGAGAATAGGTGTTTCGTATAGACAGATACAAAAGTACGAAAATGGTTCAAATTGTGTTTTGGCTAGTAGATTATATGATTTAGCAAAAGCACTATCGATAGATGTTGCTAACTTTTTTACTAATATGCACACTGACTCACATGAAGCTTATGATGAAGAAATACTAAAGTTAGTCAAAGGATATAACGAAATTAAGAGCAAAAGGTTACGTAGTGCAGTTTATATATTGGTAAAATCTTTTTCTCAAAGTGATAATACATAGTTAATATTACCTGATACGTAAAATGACTATACAACATCCTATCGATAAACAAATAGGTGAAAGAATAAGGAAAAGAAGGCTAATGTGTGGTTTTAGTCAAAGAGACTTAGGAAAAAAGCTTGAAATTTCATTTCAGCATGTACAAGGATATGAAAGCGGAGAGATTAGGCTTGTAGTTGATAGGTTATATAAATTAGCAGAAGTACTATCGGTTGATATGTCGTATTTTTTTACCAAAGCCTCTGAAGACTTACATGATAAGGCCTTCCATAGCGATGTAGGCAGCGAAGAAATATCAAGGCTAGTGAGGGAATATAGAAAAATTGAGGATGAAACTCTTCGTGACATTGTTCATTTAGTGATTAAGGCTCTTGCTAATACAGGCTTTAAAGCATAAATTCTCTTCTTGAGTCGTTGAAGAAAACTTACACTTTCATTTTCTTCATCATTTTGCTTTTCTTTCACTTTGATGCGTGTAGTTATACCCTACACAAAGTATAATGTTTTAAAAATAAAAACCTGCACCATAAAATATTGAGATTTAGAATATTAACTTATAAACCTCAGTTATGGATTAGAAAAAAGATAAAAGTAGAATTAATAAAGAGGGAAATAGGGTAAACTCAAGTATTTTAGCAATAATTTAAGAGGTTACCCATGAAGAAAGATATTTTACTGCTGCGTCGAGGATTTTTGTCTTGCAGTAGATGAAAATTTTGCAAATAAGTTCTTATCACATGGCAAAAAACCAACCAGAGTACCAGAAATAGCGCACTCAGAAATACTAACCATAATCCTGTTATACCACCAATCGCCATGTAAAAATTTCAAGGCTTTTTATCTTTGTTATCTTGAGTTACTCTATAGATCAGAGTTTTCAAAGATGCCTTCATATCAAAGATTTATTGCCTTAAAGCCGAGAGTTTTACGGTATTTAGTATTACTTCTTCAATGGTTCTGCGAACAAGCGAAAATGACAGGTACTTTTTATATCGACACTTCTACAATTGCCGTTTGTCACAAGAAAAGGATCTCTAGGTTTTGATGGTTTAGCAGAAATTGGTAAGAGCACGTATGGTTGGTTTTTTGGCTTTAAATTGCACTTGGTGATTAATGAAATTGGAGAAATTCAATCACTTACTCTAACCAAAGGCAACGTTGATGACAGAAAGCCTGTGCCAACTATAACTAAAAGACAGACTGGACTTTTATTTGGAGATAAAGGCTATATAAAGAAAGAGCTCTTTGAGAAACTCTTCGATAGAGGTTTAAAGCTTGTTACTAAAGTAAAAAAAGGTATGAAAAACGTACTAATTTCACTTAAAGAGAAGATTTTATTGAGAAAAAGGTCGATTATTGAGACAGTCTTTGGTTGTTTGAAAAATAAATTGGAGCTTGAGCATACACGCCACAGATCACCAATAAATTTTTTGGTACATATTTTTTCAACATTAATTTCATATTCCATGCAGTCGAAAAAGCCTTCTATTTCTAAGCCTTACTGTGTTGGTTAATCCATAACTGGGATTATAAAGTCTTTTCGGCAGTTTTAGTGAGGGTTTATTAGCAAGGATGTTGGAGGTTAGCAATGACTATATCTGAAGGTGTAATACAGCGTATAAGGCATAATGATAAGAACGCGATAGGGGGATGATTTTTTGGTCAAGGTGGCTGTGCACCATCCAGCTAAGTTTGATAGCTTAGAAGTAACAAAATTTTTAGTAAATAATAAAGGTGTAAGTTTTAACGCTAAAACTAATGACGAAAACAAGCCTATTCATATTGCAGCTGATTTTGAAATATCGATATTGTAAAATTTTCTCTTAATAAGGGAGTAGAAGTTGGTACAAAAGGTAAAAACAATTGGACTCCTTTGCATTATGCTACCAATAAAGGATATCTAGGAATTGTAAAGCTTCTAATAGAAAAGCAACAACAAGAATCATTTATTAATAATTCTAAAACTACAGATCAGTCTACTATGCTGCCAAGGAAGGACATTTACCATCTGTAGAATTTCTCATAGAAAAAGGAGCAAGAATTGATATTAAAAATTCCAATAATAGATCACCATTGGAACTTGCAAATGATGGAGGACATGAAGAAGTTGAAAATTTACTAAGAAATGAATTACTTCTTGATGCTGTCAAGAGAAAAGACCGCAGTGGAGTAGAAGCTCAACTTGATAAAGGGGCTAATGTTAATTATGTACGTCGAGAAGATGGCTGTGCACCATGCTGTCAGTTATAACCATGAAAATCTTGAGTTTGTGAAGCTCTTAATAGGGAAAGAAAAGGTGAAATTATTTAGCACCAAAGATTAAAGAAGATATAGTAAATGGGAGACACCCAAGTGGCTTGAGGTTAGCTGATTTGAGGGAAATGCCGATGTTGAGGAGTGAAACAGGTGGAAAAATTCTACGGTCTTAATTTACAAAAGCAACAGTATGTGCTAGAAGGAGCTGCTACAAAGGGTCATGCCAAAAGATGTTGAGGAAGTCAAATTTGATATAAATCAATGTTGCAGAAGCTGACACTCAATTATGTGAAAATATCAGTGTAAATAGTAAATATCTTAGCATAATTAGTCTGGATACAAAAGCGGTAAAAAATGCCTCCTATGTTCTCCCTTTAGCTGAAATAAAGACATAGACCCGCTGTAAAAGGAAAGTTGCTGTTTTTATCATTTTTGTTTTGCAGCAGGCCTTTTATTGGAAGATCATTCAGCCCCAGGAATTGCATTTGGCCTTAAAAATTTTGTCAGAATTTCTTATGCAACCTTACAGAAACAATTAAAAATAAAGTACAACAGTATTATTAAAGCGTGTAAAATGCTAAGTGAACTTTTAACATTCTTATGTATAATATATCAGTAAGATAGAGTTAGTGTATGTCCTGGGCGTATTTGCTATTAGCTGGTTTGGTTGAGATAATATGGACCACAGCACTGAAATATAGCAATGGCTTTATTCGTGTTATACCTGTAGTAATTATTTTAGTTAGCGGTTCTGTGAGTCTTTACTGGCTATCGTTAGCAATGAAGTCTATTCCCCTTGGTACATCTTATGCAGTTTGGACTGGTATAGGTAACCGTTCACGGAGTATTCCCAATTAAGAAGGAATAGCGACTAAATTCTGTAATTTCTGAACAGGGTTCTGATTATTCAAACGTGAAGTGAATATGAGGAAGAGACGCCGTTTTATGATTACTCATACTGGTTTTCTCTTCCTCTACTCCCAAACCCGGCGTGCACCTTTCGTTATGCACCGGGCTTTCCAATGTTTCAGACGCGTAGTCAGGATAGCATAGCTTAACCAAATCATGACGACCTACTTTAATATCCGCCATCAGCGTGACATTCAACCACCGATACCTAGGTCTGTTCTCTATTTTCTGCCAGTAGCGTTTATAAAGAACTCTCTGAGGAGTGCCTGGGTTCTGCTTTTTCAACCATCGCCACAGCCTGTCCCACACATAGTGGTCAAGTGCTGTAAAAACACGTTTAGCATTATAACAATGGCGATAAAAGTTTCCCCAGCCACGTATTAGTGGATTGATCATGCTAATGACCTCCTCCATTGAGAGATGAGAATATTTCCGTAAAGTTTTCTGCTTGATTTGATACCGAAAGTCCTTAATTTTTTCTTTCGGTATTTCAACACGAGACCAATATCCCCAACGATTATCCCATCTGAGGCGTATGCGGTGACTTAGGAAAGTAAATCCTTCGTCCAGACGAGTCACTTTAGTCTTTTCCTCAGACAGGGACAGCTTTAAATCCTTGAGAAGAAGTTCCTTGAGACACGTCTTTTCACGCATGGCATCTTCCTGAGTTCCATTTACCAAGATAACAAAATCATCGGAATAACGGATAGGAAGATAAACTGGACGTCCAGCTTTACGTTCATAGTGACGAAATTTCCTTAGGGCATCTCCTGGGCGCTTGTAAGGAAGGCCATTTTTCTGTACTGGGTACTTCACATACCGGCCATATGAGTTTTCAATAGCTGATAAACTAATATTAGCTAGTAGAGGTGATAAAATGCCTCCTTGTGGCGTTCCTTTTCGGGTTTTATGGTATACACCACCCTCAAGAATACCTGCTTTTAGGAATGCTTTGACTAAACGGCATACTTTGTTATCTTTGACACGACGTCTTAGATTACTCATGACATGTCCGTGAGAAATATTATCAAAACAACCTTTTATGTCCCCTTCAATAACCCATTGATAAGGTGCCCCTTGTAAATCCTTACAAGCAGCTTTCGTTGGACGTATAGCGTTACGGATATGCTCAATAGCATCTCTACAAGCTTTCTTTGGACGAAAACCGTATGATACTGCTAAGAATTCAGCTTCGAATATTGGTTCAAGAAAGTGAAGAACAGCAGCTTGGACAATGCGATCCTTGACAGTAGGAATACCAAGCGGACGAGTGCCAGATGATCTTCCTGTTTTTGAAATCCAGTGCCTTTTGACCGATGTAGGACGATATGTACCAGAACGTAATTCTGTCTGAAGCTTTTGGAGAAAGTCTATTACTCCTCCTTTTCTTGAACGTATACGTTTCACGGTCATATTATCTACACCTGCTGTTCGTGCTCCTTTATTAGAAGCTACCCGTTTCCAGACTAGGCGCAAACTAGGGAGTTGAGTAACCCAATTCCACATATCGCGCCAAGCTTGAGACGGATTATTACGACTCCACGTGTAGAGTTTACGTTGTTTGGCAAGAAGCCAAGATTTGTCATCTTGATAAATGAAGTCCATCATTTGTTTCACCTACTAATAATAATCTCTACAAAACATCTGTTCCCCTTTGCCATGTAGCTGGCTTTCCCAACCTCAGACTACTACGAGAACTCCGCCCTCCTTTATTGCCATCACTCGACTCCGGAGAACTAGCCAAATCAGTTCTGGCAGCAATAAAGAAGTTCCTGCGTTCCAATAAATAACCTATGGACCCTTAGGTGGCCTGCTTTACCCCTGAGTGACCCAGCCATCTTACCAATCATGAGTAGATAAAACGTCATACCCTAAGTCGGGCATGCCCAGAGTAGTTTTAACAGCTACTCGAGATCTCTCACTTCTCCTTCCGCTGTACCGTTGCTGAAGGTTTCAAATTAAATACAGAGGCGTCCAACACAGACTTTGTACGTCCTCACCATAGGTCCTATGGTAGCCCCGCAATTAGGTATACAGCCCAATTTCAGAACATTTAAGATCACCCTGCTATTTCCATCAAAACTTCCGGATCAAAAGTCTTGACTGGTAATCCCCTTCCATCTATGCTCATGTCATAGAGGGGCAACATCTTTAGTTGCCGGTCATTTATTAGCTAAGTCACCTTTACCTCCTTAACTTTAGAAGGCTTAGACGACCGAGCGCAGCGCACGTCAAAAATATCGAGAGCATTCTTTCAACGAACTTTTCTCCACGTTTTGACCAAGTGAAAAAGCTATTTTTACGATAAATGACATACCTTCTACCTTGACGTTCTGCAAGATTGTTTGTTGTCTCAATCAGATCAGGACTTCGCACAAATTTCCACATCATATCTTCAGAACGCAGAATATTGGCAGCCATTCTCGAGGCTTGAGTTCCTTTTGCAACCCTTGTTATCTTTTGCAAAAAATATTTCACCCTTTTTCTAATCTTTCTCATTAACCAACAAAATCTTAAATTATCTATCAGGTTTTGTTTACGTGCTCTATCTATCACAAACACTCTATTGCTCAGCGATTTTAATGCTGCACCGATTTGACTCACTTCAACATTTTTACTGAAGAAAAACCTTTCAAAGTCCCTTGCTAAGTGGGCCCAGCAGATCTGTCACGACTAAAGTAAATTATATGCAGCATACCTATCGCTTATCTTAGTACTCTGGTAATAACCCTTTCAAAACTTTCTTTCCGCGAGATCCAACTAACTTCATAAGTGTTGCTGTTTTATTCGTTACTACCCAACCTTTCTTTCCCTGATTTCTATTGGCTCGTTTCATCTATGTGCAAATACTTACTCTCGTTCAGCTCTTCTCTTATTTTTTCGTATTCTGATATACATTTTTTTGATACTTTACCCTCTAGTTTTTGATATCAAACCTAGGCTTATGTTCAGATTAAATATACTGCTTAAAATCTGTTGTACTTCTCTTTTTGAGTTGATAAAAAAGCCAGTAAAGCTGCTGATTATCGCTTTGGCATTGGGTCTCAAAAGATTCCAACCAACACCTTCAGGTAGACTAGCTGAGATCCTTTTCTTACATGCCTTACAGTAACCTTTTTGCAGCATATACTCAGTTACTATTGGCTTAATTTCTGGCAGCTCCACCTTTTGATGTATAGTGTCTTCTTCTAAAATAACTTGGCCTCCGCACACACAAATCGAATCAATCGAGCACTTCACAATCTCATCTGCTTCTATTAACTCTCGCTTGTGCGCTTCATGTCCTGGTTGCCTTCCTGGATTTCTGTTACTCTTCTTTTTTGTTTTTTTACATCTTGTGATGGTGGTAGAGATAAATTTTTTGAATTTAAACCCAGCTTGTCTTGTAACTCTATTAACCCCAACTATGGATTAAATAAAGAGATAAAAGTGCAGCTAAGAAGAGGAAAACAGGGTAAGCTCGAGTATTTTAGCAATAATTAAGAGGTTACCCATGAAGAAAGATATTACAGAACTTTACTGTTGCGTCGAGGATTTTTGTCGCACAGTCGATGATAATTTTGCTAATATGCTCCTATCAAAAGGCAGAAAACCCACTAGAATAACAGACTTCGGAAATTCTCACCATAATTCTATTATATCATCAATCCCCTTGCAAAAATTTCAAAGCTTTTTACCTACTTTATCTGCCGCTTTATAAATCTGAATTTTCTAAGTTGCCAACATATGACCGATTTATCGCTCTTAAATCACGAGTTTTATGGATTACTTTTGCAATGGTTCTGCAAACAAGCAAAAATGACAGGTATTGCCTACATAGACACTAGACTTCTTTCAAAATTCATGTAGGGAGCTCAAAATTGTGAATTGCAGCAATCAAATTAAACCTTAAACCAAAACGTTTTCGTCGGTTTCTATACCTGTCCGAGATGATTTTAAACCTTTTCAATTACGTTTTCAACAATTGCCCTTTGGCTCATAAGTGCCCTGTTCTCTTTTTTTTGTTCTTTGCTTAACGGATTCTTTTTCGTTTTCCTGTGCGGTAATACAACATTTTTGTGTATCTTCTGCATTCCCCTGTAGCCGGCATCAGCTAAGATTTTAGTTTGCGGCAATACTGCTACCTTTGATTCTCTAAACATCCGTGTTTTCTACCATTCGAGAAAGATGTGCATATGACTTTTCTACTCTTCTTCTCTGTTACTATTTGTGTTTTTATAGTATGCCTTTTTTTCTTTCCAGAGTAGAAGGGCTTTTGCTTTTTTTTGGTCTCTCTACTGGCGTTTCAGTTCCGTCTATTACTAAAACTTCATATTCTACATCACTCTTTAATAGCTCTTTTTTTCCTGGTAATGCAAAATCTGGATGTTTTATTAATATGTCTTCTACCCATCTTATTATTTTAAAACTGTTACTTTCACTCATGCCATAGCTTTGCCCAATATGAAAATATGTACGATATTCTCTTATATATTCCAGTGCCATAAGTAGCCTGTCTTCTATGCAAAGTTTACTTTTTCTTCCACTTCTAGCTTTTTTTCTTTTATCCTCCACTTCTAGAATTTCTACCATTCGCTCAAATGTTGCTTTTTTTACCCCTGTTAAACGTCGAAACTTTTCTCCTTCTAACTTTTCTATTTCCTTATATTTCATGCTTTCAAATACTTCATCTTACACTCCCTCTAACAATTTTGAAAGAAGTCTAATGATAGCATTATTGTGATGAAAATGCAATATTATGAATATTTTAATACAATTTATATTGACAGTTACAATTCTAAATTGTTTTATTGCAGCGTTAGCTGATTAACATTTTTAAGATGAGGTCAACTCTCATAGAGAGAGGATTTTTTTATTTTCTCATTCTTCTCATTTTCCTCTCTAACAATTTTTTTTCCATTTAATATGTCCTTTATTTCATCTCCTGTTAAAGTTTCAAACTCCAGTAGATTTTCGGCAATGAGATCTAAGCCTTTCTTATGCTTGGTCAAAATCTCTTTTGCTTTTTCATAGCAAGAAGACACAACTTTCTTCACTTCTTCATCTATAAGTTTTAACGTATCTTCAGAAATTATGTCAGAACCATGCATGGTTTGTTCGCGATTGTGATAGATTGGACCTATTTTGTCGCTCATTCCCCATTTTGTTACCATAGAACGTGATAAATCTGATGCTTGTTTTATATCCGAAGATGCACCGCTTGTGACTTTATCATAGCCAAAAATTAGCTCTTCTGCCACTCTTCCACCCATAGCAACAGTTATATCTGCTAGCATCTTTTCTCTTGTGAGGGACACTCTATCTGTTTCTGGTAGTCTCATCACTAAACCGAGTGCCCTACCGCGTGGAATAATTGTTGCCTTGTGTATAGGATCAGAAGCAGGCATATTAACAGCAATTATCGCATGACCAGCTTCATGGTATGCAGTAAGTCTCTTTTCCTCTTCTGTCATAATTAGGGATCGTCTTTCTACGCCCATCATCACTTTATCACGTGCATATTCAAAATCGTCCATGGTAACAATCTTCTTGTTTCTTCTTGCAGCAATAAGTGCAGATTCGTTCACTAAATTTGCTAAATCAGCTCCAGAAAAGCCTGGTGTTCCTCTTGCAACTGTTTTCACGTTTACATCTGGTGCTATTGATATTTTCTTTATATGAGTATTTAATATCTTTTCACGCCCATTTATATCGGGTAAAGAAATAGTAATCTGTCGGTCAAAACGACCAGGTCTAAGCAGTGCTGGATCTAAGACATCCGGACGGTTAGTCGCAGCAATTATTATTACACCTTCATTAGACTCAAAGCCATCCATCTCAACTAATAACTGATTTAATGTTTGTTCTCTTTCATCATTGCCGCCACCAAGACCAATGCCACGATGTCTACCCACCGCATCTATTTCATCTATAAAAATTATACAAGGAGCATTTTTCTTGCCTTGATCAAACATATCACGAACACGACTTGCACCAACACCCACAAACATTTCAACAAAATCAGATCCAGAAATGCTAAAGAATGGCACATTAGCTTCTCCTGCAATTGCACGAGCAAGTAAAGTTTTACCAGTTCCAGGAGAGCCAATTAAAAGGCACCCTTTTGGTATTTTTCCACCTAATATTTGAAATTTTTGCCTTTGTTTAAGGAAATCAACAATCTCTACTAGCTCTTCTTTTGCTTCATCAATTCCGGCAACATCATCAAATGTTACTTTTTTTCCACTAGTCATGAGTCTAGCCCTTGACTTGCCAAAGCTTATAGTTCTGTTGCCCCCCGCTTGTGTTTGTTTAAGAAAGAATAGCAAAAAGCCAATAAAGATAAATGTTGGGACCCATGAGATAAGTAATCCACCAATTACGCTCATGGCAGAATCTCCAGTTGAAAAGGAGAATCTCACTTTTCTATCATGTAAATTTTTTATTAGGTCGCTATATATGACACCGTTTGAATTGAAACTTGAACCATCCCTGAACTTGCCTTCAATGCTCTGGTTTTTTATGACAATATTTTCTACATCATTGTCTTCTAGTCTAGTTAAAAATTCCGAAAAAGGTATAATTGTTTTACTTTTACCTACATTTCCGCTGAACTGAATATAAGCAACTGAAATAAGAACAATAATTACTAACCAGATCAATAAGCCTTCTAAAAATTTTTTCATTTCTATTTCTAACTAAATACTAATCAAGCTTACCAAATTTTGTTTTATCGTGCTATTAATAATGCATTGAACCTTATCGTCATTGGTATTTTTTCCGTTATAATTTACATCAGGATAAGCAAGCACCTTTCTATCTTTTTGTACTGTAGGCAAAGAATAGAAAACTTCAGAGCAGCAGTTGTAATCCTTCAGAAATTCAGGAACTTTTTGTGTTTTTTTTAATGGAGCGATGATAACTGAACACTCTTGATTTCCGAGTATTGTGCAGCTAAATCTGTTATCCCATTCAATAGGTTCATTTAAAGGTAGGTTTACGGTAATTTCTTGTATCCTTGACGATTCTCTAATTATTAAGATATTTTCTCCATGTTTTCTTATTTTACACCCAGAAAGTGTACAGTTAACATTACTATCCTTTTGCAATATTTTATTAGATATTACGATAAGGCTGTTGTACCTTGGTTTATAATGTTTACTGGCAATTGCCATTATAGAGTAAAGAAGAAGCCTCAAGGCTATTTCCTCTGGCAATTGATAAAATTCACTTAGTTTAATTTCAATATAACCAAGATCATGAACATTAACACAGTCATTAAACGCAAGGCGTGTGTAGTGCATCAATGCTTTTGCAGCTCTTTTCATATGAAGGGCTGTGAGGCATATTCGCTCTGTTAAAATCTCTTGATTGTCACTTGCTTTAAGTAAGTTACGGTATAAAGTTCGCCTGTATTTCAAGTCATAGTTGCTTCTATCTTCGATCCATTTTAACTGGTGAAGCTTAGCGTACTTTTCTATTTCACTACGACTAAAATTTAACAATGGCCTAAATATATAAATACCATTTAAGAAAGACTTGTAGTCCATTGATGATAATCCATCTACGCCGCTACCTCGCTCTAATCTTAATAAGAACGTTTCTGCTTGATCATCTTTGTGATGAGCGACGAGCAAACATTTAACATTATTGTTTTTACACCACTCTGCTAGTAACTTATACCGTGCTTTTCGTGCCTGTAACTGAATATTACCTTTAATGTTTTGCTTTTCCCAATTTAATATGAACGATTCCTTTGCTCCAAGTTCTTTTGCATAACTTATAACAAAATCAGCTTCTTTTTGAGACTCTGAACGTAATCCATGATTTACTGTTAATGCTATAGGAAGTGAAAGCTTGTTTTTTTTTGCCCAGTTAGTCATTAAGTGCAGTAAGACTATACTATCTACACCACCTGATACTGCAACTGCAACTTGATTGTTATAGAAAGGAAAACTATTAACCACATTTTGAAATAATAACTCTAATTCCATTATGTCTCTTGATGGCCAGATAGGTCAGATCTCTTACGTCATACCGCGACTTATTTGTGGTATATATAGATCCCGCTAACAAGCAAAGAAATATGACAAGTTTGTCCTTTTTTGTCTACCCGAGTGCCCTTTCTTTATGTCATCCCAGTGCTTGACACTGGGATCCAGGTTTTAATGCAAGAAACTATTTCTTTATTCCAGAAAATGAAAATTCCACTCTACGATTTTTAGCATGCTCTTTTTCATATTTAGAATTTCTAGAATCATCTTTTACATTAACCAAAGGCTCAGTTTCACCTTTAGAAGCAGTTTTTATTCTGTTTTCTATGTAGGGTGTACAACTAACCATAAATTTTTTAGCTGCATCTGCCCTTCTAGCGCCTAGCGCAAGATTATATTCATGAGAACCACGGTTGTCAGTGTGACCAGTTAAAGTAACCTTCGCGTCAGGGTTATCTTGTAACACCTCCATTACGTCAAGTAATGCATCTGCACTTACTTCAGTAATATTAGATTCATCATAACCAAAGAAAACTCTTTTATCACCTATCTGCTTAACAACAGAATTTATTTTATTTGTTGTATTTGCTCCTTTTTTTGGGCAAGAACTTACACCAGTAAGTAATAAACAAAAACAGCACATTATAACCAGTCTACTCCACATTACTAAACCTCCATAAATTTTAAATAGTGCGTAACTTTAATTTCAGTAGCTAATATCTCTCCATATTGTAATATAGTCAAGAGAAATAAAATACTAAATACTTTTTCTACAACCTTACAATTAATTTTCTTATAATATGCTGGACTCTGAGTAGAAAAATCCAATGAAGGAATAAAAAGTACAATTTTTTATTGTACTTTAAGCAAATATACTTTTAACTTTATTATTAATCTATCACGATGTTAAACAGATGTTTTCTAAAATAATGAACAAACATGAAATCTTATAAATTTTTAGAGGAAGTATTATATAGGGTAAAGAATATCGAAAATACGCTAAAAGTACTAAACCAAAGCCAATTGAATATAGAGGACAAAGTTGAACAAATGAGTCTTCTAGAAGAAATCAGACATGAAATTATCTCTCATGACGTAATAAAGGAATCATTAGCAGATGCTCTTGGTAACAAAAAAAGTGCAAATACTCAGCAGCTCAAGTTAATAGAGAGAATACATAAAAGCAACAGTGCTGTTCCTATTGATTTAGTAAAGTCTTTATCCAAAGCTAAAGTTGAATGCCAAAATTTATGGAAGCTATCTCATTCTGAAACCAGTAACTTAGAAAAACTAAAAGAACGTTTTACTGATTTAATCAAACTCATTCGCGAAGTAGCTTCTATAAAATCGCAGCAATTAAAATGCTCAAAATACGACTCACTGCTTGCTGACTCTGACTCTGATATCACAGAAAAGAATATAAAGGAAGTATTCCCCAAGGTAGGCAAATTTTTTAGCGAAAATGTAGATAAAATAATTGAAAAGCAGAAAAAGGATAAGGTTACTAATATACAAAAAATTGCTACTCAGAAACAGATTGAACTTGGCTCATTATGTTTACAGCAAATGGGTATTGCACTAAATGAGATTCGTACTTCTTATTACCACCATATAGATTACGATGAATCTGATTTTTGTTATGGTTTATTTTCACTTTTACGGCATAGTGGTTATGCAATTTATCAAAAATGTTTAGCGCAAAATTCTATAAGTAGTCCAATTACGAGACATGTTATGTATGAAACTCAAGGGTTATTCATGGAAAGGATGATTGGAACATCCAGAGAATTTATTGAGTTCATTCAACCACACATAAAAGAGAAATTTACTATAAAAGGCAAAACTAATAGCAGTGTTGAAAATTTGTGCTTGGTTTTCAATGAAATAAACCTTTCTTCTTTTTTAAAAAATGCAGATGAATTTAGTCTGTTAGCTCATATTATGTTGAGAACTAAGTTAGAACAGGATATAATAAATGGCACATTGGAAGTCAAAGACCTGCATGATGCGTGGTTGGAAGGTATGAAGCACTATAAAATTCCAGTAAAAGCTAAAAATGAGCTAAACACTTATTTTCAAGATGAATATTGGGCAAGCGGTGTTATGGGCTACTTTCCTATAAAAATTATTGCTTTAATTGCTGCTGTGCAGATTTTCTCTTTCGTTAAAAAGAATCATTACGAATCATTAAGTGCTATAATAAAAGGAGATTTTAGTTTACTTATCAGCTGGTTATCTCAAAATGTATACAGTGCAAAGTGTGGCCTGGAACTGCTAAAAAAAGTAACAGGTAAGGGTTTAGACGTTGAGTGTGTTACTTACTACTTATCTGAAAAGTATAATTTGTCTTAATAAATGGTTTTCTTGAGTTATGTATGAATTTTGTTCGAAAATTAACCGGAAAGTTTTATAGCCTTTTTACTTTCAAAGGTTTGTTTGCTAGCGATATTGCTATAGACCTTGGTACTGCAAACACTTTAGTTTATCAGAAAAATCAGGGAATAGTGCTTGATGAGCCTTCAGTTGTAGCAAGAATAAAGGAAAAAGGAAGCTACGTTCCTTATGCTTTTGGTAAAAAAGCTAAAATGATGCTCGGAAAAACGCCTGGAGAAATAGAGGCGATAAGGCCCTTAAAGGATGGAGTTATTGCTGATTTTAAAAGTGCGGAAGAAATGCTAAAATATTTCATACGCAGTGCAAACACAAGATTCACTGTTAATAAACCTAATATTATCATATGCGTTCCATCTGGATCCACGCCAGTTGAAAGGCGTGCTATACAAGATGCAGCAGAAAGTGCTGGTGCAAATGAAGTATTTTTAATTGAAGAACCAATGGCTGCAGCAATCGGAGCTGGGCTCCCGGTTACTGAACCTGAGGGTTCTATGATCGTTGATATAGGAGGCGGTACAACTGAAGTTGCAATTATTTCTTTAGGCGGAATTGTTTATTCACGTTCTGCCAGAGTAGGTGGTGATATTATGGATGAAGCAATAAAATCGTATATTCGTGAAAATCATAAGTTATTAATCGGTGAAACAACTGCTGAAAAAATTAAGAAAAACGTAGGTTCAGCCAGTCTGCCAAGCGAAAATAACAAAGAGGGAATGATAATTAAAGGCAGGGATTTAGTGAGTGGCATGCCAAAAGAAATGCTTTTATCAGAACACCAACTTGCAGAGAGTTTAATAGAGCCTGTACATCAGATAATTTCTGCTATTAAAACAGCATTGGAGAGCACTCCCCCCGAACTTTCTTCTGATATAGTCGATAGAGGAATAGTTTTGTCCGGTGGCGGCGGATTATTGCGTAACTTGGGCAAAGTTATCAGTGAAACAACAAAATTACCGGTTCGTGTTGCAGATGACCCACTTTGTTGTGTTGCCTTAGGTAGTGGAAAAGTGCTTGAAAACATGGACTACTTCAGTCATGTTTTATTTAAGCAAGATTAATCACGATAATTGTTTTTGTATCCGTTCAGCCAATGGCGTCAACTTAAGAGCCTCCATTAGCAAACTCTCCTATGGATTTTCTGAAAAGTTTTTGAGTATATTGTATTTTTAATTTGTAGAATAAGATTTTTTCCTTTCTGCACGTCTCGTCTAAAAAGGACACATTTTAAACTTTTTTGTTGCAATAAAATAGAAACAAAAGTGCTGTTTATTGCACTTTTTGGATAATTTAATGATAAAAAATTTAGAGAGAAATTTTACACACTATCGCTTATATTTTTCCTTAAGTTGACGCCATTGGCTGAACGGATACGAATTAAGTTTCTGGATCCCAGTGTCTGGGCACTGGGATGACACCTTTGTGTTTGCATAGCTGTACGAACATTGTGATTTGAGAGCAATTTCCACAAGGGAGGATGTCATTCCAGTGCTTGACACTGGCATCCAGCTTCTATACAACTTCATCAAAAACATTCATTTAGTGTAAGATCAGCTACTTTCCATGCTAGTTTGCTTGTTCACAAGCAAACTTTTCTGGATCCCAGTGGGCTTTGTTGCATAGCAACCGAAAAAACCTGGCAGTTACTGACAAAATTCATTATAAAATAGCCATTTAACCGCTTAAGGAAAAATATGCCACAGAAAATGAAAGTCTGTAACCAAAACGAATATAACAAATTCCTTGAAAAAAGAGGAAATATTTTTCGTTACATCGATGAAGCTATCGAAAATTGGTATGAAAATAGTCCAAAAATGCAGGGTGGCAACTATATTTATAGTGATAAAGTTGTGATTTTGGTGCATATAATCGTTAATCTTTTTAGAATTGGCTTAAGACAAACAGTCGGGTTTATAAAAGGATATTTGCAACAAATAGGAAGAGATTTGGCAGTTATCAGCTATTCACAAGCATCAAAAGAAACTTAATATTAAGATCAATGATTGCAGAGTTGATAAAAATAATATGGAAGATATCGAAATTGCTATAGACAGTACAGGAATTAGTATATACAACAACACACAGCAAGGAAAATAGATATAAAGACAAAAATTCCACCAATAAACAATGCGGCAGAACATCCAGAAATAGATTATATGTCTGACAGGAATGCTGCTATTAGGTTAATAAAATTATACGGTGAAGATGGCATGAAAGAATGGAAAAAAGAAGTAAATTATGGCTTATGTTGAAGGGTTTTTCTCAAGATTAAAGCAAATATTTGTTTAGCCGAAGTAAATCGTGAAAAAGAATTGCTGATTAAGTGCTATTTGCTTAATCAATTTACTGACATTGGTATAGCTAAATTCGAAATGGCTACATGAATTTATCGTAAATTACTACCGCATAAGGTGCGGTGCAACAAAGCCCACCGATTCATTCTACTGCAACGCAGAAAATTCGTACAATTGTGCATGATGTGGGGCTTCTGGCTACATTTTTCTATTAAACTCACCTTTCTTTATGTAACAGATTTCGTGCTGAATTTCAAATTTAATGCGCCTAGATATACAAGCATTCCTAGCAAAACCATAGGTATAGAAAGCAACTGCCCAATAGTTAAATTAAGCCACAAATAGCCAATTTGATAGTCTGGTTCGCGAAAAAACTCAACGAAAAAACGTGCTATTCCATACCACATAACTGCAATACCAGTTAACGCACCGTGATACAGTCTTATTCTAGTCAAGAAAAACAGTGAATTTGCAACTGCAAAAAGTAGCAGTCCTTCAAAAAGTGCCTCATAAAGCTGGCTTGGATGACGCAGCAAATTATCACCACTCTCTGGAAATACCATACCCCATGGCATAGTTGTAACTCTGCCAAATAACTCTCCGTTTATAAAATTGCCCATGCGCCCTAAAAATAAACCTATGGGAACTCCGCAAGAAACTAAGTCCAGTGCATAAAATGTAGGGATATTATGTCTTTTACACGAGATTATTACTGCAAGCAAAACTCCTATAGCACCACCATGAAATGACATCCCTCCTTCCCAGGTCTTCAATATCTCGATAGGGTTGCTTATATAAAGAACTGGATCATACATCAATACGTAGCCAAGTCTACCTCCAAGGATAATACCTACAATAGTGGCTGTTAATAACGAATCGTAAAAATTCTTAGTAAATATTTTTTGGTCATCTAGCTTATGTAAATACCAATATGCAAACACTATACCCAAAACGTAGGCTAAGGAATACCAATATATAGAAACAGGACCGATGCTGAAAATTACTGGATTTAAAGACATATTTTGCTATAAATTATTCTTAGACAATCTACTTTTTTCACGATCCCACTCTCTCTGTTTTATGGTTGCTCTCTTATCGTAGAGTTTTTTTCCTTTTACAATGGCAATTTTAGTTTTTGCCAATCCTTTATCGTTAAAATAGACCGAAAGCGGCACAACAGTTATCCCAGCAGTCTTGATTTGACCAATTAGTTTATTTATCTCCTTTTTATGCAAGAGTAATTTACGTTCCCTTTTTGGTTTATGATTTTTTCGGTTCGCAGCTTTATATTCTGCAATATGCATATTGTGCAGCCATACTTCGCTATTCTTTTCGACAACGTAGGCGTCGGAAATATTTACTTTTCTTTCTCTTAGCGATTTAACTTCACTGCTTAATAAGACCATACCCGCTTCAAATTCTTCTAAGATGAAATATTCAAACCTTGCTTTCCTATTTTCTGCAATAACTTCCATATCTAAAGATATCTTTAAGCTTCAATATATTACAGAGTTTTTGACTTAATTCATAATAAAACAGTTATCCCAATAAATATAAGGTGCCAGGCTAGTCTGATAGCAACAGGATAACAAAAATCAAGTAAGTGCTTTTTTTGTCTCTCTAGGCACAAGTTCCTGCTTTACTCCTTTCATTTTAGTTTTAGGCTTTGACATTATATATTGACCAGCACCAACTATGAGCACAGATCCTGCAGCTAGCCCAATTATTGCTGGTACAGATAGGGCAGTAGCAAATGCAAGTGCAACACCAACTATCACTGCAGTTACAAAACACACAACAACACCTTTTACAATTGCATTTTTTGCAGACTGTTCTTTTTCTTTCACAATTGCATTTTTTCCAACCTGTTTTTCTTCCTTTTTCTCTGGAAGCTGCATTACATCTTTATTTTCAGTAAGATCCTTTGGCGTTTTTTTATTCTCATTTTTTAACGTCTGTTTTTCTTCCGCTTCCTTTAAAAGCTGAACTATACCTTGATCTTTAGTAAGGTCTCTTGGCGTTTTTCCATCAACATCTTTTAATGAATGGTCTGCTCCAGCTTCTAGCAGAACTTTTACTATACCTTCGTGGCCATTTTTAGTAGCAAAATGTAAAGGAGCCCATCCTTTATCATTTTTTGCATTAACATTTGCTTTGTTTGCAATTAGAACTGTTACTACCCCTGTTTTGTTCGCTAGAACAGCAAGATGCAAAGGAGTATATCCACCATTTTTTGCATCAACGTTGATTCTTTCTGCTTTTGATAGAGCTCGTACTATCTCTTCGCGGTCATTTACAGCAGCACGATGTAAAGGAGTCCATCCTTTATCATCTTCTGCATTAACATTTGCTCCCTTTCCAATTAGAAAGTTTACTACATCTTTGTGGCCATTTACAGCAGCAATATATAAAGGAGTATATCCATCACTATTTTTTGCATCAACGTTGATTCCTTCTGCTTTTGATAGAGCTTGTACTATCTTTTCGCAGTTCTTTTCAGCAGCAAAATGTAAAGGAGCCCATCCTTTATCATTTTCTGCATTAACCTTTGCTCCTTTTCCAATTAGAGTGTTTACTACAGCCATACGCGTCAAGTTAAGGAAAAGTGTAAGTAAAATTGATAGAGTGAAGGAAAAGAATAAGGTATAAGTTCTCTTGGATATGTGAATGAGAGAACTTACAATGGACAGAATAGCTTGCTTATCAAAAGACCTCAATGAATTCTTTAATGAAAAAGCAGACGAAATATCAATTGCAGTAGGTTTTATAAAAAGAAAGAGAAAACTTAATGGCTCATCATTCATAAAAGCTATGGTTTTTGGTAACATAGGAGTTGGTGATTGCAGCATAGAAACAATGTGCCAATTGCTAAATGAAGACTCGATAGAAATTACAAAACAGGGTTTGGATTTTAGATTTACTGAAGAAGCAGTGGAATTTATGAAAAGAATGTATAATGAATCTTTAGTTTTATTTAAAAACAGCTTACAGGTTGATTGCAGAATTTTGAAGCAATTTAGAAGCATTAAGCTATTGGATAGTAGCTATATTAGCCTGCCCAGTAGCATGGAAGATATGTACAAAGGATATGGGAGTAGCTATAGAGATTGTGAGAGTAATACCAAATCAGGAATAAAGCTGCAGTTAGTCTTTGATTACCTGAACCAAGCGCTAGATAAGTTAAATTTAATAGAAGGAATAAGGTCGGATCAAGGTTATAGGGATTATCTGAACGGTTTATCAGCCAATGATTTGCTAATATTTGATTTGGGCTACTTTGTGCCTAGTTCTTTTAAACAGATTGATGAAGCAGGTGCATATTTTGTTAGTCGTTATAAGTCTGATACCAATATATATGATATAGAAACAAATCAAAAAATAGAGTTGTTGGAATGTTTAGAAGGTCAATCCCTTCTAGAGATGGAAGTGCTATTAGGAAAAGAAGTAAAAATTAAAGTGAGAATTATATGTCAAAAATTAACTGAAGAACAGTCTATAATTAGAAGAAGAAGGGCTAATAAGTTAGCAAAATCACATGGATATACATCTTCTCAAAAGAATCAAAAATTGCTGGATTGGTCGATATTCATAACTAACGTTCCAGAGAGTAAAATCAGCGCTGAACAAGTATTAACAGTTTACAGGGTAAGATGGCAGATTGAATTATTATTTAAATTGTATAAGAGTCACATCAGGCTTGACGAACTTAAAGGAAAACCATACAGAGTATTATGTGAACTATACGCTAAATTGTGCGCAATTCTTATATTTCATGGAATAGTTGGTTGTATAAAACTGAAAGAGAATACAGAGCTGAGTTTAACAAAGGCATTCATTGAATTAAAAAGAAGGATTAGGGAGTTGTTTTTAGCGTTAAGCAGTAAAATTAATAATTTGAGAATTTTCCTGAAAAAACTTACCACAGACTGGTCACAATTTTCTGTGAAAGATAGATATAGAAAAACTAGAGTATCCACCTTAAGTTCATTGAATTTTCTTACCCTTTTCCTTAACTTGACGCGTATGGCCCTGACAACCGTCATCCCGCTACTTGTTAGCTGATGAGATACCGCGAATGAATCGCGGTATGACGGTTCGCGGCGGTATAATGAAGCTTGAAAGCAGATCACCTTTCACGACCCGTGTTTACTTCATTCACTTTAGGAGTATTAACAGGCGTTATTGCCGGGTTCTCAAGCTTTGTTGCCTGCCTCAAACCCTCGCTTACACTTTTGTCCTTTAAAATTTCATCAAGCTGCTTACTCTTTTGTTGCTCTTCGTTATTTGACGTATCTCTTTGAGCATCTTCTTTCATGCCACGAGCATTCTCTACATCCTTTTCACCTTCACCTAAAAGTTTTTCTAATATTTTCTTAACAAAGCGCTTCAGAAGACTCAAAAATCCTTCTTCTTTTTGATTTTCTTGTGGTTGAGGTGTGTTATCTTTTTTGTCCAGCTCAGTATTGAGCTTCTCTTTTACAGAACTTTTGCTCACTGAGGGATTAACGGTTTGTGAATCGTGCTCTGATGCTGTTTGCACAGAAGCTTCAGTAGTTTGCGTGCCTTGCCTAACTTCTTGCGGTATTACACCTAATCTACTTCTTTTACTTGTACCAAACTCTTTCCTTAACTCCTGTGTTGATCGTCTAAGTTTATCTATTTCTTCGTCGTTCTGTTTTTGTCGTTTTTCAAGTTCTTTGTTTAACTTTGCAATATTTTCCATTTTATTCTCAAGCTCCTTATTTTTCACAGCTTTTAGAGCCTCTGTTCCTTTTGCGATATAATTAACCTTCTCTTCTAATGAGGTACCTTCTGGAAAAGCATCTGGAGAACGTTCAAAAACATCTTTAAACTTTTTTTCAACACTTTCTTTAGATGTCTGGGCCATACCTGTTACCTATTAAAACATATCATATAACCAGTATATTAGCTAATTATATAAAAAATAGTTAACATAACTTGTGGTAAAGAGTAAGAGCGTCCTATTTATATCTTTTTCATTAAAATGCTATTTACTTATTAAGTTAAAATGTATAATTATATAAGAAATGAAAGATAGCCCATTAGCAGTAGTATTCGATTGGGATAATACCTTAGTTGACACTCAAGATAACATTTTTAATGCTATTAAGCATACCATAAACTCAATGGGGTATAGTAATAAAGCTGCTGATAGAAATTCCCATGAGTCGAGAAAGAGCTATATGGTCAATTTGTTTGGCGATCAGTGGAAAAAAGCAAATCAGATATATCAACAATACTTAGATAATGCTCTATTACAAAACATTGCTCTGAATCAAGGAGTAGAGGAAATGTTGCAGACGTTGAAAAGCCACAATGTTTATCTAGCAATAGTAAGTAATAAGAAAAATACTAATTTACGTGAAGAAGTTACCTATTTTAAACTAGATTCTTACTTTGAAAGAGTGGTTGGGTCATGCGATACTGCAGAAGATAAACCATCTGCAACCCCACTGCTATTTGCACTAGAAGAGAGTACGTTGCCTATAAATAGAGAAAATGTGTTTTTCATTGGTGATAGCATCACAGATGTTCTGTGTGCACAAAATGCCAATTGTTTACCTATTATATACGGTCAATCAATAAGCGATTATGAAGATTTGTTATGTTTTCAACATTTTGATAAACTTACAGATTTTATAATAAAGTATTTAGAAGATAGGTAATGACCACTGTTACAGAGATTGCCAGTATAACAAGACGCTTTTGCGCGTATTTAATAGATGTAGCAATTTTATTAATTCCAACTTTATTAATTATACTGCTATTAGAGGATTCTCCGTTGATCTTACATCTATCATACATGTGTGTAAATTGTAGTTACTTCACATATTTTATATCTTCAAAGGCCCAAGCAACTCCCGGTCAACAGTTAATGAATATGTATACTATCAATTTAGATAATTCTAAAATAGACTTGAATTTAGCGTTTGACAGAAGCTCTTCCCAGTTTTTTCTTCCTTTGTTAAACAGTGTAGTAGTTGTCCTTACTGAATTTTTGCAAGATCAGGAAGTATTAGTGAATGTCTTGAGTGCATTGAAAGTAATTATAGTACTACTCACTCTCTGCTGTTATCTAGTTGCTTGTTTTTCTAAAAAGAAACAGACATACCACGACATGCTATTTAATACGGTTGTTATCAAAGGAACTATTAAATGAGTTGCTATAACTATCGTTATCATATAAATTATGCTGATAAATTGAACTAAGGGAAGATTATGAATGAAGAGATAGTAAAACATTTGAACAAATTATTGACCAATGAGCTGACTTCTGTACGCCAGTATCTTTTGCATTTTGCGATTCTCAAAAACAATGGAATTAATAGACTTGCAGAAAAGGTAAAAAATGAGCTTAACGAAGAACTTGAACATGCAAGCAAGTTGGCAGAAAGAATTTTGTTATTTAAAGGAGTCCCAAATTTTCAGGATACAAACGAAATATCAAAGTATGATGGAAAGTTTACAAAAGACATAATACGGAAAATCTTAGAAGCTAATTTGAAATTAGAGGGAAAAGGTATTAAGGATATCAAAGAAACGATTTCTATCGCTGAGAAAGAAAAAGATTTTGTTAGTGTAATGTTATTAGAAGAGATGTTAAAAAATGAAGAAGAGCACTTCCATTGGATTGAGAAACAGATCGATCTTATTGAACTAATGGGTGTTGAAAACTATTTAAGAACACAAATATAGAGTGTTAAAAAAAATAGTATTTATTTTAATTATACCTTGCTCACTTCTTTTTTTATTAGGATTATGGCAAGTATTCAGATTGAACTGGAAGAATAATATTATCAAAAATATGAGTCTTCCAGTTGTTCATCTATTGCCCAATAACGACCTTGAAAAATTTAACTATAGGCATGTCAAGATTGGTGGGATTCTAAGTAGCATAGAACTATATGTTTTTGCAGGGCAACACGGCTATCACGTGCTGTCTCCTATGTTGCTCACCACTGGACGTTACATGTTGGTGAATAAAGGAATAGTCAGAGAAAAAAAGGAGAAAAAAGTAAAAATTGAAAAAGTAGTTGCAGATGGAACTTTATATTGCGATAGCAATAAAAGCAAAAATTGGTTTATCAAGAACGATACTGCTTCGAATACATGGTTTACCCTGAGTACAGAGGAAATTTCCAATGAGTTAGGTATTAAGCTAGAGAAGTGTATATTGTGGCCGAACAATTTTGGCAGCAAATTAGCTATACAGCCAATGAAGCATTTGGAATATGCAATCACTTGGTTTGCACTTTCCTTAACTTGGTTGATTATGTGCGTAATTTACTATAGGCAAAACCTCAATGTATCTGTTCAGCAGGGTGGCAAAATAAGGTAGACGAAAAAAGACAACTATAGGAACAAATGGGTGTCATGCCAGTGCGTGACACTGGCATCCAGTCCTTTTGCACAGTTCCATCAAAAACGTTGTAAAGCGCTTTCGTGTTTACCAACTTAGTGCCCAATCTGGATCCCAGTGTCAAGCACTGGGATGACAAGAAAGGGAGCACTGGAATTTTTGTTTCAGTATTTATACATTAGCCATGCATCTGACCTCAACAAAGCTTGAAGCTTTTTGTACATAAAATTAAAGAAGTAGTTATTCATCTTTATCACTACCAAGGTCTTTTAACATACTGTAATTGCCTTTTCTGAATCTACTTTTTAAAGACGTAACTCCACTTTCGCTAATACCACTGAGGCTCAGTGCAGCTCCACCTAGCTGCAATCCTATCTCAGATGTTTCAGGAATAATTTTACTAGCTCCTAGATCTCTGTAAACCTCCACATTACTCAGATCTGGTAAGCGTATTACAATATTTACATGCGGAAAATTTGCAGCAACTAAAGAAACAACTTTTTTTATAGTAACTTCATTCTTTATTGAAATAACGAGAGCTTGAGCTCTTTCTATTCCTACCGATTTTAAAATTTCACATCTTGTAACATCTCCAAGATATATAGGAAAACTATCACTTTTTCCTTCTTTGACTATTTTCGATTGAATATCTACAACAACGTAACTTAAATGCTCTGCAGTAAGCATTTTTGTTACCATATATCCCACTCTACCAAATCCAGCAACTATCACATGGTTATAAAGATCTTGTGTATCTGTTTCAACAGCTTCATCATCTAATATTGTTTTCTCAGTGCTAAATGAGTTTGCTATCCAATCTCCAAGCCCCGATAAAAGAGGAGTGAAAGCCATGGTTACTGTAGTTACCATCATAAGTACTTGAGCGATTTCACTTGGTAGCACATTTAGCTCATCTGCTAAGCGAAATAAAATAAACGCAAATTCACCGCCTTGTGAAAGCAGTAACCCAGCTTGTATAGCAGGTGCACTCTTAAACCCAAAAAATCTACACAATATATATATGATAGATGTTTTTAAAACGATAAGGATAATCGATAATAAAGTAATTAGTGGTAACTTATTGAGTAAAAGTTCGGTATTGATGGACATACCAACAGTCATGAAAAATAAGCCAAGAAACAAATCTTTAAATGGCAATACCGCATGTTCCACTGAGTGTCTATATTCTGTTTCTGCAACTAACAATCCAGCAACAAATGCACCTAATGCCAACGATAAATGGAATTGCTCAGTAATAAATGCTGCTCCTAATACTATTAAAAGCGTTGTTGATATAAAGACCTCATTACTTTCCATTTTAGCAATAACCGAAAATAAAGGTCTAAGCAATAATCTACCAGTTATAAATATCAGCACTAATGCAATAGCTGCTTGCACTAATGAGCCTGCCAATGAGCTTATCAGGCTGTGCTCAGAATTGCCAGTAAGTAAAGGTACCAATACTATTAATGGTACCACTGCAAAATCTTGCATTAATAGCACTGCTATCGACAACCTACCAACCTGACTTGCTTGAGAACCTTTTTCTTGCAGAACCTGCAACACTATTGCTGTTGAGGATAGCGCAAGCCCACCACCAATAACTGTTGCTATATTCGTATTCACTCCGAAAGCAAGAGCGATGCACCATATTGCTACCATGGTAACTATAACTTGAAGAGAACCGAACCCAAATACATGAATACGCATAGCGATCAGGCGTTCAAATGTCAATTCAAGGCCTATAATGAATAATAGAAAAACTACACCAAATTCTGCAAGATTATCCATTGCTTCAGCTGAGTGTATCAGATTAAATCCATGAGAACCAATAACTGCACCTGCAACGAAGTAACCAAGCACTGGACTAATATTCATTTTCCAAAATGCTATGACTATAAACACAGCAGCAGAAAGTAAAATTATAATATCAAACAAATGCTGAGAGCCACTGTGCATGATATTTAACCTGTAGAATTAGACCATTTAATTGAGCAGCCAATACTTGATTTTTGGTCAATTGGAGAATTACCAGTTTCTGCAATAAATTTCATAGCTTGAAATAAGTCACTACTTCCTGCTTCATAGCTTTGAACCTTTTCTTTTTTTGTGTCGTTAAAACGTCCACGATAGCAAAGGTTTAAATTGGAATTAAAGCCGAAAAAGTCAGGAGTACAAACAGCCCCGTATTCTTTAGCTATTTTCTGTGTACTATCAATTAAATATGGAAATGTAAACTTATTTTCCTTGGCAAAATTAATCATATTTTCAAAGGAATCTTCTGGATATTCATTTACATCATTTGGCATTATTGCAATGGTGTTTATCTGATAATCTTTTTTCAATTGATCAACATCGCTTACCAGATTGCTAATAATTGACTGAACGTAAGGACAGTGATTGCATATAAACATTACAATAAGACCATTTTTTCCACAACAGTCACTTAATGTATAGTATTTATTGTCTACTCCCAAAAGATTAAAATCTTTTGCAGTAAAACTAAAATCGACTTTAGGAGTATTCAGAGCAACCATAGACTATTATTATACGATATGTAATTTACGGTCTTATTATTTAAATGTCAAACGGTTTCTATGTATACTGTTTGCATATTCTTTTTTAGTATTATAATTATAAAACTTATGTTCATAACTTTCGAAGGAATAGACGGCTCTGGTAAAACAACACAATCTAAGCTACTTGCAAATCATTTTAAGCAAATTCACGGCGAAAATAATGTGGTATTGACTCGAGAACCAGGTGGCACTAACTTTGCAGAAAAGATAAGAGGAGTGTTGTTAACGAATAATATTGATCCTATTTCTGAACTCTTGCTACTTATCTCGATGAGGCGCGAACATATGAAAAAATTAATATTACCAGCTCTTGCAGAAGGAAAAATAGTGATTTGTGATCGGTTTATTGATTCAACCATTGCATACCAAGGATATGGGTTTGGAGTTGACTTAGGGCTAATAAGGGACTTACATAAGCTAGTGGAAATTAAATATCCAGATATTACATTCATTCTAGATATTGATGTTAAAGTTGGGTTAAATAGAGCAAAAGACAAGAATAAATATGAAGAAATGGATGTTAATTTTTACAATAAGGTCAGAAAAGGGTTTCAGGAAATAGCCATAAAAGAGCCCGTTAGGTGCAGTGTTATCACTGAAATTGAAACAAAAAATGATAATCACGTACACAATGAAATTATTGATAAAATCACCTAGCTTGTGATAGAAAATTATCAATTTCAGGTAACATTATTTTATATGAATAACTTTTTGTTTGAGTAGCTAAAAAATCCTGTATTTTGTCTGGATCTTCTTCACTTATCATCTTATATGCCCTTGCGAGGTTCATTAATTCACTTCTACTTTTTTTATTACTTACTTCAGTCATGGTGAAAAATTGATCAAAATGGTCTAAGAGGTCTTTATTTTTTATTGAAGACACAATATCGTCAATTTCTTTCACATATAATGCAAGTTTGTGTGCTTTACTACGATCTTCAAAACAAAGATTAACAAGCACGTTGCAAAACCTATCTTTCGTAGTACTTCTCACTTCTGCTAATAAGGATTTAATATTTTCTTGGCAATGCACTCTCTTTACCGATTCAGCAGGTTCAACCATACCAAGAACATTCTTTACCAAAGATTTTTCTTCACAACTAAATATGAACATGTAATAACCCATAGATAGAGTAAAGAACAAGAATAAGGCTGGGAGCAAGAATGGCACTAGTACATTTTGTGATACAGGAAAGATAAACCAGACAGCAGTTGCTGCTGATACAACAAGAAATAGCCCTAATAAAGTTAATTGCGCTCTTTTTTTATACTTATGATCAATGACTGCATTTACACCAATAGAAACGACATCAACCATTATTCATACCTCATTAAACAGTAATACTAACTGAATAGACTTCTTTCAAAATTCATGTAGGGAGCTCAAAATTGTGAATTGCAGCAATCAAATTAAACCTTAAACCAAAACGTTTTCGTCGGTTTCTATACCTGTCCGAGATGATTTTAAACCTTTTCAATTACGTTTTCAACAATTGCCCTTTGGCTCATAAGTGCCCTGTTCTCTTTTTTTTGTTCTTTGCTTAACGGATTCTTTTTCGTTTTCCTGTGCGGTAATACAACATTTTTGTGTATCTTCTGCATTCCCCTGTAGCCGGCATCAGCTAAGATTTTAGTTTGCGGCAATACTGCTACCTTTGATTCTCTAAACATCCGTGTTTTCTACCATTCGAGAAAGATGTGCATATGACTTTTCTACTCTTCTTCTCTGTTACTATTTGTGTTTTTATAGTATGCCTTTTTTTCTTTCCAGAGTAGAAGGGCTTTTGCTTTTTTTTGGTCTCTCTACTGGCGTTTCAGTTCCGTCTATTACTAAAACTTCATATTCTACATCACTCTTTAATAGCTCTTTTTTTCCTGGTAATGCAAAATCTGGATGTTTTATTAATATGTCTTCTACCCATCTTATTATTTTAAAACTGTTACTTTCACTCATGCCATAGCTTTGCCCAATATGAAAATATGTACGATATTCTCTTATATATTCCAGTGCCATAAGTAGCCTGTCTTCTATGCAAAGTTTACTTTTTCTTCCACTTCTAGCTTTTTTTCTTTTATCCTCCACTTCTAGAATTTCTACCATTCGCTCAAATGTTGCTTTTTTTACCCCTGTTAAACGTCGAAACTTTTCTCCTTCTAACTTTTCTATTTCCTTATATTTCATGCTTTCAAATACTTCATCTTACACTCCCTCTAACAATTTTGAAAGAAGTCTATTCTTTTTTCTGGATTCCAGTGCTCCTTTTTTTGTCATCCCAGTCTGGGATCTATTTTGCATGTAACTCCAATTGTGTTTTGGCATAAAACGCGACGCGTATTAGACTTGTTTGCAAGCAAAGCTTGCTGGATCCCAGTGTCACGCACTGGGATGACAGGAGAAGGAGGCTACCTTCATGACATTATCATAAAGTAAAATGAGATCCCAGTGTCAGCTACTCGGATGACAAGAAGAGGGCACTGGGATCCAGTTTTCCATATAATCTCATCGAAAATGTTGTAACCACTTTCTGTGCTAGTTTGCTTGCTTACAAGCAAACTTTCCTGGATCCCAGTGTCAAGCACTGGGATGACGAGAAAGGAGCACTGGGATGACATCATAGGGACACTGGGATGACACCATTCTTTCTTCTGGATTCCAGTGTCAAGCACTGGAATGACACCATAGGGGCACTGCCGTCATAAAGGAATCAGTGTCAGCTACTTAGATGATACCTTTTTTCTACTTAGTTTTGGTTATGCAAGAAGTCTATTGCATTCCTGAGCAATTTGGTTCATTATTCTTTTTGTAAAAAATTTTCTTAACTTTCTCTCTACTTTTTTTGGGTAAGGTCACTTTAAAGGAAGTCTAATAGATGCTACATAGAAATCCAGATGAGTTTCTAAAGTCTATTCCAAAAGATAAGCGCATAATGTGCCTTGACATGGGAGAAAAGCAAATAGGCATAGCATTTAGCGATAAAACACATCTCATAGCCACAGCTCATAGTATGTATCACAGAAAAAATATGAGCAAAGATTTAGGTTATTTGCATAGAATATTCAAAGAAAATGAATCTGGATCAATGGTAATAGGACTACCATTAAAAATGGACGAGCAAGAAACTAAATGGTGTAAAACTATAATCCAATTCGCAAATAAAATAATAAAAAAATATGAAGTAAATATATACTTACAAGACGAAAGCTTCTCAACATCTATCGCAACTCATACACTAAAAATTACTGGAATATCAATCACAAAATCGAAAAAAATAGATGATAAAATCTCCGCATGTATTATTTTGCAACGAACGTTAGACAAGATAAATACAATCAAATAGTTTTTCCAGATCTGGAAATCTTCAAACTGAATCTCATATAAAAGTTACTCAACAAAACAAGAACCTTTCGTATAAGCATGACAAATTGCTACAGCAAGAGCGTCAGCAGCATGGTGGCATTTTATACTCAAATTTTTAACTATTTGCTTCACCATAAATATAATCTGATCCTTATCAGCATGGCCATTTCCGGTAATGCTTTTTTTTACATAGTTTGCATCATATTCATTCATAGTTAGCTTTGTTATTTTTAACGCTAAAATTACAACCCCTCTTGCATATCCTAAAGTTAGTGAAGATTTAGGATTTTTATTAACAAAAATTTTCTCCACCGCAGCTTCATTCGGAGAGTATAGGGAAATTACTTTCTTTAATTGTTCAAAAATTATATGTAGGCGTTCACCTGTACCCAATTTACCATCAGTTGATATGGTACCGTCGCCCAAAAATTCAATATTATTTTTTTCGTTCAGGCTGATAATGGCCCACCCAGTCTTGCTTATTCCTGGATCTAGACCTATTATTTTAACCACTTAATAAACGCTTAACCAATAGACAAACAAAAATAAAAATATCCAGACTACATCTACAAAGTGCCAATACCAGGAGGCAAACTCAAAGCACAAATGGTCCTGAAGTGTAAATTGGCCTTTCCGCGCTCTAAATAAACACACTGATAAAAATATTATTCCTATTATAACGTGTGCGCAGTGAAAACCGGTAATCATATAAAAATTGGATGTATAAATAAGCTTTTCTCCTGTTTCTTGTAGAGAAAAACTTGCTTCATGATACTCTATTGCTTGCACTATTATAAAAAAAACCCCAAGCAATATAGTTATGGACAGCATTTTAATCATGCTCTTCTTATCATTTTTAAGTAAAGAGTGATTTGCCCAAGTAATTGTTGTACCAGAAAGCAATAATATTAATGTATTCATGAATGGTAGTGACCACGGATCAGGTGGCAAAATTCCCTCAGGGGGCCATTCAACTTTTTTTGCAGGAGAAAACGCCTCAAATAAAAAAACTGGATCAAGCCAGGCTTTAAAGAATGAACAAAAGAACACTATAAAAAATATGACCTCCGAGAGAATAAATAAGTACATTGCAAATTTGAGTCCATGCTTTACAATGGCAGTGTGACATTTGTCATAAATGGCCTCCCTTATTACATCTCTCCACCAATAAAACAGCACCCCTGATACTGCGGAGGTTCCCAGAACTAAACAAAACATTCCGAAAATTTGTTTATGAAGCGCGCCAACTAATCCAAGTGCAAGAATAAGAATTGCTGCTGATATAGCAATTGGCCAAGGGCTTGGATCCACTAAATGAAAATCATGTTCTTTACTTTTCATAGCATTTTACAAAATACTTATTAAGGATACAAATTAGCTTAAAATTGTCAATGTTCCTTAGGAAATTGATTGAATCTTGAAAAATTATATGCACCGTTCAAAAAATCTAACACAAATTGTGCAGTTATTCTAAACAACTCAAGCATTTTGCTCTTTTCATTTTCTCTTGCTCTGCTGCAATATCCATCAATAATATTTTCCAAAATAATGCATCCAGACTTTACTGAATCACTGTAACAAAAATTAAACCAATCCCTATATCTATTATTTTTTTTGGATCTATTTTTCATGCTATCAACGACAGTCTTGTATATAAACATGCAAGAATACAAAACCGTCATAGCCTCATAGGTATTACTATACGAGATGGATAAAAGAAAATTAGTGAAATTAAAACACTCAAGAGATTTCTTTCCACGACTTATACCGTACATAGTAAAGTAGTAGTCATATAGCATTCTATTAACAGTCACTGCTCTTTGGGCTACTTCAGCAAGCGAGATAATACTACTATAATCTTCCATTCTGGATGCAGTAATTAAGGTGGTACGAATATAATCACCTAAGAAAAACGCCTCTTGTTGAGTATAGAATTTGAAGTTCTCTATATTTAGGGTGTTATTCGCTAACTCAACATTAAAAGGATGCTCAATTATATCCTTTAAAAGATTTGACCCGTAACAGCTCCTAATTATGCCACTGAACACTATAGTTACCGATAAAGATCAAGTCAAACGTAAATAATCCGCTGCTAATATTCTTTGCTAGATATATTAGAGTAATATGCCTCATCCCAAAACATTATTTCTAATTCCAGCCCTTTCTTAAAAAACTCATACATCCTCTTTTTTTCACAGTCACTAGCTTTTTTATATAGCTTATTTGTAATATCAGTAACCTCATCAATTACAGCATTTACTGTTTCGCTACTATAAATGTTGATCCACTCTTTGTATTTGTTATTTTTAACCCCTTTAGTTGTTATCTCATATACCATATGGCGTACAACGATTTGGTATATGTTAAAGCAAGAATAAGATGCTACTAAAGCTTCATTAACAGAATTGTGATATGCAACACTCATGAAAAAGTCAGTAAAGGCAGAACAAGCTCTTGACTTTTTGTGATCATCAGATAGATCATAATCTTCAAAATATTTTTTATACTGTTCTCGAACATAAAATGCTCCTTGTGCCAAATTGATTAAACTACTCATCATTTCAATATCATCAACTCTAGCTGCAACAATTAAAAAAGCACGAGCGCAATCTATACAATACAGAAAATCCTGCTGAAGGTAGAATTTGAATTTTTCATAATCTAATGTATTATTCATCAATTCAACATTAAAAGGGTGTTCTTTTCTTTTATCAATAAGATCAGACGATTCTTTTATAGCTATGCTACAAAATTCTTCTTTTATGTCATTATACATTACATGAGCCTCACAATAAAAACTGAATATAATAATTATCACTAATATAGTATAATTATTATGAAAAAGCAATTATACTTTAACAATAAGGTAGTATATAAATGTGGGGCTGTAAATCAAAAATTTTAGCAATCTAAAGAAATTTTACTATTACCTTCTATATTGAATTCTCTACAAAGATCAGCAGACAAGTTCATGTTTTCCCAAGAAAATCCACCGTCACTTTCTGACTCTTTACCAAAATGTCCATAACAGGCTGTACGTTTATATATAGGGCGATTAAGCGATAAATGCTTGATTATGCCTTTTGTTGATAAATCTATACTATTCTCGATAAACTCTTTAATTACTCTTTCCTCCACCGTATTCGTACCAAATGTATCAATATATAATGAAGTAGGTTTTGATATACCAATTGCATAAGAAAGCTGCACAAGACAACGTTCAGCCAAACCTGCAAAGACAATATTTTTAGCAATGTATCTTGCCATATAAGCTGCAGATCTATCAACTTTAGTTGCATCTTTTCCGGAAAATGCCCCTCCACCGTGTGGAATATAACCTCCATAAGTATCAACCATAATTTTTCGTCCGGTTAATCCACAGTCACCAACTGGTCCACCAATAACAAATCTACCAGTTGGATTGACTAAGAGACTTTCCTCAGGACACATCCATCCTTCAGGTAAAGATGAAACTATGTAAGGGTAAATTATTTCTTTTACTTTTGATTGATCCAAATCCTCAGGGTGCTGTATTGAGACAATAATACTTTCAGCACGTACCGGGAGGTTATTCTCATATGCCAAAGTGATTTGTGACTTTGCATCTGGACCAAGTTTTGCTTCTTTAACTGCGCTCATGATATTTTTCAGAATCGAGTGTGCATAAAAAATGGGTGCCGGCATAAGGTTTTCTGTCTCTATTGTTGCATAGCCATACATTATGCCCTGATCTCCAGCACCTTGATCCACCCCTATTGCAATGTCATTTGATTGCTCATGTAACAATATATTTACCTTCACTTTTCTCCAGTGGAAACCATCATGCTCATAACCAATATCTTTTATTGTATTCCGTACAATACTTTCAATCCTGCTATTCTCAATGTTAGGCCCAAACACTTCCCCAGCTATAATAACGTTATCTTTGGTGACTAAAGTCTCTATTGCAGCTCGCGCAAAAGGATCAGTGAAAAGGTATTCATCAAGTATTGCATCTGAAATTTGATCTGCTACTTTATCTGGATGACCAGCCGCAACTGATTCACTGGTTATTAAATTTTTATATAAACTCATGCTTTAGGTTTCTGCTTACACAATACCAAAACCGCTATAAAAAACACAGCTAGCAATTACTAAATGGTGTGGGTCTGGGAAGAGTTGAACCTCCGACCTCACGCTTATCAGGCGTGCGCTCTAACCACCTGAGCTACAGACCCATGATTTATTCAAGCTGAAGCTTTCATATTATCTGTAGGCACGATATCAATAAAAGTCTTTTTATTCCCTGACCTTCTAAAACTGACCCAGCCTTCTACTTTGGCAAAAATCGTATGATCTTTGCCTATACCAACATTCTTCCCAGGATGGAATTTTGTGCCTCTTTGGCGCACAATTATGTTACCAGGAATAACCTTCCCATTCTTCTTTATTCCTAACCTACGACCCGCTGAATCTCTACCATTACAGGAACTACCACCTGATTTTTTAGTTGCCATATCTTACCTCTTACTTTTGAAGACTAATTTCATTTATACGAAGAACAGTTATATACTGCCTATGACCAGTTTTCCTACGGTAATTTTTTCTTCTTTTCTTCTTAAAGATTATAATTTTTTCCCCCCTACACTGCTCCAACACTTCAGCTTTAACAGTAGCATTAGATGAATAAGATAAGCCATTATTTGAAATACAAATCACCTTATTGATTTCCACCTCTTTTTTTTCTTCAGCTTCTAACTTCTCTACCTTTATTATACTACCTTCTTTTACTAAATATTGCTTTCCACCAGTCTCAATTACTGCAAACATGATAAATATAAATTATTGTTATTAACTTTAATCGTAAACGATGTCATATACGCTGTCAATATAAATAAAAAGCATGACTTAACGTTCTTTTTGAGCTATTTAAACACTTCTATCTTTCTTCACCCTTTATCTACTTTTTCTCAGACAATAATTAATTCTCAAAAAATCTTCTATCATAATGTATGTTATATCAGTCCTGATTAACTCTACAAATAATCAAATCTTTAAGTAAATAAGGGTATATTTTATGCTTTTTCTCTTTAATACTAGTATTACATCTTTTTCTATAATATAGCACCGTAATTCCCATCTTTTTCATTATTCTCAAAACTTTCTTATGCCAGTCCATTTGCTCTCTGCTACGTATTAATTGTCTTCTGCTTCCAAGCATTATTTTAACCTGACAAGCTTTGTCTGATTTTACTAGTACCTCTTTAAATAGCCCAACTCTCATCATTTGTGCTATACCTCTTGCATCATTTTTATCATTCTTATTGATCCTTGCAGATAATGCTGCTGCCATATGTCTCGCATCTACACAAATTACTGGCAATCCAAGATTCCTTAACTCTTTGCACATTGGTATTGATAACCATACGCGTCAAGTTAAGGAAAAGGGTAAGAAAATTCAATGAACTTAAGGTGGATACTCTAGTTTTTCTATATCTATCTTTCACAGAAAATTGTGACCAGTCTGTGGTAAGTTTTTTCAGGAAAATTCTCAAATTATTAATTTTACTGCTTAACGCTAAAAACAACTCCCTAATCCTTCTTTTTAATTCAATGAATGCCTTTGTTAAACTCAGCTCTGTATTCTCTTTCAGTTTTATACAACCAACTATTCCATGAAATATAAGAATTGCGCACAATTTAGCGTATAGTTCACATAATACTCTGTATGGTTTTCCTTTAAGTTCGTCAAGCCTGATGTGACTCTTATACAATTTAAATAATAATTCAATCTGCCATCTTACCCTGTAAACTGTTAATACTTGTTCAGCGCTGATTTTACTCTCTGGAACGTTAGTTATGAATATCGACCAATCCAGCAATTTTTGATTCTTTTGAGAAGATGTATATCCATGTGATTTTGCTAACTTATTAGCCCTTCTTCTTCTAATTATAGACTGTTCTTCAGTTAATTTTTGACATATAATTCTCACTTTAATTTTTACTTCTTTTCCTAATAGCACTTCCATCTCTAGAAGGGATTGACCTTCTAAACATTCCAACAACTCTATTTTTTGATTTGTTTCTATATCATATATATTGGTATCAGACTTATAACGACTAACAAAATATGCACCTGCTTCATCAATCTGTTTAAAAGAACTAGGCACAAAGTAGCCCAAATCAAATATTAGCAAATCATTGGCTGATAAACCGTTCAGATAATCCCTATAACCTTGATCCGACCTTATTCCTTCTATTAAATTTAACTTATCTAGCGCTTGGTTCAGGTAATCAAAGACTAACTGCAGCTTTATTCCTGATTTGGTATTACTCTCACAATCTCTATAGCTACTCCCATATCCTTTGTACATATCTTCCATGCTACTGGGCAGGCTAATATAGCTACTATCCAATAGCTTAATGCTTCTAAATTGCTTCAAAATTCTGCAATCAACCTGTAAGCTGTTTTTAAATAAAACTAAAGATTCATTATACATTCTTTTCATAAATTCCACTGCTTCTTCAGTAAATCTAAAATCCAAACCCTGTTTTGTAATTTCTATCGAGTCTTCATTTAGCAATTGGCACATTGTTTCTATGCTGCAATCACCAACTCCTATGTTACCAAAAACCATAGCTTTTATGAATGATGAGCCATTAAGTTTTCTCTTTCTTTTTATAAAACCTACTGCAATTGATATTTCGTCTGCTTTTTCATTAAAGAATTCATTGAGGTCTTTTGATAAGCAAGCTATTCTGTCCATTGTAAGTTCTCTCATTCACATATCCAAGAGAACTTATACCTTATTCTTTTCCTTCACTCTATCAATTTTACTTACACTTTTCCTTAACTTGACGCGTATGGCTGTACGAACATTGTCTAGCAGGAGGGTGTCACCCGAGTAGCTAACACTGGTTCCTTTATGACGGTGTCATTCCAGTGTCCAGACACTGGAATGACACCCTCCTAATGGAAATTGCTCTCAAATCACAATGTTCGTACAGTTGTATATCAAGTACTGGAATGACACCACCTGCAAATTGCAATGTTCGTACAGTTGTGCGTCACGCGCTAGAATGACAATTAGATTTTTGCTTCGTACAAAATAGTTTCGAAAGAGATCTACTACATTTTCTTTATTTTGCTTATAATTTCCACAAGCAGTGCAAACATAAATGAAGAATACAAATATCCTTTTGGTAATTCTATATGAAATCCATGAAGTATGAGGTACACACCGACAAGTAAAATAAATAAGATAGCAATTACTTTTAAACCTGGATTAGATTTGATTAACTGGGCGGTGTAACTTGATAAAAACAGCATTGCTAGCATGGAAAATGTAAACGCTGTGGCAATTATTATCATGTTATAAGTGAATGCTATAGCAGTTAATATTGAATCAACTGAAAAAACTAAATCTATTAATATAATTTGTAGCACAACTAAAAAAAATTTTGATTTAACGTTTGCTTTCTTTTTATTTTTCTTACATACAAAGATGTCATCCCATAACTCTATAGAGCTTTTAACAATAAGGAATAATCCCCCTGCGATCATAAGTAAATCCCTTGCTGAAATATTTAGCGATGCAGTGTGAAATATGGGTTTTTGCATTGACAATATAGATGATGTAAAAAATAGTATTACAAAACGCATTAATAGTGCTAATCCAAGGCCCATAAGGCGCACTCTTTCTCTCAGCGCATTTGGTACCTTATCTATTGTTAGAGAAATAAAAATTAAATTGTCTACACTAAGTATAGTTTCAAGTAGTGTAAGTGTCAGTAAAGTCCAAGCATCAGCTAGCATTTTTGTTCCAAATTCGGCTCCTCTTACTCTACAATAGATGTGTAAAAATTAAGTGACTTCACTCAGAAGTTAGCTCTCCGGAAAAACAGGATATATAAAGTTCAGCAGCTTCTTCTATTTTCGTTTTTGAGCAAAATCAATAATAAGAGAGTTTCTTATTTTCATACACGCAAATAAGATAAAGCCTTATTTTCGTTTTTGACTTTATTTGAAAATAATACATATACTATGAACATTGTGTGCTGGGTTGAATGATAAGATAAAGCCTTATTTTCATTTTTGACTTTATTTGAAAATAATACATATACTATGAACATTGTGTGCCGGGTTGAATGAATGTATATTAAAGGATCACCATCAGGCAAAGTATTCGCTGGTTATCAGGCATTTCGCTTGCCACCAAAATTTGAATGGGACAATGATTTAGTTAATAGTCTTTCCAGAGCAGATCATATTTTGGGTATGTTATCCAGGGAAGGAGATAAATTGCCTAACCCTCATCTTCTCATGCGACCCTTTATAGTGCGTGAAGCAGTTCTTTCAAGCAGAATCGAGGGAACTCAAGCAACTCTTGGTGAAATTTTGGCTCAAGAAGCAGGTGCTAATGTAGATCGCAATCCCGATGATTTACAAGAAGTACGCAATTATATATCAGCGCTCGATTATGGACTAAAACGTTTATAGTCCCTTCCAGTGTCGCTCCGATTAATTAAGGAAATTCACGGGAGGCTGATGCAAAGAGCAAGGCCAGGGGAATTTCGTCTAGTACAAAACTGGATTGGAAGTCCAGGGTGTACAATAAATACGGCAAAATATGTCCCGCCAGCACCAAATGAATTGATAAGTTGCTTGCGCTCTTTTGAAAAGTTTCTACATGATAGAACATTACCCCCACTTATACATATAGCTCTATGTCATTATCAATTTGAAGCGATTCACCCATTCTTGGACGGCAATGGACGTATTGGGCGTTTATTAATAACATTACTTCTGATCGAAAGAAAATTATTATCATCACCTCTGTTATACTTAAGTGCATTTTTTGAAGCTACAAGAAGTGAGTATTATGACCAACTTTACAATATAAGCAACAGAGGCACGTGGCATGATTGGTTCTCTTATTTCTTAAATGGTGTTAGTACTGCAATCATTGGACGCGTTGTCAAGAGCAGAACGAATTAACATTTTGATTGCAAATTGGCAAACTGAAGTTAGTTCTAAAACTGAAGGAGTTGCAAGTGGTATTGTAAGGTATCTCGCTGTAAACCCTTACTTTACTATAAGGAAAGTAGTTGAAAACTTAGGTGTCGTATTTACAACAGCCCAAAGAGCAATCGTAAAGCTTGAAGATTTAGGCATCGTTTCACAAACTTCTCAAGGAAAGAGAGATCGGGTTTATTGTGCAACTGATATTTTGAATATTCTAGAAGAACCAACTAAGATTACAGAGAATTTCGATAGCACATTGTAGCTATTGTGATGAATAAATTCAGCAAACAGCAAACTTAAAGAGTCTGATCCAATGGACATGCTGAACAAAAAGTAAGGAGCTCCTTTTGGAGGATTATATTAACTTATTAATTAATTGCTTGACTTTTAGCAGGATTTATTATATTATTTATTAATGAGTAATGCAATCAAACCAAGGAGGATAGCATGATGAATAATTTGGATTCAATAATTCTTGGAATAAAAGATGGTGAAAAGGCGATTGAAGATTTAAGGGTTGTGCTTAAAAAAAGAAAAGAAGAAGTTATCACTACACAGACATTTAATTACGCTTTACAATGCCCACAAACTACAAAGAAAGCGATAGTACACGAAATTCTGCTTCATTTTATACAAAATTCTGGCGAGCAATCACTAGAACAAGTAATACAATGCTTAGATAAAGCAATACAATCTAGGATATATGCAAAAAACAACCCAATAAGAAATCTAGATGAAGAATTTCGTACTCATATAAACTTTAAAGATGAAAAGGGAAATACATTACTACATCATGCAGTTATAGGTAATAAAACTGAAGAAATAACCACCCTTCTTGTTACATATAGTGCAAATCCTTTGATACAAAATGCGGATAATAAAATTCCTTTAGATTTAGCTCAAGGAGAAACAAAAAAAGTGCTTATTAAAAGTATGAAAAAACAAGCTAATACGAAAAAAGGAAGCGCTATGATAGGCAGTTTGGTGCCTGGCATAATGATTGGTGGTTTTCTTGGTGTTGTACTTGGAGCTGGTGTGTGTGTTGCAGTAAGTCTTTCTGGTGGTATGATACTAGGTGTAATGATAGCACCTGTTCTTGTTGCTAGTATAGCTGTTGGGCTGGCCATGTATTTTTTGAGTCAAGACTATGAACAGGCTAAAGCGATAGAAAAAACTATTAGCACTGTTAGCTCTGAAATATCTGTTGATGATGCAACTGCTGCAAATGGTAAAATGATAAAGAAGGGCTACAACTTACATAGAAAAAGCTATAGTATTTTTCAAACTAAATAATAAATCTTGTAACTAGGATATTCTGGATTCCAGCGTCACGCGCTGGAATGACAACTGTGTTTTTGCTTTTTTGTCATCAAATACTCCTACTCTTTATATCATCCAAGTGTCCTGACTACTTGGATCCAAGAAATTTAATTGTTTTAAATTTTCCCCTCTATACACCTATTTAAAATTTATGTTATTCACATGTGCAATATAATCTATAATAACGTTTATCAATACAATATATTAAAAAATATTATGAGCTTCGTAAAAGAAAAAAACACCCCTGTGATGGAGCAGTATTTGAACCTGAAAGCTCAATACAAGGATCATCTGCTATTTTATAGGCTAGGAGATTTTTATGAATTGTTTTTCGATGACGCTATTAAAGCTGCGAAATTGCTGAATATAGTGCTCACTAAGAGAGGTAATTCGTGTGGGCAGGACATACCAATGTGTGGAGTGCCAGCACACAGTAGTGAATCTTACCTACACAAGCTAATAGATTTAGGATTCAAAGTAGCAATCTGTGACCAATTAGAAACTGCTGATGAAGCAAAAAAGAGGGGCTATAAATCCATAGTAAAACGTGATGTAGTGCGAGTTGTAACTCCAGGTACAATTATAGAAGATTCACTACTGGAGGATAAAAGCAATAATTATCTCGCGTCTATAGTTGAACAAAATGACGAATATGCTATTAGTTGGCTTGAATTATCGACGGGAAAATTTTTTCACACTTTAACGAGTTTGAAAGCTCTAGATAGTGATTTATTGCGTATATCACCAAGAGAATTATTAATTTCTGAAAAATTCACTGAGGACGAAAAAATTAGATCGATTTTAAAAAATTATAAAATATCAATTACGCAACACGCACAGAGCTTTTTTGAGTATAGTAAATCTCACAGAACATTATGCGAGTTTTATAAAATCAGGGAACTTGGGAGTATAGGAAATTTCAGCAAAGTAGAAATCATGGCGTGTGGTGCACTGCTTGAATATGTCAGAGTAACACAAAGGGGCTCCATTCCAAGGCTTGAATTCCCAAAAACCTATAAGCAACAAAATTTCATGCTTATTGATGCTTCAGCAAGGAGAAATCTTGAGTTGTTTTCAACTCAATTTGGTGAAAAGAAAGGTTCACTAATTTCAGTTATTGATCACACAGTTACAGCCTCTGGTGGACGCCTGCTCAAACAAATGCTCGCTTCACCACTTGCTTGCTCTAAGGCGATTAATTTGAGGCTCAGCACCGCTCAATTTTTTGTAAATAATCATGAGCCACGCAGAAAAATACGAGAGATATTATCTAACATTCCAGATATTGAGAGGTCTTTATCGCGCTTAATACTAGGGCGTGGTTCACCAAAGGATATGAACCTATTAAAAATAGGCCTAGGAAAGACTTTAGAATTGTCTGAGTTCTTATGTAAAATTGAATCAGGTGAAAATGGATCTCTCCCACAAAAATATGTCATCCAAACTGGGATCCAGCCAGCGTCACGCACTGGAATGACAGTAAAATCAGACGAGAGTGAACTAAGCACAATACATAAAAGCCTTGGCAATCATAAAGACCTATTTGAACTGTTAAATAGTGCTATACTCGATAATAACCTCAGTTCCGTGAAAGAAGGAGGATTTATTCACTCAAAATACAACTCAGAATTATCTGAGTTATCCTACATATTAAATAATAGTAATAAACTAATAACCAAACTCCGTGAATCTTATCGCGACCTCACTGGCATTGCCGCACTCAAAATATTACACAACAACATACTTGGTTATTACGTTGAAGTGTCGGCAAATCACAAAATAACTTCGGATATATTTATTCATAGGCAAAGCTTAGCAAATAGCATGCGCTACACTACTAATGAATTGAAAGAACTAGAAAATAAAATTCTTACGGCACGTGATACTGCAATCGGCTTAGAAATGAAAATTTTTAGTGAACTGTGTAGTGAAGTCGCTAAAGAATCTGAAAAAATTGCTCTTGCTGCAAATGCTTTGGCAAAACTTGATATTAGAACCGCATTTGCAGAGCTTGCAGTGCAAAATAATTACGTAAAACCCATTATTGATGACAGCAAAGAGTTCAATATCTGTAGCGGAAGACATCCAGTGGTTGAAGTTAACGATAAATTCATTGCAAATAGCATCAATTTAGCTGGTATACATCTAATTACTGGTCCTAATATGGCTGGAAAAAGCACTTTCTTGAGGCAAAACGCTCTCATTGCAGTTTTAGCTCATATGGGATCGTTTGTGCCAGCAAAGAGTGCACATATTGGAGTGATTGACAAGATATTCAGCAGGGTTGGCGCAACGGATAATATAACAGCTGGTTATTCTACCTTCATGGTAGAGATGATCGAAACAGCAACGATAGTAAATCAGGCAACGGACCGTTCCTTGGTGATACTTGATGAAATTGGTAGGGGCACAGGGGTGTATGATGGATTATCTATTGCACAGGCGGTGATTGAACATATTCACAATGTAAATAAGTGCCGCGCCATTTTTGCAACTCATTATCATGAATTAACTAAAGTAAGCAAATACTTGAAGAACGTGAAATGTTTTTGTGTAAAAATAAGAGAGTGGAACGGAGAGGTTATCTTTCTACATGAAGTAATTGAAGGCATTGCAGATGAGTCATATGGAATACATGTAGCAAAACTTGCTGGTTTTCCTGATTCTGTTTTAAATAGAGCAAGTGAAGTGTTTGAGGAGCTGAAGGCTTGAATCATTATTATAAGTGAAGAATTACCTATACAATCGTGGTAGTAGCTATAGAAACGAAAAACTTACTTGACACCCTTCGCCAGCGCCCTTATCATGATAGTGAAGCTATTGTATTTGCTTTCGCCAATCTGCAGATTAAAAGGTAAGGATTACTTAATGTATCAGCGTCTTACGTTCAATTTTTTGCAGTATATAGATACTGTATGTCTTTACAAAACTTCATCTACATCTAGATTTTTATCTAAATAAGCTGAACGCGCTTATAAAGCGTTCAAGACATCACCCAACGTCAAATTTTAAAATAGAGAGTGAATAACTAGCTACTGCGGGTTTTCTATGCCTTTTTTTTCTGCCTGGTAAATTTCTTAAATATTAAAGCTAAGGTTAGTTGCATTTAAAAGCAGCTAAATTGCAGCGTTTAAGACTTAAAAACGCCAAATTGACAATAGAGAGTAACCGGGGCTTCTTTTGCCTTTTTTTTCGTTTGGTAAGTTTCTTAATATTTATGGCTAAACGACAATCGTCATCCCGCTACGTGTTAGCGGGATCTAGAGATACCGCGGCGGTATGACGTAGGACTGCTGTCATTCCAGTGCTCCTTTTTTTGTTATCCCAGTGCCCAGACACTGGGATCTAGCCTTTATTATGCAGTCACTTGGTTGAAATTAAGTCTTCTGGATCCCAGTGTCAGCTACTTGGATGACATCATAGGGACACTGGGATGACAGGGGAGGGAGGCTACTTGAATGACACCATTCTTTTTCCTGGATCCAAGTAGTCAAGCTACTCGGATGACAGGCTAGCCTGACAATCGTCATCCCGCTACATGTTAGCGGGATCTAGAGATACCGCGGCGGTATGACGTAGGACTGCTGTCATCCCAGTGCTCCTTTTTTTGTCATCCCAGTCTGGGATCTATTTTGCATGTAACTCCAATTGTGTTTTGGCATAAAACGCGACGCGTATTAGACTTATTTGCAAGCAAAGCTTGCTAGATCCCAGTGTCAAGCACTGGGATGACATCATAGGGACACTGGGATGACAGGGGAGGGAGGCTACTTGAATGACACCATTCTTTTTCCTGGATCCAAGTAGTCAAGCTACTTGGATGACACTTTTGTACTTGATGCAAGATTATATCTTGAAAAAATTAAGTTTTAATGCTATAAAATAATTGTAAATTTTGTCTCCGTGGTAGCTTTATGAATGTTGAAAGTAAAAAAATACATGATGCTAAAATAAAATTACCAATATTTCTTGATTATCAATCTACTACTAAAGTGGATCCCCGTGTTTTAGAGGTGATGATACCTTACTTTGGTGAGTTCAGCAATGCACACTCTCGCAGCCATTCATTTGGTTGGACTGCTGAAGAAGCAGTGGAAAAAGCAAGGAAACACATCGCTGATCTGGTGAACGTAGATAGCAAAGAAATTATCTTTACCTCAGGTGCAACTGAGTCAAATAATACAGCAATCAAGGGCGTTGCTCACTTTTATAAAAATAAAGGAAATCATATAATAACTGTCTGCACGGAGCATAAGTGTGTTCTGGATTCTTGTCGGCATCTGGAAAATGAAGGCTTTAAAGTTACATATTTGCCTGTTAAGCAAAACGGAATTATAGATTTAACAAAGCTTGAGGAAGCAATTACTGATAAAACAATCCTGGTTTCAGTGATGATGGTAAATAATGAAATCGGAATAATTCAGCCTGTCAAAGAAATTGGTGCAATATGTAGAAAGTATAATATATTTTTCCACACAGATGCAGCTCAAAGCTTTGGAAAAGTTCCAATTGATGTTAATGAGATGTGCATTGATCTTATGAGTCTCTCTAGCCACAAAATTTATGGACCTATGGGAATAGGCGCATTATACGTTCGTAAAAAGGGCTCTCGTGTTAGATTGACACCATTGATCAGCGGTGGTGGACAAGAAAGAGGTATGCGTTCTGGAACAGTTCCAACTCCCCTTGCAGTTGGTTTTGGTGAAGCGGCACGTATTGCTAAAGAAGAAATGGAAACAGAGGCAAGCAAATTGGAAGGACTGAGGAATATTTTGTACAATAGGATAAAAGAAGCATTTCCTGATATCGTTTTAAATGGTGACTATGAAAATAGAATTCCTGGCAACCTAAACTTGAGCTTTCCCTATGTTGAGGGTGAGTCTCTCATCATGGCAATCAAGGATTTAGCAGTAAGTTCTGGTTCTGCGTGCACGTCTGCGTCTCTTGAGCCTTCCTATGTCATACGGTCGTTAAATAATGGCCATGACCTTGAGCATTCATCAATTAGATTTGGCCTAGGCCGATTTACAACCAAAGAAGAAGTTTTGTACGCAGCAGATCTTATTACTAAAAATGTTGGCCGACTGAGAGAAATGAGCCCACTTTGGGAGATGGTACAAGAAGGAGTAGATTTGAACACCGTGAAATGGGACTCTCATTAAATGTATCCGTTCAGGCAATGGCGTCAACTTAAGGAAAAATATAAGCGATAGTGTGTAAAATTTCTCTCTAAATTTTTTATCATTAAATTATCCAAAGAGTGCAAGAAACAGCACTTTTGTTTCTGTTTTATTTCAACAAGAAAGTTTAAAATGTGTCCTTTTTAGGTAAAACATGCAAAAAGGAAAAAATCTTATTCTACAAATTAAAAATACAATAGACTTCTTTCAAAATTGTTAGAGGGAGTGTAAGATGAAGTATTTGAAAGCATGAAATATAAGGAAATAGAAAAGTTAGAAGGAGAAAAGTTTCGACGTTTAACAGGGGTAAAAAAAGCAACATTTGAGCGAATGGTAGAAATTCTAGAAGTGGAGGATAAAAGAAAAAAAGCTAGAAGTGGAAGAAAAAGTAAACTTTGCATAGAAGACAGGCTACTTATGGCACTGGAATATATAAGAGAATATCGTACATATTTTCATATTGGGCAAAGCTATGGCATGAGTGAAAGTAACAGTTTTAAAATAATAAGATGGGTAGAAGACATATTAATAAAACATCCAGATTTTGCATTACCAGGAAAAAAAGAGCTATTAAAGAGTGATGTAGAATATGAAGTTTTAGTAATAGACGGAACTGAAACGCCAGTAGAGAGACCAAAAAAAAGCAAAAGCCCTTCTACTCTGGAAAGAAAAAAAGGCATACTATAAAAACACAAATAGTAACAGAGAAGAAGAGTAGAAAAGTCATATGCACATCTTTCTCGAATGGTAGAAAACACGGATGTTTAGAGAATCAAAGGTAGCAGTATTGCCGCAAACTAAAATCTTAGCTGATGCCGGCTACAGGGGAATGCAGAAGATACACAAAAATGTTGTATTACCGCACAGGAAAACGAAAAAGAATCCGTTAAGCAAAGAACAAAAAAAAGAGAACAGGGCACTTATGAGCCAAAGGGCAATTGTTGAAAACGTAATTGAAAAGGTTTAAAATCATCTCGGACAGGTATAGAAACCGACGAAAACGTTTTGGTTTAAGGTTTAATTTGATTGCTGCAATTCACAATTTTGAGCTCCCTACATGAATTTTGAAAGAAGTCTAATATACTCAAAAATTTTTCAGAAAATCCATAGGAGCTTTCATTAGCAAACCCTCCTAAAGACATGATGGCGTTTAGGCTTATCTACTTTATTGCGGTAATCCGCAATTGGGGTTTTGATGGTGGAGTCTTACATGTCAATGGCTCCATAAGTTCACATTCTATTCCCAAACTTTTTTTAACTAACTTTAAAATCATAGAAAATACTGTCGAAAAAGGAAGTTTTCTTGTTCGTGTAAAACTGTTTTTTCCAACACAATGGATTTTCTGAAAAGTTTTCGAGTATATTGCATTTTTAATTTGTAAGATAAGATCTTTTCCTTTTTGCATGCCTCACCTAAAAAAGGCACATTTTAAACTTTTTTGTTGAAATAAAATAGAAATAAAAGTGCTGTTTCTTGTAGTATTTTACTCCTTAACATCCCTTAAGTTGACGCCATTGGCTGAACGGATACCCGCTTCTGTCAGGGCATAGGATGACAGAAGTGGGCTTTAATAGCTGTAGTACTATAGCTGTTATACGCCAAAAGTAAGTATTAGATATAACAAATAGAAGAAATTAGATAGAATGATTAAAGGGGCAAGGATATAAAGGTTTAACTTGAAATAACCTGATAAAATTTGAATCACACTTCCAAGTGCTGGCACCCACGAAAGTAATGCAACTGCACAAATCAGTAGATTTCTTACGATTTTTGGTGTTTTATGCTCGTTCTCTAATTTGTGGTATGATTTTCGTATAGAGATTGTTATTCTACCTAAATACCAATTAACTATTCCACCAAGGCTTGATCCTAGTACTCCAAAAAATAACATCAGTAGTAAAGTGTGATACGACCTGAAATAAAGCATGGTATTGAACACAAAACCTTGGTGTACAGGCAAGATTAACGATGATAATAGGCTGTCTTTAAACAGCAGAAAGTAATCTTCCATATAAGTTACCAAGTTGTTGTACCATCTTCATTGTCAGAAATTGTAACCCCCATTTGTTTCAACTGATCCCTTATTTTGTCTGCATTATCGTAATTTTTATTTTTTTTTGCAATTTTTCTTAAGTCTATCAACCTCTCTATTTCTTGATGACTCACACCAGCAGTAAACCACTCTTGATAACTTGACTCAAGAAGACCAATAAATCTGGCACTCTTAACAAAACTCTCAGTTAATTTGAGCTTCTCACTTTCATTACTCATTTTGTTAATTTTTGTAGCCATTTCATGCAATATAGCTAGAGCTTCAGGGATGTTTAAGTCGTTTTTTAAAGCGTCTATAAAATCTTTAGAAATCTCTGCGTTACTTTCATCAATATTCGTTGTATCTAAACCACGTAATAACCGATAAAATTTGTTTAAGGTTTCCTGTGCATCAGAAATAACGTTTTCTGTCCAATCAAGTGCTTTTCTGTAGTAAGTTTTGAGCAGTGCATAGCGTATTACTTCACCCTTTATTCCACTATCTAGCAAATCTCTTACTTTGACTATATTAAATAAGGACTTGCTCATTTTTTCTTCATTTACTGTAAGAAAGCCGTTATGTATCCAGTATTTTGCAAACATTGATCCAGCAAATGCAGACTTACTCTGTGCAATTTCATTTTCATGGTGAGGAAATTGTAAATCTATGCCGCCACCATGAATATCAAAATCTTTGCCAAGGTAAGCATATGACATTGCTGAGCATTCTATATGCCATCCAGGCCTGCCCTCCCCCCATGGGCTATTCCAATAACTTGAAAGTTTGTAGTCAATATCATTTGCAGGCTTCCACAGCACAAAATCTCCCGGGTGCTTTTTATTTTCATTAACTTCAACTCTGCTACCTGGAACCAATTCATCAGTTTTTTTTCCTGATAAAGCACCATATTCATGGTAAGATTCTACACTAAAATATACATGTTTATTGGATTCATAAGCATGACCAGATCGCAGCAAATGTTCAATTAATTCTATAATATAATCTACGTTTTCCGTTGCTTTTGGTTCGTATGTTGGTTTTTTACAATTTATGCTTTCCATATCATCATGAAAAGCTTTAATGTAATATGTGGTTATACTTTCTATGTTGCTATTTTTCTCACTTGCTGCATTAATTATCTTATCATCAATGTCGGTTATATTACGTACATAGGTAACTTTGCCATAACAAAACTTAAGTAGCTGAAATAACACATCATAAACAACAACAGACCGTGCATTGCCTATATGTGCTGTGTCATATACTGTTGGTCCGCAAACATACATTTTCACATGATCTTTATCGATTGGTGTAAAAAGCTCCTTTTTTTTTGTTAAGGTGTTGTAAAGCCTAACCATATACGAAGCTTTTGAGAAAAGAAAATGCCCCAATGATAAGTTGTGGCCCTTTGACTACTACAACAAGAGTAAGCAATAGCCCACACAATGATATTAAAACTCCCAATATGGATAGAAACCCATCTTTACTCATAATGCCAAGCGAAATAAGAGTCGTACCAATTGCAGGAATGAAGTTAGTAAGAGGTAGTGGAAGAGCTATCGATAATGCACAAAGCAACATTACAAAAGCTAAAATCTTTTCACCGGGCCCATAGAAAATAAAAGACATTCTTGGTTTCATGAACTTTTCTATTTTTTTTAATGCTGGAGAAGTTTTTTCCACCACAAGAGCTAGTGTTGAACGCTGAAAAGATCTTCTTTCTAGCCAACTGGGCATCCAAGGAGAATCAAATCCAAATAAAAGCTGCAGTGAGAATAAGATTAAAGGTATAGAAAGAATAGTTGTATAACCAGGTGGAACCGGTACAGGCACCGATAGCGGCAAGGAGAAGATGATTATTAAAATACCAAAACCGCGCTCATGCAAAGCTGCTTTAATGTCAAACAAAGTTACTTTATCGCTATCATTGTTATTGGTATCTGCAACCTCTTTTAGAATATCAGAAGCTAATTTTTTATTTTCGGTCAGTTTCTTACTTTTTTGCACAGTTACTCTTTAATACAACTATTCTTTCTAACTAACATAATTATTGCCATATTTCAATATGCATTATTCATTTTGCGCTAGTAATTCGTTCTTTTGTTAAAGTGTTACAAAGCTTTTAAGAAGAGAAAGTGCTCCAGTTATAAGTTGTGGTCCTTTGACTATTACAACAAGAGTAAGCAACAACGCACACAATGACACTAAAACTCCCAATATGGATAGAAACCCGTCTTTACTCATAATGCTAAGTGAAATAAGAGTTGTGCCAATTGCAGGAAGGAAGTGAGTAAAAGGTAATGGAAGAGCTATTATTATTGCACAAAGCAACATCATAAAAGCCAGAATCTTCTCACCAGGCCCATAGAAAATGAAAGACAGTCTTGGCTTCATGAATTTTTCTATTTTTTCTAATACAGGGGAAGTTTTTTCTACCACAAGAGCTAGTGTTGAACGCTGAAAAGACCTTCTTTCTAGCCAACTGGGCATCCAAGGAGAATCAAATCCAAATAGAAGCTGCAGTGAGAATAAGATTAAAGGTATAGAAAGAATAGTTGTATAACCAGGTGGAACCGGTATAGGCACCGATAGCGGCAAGGAGAAGATGATTATTAAAATACCAAAACCGCGCTCATGCAAAGCTGTTTTAATGTCAAACAAAGTTACTTTATCGCTATCATTGTTATTGGTATCTGCAACCTCTTTTAGAATATCAGAAGCTAGTTTTTTATCTTTAGTTAGTTTCTCACTTTTTTGCACAATTATCCTTTAATAAAATATTCCTCCTAAGCTAACATAGTTGTTGCTGTATTTCAATATTTGTTATTTATTTCATACCAACACTTCATCTTTTTTATTCTTTAACCTGACTAAGTTTTTAAACAGATGACATGCACCTTAGTGCATGTCACGAAGTATGAGGACGCTAACGATCTGGTTCGTTAGACGATAATTTTTCTGAGTCCTTAAGCTCCTGTTTAAGGTTTTTGATGCCTTTTCCTAGATCACCCATAACTTGCGGTAATCTGCCTGCACCAAACAGAACTAAAATTATTATTAAGACTAGAAACAATTGCCATGGTCCTAAACTCATTTTCACCTCCATTTAAAATATTGACCTTTAAATATTAAAACTTGACTGAAGTCAAGTAACACATAGATTATATCACCTTTATTTAATTATAAATCAAGGTTTTTTAATTATTTTATAACAATTCCAAACTAGATTATTTTCTTGCAGCGAATAAGTGGAAACTTTTCGCTTAACTGTAGAGTAGAAGAGAGCTCACTAAAAAACTTTGCTAGCGTATCGTCTTTAGGCTTATGGTATATATCGCTAGGAACTCCTGATTGAATAATTTTACCATTTTTCATTACGTAGATAAAATCTGCAACTTTCAATGCTTCTTGCGGGTCATGAGTTACCATTAGCACAGGGATATTTTTACTTCTAAAAAGGGACAATATATGTTGTCTTATTCGGCACTTGAGCAGTATATCTAAATTAGAAAATGGTTCATCTAACAACACAACATCAGGGTTTTGTGCCATCACTCTTGCTATTGCAACTAATTGTTGCTGTCCTCCAGATAAGGCGTTAGGGTACATATTTTCATATTTTTCTATATTGAGTAACTTCAAGATTTCCAATGCAATTAGGTGCTTTTCTCTCTTGGAAGAGCTGCGGATAGCAAAGGTTATATTTTCTACTACTGTTTTATGAGGAAATAATGCAGAATGTTGAAAAATCAATCCGATATTTCTATGTTCTATAGCGACTGATGCCTTATTGCTTGCAACTAACCTATCATTTATAAAAATAGTTCCAGATTTTGGATTTTCTATCCCCGCAATTAATTTCAAAATTGTTGACTTGCCACAGCCAGAATGCCCCAATAAACATGCAACATTTCCTTTCTTTACTTTAATGTTTATATTGCTTAAAGCAAAGTCGTTTTGATTGTTATAGAAATAACCAATGTTGTTAACTAGCATTAATCTTACTTAAACCATGTTATTAAATATAATAGCATTATACTCAAGAAGTACAGAAATGTTTTTTGTCTTCATAAATTGGTTATGCAAGAAATCTAGAAAAGAGAAGGATTTTTTGCTATAACTTTACATAAATGGTAGGAAACACGGGACTATAGCTCAGCAGGATAGAGCGTTGGACTCCTAATCCGAAGGTCGTGCGTTCGAATCGCACTAGTCCCACCACATTGCTTCACAAATACACACACCTTTTTTTGCGGTTTTAAGATATAAATTCCCTTTAAGTTAATGTGTAAAGTCTCTTAGGTATACCATACGCGTCAAGTTAAGGAAAAGTGTAAGTAAAATTGATAGAGTGAAGGAAAAGAATAAGGTATAAGTTCTTCTTGGATATGTGAATGAGAGAACTTACAATGGACAGAATAGCTTGCTTATCAAAAGACCTCAATGAATTCTTTAATGAAAAAGCAGACGAAATATCAATTGCAGTAGGTTTTATAAAAAGAAAGAGAAAACTTAATGGCTCATCATTCATAAAAGCTATGGTTTTTGGTAACATAGGAGTTGGTGATTGCAGCATAGAAACAATGTGCCAATTGCTAAATGAAGACTCGATAGAAATTACAAAACAGGGTTTGGATTATATTAGCCTGCCCAGTAGCATGGAAGATATGTACAAAGGATATGGGAGTAGCTATAGAGATTGTGAGAGTAATACCAAATCAGGAATAAAGCTGCAGTTAGTCTTTGATTACCTGAACCAAGCGCTAGATAAGTTAAATTTAATAGAAGGAATAAGGTCGGATCAAGGTTATAGGGATTATCTGAACGGTTTATCAGCCAATGATTTGCTAATATTTGATTTGTGCTACTTTGTGCCTAGTTCTTTTAAACAGATTGATGAAGCAGGTGCATATTTTGTTAGTCGTTATAAGTCTGATACCAATATATATGATATAGAAACAAATCAAAAAATAGAGTTGTTGGAATGTTTAGAAGGTCAATCCCTTCTAGAGATGGAAGTGCTATTAGGAAAAGAAGTAAAAATTAAAGTGAGAATTATATGTCAAAAATTAACTGAAGAACAGTCTATAATTAGAAGAAGGGCTAATAAGTTAGCAAAATCACATGGATATACATCTTCTCAAAAGAATCAAAAATTGCTGGATTGGTCGATATTCATAACTAACGTTCCAGAGAGTAAAATCAGCGCTGAACAAGTATTAACAGTTTACAGGGTAAGATGGCAGATTGAATTATTATTTAAATTGTATAAGAGTCACATCAGGCTTGACGAACTTAAAGGAAAACCATACAGAGTATTATGTGAACTATACGCTAAATTGTGCGCAATTCTTATATTTCATGGAATAGTTGGTTGTATAAAACTGAAAGAGAATACAGAGCTGAGTTTAACAAAGGCATTCATTGAATTAAAAAGAAGGATTAGGGAGTTGTTTTTAGCGTTAAGCAGTAAAATTAATAATTTGAGAATTTTCCTGAAAAAACTTACCACAGACTGGTCACAATTTTCTGTGAAAGACAGATATAGAAAAACTAGAGTATCCACCTTAAGTTCATTGAATTTTCTTACCCTTGCTTCTTAACTTGACACGTATGGTCATTCAAGTAGCCCCTCCCTGCCATCTAAGTAGCCTTCTTCTCCTATCATCCCAGCACCTTCTTCCTGTTATCTGAGTAGCTGACACTGTACGAACATTGTCTATCAGGAGGATGTCATCCAAGTAGCCCTGACTACTTGGATCCAGAAGACTTAATTTCAACCAAGTGGCTGCATAATAAAGGCTGGATTCCAGACTGGAATGACAGCAGTCCTACGTCATACCGCGATTCATTCGCGGTATCTCTAGATCCCGCTAACAAGTAGCGGGATGACGATTGTCAGGGTGTAATCCCAGTGCCCAGACACTGGGATTACACCACTTGCCACGCAAATTGCAATGTTCGTACAGTTAGTGCGACCCGAAAGTCGTGATTTTGTGATGGTTAAATTCCATCTTCCCTAGACATCAGGGATAATGTATGTCTCACATTTTAGAGAGTGGCAACCTCTAGGATGCAAGCATGAGATAAAAGCAGGTAACACTAAACCTTATAGTGAATCCCTGCAAACAGAGTTAGATATGGTTACGAGAGGAACCAATGCCTGAATTGTCGTAACGAACGATATGCGAAATAAGGTTGGTTAACGCATAGACCAAAAGGTACGGAGAAAATGGATAATTAGAACTTGACTGGTCTGATTAAGATGTTTCCCATCTCCCGGCAAAAAGTTGGAACCTAAGTCTAACATGAAACAATTTTATGGAACGGAGTAACATTATAGATGCTCTTATTCTTTAAGCAGGGAGCCACCCGTATGCACCTATAATGAGGGATTGTCTAAGAAGCCAAGGCCTAAAGTAATGTTTAGGATATGCTGACGTGGACACTGTAATTTGGAAGGTAAAGTTGTGAGTAGTGGTTAATATGTTATGAGCCAACATTAAGTGTTAGGTATGAATGAATACGACTTCTCTAGTAGTATAGAGAATGCTGTATTTAAGCTATAAAAACAAATTTACCAAGCTTTGAAATGTTAATTACATGGAGAAGTATGTATGACAAACACCAAGTTAGAGAGAAGCCGGATGTGGTGAAAGTCACAAGTCCGTTTTTGAAGTCGAGTGGGGAGAGGTGACTTTCCTCACTTAGATAACTGTGTCACGCTACTTGGATGACACCGTTGAAAGAAATGAACCGCCTTTTCAAAATTGTTTTGAATAGAGGAATAACATTCACAAGTAAAATTTCATATTACCATTTTTTAATTTATGTATTATAATAAGCTTAATTTATAAGAAAAACAAAGTTGGAAAAGTTGGAAGAACTAAGCAAAAACTGGGTGATAAGAACGGGAAGATTTTTATCTTCATTGTTTTTTTTACTGTTGATTGCGCTATCAATACGTAGTTTTTTATTCGAGCCATTTTATATACCTTCTGGTTCAATGAAAAGCACCCTACTTGAAGGGGATTACATTTTTACTAGTAAATATTCATACGGCTACAGTAAACACTCCTTTCCATTTTCTCCAAACATTTTTAGCGGCAGGATTTTTTACACCCCTCCAAAGCGTGGCGACATAGTAGTTTTCAAACCCACAAGAAACGACAGTATCAGGTTTGTTAAGCGAGTAATAGGAACACCGGGCGACAAAGTGCAAATGATAGAGGGAGAATTATACCTAAATGATCAGAAAGTAGAGCGAAGGCAAATTGAAAGTTTTTTTGATTATGAGTCAAATCGTAACATACCAAGATATATAGAAACGCTTTTAAGTGGCAAGGAACATGAGATTTTGGTAGATAACATTTCTAATAAGCTATCATATAACACTCCGGTTTATTATGTACCTAACGATCAATTTTTTGTTATGGGAGACAATAGAAATAATTCTTTGGATAGCAGGTTTCCTGAAGTTGGTTTTGTACCAATGGAAAATATCATTGGGCGTGTAAGCATAGTTGGTTTATCATTTAAATTAGGAAAGGTCGATTGGTTACCATTTAATTTCAGGTTACCTGTTGCTTTGAGGTTAAATAGGGTATTGCACAAGGTTGTGTAAGCTTTTTCTACCTATTTGTTAATTCACACAACTCTAAAGAGGAATTTTCTAACTCGGCAATAGCGTTGTTAATTTCATTTAAGTCATTGCCTTGTAAAGCGTTTTTTGCATTTTGTAATAGGTTTTTCAACTTTTGATCAGTGGAAAAGTTATTATTGTTTTCAACCAAGTGTATGAGTTTATTTCCATTAATTTTAGCACCTGCAAGGGAACGAGCCTTCATATCTTCATCAAAGCTGTTTATTGACTGGTTAACCATATTTTGAACATCAGCTTCACTCAAGCCAAAACTTGAATTTACTTCAACTGTCTGCTCGATTCCAGTAGTTTTTTCTCTTGCAGTAACAGTCAAGATTCCGTCAACGTTAACTGTGAATTCTATTTCAATTCTTGCAGAACCTGCAGGCAGTGGCGGTATACCTTTTAGTTCAAACTGCGCTAGAGATTTGTTATCCTCTATCATTTCACGTTCTCCCTGACAAACGTGAATTTTCATTGCTGTTTGCCTATCAACATAAGTTGTAAACTCTTTTATCTCTGAAACTGGTAGTGGCGTATTTCTTGGTATGATTTTTTCAACTATGCCTCCCATAGTTTCTATGCCAAGTGATAAAGGTAGAACATCCAGGAGAATATTCCTATCTTTTGAGCTCGAAGTTAAATCATGAGCCTGCAGAGCTGCCCCAATGGCAACTGCTTTATCTGGATCTACGTCATTCAGTACTTTATTTCCAAAGAGTTTGACTAGTGAATTTTGAACCAATGGTGTTCTAGTTGCACCACCAACTAAAATTACTCCTCTTATATCGTCAATTTTAAGATCTACGTCGCTTATAGTACGAGTAACTATATTGATAGTCCTATTAACTAAAGGACTTATTGCCTGTTCAAATTCTTCTCTGGTAATTTCACATTTAAATAATTCGCCACTAACAACTCGGTTAGATGTCATTTCAGCGCGTGACGCTGAAATCCACATATTTTTTTCTTCCTGGATCCCAGTGTCACGCACTGGGATGACAGGGTAAGGTCTAATGTTGAATTCAAAAATGCCTGAGGTGTTTTCGCTCAGATATTCTTTTACAATACGTGATTCAATAAGTGTTGTCATTCCAGTGCTTGACACTGGAATCCACATGTCTTTTTCTTCCTGGATCCCAGTGTCAGCTACTTGGATGACATCAAGGTAGGCTGATTCTTTACTTAAATATTGGTAGCCTATTTTTTCTCTATACTTATTAAGCACAATTGAACTCAGAAGATGATCAAAATCATCACCGCCGAGTTTGGTATCACCACCAACCGCAAGAACTTGAAACACTCCTTGATGCAATTTCAATATCGAAATATCAAATGTTCCTCCACCAAGGTCATAAACTGCATATATTCCACTGTTATTGTTCTTTTCAATGGAGTAAGAAAGCGCTGCAGCGGTTGGCTCGTTAACGAGGCGAAGAACTTCTATGCCAGCTAATCTTGCTGCATATTTGGTTGCGTTACGTGCTGAATCGTCAAAGTAAGCTGGCACAGTAATCACTGCTTTTTTTACTTCCAGCCCCTTAGACTTTTTTACCCTCTCACGTAAAGCTTTTAATATCTCAGCAGAAATCTCAACAGGAGTAAGATACTTTTCCTCTGCGCATTTTATTCTAATAACTTTTTCGCTTTCATGATCTATTTCAAAATTGACGCCTTCTTTATTTAATTCTTCAACACTTTTACCCATTAAACGCTTTATTGAGTAGATTGCATTTTGACCGACATCGTAGCCAGTTTTCAATGTATTATTTTCATATGAAAGAGCAGAAGGCAGCAGTTCTCTTCCTTGTTCATCTTTAAATATCTCCACATTGCCAGCTTTATTTACCATGGCAATCAAAGAATTGGTAGTACCAAGATCTATACCAAAAACTACTTCATTTGAATTTGGTTCAGAAATTTGAATTGGTTGCATTCTTTTTCACCTCCTCAAATGACTTATATAAATATTTCAATCTTAAGACTTGTGTAGCAGCTCCATCAAAATTCTTTACAGCAAAAGTGTTAATTAGGTTTTTAACGCAATCTTTTATTTTTTCATCAATCATCCTGCTTGCAAATTGTAGATCGTCGCATTCCAGCAAATATTCTCTTATTTCCATTGATTCATTTAATATTTCAGAATTCGGATGATCCTTTGCCACACCAAAAAGATTCAACAAATGCTCGGCACGTTCTAGTGGTGACTTTAGCACTTGATAAGCTTTGTTGATATTTTCCATGTTTTTGGACTGTCTTTCATTTATATCAGTCTTGCTTAGCTCAATATATTTTTTCTCTAGCCCATCAAAGCTGATATTGAAAGTTGGTTCAATTTCAAACAATGCAAAATAGTTGCTAGACATGAAAACTCTCTCCACAACCACATTTTCCTTTCTCATTAGGATTTTTGAAAACAAAACCCGATGAAAATTTTTCTTCTACATAATCCATTTCAGAGCCAAGAATAAACATGACGGATTTTGGATCAATCAACACTTTAATTTTTTGGCCATCACTACAGTTTTCTTCAATTATCGACTCTAAAGGACGAGTATCATATGCATATTCAATATCATATTTTAAACCAGAACATCCTTTTTGCTTAATTAGCACTCTTATTCCTATTGCTTCTTCTGATTTCTCAAGGTTAGCATGCTTTTTTTGATCCAATAAATACCTTATCCTTTCTACTGCTTTCGCAGTTATAGTGATAAGTTTTTTATTCTTTTTTACAGTTTCACCTCCGCCTACTTCTTTCATGCTTTAGTTCTCAATGTCCACCTTTATTTTGTTTACTTTGATAATCATGAATAGCGGCCTTTATAGCATCTTCAGCAAGCACCGAACAGTGTATCTTCACTGGAGGTAAAGACAACTCTTCCACTATTTGAGTATTCTTTATCTGTGTTACATCTTGAATAGCTTTTCCTTTTATCATCTCTGTTAACAAAGAACTTGAAGCAATGGCAGAACCACAACCAAAAGTTTTAAATTTTGCATCTTCAATAACACCTTTGTCATTGACCTTTATCTGCAATTTCATTACATCACCGCACGACGGTGCACCAACTAAACCAGTACCAACATTTGGATCATTTTTATCCAGAGAGCCAACATTCCTTGGATTTTCGTAATGATCTAAAATTTTCTCATTATAACTCATAAAATTACCTATAAACTGCTATTTTACATTATAACACATTTAGGTTGAAAACTAAAGTAAATACAACGTTTTACGTGTATTTTACTTTCAGAATGCATGTAAAACGAGTGTTTAACTTTACAAATACACATAATACGTGTATTTCTTTACAACCAGCGTCTCTATGTTGTCATTAAGTTTATAATTTTAAAAGGAGCATTCCCTTGAGTTTATTTGGTAACCTTTATAAAGGCCTGTTAAAAACTTCTTCTCGCTTTAGCGACGGGGTGAAAAGTATTTTTTCTGGCAAAAAAAAATTAGATCAGTCGCTTTTAGATGAGCTAGAAGAATTGCTAATTAGCATGGATATTGGTCATAAGACTTCTAAGTTGATTATCGATAGGCTCACAAGCATCAAATTTGACAAGGAAGTTGAGTATAATATTATCACGCAGCAGTTAATGAACGAGATAGAAGCCATATTAAACCCTGTCGTGCAACCGTTAATTTTGAACAAAAAACCACATATAATAATGGTATGCGGAGTAAACGGTAACGGTAAAACCACAACTATAGGTAAGCTCGCATATAAATATAAGGAAATGGGAAAATCCGTTATGCTTGTTGCATGCGACACATTTAGAGCTGCTGCTAGTGAACAATTAAACATTTGGGCAGAACGTTCTGATTGCTTGATTGTTACTGGAGAGTATGGTAGCGACTCTGCAAGTGTGGCATATAGAGCTGTAAGTCAAGCTATAAAAGATAACGTTGATGTTGTTCTAATTGACACAGCAGGAAGGCTGCAAAATAATGTGAACCTTATGGAGGAGTTATCAAAAATATATAGAACGATAAAGAAATTGGATGACACTGCCCCTCATGACGTTATTTTAGTTCTTGATGCAACTACCGGCCAAAATGCTTATAGCCAATTAGAGGCATTTAGTAAGATAGTTAATGTTACCGGGCTAATCGTAACAAAGCTAGATGGCACCGCTAAGGGAGGAGTGGTAATTGGACTTGCAGAAGCTTATAAGATAAAGTTACATGCTGTAGGAATTGGCGAAAATATAGAGGACTTGAGGGAGTTTACTAGTAAAGAATTTGCTGAAGCATTATTTAATTGTAATTAAAGACTTCTCTTAATTCCCTTACGTGACCAAGCTTGATTATCTCAATATCGTGAGAAGAGTAATTACCATTTTTAGGCATAATTGCTTTTTTGAATCCTAACTTTTGTGCTTCTTTTAGTCTGAGATCAGCATGCGAGATGTTCCTAATTTCTCCTGAAAGTGCAACTTCACCGCAGATTATTGAAGAAGTTGGCAGCGGTAAATTTACTACACTTGAAATAAGGGAAGCAGCAACAGCAAGATCAGCCGATGGTTCCTGTATTTTGAGTCCCCCTGCAATGTTTAGGTATACCTCTTTATCATGCAAAAACATTTTGCAACGAGCATTTAGCACCGCGATGATCATAGCCAATCTATTAATATCCCACCCAACTACTGCCCTTCTTGGGGTTGCCATATTAGTCCCTGCTATTAATGCTTGCACTTCCATTAAAATTGTTCTTGAACCTTCAATTCCTGCAAATACGGCGCTGCCAACTACTTCTCTGTCATGGGCCATCAGAAACAATGATGATGGGTTATCAACAGGTACAAGTCCTGCTTCAGACATCTCAAAAACACCAATTTCATTTGCAGGGCCAAATCTATTTTTGATAGTACGTAAAATGCGGTATTGATTGCTATTTTCACCTTCAAAATATAATACCGTATCCACCATATGCTCCAAAGTTTTAGGTCCAGCTATTTGTCCATCCTTAGTTATATGACCAACTATTAAGAGAGAAATACCATATTGTTTCGCAAGAATGGTTAATTCATGAGCGCAAGTGCGGACCTGAGTTACAGTTCCTGGTGCTGATGTAATTCTGCTATCATAGATTGTTTGTATAGAGTCGATTACTAAGAATTTAATACTTTTATTTTCCTTTATTGTTGCTACTACATCAGTTAAAGACACTGTAGATAAAAGCTTAATTTTAGGTTCATTTATCTTAAGACGCTTTGCTCTGAGACTCACTTGCTCTAAAGATTCCTCGCCGGATACATAAAGACATTCAAAAGAGGAAAGTTGCACAACATTAGCTGCAATTCTAAGCAAAAGGGTGGATTTCCCAATTCCAGGTTCGCCTCCAATTAAAATGCTAGCACCTTGAACGATACCCCCACCAAAAACTCTATCTAATTCTTCTATGCCTGTTAAAAAACGATTTGGAATGATAATTTCGCTACCCGATAACGTCTTTATTAAAATTGGTGCAGATATACTTCTTTTGCCCGTTTTTACTGCTATTTCTTCAACAACTGTATCCCAATTGTCACATGCGATGCACTTCCCTACCCATCTACCAGTGCTATGACCACAGGATTGACATACATATACAGTTTTCATCAAAGCCAAAATTATTTTGTTGTGATTGTAATAAAAATTAGCTGAATAGGCGAGGTGAATCTATAGCTAACCCAAGAAAGGTTTTCCTACGTCATACCGCGATTCATTCCACAACTGTATGAACATTCATTTTTGAAGGTAAATTGCACAGCAAATGGTGTCATTCCAGTGCTTGGCACTGGAATCCAGCCTTTATTATGCAGCCACTTGGTTGAAATTAAGTTTTCTGGATCCCAGTGGGCCTTGTTGCATCACACTTTATGAGATGGTGATTTATGGTAAATTCATGTAATTATCTCAAATTTAGCCATACCAATATCAGTGAATTTATTGAGCAAATAGCATTTGATTAGCAGTTCTTTTTCTTGATTTATCTCAGATTTATTCCTAAAACTAAATCCAAATATTTGCTTTAATCTTGAGAAAAACCCTTCAACATAAGCCATAATTTACTTCTTTTTTCCATTCTTTCATGCCATCTTCACCGTATAATTTTATTAACCTAATGGCAGCATTCCTGTCAGACATATAATCTATTTCTGGATGTTCTGCCGCATTGTTTATTGGTGGAATTTTTGCCTTTATATCATATTCATTACACAACTTTGTGCCTATCATATGCCCTATCTGCATATAGTGCTTTTATGGCATGAACTTCTTTTAGCAAATCACAAGCTCCATAGTGATCAGACCGTTACTGTATTTTGCAGCTATGGCTTTTTTGCTGCTTATATTCAACATTACGTGTAGTTTCTTTACTTGCTCATAGCCACGATATTTATCTGTCAGTGCTATTTTCCTTGCTGTGGCCAGGAGTGTTGTTATAAATGCTGATGCTTGTGCTATCTATAGCAATTTCGATATCTTCCATGTTATTTTTATCAACTCTGCAATCATTGATCTTAATATCAAGTTTCTTTTGATGCTTGTGAATAGCTGATAACTGCCAAATCTCTTCCTATTTGTTGCAAATATCCTTTTATAAACCCCACCGTTTGTCTTAAGCCAATTCTAAAGAGACTGGTGATTATATGCACCAAAATCACAACTTTATCACTATAAATATAGTTGCCGCCTTGCATTTTTGGACTATTTTCATACCAATTTTCGATAGCTTCATCGATGTAACGAAAAATATTTCCCCTTTTTTCAAGGAATTTGTTATATTCGTTTTGGTTGCTGACTTTCATTTTGACTGACATATTTTTCCTTTGTCGGTTAAATGGCTATTTTATAATGAATTTTGTCAGTAGCCACCAGATTTTTTCGGTTGCTATGCAACAAACCCATCCCAGTGTCAAGCACTGGGATGATAAGAAGAGGGTACTTGGATAAGAGGCATTGCCCTCCTGGTAGGCCCAAATTGCAATGTCCGTACAGTTATGGATTCATTCGCGGTATAGATTCCGCTAACGAGTAGCGGAATGACGAATTTGTTGTTTTTCAAATTGTAGGTAAACCTAAGCCACTTTAGCTATATATAATAGAATTTCGCTTTCTACTATCTTTCCAGTTGTTTTATACATAATTCTCGAATTTTGAAAATTTGCTCCATATCTAATTTCTCACTTGTATAAAATTTGTTTTCTTACTTCGAGACCTAATCTACCATAACTTTAATATGGCGTTTCTTTCCTGCAGATAATTTTATAAATGACCGACCTTTGAAGCTCTCGAAATTTATTACATGATCAATATTGTTTACAACATTATCATTAATCTTGCATCCGTTGCCCTGTATTAAACGCTTTGCAGCGCCTTTTGAAGGTTCAAAACCGGTGTCATGTAGTAGGTCTACTAAGGATATGCCGCTTGCAACTTGTTCTTTTTTTATGATGTAATCAGGAAGTAGTGAGCTATCTTCATTCTCAAAAGCAGAAATTGCAGCAAATTGTGCAAGTTCCGCTTCTTTGTCACCATGACATATTTTTGTCACTTCTGTTGCCAAGACCTTTTTTGCTTCATTTGTTTCCTGATCTTTTAAAGACTCTAATTTTCTAATCTCATCAATTGGCACATCAGTGAGTAATCTTAAAAAACGTCCAACATCTTGATCATCAACGTTGCGAAAATATTGCCAGTAGTCGTAAGGCTTTAGCATATTATCATCAAGCCACACTGCTCCACTTTCAGTTTTGCCCATTTTTACCCCTTGAGCATTCAATAAAAGAGGGGCAGTAAGGCCAAACAGCTCAGGTAAATTCAACTTTTTTCCAAGTTCAATTCCGTTTACTATATTTCCCCACTGGTCTGAACCTCCAATCTGCAGACGACAATCATATTTTTTGTTTAATTCAGTAAAGTCGTAAGCTTGCAATAGCATGTAATTAAATTCCAAAAAGCTTAAGGTTTGCTCTCTATCTAGCCTGGTTTTCACACTATCAAAACTTAGCATACGATTTACAGAAAAATAAGCTCCTATATCACGCAAAAAATCTATGTATTTTATGTTATCCAACCAATCTGCGTTATTTACTATCATTGCACCAGTCTTGCTGTCATTAAAAGACACCATTTTCTCTAATATTCTTCTTATACTGGATGTATTTTGATTGATGTTCTCTACGGGCAAGATGCTTCTTGTTTTATCTTTGAAGGATGGGTCACCAATTTTTGTTGTGCCACCTCCAAGTAGGACTATCGGCTTATAACCAAATTTTTGCAGGTGAAGGAGCATCATAATCTGAATTAGGTGACCAGCATGAAGACTTGGTGCTGTGCAATCAAACCCAATGTATGCAACTATATAATTGCTCTGCAATAATAACTGATCTAGTCCTTCAATGTTTGTGCATTGGTATAGGTACCCTCTTTCTTGGATAAAATTTAAAAATTCAGATTTGTGTTTCATTTTATAAACCCCAGCCTATCCTGTCATTAATGCCGAAGGTAACCCTAATAGAGAAGGATGTCATCCCAGTGCCCAGACACTGGGATCCAGAAAACTTAATTATAAACAAGCACACTATACAACGTTTTCGATGAAATTGCATGAAAAACTGGATTCCAGTGTCAAGCACTGGAATGACACCACCTGTGCAGGAGTTGCCTTCAAAATTACAACGTTTGTGCAGTTGTGCACCAGCTATCCAGGCAATCAGTTCCATAACTCTTCTATTTTATAATACTCCCTTACTTCTGGCCTGAATATGTGAACCATTATGCCTTGAAAATTTAAAACCACCCAATTGCCTTCATCCATACCTTCTACATCTATTTTATCATGTGGCTTGAGGCTTTTTATTACGTGCTCAGCTAAAGCTTTAACGTGACGGCTTGAATCACCAGATGCAATAATCATATATTTTGCAATAACGGTTTTATTCTGCACATCAAAAGTTACTATATCATAACCTTTATTTTGATCTATTATCTCTTCAATTGTACTTCTTATCGATTCCATATCGCTAAGCATTGTTTACAGGTTATATGACTCATTTATAATTATATACTCAAAATTTCTAAATATGAACTATTTTCAACGCAACTGCTTGTTAAAGGTATTACCTGCATCTATTTTATCATCATGTTTTTAGCATGTACAATGTATATACTTTTATATATAATTGAAAATAGCTTTTTACTAGTATTCATTACGGGCAAGACTCTCATCTACTTAATCGGCTTTCCAGGTAGTGGTAAGTTTACTACTGCAAAGGAACTGTGTAAAATCATTGGTGCAGTAATAGTAAGCAATAATCTATTCAATAATATTATATTTGATATTGTTAAATTACAGAATACTGAAGTTCCAGATGATCTGTGGGAAAAAATTTTTGCAGTTAGGGAAAATGTATTAGCAATACTGGAAAAACACTACGTAAAATCAAAACATTATATATTTACAAATGAATTGATAGAGGGTGATCCCTATGACCAAAGATTATATAACTCAGTGGTAAATTTAAGTAAAAAAATGGGCATGGAAGTTTTTTCTGTAGTATTACATTGTAATAATGAAAAACTAGTGAGACGTGTCCAATCAGAAGAGAGATATCAGGAAAATAAAATTACTGATCCGGATTTTGCTATAAAGAAAATTGAAGGGAAAAGGCTATTTATACCTGAGGGTTCGCTTGAAATTGACAACTCAAACTTAAGTGCAAAGGAAGTTGCAAAGAAAATTGTTGAAGAGATGAAGAAAGAAAAAAATGGAAAATTAATTAAAACTTCTGTAACAAATCATTTAAAAACAGAGCGTACTCGTGGTTGAGCAGAAAGATAAGTATCGTTCCTGTGTTGGCATAATGCTATTTAACGAACAAGGACATGTCTTCATTGGAAAACGCTTTGATAGCGACTCTTACTGGCAGATGCCACAAGGAGGTGTTGATGATGGTGAGGAACTGGAACAAGCAGCGTTACGTGAGTTGCTAGAGGAAGTTGGCACTAATAAAGTAAAGGTTATAACTAAAAGCAAGGATTGGATATACTACAACTTGCCTGAAGAAGTTATACCAATATGCTGGAATGGAAAATATTCTGGTCAAAAGCAAAGGTGGTTCTTAATGAAGTTTTGCGGAGAGGATGAGGATATTGATATTAATTATACTGATCATCCAGAGTTCAAAGAGTGGCGTTGGCAAGGTATAGATAGTTTAGTAGCCAGTGCTATATCATTTAAAAAAGAAGTTTATAAAACAGTGATAGAAGAGTTTTCTTCTATAATAAAAGCCTCAACAATAAGCTCATGATAATAGATTCTCATTGCCACTTGATTTATTTTTTCGATGATGAAATACCAAAAGTAATTTCAAGGGCAGAGAAAAATGGTGTAAAGGTTTTGCATAACATATGCGTAAGCATTGACGATGTTCCTAAGTTATTAAAAATTTCTTCATCCTATGATCAAGTCTACTCCTCTGTTGGTATACATCCGCTTGATGCTGCTATAGAAAACGGTGAGTGTATACATGTTGATGAATTAGTTGAATTGACCAAGAACCAAAAGGTAATTAGTATCGGTGAAACCGGGTTAGATTTTTATAAATCTGACAACAAAGACAATCAGAAAAAAAGTTTTGCATCACACATAGAAGCAGCAAGAATAACAGGGTTACCTTTAGTTATTCACACAAGAAGCGCTGATAATGAGATGATCGATATGTTAAGGTCAGAAATGAAAGCCGGTGGTTTTAGTGGAGTAATGCACTGCTTTGCTTCCTCTAAAGAACTTGCTTATCAATCTATAGATTTGGGGTTATATATTTCATTTTCTGGAATTATTACTTTTAAAAATGCGAACTTACTCAGAGAAATTGCACAAAATGTACCACGCGGGCGTGTTTTAGTCGAAACTGATGCACCATATCTATCACCTGAGCCTTATAGGGAAAAAAAGAATGAACCAGCAATGGTGAAATACGTTGTTGATTGTTTGGCAGAGTTGTGGAATGAGTCACCTGATAAAGTGGCAGAGATAACTACAAACAACTTTTTTAGGCTGTTTACGAAACTTAAGCTCAAAGAAACTCTATAGAGCAATTAATTTAGTATCTGTTCAAGGGCGTGGCTAATATGCAAATATTGAAGCAAAAGTGGTGTCATGCAAGTAGCTGACACTGGAATCTAGTTTCACTTTATGGTGGTGTCATTCCAGTGCTTGACACTGGAATCCAGCTTTTAATGCAACCCCTCACCAAAAATATTGTGTTTTAACATAAGGTTAGCTACTTTTATACTCAGTATCCAATCAAAATCCCTGGATCCCAGTGTCAAGCACTGGGATGACATCATTTGTTGTAAACTCACTTTTTCTTGATTTTTTGATTTATCTTGTCTACCTTATTTTGCCACTCCGCTGAACGGATACTTAATTTAGCTTAGAAGTTTCACCAGCTCTCTCACCGAGTTTACAGACTTATTAAACATTTCTTGTTCACTATCATTCATTTTAACTTCTAGGATCTTTTCAATTCCGTTTTTTCCAATAATTACAGGAACACCAATAAACAAATCTTCTACACCATATTCACCATTAAGGTAAGCAGCACATGGTAATATACGCCTTTTATCTTTTAAATATGACTCTAACATGCATATAGCTGAAGATGCAGGAGCGTAGTATGCAGATCCAGACTTAAGCAGATCAACTATTTCTTTACCGCCATTGCGAGTGCGTTCAACTATTTCATCGACTTTTTTCTGTGTGATAAGACCCATATCGATAATTTGAGTAAGTGGAACTCCAGCAACTGAAGCACAATTGATTAGTGGTACCATAGTGTCGCCATGTCCTCCAAGCACAAAAGCAGATATATCTTCAACTGAGATATTTAATTCACTTGCAAGAAAGTAACGAAAACGGGAAGAATCAAGCACTCCTGCCATGCCAACAATCATATTAGTTGGAAGATTTGAAAATTCATGCACCACTGAAACCATGGCATCCAAAGGGTTGGTAACCACTATTACAAACGCGTTTGGAGAATATTTTTTAATATTTTCGCCAACCTCCTTCATTACTTTAGCATTGGTTTGCAGGAGGTCGTCTCTGCTCATTCCTGGTTTTCTGGCAATGCCAGCGGTTATTATAATTGCATCGGAGTTTTTTATATTTTCATACCTATTTGTGCCAGTAATATTGACATTAAATCCATCAATAGGGGATAATTCTCCTATGTCGAGTGCTTTACCTTGTGGTATTCCATCACTAATATCAAGTAAAACAACATTGCCGAGCTCTCTTAGTGCAATCATATGGGTGAGAGTTCCACCGATATTTCCTGCACCGATTAAAGATATTTTTTTTCTTTGTACTGTCATTTTTTACTCCTTTGTATTTACTTTTATGGTTTTACCTTCCCAAGGCGATAAGCTATCAAACATACGAAAATCTTGCGGTAAATCTATAGGATTATACACAACCTTTTTTGTCTCTATATCATATCTTACTTCCTCATAACCAGTGAGAGGGAAATCTTTTAACATTGGATGACCTTTGAATCCATAGTCTGTTAGAATCCTACGCAAATCAGGGTGATCAGAAAACTCTATTCCATACATATCAAACACTTCACGCTCAAACCACAAAGCCGTACTAAATATCTTCGCTACACTTGGAGGCATATCGCCCTCACATAATTGAAGTTTTATGTGTACTCTAATATTATGCACAATGCTGAGCAGATTGTATATTAGCTCGAAACGCTTCTCTCTATTTGGATAGTCAACCCCAAAAATATCAACTAATAGTTCAAACCTACACTTTTCATCATCACGTAGAAAGAATAGGTGCTTTTCAATTTCATCTAAAGTTGAATATATTACAATAATGCCATCATCTTTTTGAATGCACTCGCATTTGGTCTTTTTTTGTATATACTTTGCAGTTTTATCCATGCTTTATATTCTGAGTTCGTTTTATTTTGTTTTGTAGGCATAGCATTCCATATAGCAACGCCTCAGCGGTTGGTGGGCATCCAGGGACATACACGTCAACTGGTACAATTCTATCACAGCCTCGGACTACTGAATAAGAGTAATGGTAATAACCACCACCATTTGCACAACTTCCCATGGAAATAACATACTTCGGGTCTGCCATTTGATCATAAACCTTGCGCAATGCTGCTGCCATTTTATTAGTTAGTGTGCCAGCAACAATCATCACATCTGATTGACGTGGGCTTGCACGAAACATTATGCCATATCTATCAAGATCATAACGGCTGGATGCAGTATGCATCATCTCAACTGCGCAACATGCAAGACCAAATGTCATTGGCCACAATGAACCAGACCTTGCCCAATTCATTACATAATCTGTTAAATCACCAAATTTAGTGACAAGAAACCCTTCTTTTTTATAACGACCCCAGTCATCATTAGATAGAATTTGATTTGTCATAAACTACTCCCACTCTAATGCACCTTTACACCATTCATAGATAAAACCTATAGTGAGTATTGCAAGAAATACCATCATAGACCAAAATCCACCATAGCTTATCTTAGATAAAGAAACAGCCCAAGGAAAAAGAAAAGCAGTTTCTAAGTCAAATATTATAAATAATATTGAAACTAGATAAAATTTAATGTCAAAATTTTTCCTTGCACTGGATAGTGGATTGAAGCCACACTCATATGTGGAAAGCTTTTCACCATCTGGCTTACTCACTGCAAGAAACATAGGCAATATACCTAAAGCAAAAGATACTACAATTGATACGCAGATAAAGATTACTATGGTTAAATATTCGCTCATTTAACAAAACATATAACACTATGAGTTTACATGCTTTCCTAACTTTTTACCACCTAAAATATGCACGTGAAAGTGTGGTACAACCTGCTCTCCATTTTCACCGTAGTTAGTGACTAATCTATATCCTGTTTTTTCTAGATTATATTTGTGTGCTATTTCTCTAACAGTTTTGAAAAAACTTATTATCTCCTCTTCAGGAGCTTTTAGAATGAAGTCATCATATGAAACATATTGATTTTTTGGTATAACTAAAATATGAACTGGCGCATCAGGGTACTTATCACAAAAAGCTAGTACATTTTCATTTTCATGTACCTTCTCACAAGGTAACTCACCTCTTAATATTTGAGCAAAGATGTTATCGCTATCATAAACTTCATTGCTCATATTTTAAGAGCGACCTTTCCCTCTTTCTTCGTTTTTCTCTACATTAGGTGTAGATAGTGGTTTTATCGCTTCACCAGAAGCATCTTCAAGATTTAAAGAGCTTACAAGTTCCCTTACTTTTACCATGTCCTGCTGTTCTTTCAAAAAGGGTTCTATTCCACTTACCATTTTTCCAGTAATAACTCCTGGTTGTAAGTGATACATATCCCCAGGAACAGTTAGACTATGATGTCTTTCCTCTATTTTTTTAGCTTCACTCATAATACTCCCCTATAACTTATTTTACATTCCACAACTTTGCGACTTACCTGCCTTTATAGCTTCTTGCGCCCATTTTTTCTTACCTGAAGCTATAGTTTCTGAAGGCTGACCAACATCAGACTTCACAACTTTGTCTAATGACTGCTTTTGATTATCATATTCCTTATACAATTTTTCTGCAATACCATTTAGCAATTTTAAGTCTGTATGAATTTTAAATTCCCCGCCAGTAATTTTTGCCAAGCCTTTGAGGTTGCAATCAACTTTATTAAAAATTTCCTTAAGAGCAAGTTCTTTTATTGCTTTTTCATTGATTCCTGGATTGTCATCTTTGATCTTTTTAATTATCTTTTCAACATCAACTTCAATTACAATTTTGTTTTCTTCTCTAAAAATAGTTATATTTGGCAAACCTTTTTTTATTTTATCTAATTGCTCTGGGCTCAAATAAGGTATATCTCCCGTCAGAGTTCTTGACGCTAAAAAACTTACCTTTCCTGTCCCTTTCTTTTGCTCTGTTATTTGTACACCAAGATTCTTACTAGCTTGTGTGGTTTCTATGGGTGGGTCATATTCCTTTTCTTCTTCAGGTACATTTATATTAACAACTTTCTTTAACGAAACTGTAGCATCATGTTTCATTTCACCCGTTGAAGCAAACGGCTTCCTTATAGGGTAAATAAGTGCTTTAGGCACAAGAGCAAACACCCGACCTGTAGCCTTTACACCTGTTTTAACTGCTCCGCCTATCTTAGCCCAAATAGATTCTGCCATACATACCTCCAAGGTACTTTCTATAACCAAATACATTTTAATTATAGACGAAAAAATTTAAACTTCTATATCCATTATAAGATAGAATTATAGGGATTGCAACCATTATTTGCACATTGTCTAAAACATGTAGTATTTTCGCTACTTTTATTGTTCAATTTATTATAAAGAATACTCTAAATTATGTTTAAATGGAACACAAATAATATCATTGATGCAACTGGCGGAAGAGACGTAAATGGTTATAATTGGATACATAGCTCAAATATTTCAACGGACACAAGAAGCATAAAAAAAGGTGATTTATTTATTGCCCTCAAGGGAAGGAATTTTGATGGCCATAATTTTTTGCATGAAGCGTTTTTAAAAGGGGCTGCCGCTGCAATAGCAAGTGAGAGTAAATATAAAAGTTTCCCTCTCATTATTGTACAAGATACCCTGAAAGCTTTGCACGATATGGCATCATACTACATTAGAAATGTTCTTATTGATGCTAAAGTTATTGCAGTTACAGGCAGTGTCGGGAAAACCACTACAAAGGATATGCTGCATACTGTTTTATCGCAATATGGAGTGTCCCATGCAAACGAAGGTAACTTAAATAATAATATAGGATTGCCTTTGACAATTCTGAAAGCTCCAAAAAACTGCCAGTACTTAATTCTTGAAATGGGAATGAATAAAGCTGGTGAAATAAAAGAATTATCAAAGATTAGTAATCCGAATATTGCAGTTATTACCAACATCGAACCTGCGCATGTTGAAAATTTTTCATCACTATTTGACGTTGCACAAGCGAAGTTAGAAATTCTGTATGGTATGAAAAATAACGGTACTTTGGTTTTAAGCAGAGATAATAAATATTATGATTATCTCTCATCACACGCCAATAGAAATGTAATAAGCTTCGGTAAAGATAAAAATGCTGAAGTTTGTTTACTAAACTTAATAAGAAACGATGAATCTTCTGTCATTTCAGCACTATCTTCTGTCATCCCAGTGCTTGACTACTTGGATCCAGGAAGTTCAATTGCAAATGAGCATATCAGACGGTTGTATAATAAAGACTGGATTCCAGCGTCACGCGCTGGAATGACATCAAACCGAGTTGCTAATAGATTAAGTTTAAAAATCAGGCTGAGTGATAATCAAATTATAAACTGTAATTTACGTGTACAAGGTGAGCATTTTGCTTATTCGCTACTTGCTGTTGCAGCAGTTGTGCAAAGCCTCGGACTTGATTTATCAAAATTACCACTTGCACTTAAGAATTTTAGTGTAGCGAAAGGTAGAGGCAATATTCATAAGGTCAAATACAATAAAAAATATATACATTTAATTGATGACTCCTATAACGCCAGCCCTGCTTCGATGAAAACTGCAATAAAAACTTTGAGTACATATTCTAATCAGAGAAAAGTAGCTTTGCTTGGTGATATGTTGGAACTTGGTGATGAAAGCATAGAGTTTCATACAGATTTGGTTAAGATTATCACAGGAAATAATATAGATAAAGTTTATACAGTTGGTAAATTTATGTTAGAATTGCATGAGCTTTTGCCAGATAATATAAGAGGCGCGCATTTTAATGATTCTAATCAATTGAAAAGTGATTTAGCTAACATTATTCAGAATAATGACGCAATTCTAGTTAAAGGCTCACGAGGAATGAAAATGGATCTTATTGTACGGGAATTCATAATAGAATATTAAGCAAAATCATTGTATTAATTTATAGTAACAAATTATTAGGAACTTTAATTGTGACAAAACGTGTAATTATTTTTGGTGGAACGGGGTTTATAGGGAAACACATCGTAAGACGCTTGGCAGCAGAAGGATATTTAATAAAGATATTCACTCGTAATCAGGAAAAAGCTGCTTGTTTAAAATTGTGTGGCAATTTAGGACAAATATCAATATTTAAAGGCGATTTTTTTGATGAAAAATCAGTTCTGGAGGGTATGGAAGAATGTGATGTAGCTATAAACTTAGTGGGAATATTATATGAAGCAAAAAAGCACGATTTTTACGCTGTTCACGTTAAAATAGCTGAAAGGATAGCAAAAGCTGCAAAAATGAAAAATGTACCTATGATGATACATTTTTCTGCTATGGGAATAGAAAATAGCAAGTTGTCAAAATATGCCAAAAGTAAATTGGAAGGTGAAAAAGCTGTAACTTCAGCATTTCAAGAAGCAATAATAATTAGGCCAAGCCTTGTATTTGGTAAAGAAGATAACTTCTTTAATAAATTTGCAAGATTAGCAACTATTCTTCCTTTTTTGCCGCTAATTGGCAATGGAACAACTAAATTTCAGCCAATATGTGTAACAGACTTAGCTGAAGTGGTATATCGTATTATCAGTTTTAATAAGCAAGACAAGAAAATTTATAACATGGGCGGACCAAAGGTTTACTCTTTCAAAAGCTTATTGAAGTTTATCCTGAATGTTACTAACAGAAAGTGTTTGTTGATCAATGTATCTTTTCCAATGGCAAAGTTAATAGCTTTCTTTTTAGAAAATAAAATTATTTCTATGCTGCTAAAACCAATAACCGGAGATACGAACCCTGTGCTTACTCAAGATCAGGTAAAAGTTATGATGAATAGCTCAATCGAAAAGTCAGCTGACCTTGAAACAATGAAGGTTCGACCATTAGCAATTGAAAATGTGGTGCCAGAGTACTTGAAGATTTATAGAAAGTATTGATAGAAGAGTGTGCCCGGTGGGATTCGAACCTACGACCCACAGCTTAGAAGGCTGTTGCTCTATCCAGCTGAGCTACGGGCACACAACATATATAAAATGCTTCTTAGTACAAGTGAAGTCAAGTATTTCGTGTGAATATGATGGTTGTGGTAATATCTTACAACACCTTGTCATTGCAGTTGTGTGTCACGCGCTGCTGAAATTGGATGCGAGAAGTCTATTTATTTTAGAAAATATTATATAGAAAGTTGCTTGACACTCTTCGCCAGCCCCCTTATCATGAAACTGAAGCTATTTCATTTAACTTCGCAATCTGTGCAGATTAAAACGACAAGAAAACTTGTATTTGGCGTACTATGCTTAATTTTTTGCACTATGTGTACCTTATGTCTTTATCAAATTTCTAGGTTTTTACCTATATAAGCTGAAACGCGCTTATAAAGCGTTCAAGACATCACCCAACGTCAAATTTTAAAATAGAGAGTGAATAACTAGCTACTGCGGGTTTTCTATGCCTTTTTTTTCTGCCTGGTAAATTTCTTAAATATTAAAGCTAAGGTTAGTTGCATTTAAAAGCAGCTAAATTGCAGCGTTTAAGACTTAAAAACGCCAATACTGAAAATAGACAATGGTTAGGGCTTCTTTTGCCTTTTTTTTCGTTTGGTAAATTTCTTAACGTTTGTGGCTAAAAGAGCCCAAGAGAGGTGTCATTCCAGTGCTTGACACTGGAATCTAGAAAAAAAGAAGCTGGATCCCAGTGTCAAGCACTGGAATGACACCCCACTGGTGGGAATTGCTCACAAACTACAACGTTCGTACAGTTGTGCGCGTGACACTGGAATCTAGTTCTTATTGTACATTTACTTGGTGTAGAGTTAAGTTTCCTGGATCCAAGTAGTCAGGGCACTGGGATGACAGGAGAAAGAGGCACTGGGATGACACCGAAGGGGCTACTCGGATGACACCCTTGTGGATGGAAATCAGTGTCAGCTACTTGCATGACATCATTCTTTTTTCTGGATTCCAGTGCTCCTTTTTTTGTCATCCGAGTAGCTGACACTGGGATCTATTTTGCATGTAACTCCAATTGTGTTTTGGCATAAAACGCGACGCGTATTAGACTTATTTGCAAGCAAAGCTTGCTAGATCGCAGATATCAACTATGTTTTTTTAAAAATTTTTTATTTGTAGTTTTGCAACTTCATATGGGCAATAAAAACCCATTTGTTATAGAAACAGAATTTTGTATCAAACAGCCACCACAGCAATTTCTGCTTAAGTTAATGAATATGCGCTTTTAATGTGTGTGGACGCGCATATTCATTAACCAATTTCAGTTATTGCTATGTAAATTTTTAAATATGCAAATTAACTGCTTCTTTAAGCCTTGCATTAGCAATCACTATTATTTTACGCATTAGAGCTGTTATAGCCACCATCTTTTTCTTACCACTTTCAATAAGCTTAGAATAAAAGGCACCAAGTGCAGATTTGGACCTTGCAGCAGCCATGGCAGCTGTAAAAAGCTTTGAACGAACGTTACTTCTTCCACCTATAATCCTTCGGTAGCCAATAGCTTTACCACTTTCCTTAGGATGAGGCGCAACACCTGCAAGGCTTGCAATTTGCCTTTTATTTAAAGAACCAAGTTCCGGTATGAGACACAATAAACATTGAGAGGTTTTTCTACCTATTCCAGGGACTGTTTCAAGAATTTTTTGGCATCGTTGCAATTCAGGATTTTCATTGACTATTTTTTGTATAGCTTGATCAAGCTTTTCTACCTGGTTGTTGAGGAATTCAATAGCTTGTTGACAACTTTCCTTAATGTAATCATTTCCAGGAGTTTTTAGCCTATTCTTCTCTTGAACAAGCATTTTCGTAATATCGTCACGACGCTGACAAAGTGCAAACAAGGTGGTTTGTTCTTTTGAGATAGGTGTAAATAGCTGCAGATGTCCACAACGCTCAGAACCATATTGGGCAAGCGCTTTTGCATCAAGACTGTCGGTCTTTGCCAAAGTTCCATGAGATAGAATGAAGTTTTTAACTTGACGAGTATTAGCACGATGCACAGCAATGTTTCTATCAATAAGAAAATACAATAAGCCAAGCTCATAACCTCCTGTAGCTTCTAAAATTACCATGGAGTTGGGCAAGATATTTGAAAATTTTTGGTAGAATTGTTTCCAACCAACACAACTATTGTCAAATTTGATGACACCTTTTTGTTCATTAACTGCAGTAACAAATTCAAGTTTTCCGATATCAATGCCAATAAAATTTTGATAAGATGTAACCATAAAGAACCTCGAGAGTTTAAGTTAAAATTTAAGATTGTAAACGGGTGCATATATATGTCCCAAACAACTATTCAAACGTCTCGAAGGATAGGCTTGAGTACCTTGATATCTACGTATGTTATAATACTACCGTCTTACGGTCGCTCAAGCCTGGCGATAACCACATTTTTATAGAGTTATCTTCCTTCTTGCTTCTTTTTATATCACATTTCCAACTTACAATTTCCTTGTTGCTAAACTCAGTAAACTTGTATGGTCTTCCAGTAAAGAATAATCCAAAGATGTCTTTATCTCCATGCTTATCCAGAGGTACAGGAAAGTTATCTTTTATATACCCTAAAAGGATGAGAGAGATAGCAACATTTACTTGTTCTTCTGGTTCCATAGCGATTTCTTGATATTTAATCAATAGAGGCGGACAAATAGATGATATCTTGCTATGAATTTCCTTAACTGACTCATTAAACAACGCCGGAATCCACCTAATTATAATTTCTCCTCTTTTGTTTTGTAATACTTGTGGTATTAGCGCTGACTTTTCCATCAGCATATGTGCAAACTGTGAAATCATATGCATGAAGCGAAGTTCAGGATTAAGCCTGTGAAGTAACGAATTAGGAATGTCGTTTAAAAATCGCGCTATATCTTTCAATACATTTCTACTTAGCATAAATACATTAGTTGTACCATTGCTCACTTGAGTAAGGTAATGCTGATCATCAATGAATAGTTGAAATGTTTGCCAATTCTCAATATTTCCCCATCTTTTAATAAATAGCTCCTCTTCTGATAGTTCCTTCTTAGAAGCTGGATAGTACACTAACTTTCCTGCAGGATACTTTTGCCAGTGCTTATAAGCTACCTGTAAAATATTATGGAAGTTTTTTTCAAAAAAAAGTGGATTATCTGTTAAAATACTACTGATACAATCAAAAAGGTTAGGAATAGTTGATAAATCAATATCATTTAAAATTGCTTGGTTATGTATTCTAATTTTAGAACATGCCTTAAATATATCATCTATCTTTAAAATGTTTTGAGCATTTTCTAATTTTCCATTCCCAAAATCATCGATAAGTGCTGACAAATTACAATTATGAATATTAAAAATCATGAAGGGGTTTTTATCAATTTCTGCAGCAATAAGATAAATTACAGCAGCAATGTGTTTACAAGGCATAGCCCAATCAGGACAGTTGCAATTTGCATTCATCTCTTCCCAATTTGAAGGAAACAATTTAATCCCAAGATCATTAAGCTTATCAAACAAGCTGGTTGGTAATTGCCTATTTATTAATTTAGATAGTATAGAAGGTGAAGTTTCAATTATTTGGCGAATAGTATGTTGTTCTGATGAACTTAATTCATTAAGTATAATTTCGACTTTATATGGGTGAGCACGAATTTTATATGCTGAGCTATGAACTTTAGCTGTAACTATGTGACCATTAATTTTAATACCAAAAGCTCGACCAGTATTAGCACAAGTTCTGCCACGTGGAAGACGGTTGTAAGTTGGAAATGTGATATAAAAAGAAGCAAGAAGGAAGATAACTCTATAAAAATGTGGTTATCGCCAGGCTTGAGCGACCGTAAGACGGTAGTATTATAACATACGTAGATATCAAGGTACTCAAGCCTATCCTTCGAGACGTTTGAATAGTTGTTTGGGACATATATATGCACCCGTTTACAATCTTAAATTTTAACTTAAACTCTCGAGGTTCTTTATGGTTACATCTTATCAAAATTTTATTGGCATTGATATCGGAAAACTTGAATTTGTTACTGCAGTTAATGAACAAAAAGGTGTCATCAAATTTGACAATAGTTGTGTTGGTTGGAAACAATTCTACCAAAAATTTTCAAATATCTTGCCCAACTCCATGGTAATTTTAGAAGCTACAGGAGGTTATGAGCTTGGCTTATTGTATTTTCTTATTGATAGAAACATTGCTGTGCATCGTGCTAATACTCGTCAAGTTAAAAACTTCATTCTATCTCATGGAACTTTGGCAAAGACCGACAGTCTTGATGCAAAAGCGCTTGCCCAATATGGTTCTGAGCGTTGTGGACATCTGCAGCTATTTACACCTATCTCAAAAGAACAAACCACCTTGTTTGCACTTTGTCAGCGTCGTGACGATATTACGAAAATGCTTGTTCAAGAGAAGAATAGGCTAAAAACTCCTGGAAATGATTACATTAAGGAAAGTTGTCAACAAGCTATTGAATTCCTCAACAACCAGGTAGAAAAGCTTGATCAAGCTATACAAAAAATAGTCAATGAAAATCCTGAATTGCAACGATGCCAAAAAATTCTTGAAACAGTCCCTGGAATAGGTAGAAAAACCTCTCAATGTTTATTGTGTCTCATACCGGAACTTGGTTCTTTAAATAAAAGGCAAATTGCAAGCCTTGCAGGTGTTGCGCCTCATCCTAAGGAAAGTGGTAAAGCTATTGGCTACCGAAGGATTATAGGTGGAAGAAGTAACGTTCGTTCAAAGCTTTTTACAGCTGCCATGGCTGCTGCAAGGTCCAAATCTGCACTTGGTGCCTTTTATTCTAAGCTTATTGAAAGTGGTAAGAAAAAGATGGTGGCTATAACAGCTCTAATGCGTAAAATAATAGTGATTGCTAATGCAAGGCTTAAAGAAGCAGTTAATTTGCATATTTAAAAATTTACATAGCAATAACTGAAATTGGTTAATGAATATGCGCGTCCACACACATTAAAAGCGCATATTCATTAACTTAAGCAGAAATTGCTGTGGTGGCTGTTTGATACAAAATTCTGTTTCTATAACAAATGGGTTTTTATTGCCCATATGAAGTTGCAAAACTACAAATAAAAAATTTTTAAAAAAACATAGTTGATACCAACTTTCAACTATAACATTTTCACTTAATTTTGACAACTCCCCTATCCATTGCAATAGCAACATTTAACGTGAACTTGATCGTCTTTCTTCTATATTAGGCTGCACAGTGACGTTTTCTAAACTCATAGAAGCTTGTCTCTCTTGTGCATCAAGAGTGAACTCTCCTAACGATTCCCTGATCTGTGGTACTTGCAACATAGTATAAACCCCTATTCCAACCATACCTATTAAACACCTAGACATTGAAAACTCTTCATCATTATCATTTCTGATTCCAGATGTATAGACTAGGTAGGATGAACCTGCAAGTAGGGCACAATGAGCCACATTACGACTTAAATCTCTTACCATTCGACGAATTATTTCTCTTTGTCCGTCTTCCAAAATTTGTCGTGCTTGCTCTAGGCCATGCGTTAGAGCTCTACGAAGTTCATCTTGACCATAGTGAATATTTTGTACTTGTCCCAATTCCTCTGATGTTTTTCCTCCAACGTTTCTAATAGCATTTTCTAGTTCTTTTAATGTTCTATTATTTACTCTCACTCTTTCACTTATTCTTGGATTATTACCTTGACCATACGCGTCAAGTTAAGAAGCAAGGGTAAGAAAATTCAATGAACTTAAGGTGGATACTCTAGTTTTTCTATATCTATCTTTCACAGAAAATTGTGACCAGTCTGTGGTAAGTTTTTTCAGGAAAATTCTCAAATTATTAATTTTACTGCTTAACGCTAAAAACAACTCCCTAATCCTTCTTTTTAATTCAATGAATGCCTTTGTTAAACTCAGCTCTGTATTCTCTTTCAGTTTTATACAACCAACTATTCCATGAAATATAAGAATTGCGCACAATTTAGCGTATAGTTCACATAATACTCTGTATGGTTTTCCTTTAAGTTCGTCAAGCCTGATGTGACTCTTATACAATTTAAATAATAATTCAATCTGCCATCTTACCCTGTAAACTGTTAATACTTGTTCAGCGCTGATTTTACTCTCTGGAACGTTAGTTATGAATATCGACCAATCCAGCAATTTTTGATTCTTTTGAGAAGATGTATATCCATGTGATTTTGCTAACTTATTAGCCCTTCTTCTAATTATAGACTGTTCTTCAGTTAATTTTTGACATATAATTCTCACTTTAATTTTTACTTCTTTTCCTAATAGCACTTCCATCTCTAGAAGGGATTGACCTTCTAAACATTCCAACAACTCTATTTTTTGATTTGTTTCTATATCATATATATTGGTATCAGACTTATAACGACTAACAAAATATGCACCTGCTTCATCAATCTGTTTAAAAGAACTAGGCACAAAGTAGCACAAATCAAATATTAGCAAATCATTGGCTGATAAACCGTTCAGATAATCCCTATAACCTTGATCCGACCTTATTCCTTCTATTAAATTTAACTTATCTAGCGCTTGGTTCAGGTAATCAAAGACTAACTGCAGCTTTATTCCTGATTTGGTATTACTCTCACAATCTCTATAGCTACTCCCATATCCTTTGTACATATCTTCCATGCTACTGGGCAGGCTAATATAATCCAAACCCTGTTTTGTAATTTCTATCGAGTCTTCATTTAGCAATTGGCACATTGTTTCTATGCTGCAATCACCAACTCCTATGTTACCAAAAACCATAGCTTTTATGAATGATGAGCCATTAAGTTTTCTCTTTCTTTTTATAAAACCTACTGCAATTGATATTTCGTCTGCTTTTTCATTAAAGAATTCATTGAGGTCTTTTGATAAGCAAGCTATTCTGTCCATTGTAAGTTCTCTCATTCACATATCCAAGAAGAACTTATACCTTATTCTTTTCCTTCACTCTATCAATTTTACTTACACTTTTCCTTAACTTGACGCGTATGATTACCTTGACTGTCAGCAATAATCACACAATCTAAAACTGTAAACTGTTGATTATTAATAACAACGATCTCATTAATGTGATCTTTTAACTCATTGATAATCTCCAGTGCTACTTTACCACTAGCTTCACTATCAGCTTCCGTAGGAATCAACAAAATTTTTTCAACTAGTTCTTTTTGTAATTTTTTTATATCCATGTTATTTCCTTTAGTTATAAATCTCTTAACATGTGGTATTACATTTTCACTTAATTTTGTCAAATATTCATTGAAATCACAATCCTTCGCTTTGGCTTCACACCTGCTACTTTTAACTCAGCCTTGATTCGTTGTCTTAAGTCCAATAGATCTTTTATCTGTACTTCTCCATACCTAACCACATGGTCACCGTATGCAATTGAGACAACCCTTTCCCCGCTCTGTAGCTTCTTGATCGCTTCTTCTACTTGTGCTAAGTATTCTTCACTGTACATTTTTCTCGCTTAACCATTGACTTTTTCTCACTCTTTTTAGCTTTTTCCCCCTGCTAAACTCTCCCATTTACTTTCTGGCCAACGATCAATCCCCAGTGCTATCGATGCTGCTCTTGCGCAAACTTTGCAATCTAATACTTCATTTCGGTCTCTTATCTTTTGCCACTCTTGTTTGGTATATCCTTTTAACGCGAATTCTGGATTAAGGAAGGAAGAAAGTATAGGAAATAGAAGGCTTTTTGGATTTGATGGAATAGGAAATGAGAGTAGAAAAGATATGAACCAAAAAATTAACAGGGGATCTATGGCGAGTGTGTTCAATTTCTAGTCTATTTTTTAGGTAACCAAAAACAGTCTCAATGATAGACCTTTTTCTCAGTAAAATCTTCTCATTTAGCGAAATTAATGCATTTTTCATACCTTTTTTCACCTTGGTAACAAGTTTCAAACCTCGGTCAAACAGCTTCTGAAAAAGCTCTTTTGCAATATAACCTTTGTCACCAAACAAAAGGCCGGTTAATTTTTCCGTCAGATTTGGCACAGGTATCAACATTGCCTTTTGTTAGCGTAAGTGCATGAATTTCACCATTTTCATTGATTACCATATGTAATTTGAAACCAAAAAACCAGCCGTAAGTACTCTTGCTTAATTTTGCAATTCCAGCAAAAACTTTGTTTTTGGATATTCTTTTTGCATGACAAACTGCAATGGGAGTTGTGTCTATATATGAAATTCCAGTGTTTTCTGACTGTCCACAAAGCCAATGCAACAACATTGCTAAATGCCACAAAAACCTAGGCTTTAGAGCAACAAACCTGGTATATGAAGGCAACTTTGGAAACTCTGATTTGTAGAGCAACGTTAGGTAATGTAGATAGAAAGTTTTGAAATTTTTACACGGAGATTGTTGATATAGCAGGATTATTGTCATGATTTCGGAGTGCTCAATTTCCGTTGTTCTTGTGGGTTTTTTACCATTTGGCAGTAGTTTACCTGCAAAATTTTTCTCTATATCTCTGCAAAAATCATCGACCAAACAAAACAGTTTTGTTATATCTTCCATGGGTAACCTCATCTATTTTTTTATAACTGCTGAGTTTACCCTGTTTTCTGCCTTTTCTATTCTCCTTTAATCCAGAATTCGCGTGTAGTAGCTAGCATTCAAATTCTCCCTTGTCTATTTGACGTCTTTTACTGTCTTAAACGCTTTATAAGCGCGTTTCGGCTTGTATAGGTAGAAACCTAAAAGTTTTATAAAGACATGAGGTACACATAGTGCAAAAAATTAAGCATGATTTACGCCAAATACATTAAGTTTTTTTGTCATTAATCCACTGCAGAGATTGCGAAGATAAATAAATAGCTTCAGTTTCATGATAAGGGGGCTGGCGAAGCATACGCGTCAAGTTAAGGAAAAGTGTAAGTAAAATTGATAGAGTGAAGGAAAAGAATAAGGTATAAGTTCTCTTGGATATGTGAATGAGAGAACTTACAATGGACAGAATAGCTTGCTTATCAAAAGACCTCAATGAATTCTTTAATGAAAAAGCAGACGAAATATCAATTGCAGTAGGTTTTATAAAAAGAAAGAGAAAACTTAATGGCTCATCATTCATAAAAGCTATGGTTTTTGGTAACATAGGAGTTGGTGATTGCAGCATAGAAACAATGTGCCAATTGCTAAATGAAGACTCGATAGAAATTACAAAACAGGGTTTGGATTATATTAGCCTGCCCAGTAGCATGGAAGATATGTACAAAGGATATGGGAGTAGCTATAGAGATTGTGAGAGTAATACCAAATCAGGAATAAAGCTGCAGTTAGTCTTTGATTACCTGAACCAAGCGCTAGATAAGTTAAATTTAATAGAAGGAATAAGGTCGGATCAAGGTTATAGGGATTATCTGAACGGTTTATCAGCCAATGATTTGCTAATATTTGATTTGTGCTACTTTGTGCCTAGTTCTTTTAAACAGATTGATGAAGCAGGTGCATATTTTGTTAGTCGTTATAAGTCTGATACCAATATATATGATATAGAAACAAATCAAAAAATAGAGTTGTTGGAATGTTTAGAAGGTCAATCCCTTCTAGAGATGGAAGTGCTATTAGGAAAAGAAGTAAAAATTAAAGTGAGAATTATATGTCAAAAATTAACTGAAGAACAGTCTATAATTAGAAGAAGAAGGGCTAATAAGTTAGCAAAATCACATGGATATACATCTTCTCAAAAGAATCAAAAATTGCTGGATTGGTCGATATTCATAACTAACGTTCCAGAGAGTAAAATCAGCGCTGAACAAGTATTAACAGTTTACAGGGTAAGATGGCAGATTGAATTATTATTTAAATTGTATAAGAGTCACATCAGGCTTGACGAACTTAAAGGAAAACCATACAGAGTATTATGTGAACTATACGCTAAATTGTGCGCAATTCTTATATTTCATGGAATAGTTGGTTGTATAAAACTGAAAGAGAATACAGAGCTGAGTTTAACAAAGGCATTCATTGAATTAAAAAGAAGGATTAGGGAGTTGTTTTTAGCGTTAAGCAGTAAAATTAATAATTTGAGAATTTTCCTGAAAAAACTTACCACAGACTGGTCACAATTTTCTGTGAAAGATAGATATAGAAAAACTAGAGTATCCACCTTAAGTTCATTGAATTTTCTTACCCTTGCTTCTTAACTTGACGCGTATGGCTGGCGAAGGGTGTCAAGCAAGTTTTTTCTTTTCTCCGGGCTACTTGAATAACGGCTACAATGTTTGTACAATTGTGCGCCGTGCGCTGGAATCCGTTTTAGCCTTTATCTATATCTCAGTTCCACCAACAGTTATTGCGTCGACTTTGAGTGTCGGCTGACCAACTCCAACCGGCACATTTTGTCCATCTTTCGAGCATGTGCCAACACCAGGATCTAACTTTAAGTCATTGCCGACCATAGATACTTTTTTCAACACTGTTGGACCGTCACCAATTAGTGTTGCTCCTTTGACTGGCTGTGTAATTTTGCCATTTTCTATTAGGTAAGCTTCCGAAGATGAAAAAACAAATTTTCCTGACGTTATATCAACCTGTCCACCACCGAAATTTACTGCATATAGACCTTTCTTTACGCTAGATATTATTTCCTCCGGTGTATGTTTTCCAGGCAGCATATAGGTGTTTGTCATGCGCGGCATAATAACTTCTTTATAACTTTCTCTTCTACCATTACCAGTTGGATTTACACCCATGAGTTTAGCGTTCATATGATCCTGCATGTATCCTTTGAGGATCCCATTCTCTATCAATATATTATAACTGGGTGGAGTGCCTTCATCGTCTACGCTGATAGAGCCACGCAAATTAGGCAGAGTTCCGTCATCAACTACTGTGATGTCACTAGCTGCTACTTGTTTACCCACAGAATTTGAAAATGCTGAGACCCCTTTGCGATTAAAATCGCCCTCAAGTCCATGACCCACAGCTTCGTGTAACAATATTCCTGGCCAGCCTGAACCTAAAACGACTGTCATTTCTCCAGCTGGAGTTGGAATTGCTTCAAGATTTACCAGTGCTTGTTCTAACGCTTGGTTTGCAACTTCTTTCCACTTTTTCTCAGAAATAAACTTACTATAAGAGTCCCTTCCACCATGCCCTGCAGAACCTCTTTCGGTACGGCCATCTTTTTCTACAATAACTAGCACATTAAAACGTACCAGAGGCCTGATATCGCTTAATCTGTGATCACCCTTTATTATTTGTACAACTTGCCATTCTCCACTTAGAGTTATTTTTACTTGCTTCACGCAGTTATTTTTGGACCTTACATACTCATTAACCTCATTGAGTAGCTTAATCTTTGAATTCAGATCCATTTCATTTATAGGGTTAATCCTCGAATATAGGCTTTTTGTCTCTTCGTTTAAATTTATTGAATTTGTCTTGTTTAAAGACACTGAGCTTTTTACCATAGAAGCAGCATTACTAATTTCTTTTTCGCTGATCTCAGAAGAACAAACGAAAGATGTACTATCCTCACAAAAAGACCTTAAACCAAATCCCCTTCTAGTATTCAAGTCCATGTGTTTTAATATGTTATCCTCAAAAAGCAGGGACTCCGACTGGCAAAATTCTAGAAACAGCTCACCACCATCGCTATTGCTCAAAGCGTTATTGACTATTTTATATACGTTATTAATATTAACATTGTTTTGAGCGAAAAATATTTGATCTAGATTTGGCATTACCTTTGAACTAAAAATTGTTTAAGTATATTATTTAACTTTAACATAGTAAACTATAAAAAGCCCGGGTGGCGGAATTGGTAGACGCGCTAGCTTCAGGTGCTAGTAACTTTTTAAGTTGTGGAAGTTCAAGTCTTCTCTCGGGCACTCTTAGCTTCCATATTGCTTGTTGAATTAATTAATGCTATAACATAATGTATTAGGTAATATTTATGCTATGTACAGTGAAAAAGATAAGTTAGCCTACAGAAAGAAGGTACGAACTTACTCGAAACGCTTAGTTACTACACTATCTACTATCTCTTTTATTGGATACATAGCGGCATTGGTCTTAAATATTCCTGTCTTAAGTCTGTATTTTAGTATTGCCGGCACTATATTCAGTGCACTTTCGTTTGCTTTAAATATATGGTCACTAAATGATCATTTCCTACAGAAGCAACTTGGTGTAGCAGGACAAAAAAAACTAACAAAGATCTGTCTTGATATTACATCTAACGTTTCGTTTTTAATAGGAGGAATTGCATCTATATTGCCTCTCGAATCTTCTATCATTCCTTTTGTTTCTACTGCCTTTTTTATTCTAGGCTGTGCCTTTATGGCAACTAATATCGTTCGGACTATGATTAGTGAATCACAGGCAGAAAAATCTACTGATGACCACTCCCGAGCTGCAGGAGCAGCTTAAGTATTAACTTATACAGGAATATTAGCTATATCATTCCACTGAAGGAAGCCATTCAAAAGAGTTCAACGTAATTAGCATTAAAAAAGTATAAGAGAATTTAAAGCTTAGTGGTAAATAGGGGACTGAGTATCCTCATTTCAACATCAATTACTTGAATAGTTGCTCAAGCTATCAAAATAAAAATTTTTATTCAGTAATTTGTGTATAAAGAGTATTATTTTACTAGTAGTGAAATAAATCAGAATGAAGTCTATTTTATTAACGAGGCCTTTATTGGACTCATTCAATACAAGAAATATATTGAGAAAGTATGGATACAAAGTTTTTATAGAACCAGTATTCACAATAAAGTACTTAAATCCTGATATATCTGCGTACGAATTTGATGTTGTGATATCTACAAGTAAAAACAGTGTAAAGGCTTTTAGTCAAATATGCAAAGAGGATGACTTTCCGATTATTACAGTTGGTAATTCAACCATGCAGGCTGCAAAAAATTTGGGATTTTCTGATATAATCTCAGCAGACAGCAACGTTGATGGTCTGATATCATTCATAAAAGCTCATTATTCAAACGCAATAAAGTTCTTGTATATAAGGGGACAAGAAGTATCATGTGACCTAAAAAAGAGATTATCTGAGGAAGATTTTAACGTAAGAGAAGTTGTACTCTATAAAACAATTATTAAAAGGAGTCTAACTAATAGGTGTAAAAATTTGCTGTTGGATGGTAAAATTGATAGTGTTGCTTTTTTTTCCTCACAGACAGCAAGGGTATTTTGTTCATTAGTTCTAAAAAGTGGGCTATCTCATGTGATGAATAATACAGTTGCATATACCATGAGTAAAAACATTGCTGATAGTTTAAAGTTAATCAAATGGAAAAAAATTATAACATCGAGGTTGCCTACAGGGGAGAGTTTAATTGATATAATTAATAAGGATTGTTGATGCTAAAGATTGCAACTTGGAATGTAAACTCCATACGTAAAAGAGTTAACCAACTTTGTAGTTTTATAGTTGACAGTCAGATAGATATAATTTTGCTGCAAGAGATAAAATGTACGGAAGAGCAATTTCCTTATGCGGAGATAGAAAAGTTAGGATATGAATATGCTATCTATGGAAAAGTTGCAAGAAATGGCGTTTGTGTTTTATCTAAATATCCGATACTGGAGAAGTTTAAAATTGACATTGTGGAAAGTCATCAAGAAGCACGTTATATAGAGTGCGTGATAAAGTATACCAATAGTAAGATAAGGGTAGGAAGTGTATACGTGCCAAACGGTCAAAGCCCGGACTCTCACGCATTTGAATATAAACTCAAGTTTTTTGATAACCTATATGAAAGGATGAGCACTTTGTTGAAGAATGAAGAGTTAACTATTATAGCTGGCGATTATAATGTTGCACTGGATGAAATTGATGTTTTTGATTCAAATTTATTGAATGGCCAAGTGTGCTTTCATATAAAAGAACGTGAGAAGTTAAGAGCAATCTTGAATCTTGGGTTTAAAGACGCGTTTAGAGTATCTTACCCAGATTTGCAACAATTCACTTGGTGGCATTATCAAGGCAATTCACTCAGAAATAATCAAGGAATGCGAATAGATTATATGCTATTATCGCCACAAGCTGTAGATAAATTGGAAACATGTTACACAGATGATAGATTGCGTAAGCTAGAAAATCCATCTGATCATACTCCTGTTGTATGCGTTATAGAATAATAGTAGATCTCTTACACAACTCACTTTTTGGCAAACTTAGGTAGTCTTACTTGGTTGCTGCACTGTGGTTTTTTGCTGATCTAAAGTAACTTGTTTAAGTACAGTAGACTGCTTACTTTCTTCGTTTTCCCTGTTGTTTCTCTGGGAAATTTGCTCAGGGACAGGTTGTTGTTCACTCTTTTCATTTTCCTGGGAAACTTTCTCAGAAACAGAAATAAGTTGCTCACTTCCTTTAGCTTTCTTGACTGAGGTTCCTAAAATTTTATTGATACCATCGCTAATTTCATTATCCCATTCTTTTCTTTCCTTTTCATCTCGTGGGTCATATAAAGTACCTTTTTTATTATTTGAAAAAAGAACTTCAACTCCTCTCTTTACGGCAAATATTGTGCCGAAAGCAGTAAGAGCTACTCCGAGTGTAGTAGGACCAAAAATTAACATTGGAATAGTGGAAAGAAGGACAGGAAAAAAGATCTTGCTTAAGAACGTTGTTGCCATCTCTTCATCACTGAGCGGTGGCTCATCCTCCTCTTTTTTATCTTTACTTAAGAATGGTATTTTTTCTTTCATCCCATTCATAAAAGAGCTAAAAAAGTTTTTAGGATTTACCTTTATTCCAAACAGCCACCCGGGAAGCTTTATGAATGAATCTTTAGCTTCTGTACCCCGTATATCAGCTACACACTTAGCTACTACTTTTTCTATTTTACCATTCTTTAAATTCTCTTCATTAGCTAAATTTTCTTCTCTAATTTTTTCAAATATGGAAAGTAAAAGCTGACAAAAGTTTTCTTCACTTAGTAACTTTATATCTTCTTGATTAATATTATTGAATATACCTTCATGATTTTTTGATATAAAAGTAAAAATTTTCTTTTCATTTCTATTCTGTAATCGCTTTAATTGTTTGTTTAATGACTCCAGATCACGATGTAATTTTTGTTTTTCTTTATCTGAAAGTTCTTCTTTCAATTTCTGTTTCTTCTTTTCTCTTTCCTGTTTCGTTTGCTTTTCTAGATTTTCTGGATTTTTTAAAGTATCTAGGAAAGCACGATAGATTGCCTGATATTCCTCTTTTTCAAAAATTTTCTCATCTTTGTTAGTTACCTGATTTGAAGGTTCCAAATTCTTTGTTTGTGGAGTTAATATTTTTGTCATAACTGAGTTACTCACATTTACTATACTTCAATTGTAGCATATTTTTCATATTAATTCAAATAATCTATACTCTTAGAATCCACGATGTTTAAGTCATAATTAAGAGCCCAGTTGTCGCCAACTTTTATTTCTACTTCAAGTGGTATAGAAATTTCTACTACACCTTCCATTATATTTTTCACAAGTTTTGCTGTTTCTCGCACTCTGCTCTCTTCCACTTCAACAAGCAATTCGTCATGAACCTGGAGGATTATTTTACCTACTTTCAATTGGTCAAAAAGCTGAATTGTCGCACGTTTTATTATATCAGCGGCGGTGCCTTGCAGTGGTGCGTTTATTGCTGCCCTTTCTGCAAATTGTCTTATATAAGGAATTGTATTGTTTATGTCTCTTACAAAGCATCTCCTGCCAAACAAAGTTTCTACATAACCTTGCAATCTTGCGATAGACACTGCTTTTTTCATATAGGCCTTTATTTCTGGGTAACAGTAAAAATAGTAATTAATGTATTCAGCAGCTTCCGCAATGGTAATTCCAAGCCGCTTTGCAAGACCAAATGGGCTAATGCCATATATAATTCCAAAATTGATGGATTTTGCTTTGCGTCTTAATTGCTCATCTATTTCTTGCACTCCAAAAACTTGCCTAGCGGTGATCTCATGAATATCTTGTCCGTTTGCAAAAGCTTCTTTAAATGCTGCAACGTCTGCAACGTGTGCCAGGAGTCTCAATTCTATTTGCGAATAGTCAGCAGAAATTATCTTATGCCCTTTTGGCGCAATAAATGCTTGTCTGATAAGATTTCCCTCTTCGCTTCTGATAGGAATGTTCTGTAAATTAGGATTGCTGGAGCTCAGCCTTCCAGTTGCAGTTGCAGTCGTTGAAAAGCTTGTGTGTATTCTACCATCAAGTGGATCAACTTGCTTTATTAATGCATCAGTGTAGGTGCCTTTTAATTTACTTAAATGTCGCCAATTTAAGATTTTACTTGCGATTTCTACCCCTTCTTCTTCGAGTGCCTCTAGAACTTCATAATTGGTGCTATACGATCCAGATTTTTTTGACTTTTTCTTTTTATTAAGCCCCATTTTGTTGAACAAAACATCACTTAATTGTTTTGGCGAAGCAATATTAAATCTTTCTCCTGCCAAATTATATATCTCATCTTCAAGCACGGCAATTACCTGCTGAAATTTATCGGACAGCTCCTGTAATTTTTGTATGTTCAGTAATATCCCATTTTTCTCCATATCAAATATTACTTTCATAAGTGGCTTATCGAAGCGCTCGTAAATTGTGAACAATTTTTCCTGAAATAACCTTTGCTTTAGCTTTTCATGAATTGCTATTAAAGTTTTTGCCGAGAAAATTTCTGCATTTTCACTCAAATTATGCGCAACTATGTTTGGAATACTGTGATCATGCTTTCCTGTATCCAAGCTATACGACATTATCATCAAATCATCAACTGAATCTAACATCTTCTCTACTGCAGGGAAGATTTTCCTGATCTCTTTAATGTTATGTATTATTTTAAGCACCCCATTTGAGAGCAAAGTTGAGTTAATTATAATGAGTGCATCTTGTATGCTGTCTTGCTCTATATAAAAAATATTACTTTCGCTATAAGATAGACTTAATACATTGTTTTCAAGGTGGCAATGAATTGCAATTTTGCCTTCATATCTACAATGCTCCAAAAATTTCTCTAACTCTTCACTACTATACTCTATTTTTTCTTCTGTGCTGGATCCATTGTAAGAAAAAAGCTTTTCCATTTTACCTATTAAGGAATTGAATTCATACTTCTTTAAAAAGGATAATAGTTTCTCCATATTTGGAGAATGGACTTCATATTTTGCAATATCATGTTGAAGGTCTACTTTTTCGCATAGTGATAAAAGTTCTCTTGAAATCAATGCTTTTTCCTTATGTTCGGTAAGAATATTACGAATCCTCGTTTGCTCGATGTTATCAATGTTCTCTATAATATTATTCAATGAATCAAATTCATCTAATAATTTAGTGGCAGTTTTTGGGCCTATTCCTGGAACTCCTGGAATGTTATCGGATGCATCACCAGTTAGAGAAAATAAATCAAGAAGCTTGTGTGAGTTTACACCAAATTTTTCTACTATTTGTTTTTCATCTATATATATATTTTTAATGGGGTCGAATATTAAAATATTGTGGTTCAAGAGTTGAAACAAATCTTTATCTGATGAAACGACTACCACTTTAAAGTCTTGGTGGTTGGCGTATTTTGCAGCTAGTGTTGCGATTATGTCATCTGCTTCATAACCTTCAATTTCTTCATAGCTGAGGTTAAAAGCTTCTACCGCTTCCCTCAGTATGGTGAACTGTGGAGTTAGATCCTCAGGAGGCGTTACTCTATTCGCTTTGTACTCAGGATATAAATTGTGCCTAAAATTCTTTTTCCCTGCATCAAGTGCTATAGTTAAGTAGTCCGAATGGGCAATGTACTTAAGAACCATATTCAGAAAGCCATATACACCACCTATTGGCATTCCTGTTGTGGTAATTAAGTGAGGTAGTACATAGTAAGCTCTGAAAAGAAAACCATAGCCATCGATGATTGTGAAAGTTTTTTCTTTCATTGTAGATATTTATGCGTGCTTTTGATGGTCCACTATTTAGCTGAGAAAATCAAGTTTTTGTTTTTCTGCTTTTGAGCGTTGTAAGAGATTTTACCGAAAATAGCATTCATGATGGGGATGTACACATATGTAATATCAAAACCTAGTAGAAGAAATTCATATTTTACCCAATCGAAGCGGGGAAATGTATTTCTCACCCGAATTCTGGATTAGAGATTAAAAAAACAAGAATATCAATAGCTTATTGTTTTAGCATTTACGATAAAGCAGTAAGTATTTCAAGATTAGTTACTAATTTAGTAAAATTCAAGAATTTCAATAGTTTAGCTATTTTAAATGAAATCAAATCTGTGTCAAGTAGGTAATAAATCGCTATTTTTAAATTTGATCAAATTTAATTAAAAAAGTCAAGACTTTCAATGATTTACCTAAAATCTAATCCAGAATTCGGGTTAATAGTGAGAATTGGTATTAGCATAGATCCCGCTAACACGTAGCGGGATGACGAGCTTATCGTCATGCCACCGCGAACCGTCATACCGCGAATGAATCGCGGTATCTCTTAGCCGCTAACAAGCAGCGGCATGACGGTTGTCAGGCCAGCGCCCCTATGATGTCATTCAAGTAGCTGACACTGGTTCCTTTATGACGGCAGTGCCCCTATGGTGTCATTTCAGTGCCCTGACTACTTGGATCCAGGAAAAAGAATGGTGTCATCCCAGTAGCTGACACTGGTTCCTTTATGATGGTGTCATCCCAGTGCCCAGACACTGGGATCCAGGAATTTTGATTGGACACTGGGTTGGTAAGCATAAAAGTGTTATGTTAAAACACAACGTTCTTGATGGAATCATATGGAAAACTAGATCCCAGTGTCTGGGCACTGGGATGACAAAGGAGAGCAGTGTCAAGCACTGGAATGACACCCTTTACGGGCTCTTAAATTACAACTATAAATGTTTAAGAAATTTACCAAATAAAAAAAAGGCAAAAAAAGCCCTGGGGTTATTATCCGCTTTAAAATATTGGCGTTTTTTATGTTTTAAACGCTTGACAAGCAAGATTAAGCTGCTTTTAAATGCAACTAACCTTAGCTTTAATATTTAAGAAATTTACCAGGCAGAAAAAAAAGGCATAGAAAACCCGCAGTAGCTAGTTATTCACTCTCTATTTTAAAATTTGACGTTGGGTGATGTCTTGAACGCTTTATAGGCGCGTTTCAGCTTATATAGGTAAAAACCTAGAAATTTGATAAAGACATAAGGTACACATAGTGCAAAAAATTAAGCATAGTACGCCAAATACAAGTTTTCTTGTCGTTTTAATCTGCACAGATTGCGAAGTTAAATGAAATAGCTTCACTGTCATGATAAGGGAGCTGGCGAAGGGTGTCAAGGAAGTTTTTTCGTTTCTATTCCCAATAAAAGTTCATTATATGGTTATGCAAGAAGTCTACTGATGGCTTTCAAAGCAGTTGAGCTTAATTATTAGAGTAGTAATGTTTATTTTTATATTGACTATTGAGGTTTATTATTTTATAACTAAAAACTTAGTTATTTTAATGAGCTTGAGTTTATAACATATGCCTACGATAAATCAATTAATACGTAAGGGTAGATTAGGATTGACCCATAAGAAAAAGGTACCAGCTTTGGGAGAAAGCAACCCTCAAAGGAGAGGTGTTTGCACTAAGGTGTATACTACAACTCCTAGGAAGCCTAACTCAGCACTCCGTAAAGTAGCCAGAGTAAAAATTAGTGGGTATGGTGAAGTGACAGCTTATATACCTGGTGAAGGTCATAATTTACAAGAGCACTCTGTTGTTTTGATACGTGGTGGGCGGGTTAAAGACTTGCCAGGTGTGCGTTATCACATAATAAGAGGTGCCCTTGATCTCCGTGGTGTGCAAAATCGAAAGAAAGCTCGTTCAAAATATGGTGTAAAGAAATCTGGTTAAAGTTTATGGCTCGTCGGAATAAAGCAAAAAAAAGAGAAATAAGTCCTGATTCGCGTTACGGCAGTGTTTTGCTGATGCGTTTCATTAATACAATCATGAAATCTGGTAAAAAATCTACTGCAGAAAAGATTATCTATGACGCTTTGTCTTTAGCTGAAAAGAAAATAGGCGAAGGTGGGTTATCAATTTTTGAAACAGCAGTAGGAAATGTTACTCCTTCTATAGAAGTGCGTTCTCGACGCATTGGTGGTGCAACTTATCAAGTGCCTGTTGAAGTTCGACAAGATAGAGCGGTTTCTTTAGCGTTAAGGTGGATTGCTAAAGCAACTTCTGCTGCTCGAAAAAAGAGTGGAAAAACCACTGTTGATTGTTTGCAATCTGAAATACTGGATGCTTATAATAAACGCGGTGGTGCGTTTAAGATGTGCGAAGAAAAATATAAAATGGCTGAAGCTAATAAGGCATTTTCTCATCTTCGTTTTTAATGTTAGCTAATTAATTGTGATATGGAAATTGGGATATCTAAATACAGAAATATAGGGATAATGGCTCACATAGATGCTGGTAAGACTACCACAACAGAGCGTATTTTATTTTATACTGGTAAGCAAAATAGAATTGGTGAAGTGCACGATGGTGCAGCTTCTATGGATTGGATGGAGCAGGAAAAAGAGCGTGGTATTACAATCACATCTGCTGCAACAACATGTTTTTGGAATGGTCATAGGGTCAATATAATAGACACTCCTGGTCACGTTGATTTCACTATTGAAGTTGAGAGATCTTTAAGGGTTTTGGATGGTGCAGTTGCTGTATTTGATGGAGTTGCTGGAGTTGAACCTCAATCTGAGACAGTTTGGCGTCAAGCTGATAAATATAGCGTTCCTCGTATCTGCTTTGTTAATAAGATGGATAGAATAGGGGCAAATTTTTATCGATGTGTTGATATGATAAAGACGAAGCTTGGTGCAGCACCTTTAGTTGTTTATTTACCAATAGGGAGTGAGAAAGATTTCAAAGGTATAATTGACCTTATTTCTATGAAAGCCATTATATGGCAAGAAGAAACGTTGGGCGCTAAATTTTCTTATGAAGATATTCCTTCTGATTTGCTTGATAAGGCTCAAGAATATCGAAATCTTTTATTAGATGCTGCAGCTGAGATGGATGATGAAGCGATGAATACTTACTTTGAGTCTAATGATTTGCCAGTGGATTTACTGAAAAAATGCGTGAGAAATGGGACCATTAAAGGAAAATTTGTTCCTGTATTATGTGGATCAGCTTTTAAAAACAAAGGCGTACAACCACTTTTAGATGGTGTGGTTGACTTTTTACCTTCTCCTATTGATGTTGATGTAATTGTTGGAATTGATCCTAAAGATTTAGAAAAGAAAATTGAGGTCAAACCTTCAGAAAAAGAGAAATTTGTTGCTCTTGCATTTAAAGTGATGACGGATAAATTTGTAGGCAGCTTGACGTTTATCCGTATTTATTCTGGTAAATTAAAGTCTAAATCTACCGTTTCAAATGCGTTAAAAAACGAAACTGAAGGGATTGGCAGAATGTTACTTATGCATGCAAACAACCGAGAAGATATAACTGAGGCTAGGGCTGGAGATATAGTTGCTTTAGTTGGGCTAAAGAAAACAACCACCGGAGATACTTTATGTTCTGTTGATTTTCCTATATTATTGGAGCGTATGGAATTTCCTGAGCCTGTTATTGAAATTGCTGTGGAACCTAAAACCACTTCAGATCAGGAAAAATTAGGTATTGCTCTAAATAGGTTGGTTGCAGAAGATCCTTCTTTGAGAATGTCAGTAAATGCGGAAAGCGGCCAGACTATATTGAAAGGCATGGGTGAGCTCCATCTTGAGATTATTGTTGATAGAATGAAGCGCGAGTTTAACGTTGAGGCTAACGTCGGTGCTCCTCAGGTTGCATATCGTGAAACGATCACTAAATCTGTTGAAATTGATTACACTCATAAAAAACAATCTGGTGGAGCTGGTCAGTTTGCTAAGGTTAAAATAAAATTTGAACCTCTTGAGCCTGGTTCTGGGTTTCAATTTGAAAGTAAAATTGTAGGTGGTGCTATTCCAAAAGAGTATATTCCTGGGGTAGAAAATGGCTTGGAGTTGATAAAAGAAGGTGGTATAATTTCGGGATTTCCGTTGATTGATTTTAAGGCTACCCTTCTTGATGGTGCTTTTCATGAGGTTGATTCTAGTCCTTTAGCTTTTGAACTTGCTGCTAAAGGTGCTTTTAAAGAGATGGCAAATAAAGCTGGTCCAAAAATGCTGGAGCCTATAATGAAAGTTGAAATCATTACTCCTGAAGAATATATGGGTGATGTTATGGGTGATATAAATAGTAGAAGAGGAAATGTTGCTGATATGCTCGATTTAGGTAATAATAGTAAAATAATTACTGCTTCGGTACCTCTTGCAAATACGTTTGGTTATATCAACGTTTTGCGTTCTATGTCTCAGGGAAGGGCGCAGTATAGTATGCATTTTTCTTGTTATGAGCAAGTGCCACAATATGTGGTTGATGAGTTAAAGTTAAAGTATAATTAAGGGTAATAATTATGACAGCAGTAGTGGAAGCATTTGGAAAGCCGCATGTAAATGTGGGAACAATAGGACATGTGGATCATGGGAAGACAACGTTGACAGCGGCGATAACGAAGCATTATGGAAATTTTGTAGCGTATGATCAGATAGATAAAGCGCCAGAAGAAAGGAAGAGGGGGATAACGATAGCAACAGCGCATGTTGAGTATCAGACGGAAAAAAGGCATTATGCACACGTTGATTGTCCTGGACATGCTGACTATGTAAAGAACATGATAGTAGGTGCAGCACAGATGGATGCGGCGATATTGGTAGTGTCAGGGGTTGATGGGCCAATGCCACAAACGAGAGAGCATATATTGCTGGCGAAGCAAGTGGGTGTTGGATATATCGTGGTGTATATAAATAAAGCTGATGTTGCTGATGCTGATATGATAGATTTAGTAGAAATGGAAGTGAGGGAATTGCTGAGTAAATACGGATTTCCAGGGGATGAAGTGCCTGTGATAGTTGGTTCAGCACTCAAGGCGCTGGAGGATGACAGCAGCGAATATGGAAAGAAATCAATAGACAAATTGATGGAAAAGTTAGATGAATATGTAGCGGTTCCACCAAGGCCTGTGGATTTACCATTTTTATTGCCAATCGAAGATGTATTTTCGATATCGGGGCGAGGAACGGTAGTAACAGGAAGAATAGAGAAGGGAGAGATAAAGACGGGAGAAGAGATAGAGATAATAGGTCTGAAGGGAACGCAAAAGACGATATGCACAGGTGTAGAAATGTTTAAGAAGTTGCTGGATAAAGGAAGTGCAGGACTCAATGTAGGAATATTGTTAAGAGGAACAAAAAGAGAAGAAGTGGAGAGAGGGCAAGTATTAGCAAAACCGGGGACGATAACGCCACATAGAAAGTTTAAGGCGGAGGTTTATATATTAAAGAAAGAGGAAGGAGGAAGGCATACACCATTTTTTGCGAATTACCAGCCACAGTTTTATTTAAGGACAACGGATGTAACTGGGAGCATAAAATTGCTAGATGGGAAGGAGATGGTAATGCCGGGAGATAATGTGAGTGTAGAAGTAGAATTGCAAGTACCGATAGCAATGGATAAGGGATTGCGTTTTGCGATAAGAGAAGGCGGTAGAACTGTTGGTTCTGGTGTTGTTTCTGAAATTTTGGAGTGAGAGTTTGAGTTATAGGAGTGTAGCTCAATTGGTAGAGCGCTGGTCTCCAAAACCAGAGGTTGTAGGTTCAATTCCTATCGCTCCTGCATTAATGTTGTGGTGGAAATGTTAAAAAGTTTGTGTGGTTTTTTCTGTGATATAAAGCAAGAAATACGAAAAATTGCTTGGGTAAAGAAACAGGAGGTGTTGTCATCTCTATTTGTTGTAATGATTGTTATATTATGCTTTTCGATTTTCTTCTGTTTTGTGGATTTTATGTCTCTTTACGTAATTAAGGCTTTATTTGGAATTATTTATGGAATGTGAATATAAATGGTATATCATTAAAGTTGATTATGGATATGAGCAAAACATACGCGAATTGGTAAGTAATGCTGTTTATTTTAAGGAAGTGTTTATTCCTTATCAAACGGTATGTAATTCAAAGTCTGATATAAAAGAATTATGTGAAGTGTATGTATATATGCATCTGTGTGATGAAAGCAAAAATATTTTGAGTCAAACGCCTGGATTCTGCAGTGGCGAATCTGGTGATTTTGAGATGATTTCAGATGATGAGATAAGTTTAAAGTGTAAAGAATTTAATAGATATAAATGGTATATCTTGAGAGTTGCTTCCAATTGTGAAGAGAAAGTGCGCCAACATATATTGGAAAATTCTATGAGATTGGGTGTTAATGATTACTTTAAGAAAGTTTTTATTCCATATGAAGAGCTAAGTGAACTAGAGTTGAAATCTAAGAAAATTGCTACACGAAGGAAATGCTTTCCTGGTTATGTCTTTTTATACGTGAATTTATGCGATGAAGTATTGAATTTTATCAATAATATACCAAAATCTCTTAAGGTTTATGGATTTTTGAAAAATGGTAATATTCCAAAGGTGATTTTGGATGATGAGATTCACTCAATGTGTAGTGCACTTTATAATGCTCAAGAGACAAAGAAGTTAGGTTATGGTTATGAAAAAGGTGAAAAAGTGAAAATTAATGATGGTCTTTTTCAAAATTTTACTGGTAAGGTAAATATGGTAAACGATGAGAAAAAAATTATTAGTGTGGAAGTATCAATTTTTGGTAAGCCGACAATAATGGAGTTTGGTCTGGCTCAAGTAGAGAAAATAGAGGATGAATTATGAGTGTTGTAGTTGCTAAGATTAACTTACTTATGGAAGCTGGGAAAGCAGTTCCAGGACCAAAAATTGCTTCAGTACTTGGTCCACGTGGTATACCTGTTCCTAAGTTTTGTGAAGCTTTTAATAAAGTTACTAGTGCTGCTAACGCTAATTATAAAGTAGGCGATTTAGTAACAGTGCGAATTTCCATAAAGGATGATCGCTCTCATGATTTTACTGTCAGCGGTCCGCCTGTGGCTTATTTACTTAAGCAGGAGACTAAATTAAGTAAAAGTTCTGGTAATCCTGGTAAAGAATTAGTGGCTAAATTACCTATGTCTGCTATAATTAAAGTGGCAAAGTGCAAGATGGTTGATATGAAAGTGGATAATGAAGATTCAGCAGTGAAAATGGTTGTAGGCACTGCAAAATCTATGGGTATAGAAGTTGTGGAAGGTTAGGTAAATGAATACATATAATGATAATCCTAAGCAGTGTTTGGAAAAGATTGTTGAGTCTGCTTCAGCAAAATTTAATGAATCAGTTGATATTGCGGTCAATTTAGGCGTAGATTCACGTAAATCTGAAGAGCAGGTGCGTGGTACAGTAGTTTTGCCTAAAGGTATCGGGAAGAATATTAAAGTAGCTGTTTTCGCTCAAGATAAACATTTATTAGAAGCTGAAAAAGCTGGTGCTGATATTGCAGGAGGAGAGGATTTAGTTGAAGAAATAAAAAAAGGTAGAAAGTTAGATGTTGATTGGTGCATTACTACTCCTGATTTTATGGCAAAAATCACTCCTATTGCAAAAGTATTGGGTGCTAAAGGGCTGATGCCTAACCCTAAATTTGGTACTGTGACTTCTAACATTGCAGAAGCTATTAAAACCATTAAGTCTGGTCAGGTAAAATTTAGAACAGATAAAAATGGTGTTATTCATGGTAAATTAGGAAATATTAAATTTGATGTTGATGACTTGCTAGAAAATTTAAAAGCCTTTCTTAAAGTAATTAAAGATAATAAACCTATTTCTGCGAAAGGAATTTACTTTAAGGGTGTTTTTTTAAATTCAACTATGGGTAAAGCTTATAAGATAGGCAAAGTGGAAGATATAATTTAAGGGAGTGATACCGTGAAGCGTAAAAATAAGGATGAATTTATACAGAGCACAATAAACGTATTTGTAAATAATGATTTCTTGATATTAGTAAATTTTAAATCTATAAATGCTAATGATTCATTAACTCTGAGGAATAGCCTGAAGTCTATAGCAGGTGGGGTATTAGTAGTTAAAAACACTCTAGCGCGCTTGGCTTTGGAAAGGACTGGTAAATTTTCTTATTTATTAGGCAAATTTTCTGGTCCTGTTGCTATTATATACTCTAGTGGCATAGTAGAAGCTGCAAAATTAATAGTTGATTTTACTAATGCTAACAAAGAAAAAATTTCTGTGATTTGCGCAGCTCATTTAAATGAATTGTTAACAGTGGAAGATGTTAATAAACTGGCTAAGTTGCCTTCTCTGGATGAATTGCGTGTTAAAATTATGCGTTTAATATCTTATGATATTCCTGCTCGGTTAGCGTTGTCTATTAATTTATCTTCTATGAGGCTTATGAGAGTTTTGGATTATTATAGTTCTAAAAAATAAATTTGTTGTTAAGTAAGGTGGTAATTATGAGTAATGTAACAAGTGATTTGGTTGATAAAATATTATCTTTAAACCTATTAGAGGCTTCTGAACTTGTAAAAGTTCTAGAAGAGAAAATAGGGTTGCCTGCTGGTTCTTTTCTTGGTAGAGCTGTTGGTGCTGGGGCGCCTATTGGTGATAATGCTGCTGCTCCTGCTGCTCAAGAAAAAGCTGAGTATAAAGTTGTGATTAAAGAAATTGATGCGAGTAAAAAAATAGGAGTTATTAAAGCTGTGAGAGAGGTTAATTCTACATTGGGTTTAAAAGAGGCAAAAGAGTTGGTTGAATCTTTACCTAAAGATTTGACTGCTAATGTTCCTAAAGACGAAGCAGAAAAAATCAAGCAAAAACTTATTGAAGCAGGAGCAACTAAAGTGGAGCTTGAATAATATTTAATGTATTAATTTTATATTGATATAGCTCTTTTAATTAGTTTGGGGTATTTTAATGGTTGATTCTTCTTATATGTACGCTTCTGGTGCTTTTGTTCCTAGAGTTTCTTATTCTAGGTCGATTGATTTAAAAGATTCTTTATTGGATTTGGTTAAGGTTCAAAAAGAGTCGTATGATTCATTTACTCCTAAGAATAAGGGTAATGAAAGACTTGAAGTTATCTTTCATACAATCTTTCCAATAAATGATCCTTTGCGCAGGGCTACTATCGAGTTTATAAGTTGTAGGGTAGATGATCCTAAGTATGATGAATCTGAGTGTATAAAGCGTGGTGTAACTTTTTCTGCTCAGGTTATTGCTTCTATACGTCTTGTTGTTATGCAGGATGGTATTTCTCTTGATGAATATAAATCGATTAAAGAGAGTGGAGATCATTCTAAACTTGCAACCGTTGTAAAATCTATAGAAGAGCAGAAAGTCCACTTTTGTGGGTTGCCTATGATGACTGATAAGGGCACTTTCATCATTAATGGTGTGGAAAAAGTTATCGTCTCACAAATGCATAGGTCTCCTGGTGTATTTTTTGATAGCGATAAGGGGAAAACTTACAATTCTGGTAAATTGATCTATTCTGCTAGAATTATTCCTTATAGGGGTTCTTGGCTTGATATTGAATTTGATGTTAAAGACCATTTGTATTTTCGTGTTGATAGAAAAAGAAAATTGCCAATTTCAGTTTTATTAAAGGCATTGGGTCTATCAAATAATGATATACTCGATAGATTTTATGAGAAAATAAAGTATGTAAAACATAAAGATGGTTGGAAAGTGCCTTTTGTTCCTGATAAATTTAAAGGAGTGAGGCTGCCTTTCGACTTAATGGATATTGAAGGTAATGTGCTGCTTAAAGCTAACGTTCGTATTACCTCAAGACTAGCTAAAAAGCTATATGATAATGAATTGAAAGAGTATCTAGTTCCTTTTAATTCTATATGTGGTTTATTCCTCGCAGAAGATTTAATGGATAGTGCTAGCTCTACGAAAATTTTATCTGCTGGTGAATCTATAAAGCTAGAAGACATAAAGAAGCTTGAGTTATTATCTGTGGATGAAATATCAGTGTTGAACATAGATAATTTGTTTGTTGGGCCTTATATATTAAATACGCTTTTCTTAGATGAAAACATGTCTTATCAGGATGCGCTATATGAAATATATAGAGTTTTGCGTCCTGGTGAAGTTCCTGTTTTAGAGATAGTAGAGGAGTTTTTCCGTAATCTTTTCTTCAGTCCGGAATATTATGATTTGTCTAACATTGGTAGGTTGAAGCTTAACTCTTACCTTGGATTAAATTATGATGAGGATTTAACTGTTTTAACGCATGAAGATATTATTGAAATTGTGAAAAAAATAGTATTGTTACGTGACGGTCAAGGATCTGTAGATGATATTGATCATTTAGGAAACAGAAGAGTAAGATCAGTTGGAGAGTTTATAGAAAATCAATTTAGAACTGGGTTGTTGAAATTGGAACGCGCAATAGTTGATTCTATGTCCACTTCTAGTTTAGATAAAGTTTCTCCATCTGATTTTATTAATCCAAAAGTGTTAACTAATGTTTTAAGAGATTTCTTCAATTCTTCTCAATTATCTCAATTTATGGATCAGACTAATCCGTTATCTGAAATAACACATAAAAGAAGGTTGTCCGCGTTAGGTCCTGGCGGTTTAACAAGAGAACGGGCAGGATTTGAAGTGCGTGATGTTCATCCAACTCATTATGGAAGAATTTGCCCTATTGAGACTCCTGAAGGGCAAAATATAGGGTTAATCAACAGCTTAGCTATATACGCGCGTATTAATAAATATGGTTTTATTGAAAGCCCTTATAGAAAAGTAGTCAATAGGGTTGTTACTGATCAAATTGAGTATCTTTCTGCTATAGACGAAGGCTCACATCATATAGCTGACACTAGCGTAAAGCTTGATGAAAATAATTGCTTTGTTGATGACATGCTATACTGTAGATATGCTGGTAGCTTCGTCATGGTAAGTAGCGACCAAGTTAGTTACATTGACGTATCTCCTAAGCAGGTAATATCAGTTGCAGCTTCCTTGATTCCATTTTTAGAAAATGATGATGCTAATAGAGCATTAATGGGCTCAAATATGCAACGTCAGGCCGTACCTTTATTGAAGCCTACCGCTCCCCTGGTTGCTACTGGTATGGAGTCTTTTGTAGCTTCTGGCTCTGGTGCTGTAGTTTTAGCAAAACGCGATGGCATAGTTGATAGTTCTGATAGTAACTCTATAGTTATACGTGCTTTTGATAAAGAAAGGGTTAACTACTTGGACGTAGATATTTATCATCTAAGGAAATTTCAGCGTTCTAACCATAATACTTGTATTAATCAAAGACCGCTAGTGTGCGTAGGTGATTATGTTAAAAAGGGTGATGTAATAGCTGATGGTCCTGCAATTAACAGTGGTGAGTTGGCGCTTGGTAAAAATTTGCTAGTCGCTTTTATGTCTTGGCAAGGTTATAATTTTGAAGACTCTATTATTATTTCTAGTGAAGTTGTTAAAAAAGATCTCTTTACTTCTATTCATATAGAAGAATTTGACTGTGTTGTACATGATACCCCTTTAGGATCAGAAAAAATAACTCGTGCTATACCTGGTGTTAATGAAGAAAATCTATATCACTTGGATGATAGTGGTATAGTGAAAATTGGTACAAGAGTTGGTCCAGGCTATATTCTGGTAGGTAAGGTTACACCTAAACCTTCTCTTTCATTGCCTCCTGAAACGAAGTTATTAATGACAATTTTTGGTGAAAAGTCATTCGATTGTGCGGATTCCTCTTTATATACATCTCCAGATGTTGAAGGGACAGTAATTGATGTACAAGTCTTTACACGCAGGGGGGTTGAAGAAAATGAAAGGGCATTACTCATCAAACAAAAAGAGGTAAATGACTTTGAGAAAGAGCGAGATTATATAATCAACGTTACTAGTGAATATTTCTATGATGAACTGAAGAAACTTCTTATTAATTCTGGTTCTCAAGATCGAGAAAAATTTGACTCTATTGAACGTGAGCAATGGTGGGGTATAGGATTAAAAAACCAATCCATTTCTGAGCAAGTTAAGAGCTTAAAAAAAGATTTTGATGAAAAAGTATCACATGCAATAGCACAGTTTAAGCGAAAAGTAGAAAAATTACATGAAGGTTATGACCTGCCTCAAGGTGTGTCGATGTCAGTAAAAGTTTTCATTGCTGTAAAACATAGTCTGCAACCAGGGGATAAAATGGCTGGTAGACATGGAAATAAAGGTGTGATTTCTCGAGTTGTGCCAGTGGAAGATATGCCTTATTTGGAAGATGGTACTCCTGTTGATATTATTCTTAACCCTCTTGGTGTTCCTTCACGAATGAATGTAGGGCAAATACTGGAAACGCATGTAGGTTGGGCTTGTAGAAAATTAGGGGAAAAGGTAAGTAATATTCTCAATGAGATCAATAAAATCAAAAGTGCTTTTTGCAAGGGAATTAGGTCCCTTAACGATGATAATTTTACACAATTTGCAGTAGCATATCTTGACAATAAAAAAATTGAAAATATTGATGATGATGAAATAACGGCTTCTGTTTTAAATACACCTAATAAGAATACACTAAATGACGAGTTGAATGCGTTAGTAGAGAACTATTTGAACTCTTGTAAAAGTTCATACAGCAATTTACGTAACTTCCTGATTGAGGTTTATAGCTATGGCAGTAACGTATCTATCTGTAATGATATTCGTAATATTAGTGATAATAATCTCATTGAATTTGCACGCAAATTACGTGATGGCGTTCCTGTTGCTGCACCTGTATTTGAGGGTCCAAAAGATGAACAAATAGCAAAATTATTTGAACTTGCTGGTTTGGATAACTCTGGACAAGCTGTATTATATGACGGTTGCAGTGGTGAAAAATTCGACCGCAAGGTTACAGTTGGTTACATGTACATGCTTAAGTTGCACCACTTGGTTGATGGTAAAATTCATGCGCGTTCAGTAGGGCCTTATAGTTTGGTTACTCAACAACCTCTAGGAGGAAAATCTCATTTTGGTGGTCAGCGTTTTGGTGAAATGGAATGTTGGGCATTACAAGCCTATGGTGCTGCTTATACTTTGCAGGAAATGTTAACTGTGAAGTCTGATGATATTAATGGTAGAGTTAAGATTTACGAATCGATAATAAAAGGTGACAGTAATTTTGAATGTGGAATTCCTGAATCCTTTAATGTGATGATAAAAGAATTACGTTCTTTATGTTTAAATGTAGATTTAAAGCAAAATGATGTAGTGATTGAAGATATATCTCACACTAACATTGCACAATCTTTTAATGAGGTTAGCATATCGATTGCTAGCCCTGAAAGTATTAAGCGTATATCTTGTGGTGAGATAGAAGATGTTTCAACTGCAAATTATCGTACGTTCAAAGTTGAGAAAGGTGGACTATTTTGCCCTAAGGTTTTTGGCCCTGTCAATGACGATGAATGTTTATGTGGAAAATACAAAAAAAGAAGACACAGAGGTCGCATATGCGAAAAATGCGGAGTAGAAGTTACATCTTCTAAAGTAAGAAGAGAAAGGATGGGTCATATAGAGCTTGCATCTCCTGTTGCTCATATATGGTTTTTGAAATCGCTTCCTTCAAGAATTGGAGCATTACTGGATATGTCTCTCAGAGATATTGAGAATATTTTATATAGCGATAATTATATCGTAATAGATCCTCTTGTTTCGCCTTTTGAAAAAGGTGAGATTATTAGTGAAAAAGCTTATAATGAAGCTAAAGATAGCTATGGGATCGATAGTTTTGTAGCTATGCAAGGTGTTGAAGCTATAAGAGAGTTGCTAACGCGCCTTGATTTACATGAAATTAGGAAGGATTTAAGACTAGAATTAGAATCTGTTGCTTCTGAGATAAGAAGAAAGAAAATTATAAAGAGATTGCGTATTGTTGAAAACTTCATTAAGTCTGGAAATAGGCCTGAGTGGATGATACTTACAACTATACCTATTTTACCACCTGATTTGCGTCCTTTGGTATCGCTTGAGAGTGGTCGTCCTGCAGTTTCTGATCTGAATCATCATTATAGGACTATTATTAATAGAAATAACAGGTTGAGGAAATTGTTGAGCTTAAATCCTCCTGAGATTATGATTCGTAATGAAAAAAGGATGTTACAAGAAGCAGTTGATTCTCTTTTTGATAATAGTCGTCGTAATACTTTGGTAAATAAAGCTGGTGCTGTTGGATATAAAAAGTCCATTAGTGATATGTTAAAAGGAAAACAGGGTCGTTTTCGCCAGAACCTCTTAGGAAAAAGGGTAGACTACTCTGGACGTTCTGTAATAGTTGTTGGTCCAACTTTGAAACTAAATCAGTGTGGATTACCAAAAAGAATGGCTCTTGAACTATTCAAACCTTTTGTTTACTCAAAACTTAAGATGTATGGTATGGCTCCAACTATTAAGTTTGCTAGTAAGTTGATAAGAGCAGAAAAACCAGAAGTTTGGGATATGCTTGAAGAGGTAATAAAAGAGCATCCTGTTTTGTTGAATAGAGCGCCTACGCTACATAGACTTAGTATTCAGGCTTTTGAGCCAATCCTTATTGAAGGCAAAGCAATACAGCTTCATCCGCTTGTCTGTACGGCGTTTAATGCTGATTTTGATGGTGATCAAATGGCAGTGCATGTGCCAATTTCATTGGAAGCTCAGCTTGAAGCTAGGGTGTTGATGATGTCCACTAATAACGTTTTAAGTCCTTCTAATGGCAGACCGATTATAGTTCCTAGTAAAGATATAGTACTTGGTATATATTATCTGACTTTACAAGAACCTAAGGAAGATAATTTACCATCTTTTGGTGCTTTTTGTGAAGTTGAGCATTCCTTGAGTGATGGTACTTTACATATTCATTCTAGTATAAAGTATAGGATGGAGTATATTAATAGCAGCGGTGAAACTCACTATAAAACTGTTTGTACAACTCCTGGCCGTTTAATATTATGGCAGATTTTTCCTAAGCATGAGAATCTAAGCTTCGATCTAATAAATCAGATATTAACAGTCAAGGAAATAACTGGTATAGTTGATTTGGTATATCGTAACTGTGGTCAAAGTGCTACAGTGGCATTTTCTGATAAATTAATGGTACTTGGCTTTGAGTATGCCACATTTTCTGGTATTTCTTTTGGTCGTTGTGATATGGTTATACCTGAAACTAAAGCTACACATGTTGATCACGCGAGGGGTGAAATTAAGAAATTCTCTATGCAATATCAAGATGGGCTAATAACTAGAAGTGAGAGGTATAACAAGGTTATAGATGAATGGTCTAAGTGTACGGATATGATAGCTAATGATATGTTAAAAGCAATATCTCTATATGATGGAAATAGTAAGTACAACTCAGTGTATATGATGGTTAACTCTGGTGCAAGGGGTTCTACTTCACAGATGAAACAGCTAGCAGGAATGCGAGGGCTCATGACCAAACCTTCTGGTGAGATTATAGAAACACCTATAATTTCTAATTTCCGTGAAGGATTGAACGTATTTGAATACTTTAATTCTACTCACGGTGCGCGTAAAGGTTTAGCTGACACTGCACTTAAAACTGCAAACTCTGGATACTTAACTCGTCGTTTAGTTGATGTATCTCAAAATTGCATAGTTACAAAGCATGACTGTAAAACAAAAAATGGTCTTGTTGTGAGAGCTACAGTTGAAGGAAGTACTATAGTTGCATCTCTAGAGAGTGTTGTGCTGGGTAGAACAGCTGCAAATGATATATATAACCCAGTGACAAAAGAATTATTAGTAAAAGCAGGGGAATTAATTGATGAGGATAAAGTAAAGCAAATCAGCATTGCAGGTCTTGATGCTCTAAAAATTAGATCGCCTTTAACTTGTGAAATAAGTCCTGGTGTATGTTCTTTATGTTATGGAAGAGACCTTGCAACTGGTAAAATTGTTTCAATAGGTGAAGCAGTTGGTGTTATAGCTGCTCAATCTGTTGGAGAGCCAGGTACTCAGTTAACGATGCGTACTTTCCATATAGGTGGAGTAATGACTAGAGGCGTTGAATCCTCGAATATTATAGCTTCTATTAATGCTAAAATAAAGTTAAACAATAGTAATATAATTATAGATAGAAACGGAAATAAAATTGTGATAAGCCGTTCCTGTGAAGTCGTGTTGATTGATAGCCTTGGTAGTGAGAAGTTGAAGCACAGTGTACCTTACGGCGCTAAGCTTTATGTAGATGAGAGTGGGTCAGTAAAAATTGGCGATAAAGTTGCGGAATGGGATCCTTATACATTGCCTATTATCACGGAGAAGACAGGTACAGTGTCTTATCAGGACTTAAAAGATGGAATTTCGATCACTGAAGTGATGGATGAATCTACAGGAATATCAAGCAAAGTAGTAAAAGACTGGAAATTGCATTCTGGTGGAGCTAATTTACGTCCTCGTATTGTGCTGCTTGACGATAATGGTAAAGTAATGACACTCGCAAGTGGCGTTGAAGCATGTTATTTTATACCAATCGGTGCAGTGCTCAATGTACAAGATGGCCAGAAGGTTCATGCAGGTGATGTTATTACAAGAACACCAAGAGAGTCAGTTAAAACTCGTGATATTACTGGTGGTTTACCGAGGGTTATAGAGTTATTTGAAGCACGTCGTCCTAAAGAGCATGCTATTGTTAGCGAGATAGATGGCTATGTAGCGTTTTCTGAAAAAGACCGTAGAGGAAAACGCAGTATATTAATTAAACCTGTAGATGAACAAATTTCTCCAGTTGAATATTTGGTATCAAGAAGTAAGCATGTGATAGTCAATGAAGGTGATTTTGTACGTAAAGGTGATCTATTGATGGATGGTGACCCTGATCTCCATGATATTTTACGTGTGCTTGGGTTAGAAGCTTTAGCGCACTATATGATTTCTGAAATACAGCAAGTTTATAGATTGCAGGGTGTTCGTATAGACAATAAGCATTTAGAGGTGATCTTAAAACAAATGCTACAAAAAGTGGAAATTACTGATCCTGGTGATACTATGTACTTGGTTGGCGAAAGCATTGACAAGCTGGAAGTTGATAGGGAAAATGATGCTATGAGTAACTCTGGCAAACGGCCTACTCATTATCTTCCTATTCTGCAGGGGATTACTAGGGCAAGTCTTGAAACTAGCTCCTTTATTTCTGCTGCCTCTTTCCAAGAGACAACAAAAGTACTTACAGAAGCAGCATTCTGCGGGAAGAGTGATCCTTTAAGTGGATTAAAAGAAAATGTTATAGTAGGAAGATTAATTCCTGCTGGTACAGGTTTGATTATGAATAAGATCAGAGCACTTTCACTTTGTGATAATGTGGATAAATATGAAAAATATTTTGATATTGAAACTTATGACGAGGAATGGTTGATGGATAATGGTTGTCATTTACACTCTGGTGAGGAAGAGAGCGTAGTGGCATATGATCAGTCGAATTGAGTACAGCTAGTGTGTCTTTTGACCAAAAAAGCCAACAATATTTTCTTTCACTTCTGTGCTATCTGTCATGTTATTTACTCTCACACGAAATTCAGATGAGCCTTGAAGCCCGCTACTGTACCAACCTATGTGTTTGCGGGCCATCTTTATTCCTGTGTCATTTCCATAGTACTCAAGAATATTGTCGTAATGCTCGAGTATGATGCTTAATCTCTCTGAAGCTGTTGGCTCAGAAGTTTCACCTCCACTGAGAAAGTTCATTGCTTGATTAATCAGCCAAGGTTTACCGTAGGCACCACGACCTATCATCACTCCGTCTGCTCCAGATTCTTTGAGAGCATTCTGAATATCATTTAAATTTTTAATATCGCCATTTACTATAACTGGAATTTTCACTTGCTCTTTAACATTTCTAACGAATTTCCAATCTGCTTGACCGTTATAGAGCTGCGCTCTTGTTCTTCCATGCACAGTGATCATTTTTGCTCCTAAGTCTTCGGCAATTTTCGCAAGTCTCGGGGCATTACGATTTTCATCGTTCCATCCAGTGCGCATTTTCACCGTAACTGGCACATTCACTGCTTTGACCACAGCTTCAATTATCTCAGCGGCTTTTTTCTCATCACGCATTAGCGCTGATCCTGCATAACCGTTTACAACTTTTTTAACAGGGCAACCAAAGTTTATATCTATGATTTTAGCTCCCATATCCTCATTCAATTTTGCAGCCTCCGCCATAACATCTGGCTCACACCCAGCAAGCTGCACAGCGGTCAATTCGTCAACTTTTGCCTTTTGCATGCTTTGGCGAGTTTGCATAATCATGGCTCTGCTTGCAATCATCTCTGAAATTAACAAACTTGCACCAAGCTTCTTAACAACACTTCTAAATGGATAATCAGTTACACCAGACATCGGGGCTAAGATTACCGGAGAATCAATCGTCAAATTTCCTATTTGCAGGGGCATACATTCTATGCGTTCAAACCTAATGCATTCACACATGCTGCTGCAGCATTTTGTACAGCTGAACTTACTTTTTCCATAAGAGAAGGATCTACCTCTACTATCTCAGCTCTCTCATAATGATTTCCCCCTAAGTGTATTGTTTCTTGTTTTTTGTTGCCCCATAACTCGTCGTTTAGTTTATAACTTTCACGACCAAATACTCGATTTAGCTGATCATCATTTATCATTTGTGGATCTGGCTCAAACTCCTCGTGCTTCTCGTTGTTATTGTCTTTATAATAGACATTAATTTTAATGTTAGCTAAAGAAGCTAAAATAGGAATTTCTTTGATAAAAATATAATAGCACGGATTATTTATTGCTTCTAAATAAGCTTTGTAAAGTTCAGGGTTATTAAGAAATGAATTTGTAATAACATCACTATTGTATTTTGTTTTGTAAATCTCTTCATCAAAATTATCTGGATCAAGAGCTTCTGCATATTTCCTTAGATCGCTGATAGCCTTATCATGCGATACATTAAAATTTCTAATAATTCTACCTACTAGCTCCCCAACTTTATCTTTAGCATTTCTAGTCTTTTCATTTGTCTGTTCAACCAGCTTCTTTATTTTGTCTGACCTCCCAGTTAGATCTCCTGGCTTGTTTAAAAACATATTAAAAAGCGTTTCTAGATGCCCTCTTAGAGGAGCTGGCATACTCGGATCATCCAAAGATGTAAATCGCTTAAAAATTTGTGCCATTCCATTCTCATATCTTGTGCTTTTTCAGCCTTATATTGACCAGAGCTATTATCACCAAATACCGCATGGAAAAAGCAGTTACCATCACCTGTAGTATTATATTGAACAATTTTTGTTTGCTTACTTTCTACTGAATCTAAACTTACTCCGCTATCTTTACGACTTATATTTCCTGGACCACCTAATACAGGGCTTGGCGTATTACCTCTGCTTTGTTTATCTCTCCTCAATGCTTCTGCAAGCTCTTTTCTCTTCTCTTCCAATTTTTTTTTACTAGGTTTGTATTCTGATAGCTCTGTGCTAATTTCATCAAACGATTTGCCTGCCTTCAGCATATCTGTAATTTTCTTAGTATTCTCTAACGCAAATATTCCACAATTCCATGTATCTCCATCTTTTTGTTGTTTAGCTTCTGAGTTTCTAATACTACTATTGTCTATTTCTAGAGTTTTCTGTAGCGCACTTGATACCTCTTCTGGTAATGGTTCACCAAATGAATCGCAATAATATGCTCTAAACTTTTTACTCTTTTCATCATGAGAAATAACCAATGTTACCCAATGATTTCCGTTAATATGAAGAATCGAAGTAAATATAAAATTATTATTTCCTTGTTCTACTTTATTTTTATATTCTTTTAGTTTTTGCTCTAATAATTTAGTGTTAGAACAAGAAAAAAACACTCCTTCAGAAAGAATCTTACAATTCTTTTTGTCTTTATATGCTTTCCATTTATAGCAAACTCTTGCGATTTCTATAATATCAGAATCACTTAACCAAAATTTATAATCTTCTTTTTTATTTGTCTTATATACAAAAGAATCCTTATCTTCTTTGCAGTCAAAAATACCACTATCCCTATCAGGAATTTTTGGCCTTTCTTGATTTTCTTCAGGTTGCTCTTGTAATTCTTGTGGCTTAACCTCTGCTTCCTTACTCTTTTTCTCCTTTGAAGCTCCTTTTCCATTAATATAGTTCTTTGCTAAGTGAAATAAAGGTTCAACAACCATTTTGTATGCTGCTGTAACAACTATTCCCATTAAAACCCAAACTACGGGGTTAGAGATGAGCATAGCAAGTGGAAAGGTCAATAGAGGAACCTATTATCAACCCCAAACAGCCAACAGCAAATGTGGCTGCTAGGCATACGCAAGTAGCGTAGATAACGAATTTCCCACCAGCAAAGTAAGTGCTCTCTTTAAATTGATTATATTTTTCTTTGATGCCCAACATACTACATCCTATGAACGCTAAGTTAATTAAATTTTAACAAATCCTAGCAATAAAATCAACCATAATAATTTTAGTAGTATGAGAAAATATTGAATATTAAGAGCTTTTAAAGTACAGTAACAATGTTAGTAATAGCACAATATATGCACGATATAGAATATATACGCAAAAACCCTGAAGGATTTGAAAAGGCAATGAGAAGCAGGGGGATAAGAGAGTTTACTGCAAAAGAGATATTAGAAATTGATCACGAGAAAAGGTCATTAACCACTAAATTGCAAGATTTAAATAGGCAGCGCAATGAAATCACAGAGGAAATAAAGAAGCTTAAAATGAGCAAGAGCCCCTGTGAAGAGCAAATAAAATCATCAAAAAACATCACGAATGAGATAGAGGCAATTAGCTTAAAAGAGCAAGCAGAAAAGGATAAGTTAGTGAATGTTTTATCTAACTTGCCGAATATTTCTGCGCAAGATGTGCCAATAGGCGCAGATGAGAACTCTAATTTAGAGGTGAGAAAATATGGAAGAAAAAGACAGTTTGATTTTACAGCAAAATCTCATTATGAACTCGGAGAAAAGTTAGGTTTAATGGACTTCGAACAAGCGGCGAGAATTTCCGGATCAAGATTTGCGATATTAAAAGGACAGTTAGCTAAGCTTGGACGAGCGCTAATAAATTTTATGCTTGAAATGCATGTTAATGAATTTGGCTATACTGAGGTGTACCACCCGGCTTTGGTGAAAGACGAAGCTATGTATAATGTTGGTCAGCTACCGAAATTTTCTGACGATTCGTATTTAACTACCGACGAATTGAGGTTGATTCCTACAAGTGAAGTGTTTTTAACAAATTTGGTTGCTGATAAAATAGTAGAGGAAAAAGAACTGCCTATTCGTTTTACTGCGTATTCAGAGTGTTTTCGTAAAGAAGCAGGCAGCGCAGGGCGAGACACGAGAGGCATGATAAGGCAACACCAATTTGGTAAAGTGGAATTGGTGAGTATCACAACTGAAGACCAATCAAATGATGAACTTGAGCGCATGACGAGTGTTGTTGAAGAGATATTAAAAAAACTAGAATTACCGTATAGAGTAATGCTACTCTGTAGTGGTGATATGGGTTTTGCTGCACAAAGGACTTATGACATAGAGGTATGGTTACCTGAGCAAAATAAATATAGAGAAATATCAAGCTGCTCAAATTGTGGTGCATTTCAAGCAAGAAGGATGAACGCTAAATACTCTTCAGAAACTGATAAAAAGATGAAAAAATATATTCACACTTTAAACGGCTCAGCTTTAGCTATAGGAAGAACGATTATTGCCATAATGGAGAATTATCAAAATTCTGACGGGTCGATTGCAATACCAAACGTGTTGCAAAAATACATGAGTAATGATACTGTTATAAGCAAATAATAATTTTGACATATAGAAAAGCGAGGAAATAAAGATGAAGGTTCTGGTTATAGGTTCTGGTGGGCGTGAGCACGCTCTACTTTGGGCTCTAAAAAAATCTCCTATCTTGACTGAGTTATATGTCACTCCTGGTCGCCCGGCCATGGAAAATTTGGGAGTTCTTGTGGATGTAAATATTCAAAATTCAGTGGATGTTACACAATTTTGCAAGAGAGAAAATATAGAGTTGGTTGTTATTGGTCCAGAACAACCAATAATTGATGGGCTTGCTGATGATTTAGTTGCAGAGGGAATAAATGTTTTTGCTCCAAGTCAAGCAACTGCAAAACTTGAGGGATCGAAGTCTTTCACCAAGGGATTATGTAAACGATATGGTATACCAACTGCCAAGTACGAGTGTTTTGTTGATGAAGGGTTAGCTAAAGATTTTGTACGTAGCAATAAAATAAAGTTTCCACTTGTAGTGAAAGCAAATGGAATTGCAGCAGGAAAAGGGGTGGTTATATGTAATACAGAAAACGAAGCTTTTTCAGCAATAGATTCAATGCTAGTGGAGAAAAAATTTGGTGAATCAGGTGAAGAAATAATCATAGAAGAGTTTTTAATTGGAGAAGAAGTAAGTTTTTTTGCTCTTGTTGATGGGTTGAAAGTAGTAACTCTTGGGTGTGCAAAAGATTATAAGAGAGTTGATGAAAGTAATGAAAGCCAAAATACTGGAGGTATGGGGTCGTACTCATCACCTTCAATTATAAGTAAGGACATGGAGCAAAAAATTATCCAAAAAATAATATACCCTACAGCTCAAGCATTGGTTAACATGGGTACGCCTTATAAAGGAGTACTCTTTGCTGGTTTAATGATTTGCAAAGATAGCCCAAAACTTCTCGAGTATAACGTTAGATTCGGTGATCCGGAAATACAATCCGTGTTACCTAGATTTGATTCAAATTGCGATTTGTTAAAATTGATGTTGTCAGTTGCAGAAGGAAAGTTAAATGTCAAAATGGTGGAACTTAACAACAAATCTACAGTTTGTGTAGTTGTTGCAAGTAAAGGCTATCCGGGTGATTATCAAAAGGGAGAAGTAATTAAGGGGTTAGATAAAATTGAAAGCATTCCTGGTGTATTGGTGTTTCATGCTGGTACTAAATTGGATGAAAGTGGTAACTTAGTTTCAGATGGCGGAAGAGTGCTAAATATAGTAGCAGAAGGGAGCACTATAGAGGAAGCCAAAAGTAAAGTGTACTCAGCATTAAATTTTTTAGAATGGCCAGGGGGCTTCTTCAGATACGATATCGGTAGTTAATGTTAGCAGGTGGTTCACAGAAACGAAAAAACTTACTTGACACCCTTTGCCAGCCCTCTTATCATGAAACTGAAGCTATTTATTTATCTTCGCAATCTGCAGATTAAAACGACAAAGGGAACTTTGTATTTGGCGTAAATCATGCTTAATTTTTTGCACTATGTGCACCTCATGTCTTTATAAAACTTTTAGGTTTCTACCTATACAAGCAGAAACGCGCTTATAAAGCGTTCAAGACATCAAAAGACGTCAAATAGAACAAGGGGGAATTTGAATACTGGCTACCCTGGGGATTCTTTGCCTTTTTTTTCTGCCTAGTAAATTTCTTAAACATTTATAGCTAAGGTTAGTTGCATTTAAAAGCGGCTGAATCGGAGCGTTTAGAATAAAAAACGCCAATATTTTGAAGTACATATAAATAACTAGTTAACCATGGGGCTTCTTTTGCCTTTTTTTTCGTTTGGTAAATTTCTTAATGTTTGTAGCTAAAAGAGCCCAAGAGAGGTGTCATGCCAGTGCTCCTTTTTTTGTCATCCCAGTGCCCAGACACTGGGATCTAGCCTTTATTATGCAGTCACTTGGTTGAAATTAAGTCTTCTGGATCCCAGTGTCTGGGCACTGGGATGACACCATTCTTTTTTCTGGATCCAAGTAGTCGAGCTACTTGGATGACAGGGGAGGGAGGTTACTTGGATGACACCATATAGGCTACTTAGAGGACCCAAAAAGGGTGTCATTCCAGTCTGGAATGGCTTTGTTGCATAGCAACCGAAAAAATCTGGCAGTTACTGACAAAATTCATTATAAATAGCCATTTAACCTTTGAAGAAAAAATATGCCACAAAAAATGAGAGTCAGTAACTGCCATGAATATAACAAATTTCTCCAAGAAAGAGGAAGCATTTTTTGTTATATCAATGACGCTATAGAAAATTGGTACGAGAATTGTCCAAAAATGCAGGGCGGCAACTATATTTATAGTGATAAAGTTGTAATTTTGGTGCATATAATCACCAGTCTCTTTAGAATTGGCTTAAGACAAACGGTGGGATTTATAAAAGGATATTTGCAACAAATAGGAAGAAGTTTGCAAGTTATCAACTATTCCCAGGCTTCAAGAAGGTTTAAGAAACTTAATATTAAGATAAATGATTGCAGAAAATAATATGGAAGATATCGAAATTGCTATAGACAGTACAGGAATTAGTATATATAACAACACACAGCAAGGAAAATAGCACTGACAGAAAATATCGTGGCTATGAGCAAACAAGAAAATTGCACGTAATGTTGAATATAAACAGCAAAAAAGCCATAGCTGTAAAATATAGTAACGGTCTGATCACTATGGAGCTTGTGATTTGCTAAAAGAAGTTCATGCAATAAAAGCACTATATGCAGATAGAGCATATGATAGGCACAAAGTTGTGTAACGAATATGATATAAAGGCAAAAATTCCACCAATAAACAATGCGGCAGAACATCCAGAAATAGATTATATGTCTGACAGGAATGCTGCCATTAGGTTAATAAAATTATACGGTGAAGATAGCATGAAAGAATGGAAAAAAGAAGTAAATTATGGCTTATGTTGAAGGGTTTTTCTCAAGATTAAAGCAAATATTTGGATTTAGTTTTAGGAATAAATCTGAGATAAATCGAGAAAAAGAACTGCTAATCAAATGCTATTTGCTCAATAAATTCACTGATATTGGTATGGCTAAATTTGAGATAGTTACATGAATTTACCATAAATCACCATCTCATAAAGTGCGATGCAACAAAGCCATCCCAGTGTCAGCTACTCGGATGACAAGAAAGGGAGCACTGGAATTTTTGTTTCGGTATTTGTACATTAGCCATGCATCTGAACAGATACCAGTATATGCAATTATTTTAAACTTTATCACCAGCTATATACTACAATGTTGCTGAGCTTTGCTAACATTTACACTTGAAGCTAGGGGAGATTCTAGCTTAGTGCTTTCTCCTTCCTGCAAAATAGAAAGCTTCAACAACTTCTTTAGAGTTGATTTTGCAAGTGTTGTATCATCTTTGTTTAAGATGTAGTCTAGCATGCCGTTTTTCTGTAAGAGATTAACAAAATATCTATCTTCCTCATTAGGAACTTCTATCCTGTTAATATAAAATAATACTAAATCCGAGCTCTTTATTGCTAAAATTCCATTTACAAAAGTATCTAATTTTGTTTTGTCTTCAGTTAAGTCTCTAGCTAACCTATTTCTGATATTATCATTATCAAGCACAGTGTACTCGAGATACGAGCAAGGCTCAATAAGTATAAAATCCTCTAAAGGCACTAGTTCTGGATAGGTGCCAGCGTAATCAAGTATGCCACACTTAGTAGTACCATCTTCTACATATTCTATAGTACAGGAATTGAGACGACCATGATACATTGATAGCAAAGAAAAAAGACGTATTATACTTGTACCTCTATCTTTCATTTCCTCGAAAAGTTTCCTATCATTTATTAGTTTATTTAAGATGTAATCCATAGCAGAGTAACCCTGATCGCTAGTACTGTTCTTTTGAATTAGCTGAGGCCATTTAAAAATGGCCTCAGCTAATTCGATAGATTTTTTATCCTCATCTACGAAAGCTTTTTCATTTCTATTTAACTGTATGATCTCAGCTTTGCTATTGCTGCGTAGACTAGTTTGCCCTATTAACCTCTCAAATATTTCTGTATTCATATATATCCTATATTAATTAAAGTAAATATTGATGATATTTACTTTTTAAATAAAAATAAATGAAAATTTTAATAAATATTGTAGCTTTTTAATAGAATGAAAGTATCTGTTCAGATGCATGGCTAATGTACAAATATTGAAGCAAAGTGCGTGATACACAACTGTACGAACATTTGTTTGCAAAGGCAGTATGTTAAGTGTTATAGCCGATTTTGCCTCAAACACAAAGGTGTCATCCCAGTGCCCAGACACTGGGATCCAGAAAAATTGTAAACAAACGCACTATACAACATTTTCGATCAAAAGCTGGATCCCAGTGTCAAGCACTGGGATGACACCATTTATTGTAAGGACTTACCTCACATTTACTCTATGGTCTTGCCGCTATCCTGAACAGATACGAATGAAAGTCTTTTTATATTTGTCTGAGCATCAAAGAGGTTTGATTGGTGTGATACGTTTTCTATCGCGCCTGGCTGCAGTGCCCAGCGTCAAGATCTGATGAACAATGTCCGCTTGCCAGCTTTCGCTTCGATATTTACACAATTGTGCTAGATTCCCTGCATAACTTGCTTCAAAATTTCCTCCTGTTGCTGAGCATGGACACTAGCATAACCACATGCAGGAGATGCAGCAGCAGGCCTCGCGATGCATTTAGGTCTTTTTGCTTGAATATTGAGATTGGACAACACTTCTTCTATCAATGGGTTGACAAAAAACCATCCCCCCATATTTTTTGGTTCTTCTTGACACCATATAATTTCAGCGTTCTTGTATTTCTCAAGTTCACTGCTTAATTTATCGGCAGGAAACGGATAGAATTGCTCCAAACGTATTACTGCTATATCGTTTATTTTTTGTGCTTCACATACTTCAATTATGTTGTAGTAAACTTTACCACTGCATATTACAACTTTACGTATTTTATCATTTAGAACCAAATCTGTTCTATATTCTGGGATTACCGTGAGGAATTTTCCTTCAAAGTCAGATAGGTTAGAAACTGCTCTTTTATGACGCAGTAGCGATTTAGGTGTAAACACTACCAGAGGCTTACGAAAGTCTCTATGCATTTGTCTGCGTAAAGCATGAAAATAATTTGCTGGGGTTGAACAATTAACTACCTGCATATTATCTTCTGCACAGAGTTGCAAAAATCTCTCTATACGCGCGGAGCTATGCTCAGGTCCCTGTCCTTCATAACCATGAGGCAGCAACAAAACTAGACCGCTTGATCGCAACCACTTTGTTTCTGCAGATGCGATAAACTGGTCAATCATAATTTGTGCACCATTTGCGAAATCACCAAATTGTCCTTCCCAGAGCACCAGTGAATATGGGGAATCAAGGCTATATCCATATTCAAAGCCCATTACAGCATACTCTGATAAAGCGCTATCTATGACCTCAAAGTGAGCTTGCTTTCCATTTATATTGTTTAGCGGAATAAACGCTTCTTCCGTTACCTGATCAACAAGCCTTGAATGACGGTGCGAGAAAGTTCCACGTCCAGAATCTTGTCCTGATAAACGCACTCCTATTCCTTCTGTAAGCAGTGACGCAAATGCAAGACTTTCGGCAATTGCCCAGTCTATATTACTACTGGAATTTATACTGTCTATTCTGCCATCAAGTATTTTTCTAACCTTATTATTAATGTTAAAGCTACTTGGGATATTGCTATTTATATACACACCTAATTTTTTCAACTCATCTGGCGGAACACCAGAATCTGTATAGTATTCGCTCAAATCGTTCAACCTTGCCCTTCTTAATTTTGACCATACTCCACAAAACCAGTCAGCTTTTTTTGGAGTGTAAGTCACTGATTCAGCAAGACTTTTATCTAATTTTGCCCTGAACTCACTGCGCAATTTATTTACCTCATCACCACTTAATACTTTCTCTGCGATCAACTTCTCTTCATACAGTGTTCCTGGAGTTTTATGCTTTGATATCGCCTTATACATAAGTGGCTGAGTGAAATTCGGTTCATCGCCTTCATTATGGCCATATTTGCGGTAGCATATTATGTCAATCACTACGTCCTTTTTAAATTTCTGCCTATATTCCATCGCCAAATTCGCAACAAAACTCACAGCTTCAGGGTTATCTCCATTAACGTGAAATACTGGAGCTTCTACTGATTTTGCTATGTCAGTGCAATAAAAAGAAGATCGTGCGCAGCATGGGTTAGCAGTAAAACCAACTTGGTTGTTAATGACAATGTGCACGATGCCATCCACCTTATAGCCTTCAATATTGCTTAAGGTTAGAGTTTCAGCAACCACTCCTTGACCGATGAAAGCCGCATCACCATGAATTGATATGCCAAGCACAGATCTTATATTCTGTTTTGCTCTTATTCTTCCAGCCAAAACCGGATTTACCGCTTCAAGGTGAGATGGATTAGGGCATAAACTTAAATGTATTTTCTTACCACCGGCAAGTGTTCGATCAGAAGAGTAACCAAGGTGATATTTAACATCACCAGACACCTCAAGACCACTTGGGCATGCAAGATTGCCTTGAAATTCAGATAGCATTGCCGCATATTCTTTGCCCATAACTTTGGTTAGAACATTGAGTCGTCCGCGGTGAGCCATGCCAAGGACTATCTCTTCAATACTAAAAGCTGCAGAATCACTAATGATTCTCTCAATTGCAACGATAGCTGATTCCCCACCTTCGATAGAAAAACGTTTATATCCAGGAAATTTCATATGGAGAAATTGTTCGAACATCTCAGATTCAACCAAGTGCCTCAGTATTTCCTTTTTATCTTGTGAACTCAGCGTATAGGTTTGATTTTCGATCTTTTCCTGCAGCCACATCCTCTCCTCATAAGAGGAGATATGCATAAATTCAAAACCGATATTCTTGCAGTAAATATCTCTATAGATTCCAGTGTCACCCGTAGGAGAGAGATTCGAATATTTCTGATAATCTACTTCCTTATTCACATTGGGTGATAACGGATTAAGATCCGCAAAAAAATGACCGTAAGATCTGAAAAAATTTGCTAAACTAGAAACTGAATCATCCACCTTAGTTACATGCTGCGGACTGCAGGTCTCCGCTTTATTAACTTCTAAATTGCTTGAAAAAATTCTATACCAATCCTCCCCGATTGATTTATCACCCTGCAAATAACGGCTATACATTTCTTCCACAAATTCTGCATTATCACCATAAAGGCAGCTTAAACTCGACATAATTACTATATAAGATATCAAACACTTATAAGTATAACTTAAGTTTTTTAAAAAAGAACTCCTTTCGTTTCTAATTATTAAATTACACTTACAACTATTGTAATATGGCACAAATTACATAGCAAATATTGTCATCCCAGTGCGTGAAGGTGGAATCTAGTTTCACTTTATTATGGTGTCATCCGAGTAGCCGACACTTGGATCCAGATTGCATACTGAGTTGGTGAGTATAAAAGTATAGCTTCTACGTCATACCGCTGCGGTATCTCTTAGCCGCTAACAAGTAGCGGGATCTAGACGATTGTCGGTGAATCTAAATTACCTTAGCTACATTTCTAGCTGTAACTATAAATGTATGGATTTTTTATCGTGCCATGTTATAATTAACGTCTTGCTAAAAATTAAATATTGATGAATGAACTAAGAAAGTTAAGTATTACACAAATGCATGACGGGCTCAAAAAAAAGAGTTTTTCTGCCGTTGAACTCGTAAAGGCGCACATCAGTGCGGTTGAAAATGAGAAATTAAATGCATTTATAACAAAAACCCTAGAGATAGCAATGAAAGCTGCTAAAGCTGCAGATGAACATTTCTCTAGGCAAAAGGATGATTTAATCTCGCCGCTCATGGGTATACCAGTTGGCATCAAAGATCTATTCTGTACAAAAGGAATAAAAACAACAGCATGCTCAAAAATGCTGGAAAATTTTGTTCCGACTTACGAATCTACGGTGTCTGACTTGCTTTTAAAAAGTGGAGCAGCCATGCTCGGTAAGCTTAATATGGATGAATTTGCTATGGGTTCTGCGAACACAAATAGCTATTTTGGCCCTGTTGAAAATGTGTGGATTAGAAAAAGTGATGGGGAAAAAGTTGTTCCTGGTGGATCATCTGGTGGATCTGCAGCATCGGTTGCTGGATTTTTATGCGCTGGAGCGTTAGGGAGCGACACCGGTGGATCTGTACGCCAACCAGCAGCTTATTGTGGAGTAGTTGGAATAAAGCCAACTTATGGAAGATGCTCGCGTTTTGGTATGATTGCATTTGCGAGTTCTCTGGATCAAGCAGGAGTCATTACTCGTTCTGTCTCTGATTCAGCATTAATGCTGGAAGCAATTTGTGGCTATGATACAAAAGATTCAATATCGAGCGAAAAGCCAGTGCCTAAATTTTCTAGCTTTATAAATAGTGATGTCAAGGGTAAGTGTATTGGTATACCAAAAGAATATAGGATGGATGGAATTTCAGAGGAAATAGTTCATAATTGGGAAAGAGTTGCTTCCTATTTAAAAGAAAATGGCGCTGAAGTTGTTGACATTACTCTGCCACATACTAAATATGCAATACCAGTCTATTATTTAATCTGTTCTGCTGAAACTTCATCCAATCTTGCTCGTTACGATGGTGTGCGTTATGGATTAAGGGTTGATGCTGATACCCTTGAAGAAATGTATTCACTAACAAGAGCAGAAGGTTTTGGTAAAGAGGTGAAAAGAAGAATTTTAATTGGCGCTTATGCGCTTTCTTCAGGTCATTATAATGAATATTACGAAAAAGCGCAGTGCATTAGGGCATTAATCAGAAATGATTTTATAAAAGCGTTTGAAAAAATAGATTACATACTTGTGCCATCTGCTCCAACGGAAGCTTTTGGCTTAAATGAAAAGCCAGATCCGTTAATTATGTGCATCAATGATGTGTTTACTGTGCCGGCAAGTCTGGCAGGATTGCCTGCTATTTCTGTTCCTGTTGGGCTCTCCAATGAGGGTTTACCACTTGCCTTGCAAGTGATTGGAAATTATTATGATGAAGCTGGAATATTAAATGTGGCAAGTGTGATAGAGCAAAATTGCGGCAGAATAATTAGACCTCTGGCAAAATATATTAAGTAAGTTTTTTCGTTTCTATTGGATGACAGCTGGATGCCCAACGTGCTGCCAAAAGCTATGCAAAAAGTCTATTGACAGGTGATTAAACTATAATGTAGCCTATCGCCATATATCCGGGGGTGGGTTATTGTGAGGCTTTTTCACTTTTTATTCTTATTAATGTGTTTTTCTCTGTATTACTATGCGGGTTTTATATTTTCGCCCTGCCCAAAAGCTACGGTTTGCTTTTCACCTGGAGAAGATTGTGCTGTGCCGATAATCAGCGTAATAGATCAGTCTAAAAAATCTATCCTAGTTCAAGAATATACATTTACTCTTGGAACAATTGCAAAATCTTTGATTAATGCTAAAGAGCGTGGTGTTGATGTTAAAGTCATCTTAGATAAATCGCAACTCTACTCAAAATATAGTGTTATAAATGAATTATTTTCAGGTGGAGTACCAGTTTGGATCGATGATAAGCCAAAAATTGCTCATAATAAGATAATGATTGTTGATAATCAAAAAGTTATCACAGGGTCGTTTAACCTGAGTAAGACAGCTAAAAAAGGAAATGCTGAAAATTTATTAATTATTACAGATTATCCTGAATTGATTCAGCAGTATGTGAAAAACTGGGAGGCACGAATGTCACAGTCTTATAAATATGCTCCCAACTAATCAAAAGCACTTGCTTACAATCAGTTCTAAAAACAGCAAGAGAGAGCTTTTTTGATTGACTGGTATAATGATTATGATATAATAAACCAAAAGTTTAAGGAATAAAGTAATGGATTACATAAATGATGCTGCCGGTAGCTACACTGCCGTTCATGATTTTTTTCAACACAGTGGTGTTGGAGATTACAAAGTTCAATGCAGTTATGGTGGGGTACCGTATGCTACTGATGAGTACGTGCATTCTGGCGATAAATTTTGGAGTAATAATTTCATAGACTCACATTTTGGAAGGGAAATAAAAATGTGTCCTCAAAGTGAACTTTTAGCTAAAGAATATGCTGGAAATACGCTGCCAGTTTCAATATCACTAGATAAGGATTTAATAAAAATAAAGGAATGTCAGAAAAAAACGAAATTTGTGGAACTAGAAAGGGAGTTAGGCGATTTAGTGCATGATAAGCAAAAGCATGTAAAGTGTTACACAACAAAGCTATCATATGATGATGTGCATATTTACAATAACGATAAAGTTTCAACATTTAGCATAAAATACGACGTGCCAAATGATCCGAAATACAGTTTAAATATAACATTTACAAAGGTTAATGATAATAAACCAGGATTTTGGCAGAAATTTAAAAACATGTTTTAACGTGACCATTCACTGGTTTTTACTCAATCAACCAACTACATTCTGTAATATTTTGGACGTCAAAAATTGACTTTATTTTTCTTGAGCTTTTTTTAATTTAAAATAAATACAGAAGCTTGTATCTTGAAATTTGCTGCAAGTGCAATTGCTTTCCAGCTATCTTTTATGGTATCTGTTCAGCTAAGCAGTGTGAGAGACAATATAGCTAAACCATACGCGTCAAGTTAAGAAGCAAGGGTAAGAAAATTCAATGAACTTAAGGTGGATACTCTAGTTTTTCTATATCTATCTTTCACAGAAAATTGTGACCAGTCTGTGGTAAGTTTTTTCAGGAAAATTCTCAAATTATTAATTTTACTGCTTAACGCTAAAAACAACTCCCTAATCCTTCTTTTTAATTCAATGAATGCCTTTGTTAAACTCAGCTCTGTATTCTCTTTCAGTTTTATACAACCAACTATTCCATGAAATATAAGAATTGCGCACAATTTAGCGTATAGTTCACATAATACTCTGTATGGTTTTCCTTTAAGTTCGTCAAGCCTGATGTGACTCTTATACAATTTAAATAATAATTCAATCTGCCATCTTACCCTGTAAACTGTTAATACTTGTTCAGCGCTGATTTTACTCTCTGGAACGTTAGTTATGAATATCGACCAATCCAGCAATTTTTGATTCTTTTGAGAAGATGTATATCCATGTGATTTTGCTAACTTATTAGCCCTTCTTCTTCTAATTATAGACTGTTCTTCAGTTAATTTTTGACATATAATTCTCACTTTAATTTTTACTTCTTTTCCTAATAGCACTTCCATCTCTAGAAGGGATTGACCTTCTAAACATTCCAACAACTCTATTTTTTGATTTGTTTCTATATCATATATATTGGTATCAGACTTATAACGACTAACAAAATATGCACCTGCTTCATCAATCTGTTTAAAAGAACTAGGCACAAAGTAGCACAAATCAAATATTAGCAAATCATTGGCTGATAAACCGTTCAGATAATCCCTATAACCTTGATCCGACCTTATTCCTTCTATTAAATTTAACTTATCTAGCGCTTGGTTCAGGTAATCAAAGACTAACTGCAGCTTTATTCCTGATTTGGTATTACTCTCACAATCTCTATAGCTACTCCCATATCCTTTGTACATATCTTCCATGCTACTAGGCAGGCTAATATAGCTACTATCCAATAGCTTAATGCTTCTAAATTGCTTCAAAATTCTGCAATCAACCTGTAAGCTGTTTTTAAATAAAACTAAAGATTCATTATACATTCTTTTCATAAATTCCACTGCTTCTTCAGTAAATCTAAAATCCAAACCCTGTTTTGTAATTTCTATCGAGTCTTCATTTAGCAATTGGCACATTGTTTCTATGCTGCAATCACCAACTCCTATGTTACCAAAAACCATAGCTTTTATGAATGATGAGCCATTAAGTTTTCTCTTTCTTTTTATAAAACCTACTGCAATTGATATTTCGTCTGCTTTTTCATTAAAGAATTCATTGAGGTCTTTTGATAAGCAAGCTATTCTGTCCATTGTAAGTTCTCTCATTCACATATCCAAGAGAACTTATACCTTATTCTTTTCCTTCACTCTATCAATTTTACTTACACTTTTCCTTAACTTGACGCGTATGCTTATATGGCCTCTCTAAATTTTGCCCACAAAAACCTAGTACGAAAACTTCTGTTGTGATTAAAAATACACTAAATCTTGGTTTGCGCATGTTTCATTTTCTGCCATAAGAGACAATAATTTTGCGCTCTCGAGGAGACTATTTGCACCAACTGCTAAGATATGAGATTTTGCTTCTGTAAGTTCGCATTCAATCTTATCTATTTTCCCATCCAAATTTTTATGTGCATCTCTGATTAACTTATTCATTTCATTTTCTAAAAGTTTTCTTGCTTCTTTACTCTGTTCAGTAAGAAGATCATCTATTTTGCTTGTAATTTCAGGCTTTATAAGACTTTCAATTTTTTCTTCACTGTATTTTTTGATTGCTTCTTCTATCTGAGTCTTTATTTCTGGCTTCAGCAGATCTGCAACTTCTGGTCCTACATTTTTTACTGCTTTTTCAGCTGCATCTTTAGCTGCTTTTGTAGCATTTTCATTAACAGACTTCAATATATTTTTTTCTATTTCCTGAGCTTTTTCGTTTACTTCAGCTTTAGCTGCTTTTCTAGCTTCTGCTTTTAAGTCGTCACCCATTTCAGATATTACTTGATTCGCAGCTTCTTTTGCTGTTTTGCTTATACCCAGAATTTTATCGAATAGTCCTGCACGATGCACTTGAGAGCTGAAGTTTGATTCGTTAACCGAATTTTTGTAATTGTATTTTGCCATAATATACTCCTTAATTTAAAAATTATACCAATATTATCATATAAATGTAAATGTTATATTAATATTAGTATAGTTACTTTTATGGTACCTTTGAAAAAATTCATGGCTTGACGACAAAGGCTAATGTAGCATTATATTGGTATCATGACTAACTTAGAAAAGATGAGAGAAAAACTACAAGATCAAATAAATTATCATAATGTTTTGTATCACCAAAAAAATAAGCCAGAAATAAGTGATGCTGAATATGATGAACTGAAGAAAAAGTTAGCTGAAATAGAGCCAGAAATTTATGCAACACAAGATAGTGTTGGTGCTCCACCTGATGAGAGGTTTTCTAAGGTGGAACATCAAGAACCTATGCTTTCCCTTGAGAATGCTTATGATGAACAAGGTGTAGAGAAATTTTTGTCTAAAATAAAGAGGTTTTTAATTGAGGACAAAATAGAGATATTATGTGAACCAAAAATTGATGGGTTGTCCTTTTCTGCAATTTATGAGGATGGAAGATTTATTAAAGCTGCAACTCGAGGTGACGGGTTTTTAGGGGAAGATGTCACTCACAATGTTGCAACAATAAAAGGCTTTCCTAAGTTTTTGCAAGGTGTGCAAGGAAGACTAGAAGTAAGAGGTGAGATATACATCGGTAACAGCGACTTTTTAAAGTTAAATGAAAACGATGAATTTGCCAATCCTCGAAATGCAGCTGCTGGTTCTTTAAAGCAATTGGATGCAAACATTACAGCAAGCAGACCTCTTAGATATTTTGCTTATTCTTTAATTGGTGGAGCAGAGAAAAGTCAAAGTGAAATACTAAATAAGCTTGAGGCACTTGGTTTTTGCGTAAATGAGCATCAGTCCTTAACGAGTAGTTTGGATGGAATGCTGAAGTTCTATAACGAAGTCTATAACTGTCGCTATAACTTGGATTATGATATTGATGGAATAGTCTATAAAGTAAATGATTTGGTACTACAAAATCGTCTAGGGAATACTCACAAAGCACCGCGCTCAGCACTTGCATACAAGTTTTCTGCGGTTTATGCAAAAACAAAGTTAAATAAAATATTTATACAGGTGGGCAGAACAGGGGTTTTAACTCCAGTTGCAGATTTAGTGCCAGTCAATGTTGGTGGGGTGCTAGTTAGTAGAGCAAGTCTGCATAACCAAGATGAGATAAAACGTAAAGATATAAGAGAGGGAGATATTGTAACAATCAAAAGGGCAGGGGATGTAATTCCCCAGATCGTTGAAGTAAGCAGAGATTCTCGTCTTCCAAATACACCTGAATTTGTGTTTCCTGAAGTATGCCCTGAATGTGGTAGTAAAGTACGTCAGGTTGAGGGAGAGGCAGCAGTAAGATGTCCTGAGGAATTTGCCTGTAAAGCTCAAATGATAGAAAAACTAAAGCATTTTGTATCGAAAGATGCATTTGACATTGTTGGCCTTGGTGATAAGCAGATAGAGTTTTTTTACGACCTTGGTCTGATAAAACAAATCCATGATATTTTTACTTTAGAAGAAAAATTGGATGAATTTAATCTGGAAGAACAGTCTGGTTGGGGCAAGAAATCAATAGCTCATTTATTAAATGCTATACAAAGCAGAAGGGTAATAACTCTAGATAGGTTTATATTTTCTTTAGGTATTAGATTTATTGGTCAAGTTGCAGCAGAATTGCTTGCAGATTATTATGTTTCTTATGATAATTGGTATAATTCGATGATTGAACTGTCATCAGATAATACTGAGCTAGTGGGTATAGACGGCATAGGAAAAAAAGGGGCTGAATCTTTGGAGTCATTTTTTTCTAAGGAACATAACATCAAAATGTTAAATGATCTTACTGCTTGTCTTCAAATTCTTCCTGTGAGCTCCAACTCTAGTGACTCTGTTTTAAATAATAAAATTATAGTGTTTACTGGTAAGCTACTTGCTATGAGTAGAGGAGAGGCAAAAGTAAGAGCCAAAACTCTAGGAGCAAAGGTCAGCTCACATCTTTCTGCTAAAACTGACTACCTAATTGCAGGAGAAAAACCAGGATCCAAATATAAAAAGGCAGTGGAATTAGGTGTAGAAATTTTAGATGAAGACCAGTGGCATAAAGTGATAAGTTTGGGAGTGTTCAAATGACCATACGCGTCAAGTTAAGAAGCAAGGGTAAGAAAATTCAATGAACTTAAGGTGGATAGTCTAGTTTTTCTATATCTATCTTTCACAGAAAATTGTGACCAGTCTGTGGTAAGTTTTTTCAGGAAAATTCTCAAATTATTAATTTTACTGCTTAACGCTAAAAACAACTCCCTAATCCTTCTTTTTAATTCAATGAATGCCTTTGTTAAACTCAGCTCTGTATTCTCTTTCAGTTTTATACAACCAACTATTCCATGAAATATAAGAATTGCGCACAATTTAGCGTATAGTTCACATAATACTCTGTATGGTTTTCCTTTAAGTTCGTCAAGCCTGATGTGACTCTTATACAATTTAAATAATAATTCAATCTGCCATCTTACCCTGTAAACTGTTAATACTTGTTCAGCGCTGATTTTACTCTCTGGAACGTTAGTTATGAATATCGACCAATCCAGCAATTTTTGATTCTTTTGAGAAGATGTATATCCATGTGATTTTGCTAACTTATTAGCCCTTCTTCTTCTAATTATAGACTGTTCTTCAGTTAATTTTTGACATATAATTCTCACTTTAATTTTTACTTCTTTTCCTAATAGCACTTCCATCTCTAGAAGGGATTGACCTTCTAAACATTCCAACAACTCTATTTTTTGATTTGTTTCTATATCATATATATTGGTATCAGACTTATAACGACTAACAAAATATGCACCTGCTTCATCAATCTGTTTAAAAGAACTAGGCACAAAGTAGCACAAATCAAATATTAGCAAATCATTGGCTGATAAACCGTTCAGATAATCCCTATAACCTTGATCCGACCTTATTCCTTCTATTAAATTTAACTTATCTAGCGCTTGGTTCAGGTAATCAAAGACTAACTGCAGCTTTATTCCTGATTTGGTATTACTCTCACAATCTCTATAGCTACTCCCATATCCTTTGTACATATCTTCCATGCTACTGGGCAGGCTAATATAATCCAAACCCTGTTTTGTAATTTCTATCGAGTCTTCATTTAGCAATTGGCACATTGTTTCTATGCTGCAATCACCAACTCCTATGTTACCAAAAACCATAGCTTTTATGAATGATGAGCCATTAAGTTTTCTCTTTCTTTTTATAAAACCTACTGCAATTGATATTTCGTCTGCTTTTTCATTAAAGAATTCATTGAGGTCTTTTGATAAGCAAGCTATTCTGTCCATTGTAAGTTCTCTCATTCACATATCCAAGAGAACTTATACCTTATTCTTTTCCTTCACTCTATCAATTTTACTTACACTTTTCCTTAACTTGACGCGTATGGGCAAACAAACGGGCTGGGCAATTCTTACAGATGGAATAATTGAAAGTGGAAGCAAAAGCTTTCATGGTAGCCGTTTCAGTGGAAGTGGAATATGTTTCTTAAACTTTCGTAATTGGCTTAATTCTTTGAAAGACATTTCTGTAGTGTACTTTGAGGAGGTGAGAAGACATTTAGGAACTGATGCAGCGCATTGCTACGGTGGTTTTCTTGCCGTTCTATCTGCTTGGTGTGAAGAACATCACGTACCATACAAAGGTGTTAATGTTAAAACTATAAAACGCTTTATAGCTGGTAATGGCAATGCAAGTAAGAGTGAAGTTATTGAAGCTGTAAAGGAAAAAGGTTTTTCACCTAGAGATGATAACCAAGCAGATGCTTTAGCTTTGATGTTCTACGTTATGAATTTTAGTAAAGATTTTAACACATTAAAAATACCATAAAAAGTGGGTCCTTTCAGCCAGGCTGGCTGGTTTGGTGGGTTCGATCCCAGGCCTTCTTTAGCGTCAGAGATATTTTGAATATTAACTTTTTAATTAGTACAGTAATTATATGAATTTAGCAATCCACTACTATCCTACTCAAAATCTGGTCGAATATGAGCGTAATCCACGTAAAAATGATGACGTAGTAAATAGAATGTGTGCTTCAATCAGGGAATTCGGCTTTCGTATACCAATAGTTGCAAAAAGTGATGGCACTGTGGTTGATGGTCATTTAAGACTTAAAGCAGCAAGAAAACTTGGTATGGAGAGCATTCCTGTTGTTTTAAGTGATAATTTAAATGAACCACAAACTAAAGCTTTTCGGTTACTGGCAAATCAATCAGCTAACTGGGCAAAGTGGGACGATGAGCTTTTGAAAGTAGAAATTCAAGAATTAGAAGATTTACAGTTTGATCTTAAAATGACTGGATTTGAGCTAGAAAAAGTTCAAAACTTTCTTGATGATTTAGATGGTGAAGAAGAAGATCTTTCTGACTTAGTTGTTGATGACAAAAAAGTAGAAATAACAAAACCAGGTGATCTTTGGATTTTAGGTGATCATCGAATCTATTGTGGTGATAGCTCTGTAGTTGAATCATATAAAGCGCTGTTAGATGATAAAATGGCAGACATTACTGTTTGTGATCCTCCATATAACGTTGATTATGGTAATAGCCAAGACAAAAAGATATTAAATGATAATCAAGGTGAAAAGTATGAGCTTTTTCTCTATGACATCTGTTCCCATATTTTAGCATATATGAAAGGAGCAATTTACATCTGCATATCATCATCAGAGTTTTCAACGCTGCAAAAAGCATTTGAGGAAGCAGGAGGAAAATGGTCAACATTTATCATTTGGGCAAAGAATCATTTTACGCTAGGCAGGTCTGATTATCAAAGACAATACGAAGCAATGCTCTATGGATGTAAAAGGGGCAATAAACGTGAGTGGCATGGAGGTAGAAATCAAAGTGATCTATGGTTTTATGATAAGCCAATACATAACTCACTGCACCCAACAATGAAGCCAGTAGAGCTAATGGAGAAAGCAATAGTTAATAGCAGCAGACCTGGGGATACTGTACTTGATCCATTTAGTGGCTCTGGAAGTACGCTGATTGCATGTGAGAGAACAGGAAGAATTTGTAAAACAATAGAGCTAGATTCAAAATTTGTAGATGTAACCATAAAGCGTTGGCAAGTATACACAGGTAGGGAGGCAATTCTTTCTGGTACTGACAAAACTTTTGCACAAATTCAAGAAGAAAAACAGCAATAAAGGGGCAAAAAAAGTGGAAAAGATCACACAAACAGAATGGGCAAGAGAGATAGGAGTTTCAAAGCAATATGTCTGTTATTTAGTAAAAAAAGGAATAATTGAGTTGGAGAATGGTTTGGTAAATAGAGAACAAGCAAATGAAGCAGTGGCAGCAATACGAGATCCAAGTCAGCCACTGAGGAGGAAAAATCCAGAAAACGAAAATACAAATAACCTTTCTACAATGTTGCTAAAAACGCGAATAAAAAATGAGATGGAACGTGGCAAATTGCTTGAGGCAAAAGCTAAGGCTGAGATAGGAGAACTTGTAGCAGTAGAAGAAGTAAAAAGTGAGGCATTTAACGTAGCAAGAGTTGTCCGTAATAATTTGCTTAATATTCCAAATAGAGTTTCAGCACTGCTTGCATCACTGAGTGACACTGAAAAGATTCATATGGCGCTAACCGAAGAGATTACAAACTCATTACAAGAATTATCTAATATTAAGTTTTAAATAATGTCTGCTAACTTAAGTTTAGAATTAATAAAGTGTCTCATTAATCAGCAAGGAGTGGATGTAAATGTTAGAGGATTAAATGGAAAGACACCGCTACATTATGCAGTAGAAATTAACGAGCTTAGTATGGTTGCGCTCTTACTAAATAGGAAAAATATTAATCCACTGATCACTGATGATGATGGTAAAAGTGCGCTCTCTTGTGCAAGAGAAGAGATATTACAAGCACTAATCAATCACAAATATGGATTGGAGAAAGATAGCTTACTTCATTTAGCTGCGATGTTGAATGAAGCAAATGCTGTAAGGTTTTTACTCAACAAAGGAGTTAATGTTAATGAGCAGAATGCTTTACTACATACACCGTTACATTTAGCGGCAGGAGCTGGGCATGAAGGGATAGTAGAAATTTTAATTAGAGAAGGAAATGCGGATAAAGATGTTCTTGACGTGAGAAATCATGCAGCAATGCATTATGCAGTAAACAACAAGAAGCTAGAAGTAGTAAAATTACTTTCAAATCTTGGTGCGAATGTCAATATAGCTGGTAGCGGCAGAAATGCAATGAAATTATCTCCTTTGCACGTAGCTATAAGTAGCAGTAATTACGACGAAAGAGACTTATGTTTAGATATTGTAAGATGCTTAATAAATGTTCCTAATGCTGGAGTTAATTTACAAGACTATGAAAATAAAACACCACTACATTACGCTGAAAGACTTAAAACAGTAGAAGTATTACTAACCCGAGAGGATATAGATCCTTTGATTAAAGATGATAATGGCAAGACACCATTTTGTTATGCGAAAGAAGAGAACAAATCTGAAATAGTAAAAGCTTTAATAAGTAATAGGTATGGAGTAGAGAAGAACAATTTACTTCACTTAGCAGCAAAAAAAGGATATGGGGAGATTCTAGTGGCGATTTTAAAAGAAGGAGTTGAAGTAGATGTTTTAAACGATCAAGGAGAATCAGCAGTATATCTTGCTGCAATAAATAGGCATTTTAATATAGTAAAATTACTGCTAAAGAAAAGAGCAGATGCTACAGATGTTTTTGAGTACGCAATAACAACAAATAACGTAAAACTGGTAAAGTTACTAAACAAGGAAAAGGATATAGTTTTATTTGGAAAAAATGACAACTTTCCAACATTTCATTTATTGAGCAATAAATATTTTGAAGAAAGAAAAATAGCAGATAAAAAAATAAAGAAATATACCAATATCATCTGTGTCTCTATAACAATATGCGCAATAGCGATAGTAGGAATTTACCCTAACATTATAGCTGCGGTAATTGTGGGAATAGTTGCACTCATAGCTGCAATAATAATGAGTAATTTAATTCAGAAGTATATAGAAGAAGCGCTTGAAAAGAAAATGTTTATTGAACTCGAAAGTGAGAAAACAAGTGAGAGCGTAAGTCCTAATTTAAGTGATGTGGAAATATCATCTAATGATGGTGAAGAGCTAGCAATATGATATACGCCACATCTTTTTCTGAAGGTTTAAAACCAGATCCAGAGCTTAAAGTATCAGAGTGGGCGAATGAGTATCGAGTTTTAGCAGCAACTGCAGCATCAGAGCCAGGTAAATGGAGAACGGAAAGAACTCCTTATTTAAAAGAAATCATGGATTCACTTTCTCCGTCCTCACCAGCAGAAAAAGTAGTATTCATGAAAGGAGCGCAGATTGGGGGAACAGAAGCTGGTAACAATTGGATAGGCTATATCATCGATCAAACACCAGGTCCAATGTTAGTTGTGCAGCCAACAGTCGAAATGGGAAAGCGTTGGTCAAAGGGAAGATTTGCGCCACTGATTGAAAGTACACCATGTTTAAAAAGTAAAGTAAAAGACCCAAGATCAAGAGATTCAGGCAATACTGTACAAAGTAAGGAATTTCCAGGTGGAATAGTAGTAATAACTGGAGCAAACAGCAGTGTAGGACTGAGATCTATGCCAGTAAAGTATCTCTTTCTTGATGAGATTGATGCGTATCCAGGAGATTCAGGAGGAGAAGGAGATCCAGTACTGCTTAGTATTGCTCGAACTAATACATTTGCACGGCGAAAGATTTTTTTAGTATCAACACCAACGATTCATGGAATAAGCAGAATTGAGAAAGAATTTGAAGCAACAGATAAGAGATACTTTTTTGTACCATGTCCACATTGTAATTACTATCAAGTTCTGAAATGGTCACAAATAAAATGGGAAAACAACGACTCAAGAACAGCACATTATGTCTGCACTGAATGTAGCGGCAAAATAGAAAATCATCAAAAGACAGAGATGCTTGAACATGGAGAATGGAGACCTACTAATAGAGTAAAAGGTGAGAAAAAAGGATTTCATCTTTCAAGCCTTTATAGTCCAGTTGGGTGGTATAGTTGGCAACAAGCAGTAGAGGATTTTCTTCATGCAAAAGAAAGTGAACAATTACTGAAAGTTTGGATAAATACTACGCTTGGAGAAACCTGGGTAGATAAAGGAGAAGTACCAGACTGGAAGCAATTATTTAACAGGAGAGAATTTTTTCAGATTGGCACAGTACCAAAAGGCGAAGTAGTTCTCACAGCAGGAGTTGATGTCCAAAAAGATCGTTTAGAAGTAGAAGTTGTAGCTTGGGGAAAAAGCCGCGAAAGTTGGTCAATAGACTATCGAGTATTTGAAGGAGATACAGGAGGTGGAGAAGTATGGGGAAAGCTTTCAGAGCTCTTAAATCATCATTTTATCGGTGAAAATGGTCTTGAATACATGATAAGCATGATGGCAGTGGATGCTGGATATGCAACGCAAGAAGTATATAACTGGGTAAGAGGTCATCAAGGATCTGGAAGAGTAATGGCAGTCAAAGGTGTAAATAAAGCCCTAGTGCCACTGAGCAGCCCAAGTAGAGTAGATATAACAGTTGGTGGTCAAAAGCTAAAGAGAGGAATAAAGCTATGGCCAGTAGGAGTATCGATATTAAAGTCAGAGCTTTTTCAATTACTTAATGTTTTAAAAGAAGGTGAAGAAGCTCCAGCAGGATATTGTCATTTTCCCGAATATGCACCTGAATATTTTAAGCAGCTAACGGCAGAGCAATTAGTCAGCAAGGTAGTAAAAGGATACACAAAACAGGAGTGGCAAAAGGTAAGAGAAAGAAATGAAGTATTAGACTGTAGGATTTATGCAAGAGCTGCATCTATTGCGCTTGGAATCGATCGTTGGCCAGAGAGTAAATGGAATAGTTTAAGTGAAAAACCGGAAAATAAAAAATCAAAGAAAATAGTCAAAAGCAAATGGATCAGCAAGCAATAAATGTATAACGAAGATTATTTAATTCAAGTCGAAGAAGCGATAAAGAAACTGCAGAATGGAGAGAGAGTAGTATCAATTGCATATGGTGACCATGTTGTAAGATATGCTGAAGTAGATATAAATGATTTATTAAGCTTAAGACAACGAATTAAAGCTGAGCTAAAGATTGCTGGAAAGAGGAAAATTGTTTTTGCTACTAATAAGGGAATTATATGAGAGAATATCAAAATTTTCTGAAACAATTAAAGTATGTAATAGTCAATAGTGGTGTATTAGAAAAAGAAGGTAAATGTAAGAAAATAGCTGATTTATCAAATAAAGTATATGCGAATGCAGTAGTAGACCTATCACATTGGAATGCAGATGTAAATTTTAAGCTAGTCAAAGAAGATGGAATACTGGGTGTAGTACATAAGGCAACTCAAGGATTAAAATTTCTAGATCTAAAGTACGTAGAGAGAAGAAAAATTGCTGAAGAAGAAGGACTTCTGTATGGCGCATACCATTTTGGAGTAGGAGAAAACGGAAAAGACCAAGCTGAGCATTTTTTAGAGACAGTAAGCGATAGTTCTAAAGTTCTACTTGCTCTAGATATAGAAGAAAACAAAAATGGAGAAAACATAACACCAAAACAGGCGGAAGATTTTGTTACTAGAGTTCAAGAAAGAACTAATCTGTGTGATTCATAGAGGTTATTACAGCAAAAATGTAAGATAAAATAAAAACTTTGACTTGTGATAGTTTAAATACCTTATTACAATAATATGAATAAATTCATCAACAAGAGGCAATCAGTAAATGGATACCAAAGTTAAGTTGCGTTTGAATTGGATAGAATTATACAAAAAATTAGGTCATGCAGGCAAAGTGTGTCAACACTATAACATTTCACGCTTTACCTTACGAAAATGGTACAAAAGTTATGAAAAGCTAGGTGAACAGGGATTGTCAAACCTTAGTAGCAGGCCTAAAACTTTACCCTTACAAAAAATCAACGAGTCAAATGAGCAGCTCATTCTTCATCTGAGAAAAGCTAGAAAATTAGGAGCAAGACGTATTCAAGCTGAATTGAAGCGTTTACATGATATCTCTTTTGCATTGGCTACTATACACAAAGTTTTGAAGAAACACGATGTAAGTCTTTTACGTATTAAACGCCACTATCGCAAGCAGATTAAGCGTTATAACTGCAAAGTGCCAGGAGAGCGTGTACAAATGGATGTTTGCAAAATATCCTCGGGGCTTTATCAATATACTGCTATAGATGATTGTACGCGTTATAAAGTTATCGCATTATACTCAAGGCGTACTTCAAAAAATACTCTGGATTTCTTAAAACAATTAAGGGAAAGGGCTCCATTTCATTGTCAAAGGATTCAAACCGATAGAGGACAAGAATTTTTTGCTTACGAAGTGCAAGAGTGTCTAAAAGAATGGAAAATAAAATTCCGTCCAATTAAGCCGTTTTCCCCACATTTAAATGGTAAAGTAGAAAGAGCGCAGCGTACAGATTTAGATGAATTTTATAGTAGCGTTAACATTAAGGATCATGAACTGCAAGTCAAGCTTAGGGATTGGGAAGAATATTATAATAAACAACGTCCTCATAGCTCTCTTCAGGGAAAGACTCCTTGGGAAAAATATAAAGAACTGGAAAAAACAATTCCTTGTCTAAGTGAAATACAAAAAAATTATATTTCATCAAAAGAAACGTTTGTCATGCAAAATTACAAACATGACCAAGAGTTAAAGTCACTTCAAAAATACAAAACCTCTTAACAGGTATTTCAAGTTCAGACTTGATCTGACAAATTAGTTGCAATAACCTCTATGAATCACACAACTAATCGCTTACCATTAATTTGCGGAGGAGCTTATTTTCTAAAAGATTTTGCTACACCAATTTTAACTAATGTGGAAAATAAGATGGTCTAAACTACCAAAAGGATGGAATAAGTGGGTTTTGTGGCAATACACTAATGGTCAAATGGGACCTAAACCGCATTCAGTAAGAGGAATAGGACCATGTGATAGAAGTAAATTTAATGGAACAATAGAAGAATTAAAGAATTTTTGGTTATCAGGATGTTAAAGACCTTAAAACAACTATTTAGTAAGCCAAAAATCAAAAGTTCTGCATGGGATGCGTCAGGCTCAGGAAGAAGAGTAATGTATTGGCAGGGAGAAACAGGAAGTATAAACAATTTGCTGTCTCAAAACCTTGAAACTTTACGTAGTAGATCACGTGATATGGTGAGAAAAAATCCTTACGCTGCAAATATAATTGATACGATAGTAAGTAACTCTATTGGAACAGGAATAAAACCACAATCAAAAGCAAGAGATGGAGAATTTCGAAAGAAAGTACAAGAATTATGGCTAAGATGGACAGATGAAGCAGACAGTAACGGAGTAAGTGATTTTTATGGATTACAAGCTCTAGTATGCAGAAGTATGATAGAGGGAGGAGAATGTTTTGTACGTTTAAGAACGAGAAAGCTGGAAGATAGATTTTCTGTGCCATTACAACTGCAAGTACTTGAGTCTGAACATTTAGATAATAAAACAAATCAAACTTTAGGAAATGGTAATGTAATAAGAAACGGGATTGAGTTTAACAGGCTTGGGCAAAGAGAAGCATATTACCTATTTAAAGAACACCCCGGTGAAGGCTCGTTTGGTGAATCAGTGAGAGTACCAGCAAACGATGTTTTACATATCTATAAACCACTGAGACCTGGGCAAATTAGAGGAGAGCCATGGCTTTCGAGTATACTGCTAAAGCTTTATGAGCTTGATCAATACGATGATGCAGAATTAGTGAGAAAAAAGACAGCAGCAATGTTCGCAGGGTTTATTACAAGACTTGATCCTGAGGCAAATATTTTAGGAGAAAGCGAAGCGAATGAGCAAGGAGTAGCATTATCAGGTTTAGAGCCAGGAACAATGCAGCTTTTAGACCCAGGAGAAGACATAAAATTTTCAGAACCGTCAGATGTTGGAGGAAGTTATGAAGCATTCATGAGACAGCAACTGAGGGCAATAGCAATAGGCACAGGGATAACATATGAGCAACTAACAGGAGATTTAACCGGTGTTAATTATTCATCAATCAGAGCAGGATTAATAGAGTTTCGTCGTAGATGTGCTATGCTGCAACACAACATTATGGTATTTCAATTTTGCAGACCAGTATGGAGTAGATGGCTAGAGTTAGCAGTACTTTCTGGAGAACTGAGTATAGATGAAAAAGTAGTAAAAGCAGCGAAAGAAGAAGTGAAATGGATACCACAGGGATTTGATTGGGTGGATCCGCTTAAAGACCAGCAAGCACAGCAAATGGCAGTAAGGAATGGCTTCAAAAGTCGAGCAGAGGTAGTATCAGAAATGGGTTACGATGTAGAAGAAATTGATCAAGAAATAGCAGAGGATAATAAACGCGCCAATAGTCTCAATTTAATATTTGATTCTGATGTCGGGGGAAACAATGTTTCTAAGTAGACCATTAATGCTTGAACCAAGGAGTTTTGAGCTACTATCGCTATACAAAGAAAAACAGCCAATTTTTAAAAATCTCAAGCACTCTATCAAAAGTAACGTAGAAAGAACTGCAATTATACCAATTCATGGAATTCTGACGAAAAAACCAGGCGCGTTTGATGGTTTTCTGGGAATGACATCATATGAAAAAATTCAAGAAGAGATAGAGAGTGCTTTAGGAGATAAAAGCATAGAGACGATTCTACTTGATATAGATAGCCCAGGAGGAGAGGTAAACGGTATATTTGACTTAGCTGATTTTATCTATAGTGCAAGAGGAAAAAAGAGGATAATAGCGATAGCAAATGATGATGCATATTCTGCTGCGTATGCAATTGCTTCTAGTGCTGAAAAGATTTTTCTCACCCGCACTTCAGGAGTAGGAAGCATTGGGGTAATCGCAAGTCATATAGATCAAAGTGAATTTGATGAAAAATGTGGAATAAAATATACCACAGTGTTTGCAGGAAGTAGAAAAAATGATTTAAATCCACATGAGCCAATAACTTCTGAAAGTTTAGAAAACCTGAAAAGCGAAGTGAATCGTTTGTATGGAATGCTGGTTGAGCTAATAGCACGGAATAGAAACCTCTCTATAGAGGCAATAAAAAATACTGAAGCAGGGCTTTATTTTGGGGAGAAAGCAATAGAAATAGGTCTTGCAGATGGAATTACAATTCTTTCTGAGTTTAAATCTATTAATAAAAAAGGGGATATTACTATGAATGAAAAAACTACAAATGACCTAGAAACTGACAATTTAACTAAGTATCGTACTGAAGTTCTTGAATTAATACGTTTATGTAACTTATCACGAATGCCAGAAAAGATAGGAGAATTTATTGAGCAAGGCGTAAGTATTGAGCAAGCCAGGGAAGTTTTAATGGAGTTACTTGCAGAGCAAACGAAGAAGACAAACATACTGAGTGCAATACCACAGAATTCAGGAGAAGAGTTGATGATGCAGGTAGCGAAAAGTCGTGCGCAATCAGGCATTTAAACAAGGGGAGATGGTATGAATAAGTATTGCTTGGTTGGAAGCAAGAGAAGATAATAACTTCTCAGAGTGGATAGGTGGCAGGTTGGATGTTTTTCTGAAGCACTTTCTGCCCAGGGAGTAGAAAGAAGACTTCGTGGGGGAGATTAACTGCCCCTGCCACCGAAAATCATCGTGAGGCTCACAAAATGTGATGACCTCGTATAGGAGTTTGGAACAACCGGCAATATTCTACTCTGATATATTGAAATATGCAATTGGAGGAAAAAATATGCGTCACATTGGAGTTGATTTACATACCAATAGTTTTACTGCTTGTTACTTACAAGAAGGGAAACCTGAGCATATTCAAACGTTTCGCTTAAAAGACTTGGATAATTTCACCAAAGATCTTCAAGAAACATATGAAGTAGCCATAGAAGCAACAGGTAACAGCTGTTTCTTTTATGATGCAGTTTCACCTTACGTTAAACGCATAGTAATAATTGCTCCTGGACAGTTTGAAGTTGTTCGTCGCTCTGTGAACAAAACAGATAAGCATGATGCGCGAGCTATTGCTTTCTTTCTAAGCAAAGATATGTTGCCTGAGGCAAGGTGCAAAAACAAACAATGCCAGCAGTTAGCTTCTCTTCTTCAAACGAGAGATCAGTTAGTAAAGTCACGGGTATCTTTAATCAATAAAGTTCATGGTCTTTTTAATTATCATGGAATAAAAATTAAAAAAGAAGTACTTACAACTAAAGTAGGATTTGAACGTGCTACTCAAAAGCATAATTGGGAGCCTTTAGAAAAAGTTGAAATTGAAGTGATTAGCTATCATTTAGAAGCTATCCGAGAAAGCCTTAAAAAACTTGAAAAGGAAATTATAGCTTTTGCTAAACAACTTCCTGGGTTCAGCAATCTTATCAGCATAAAGGGAATTGGTCCAATTTCTGCAGCTGTCTTTATTGCAACAATTGGAGACATTAATGATTTCCGTAGACCTGAGAAACTTACTGCATATTTTGGAGTTGTACCAAGAGTTTCTCAATCTAATCAGCAATGTACAATTGGAAGAATTACCAAACGAGGGTCAAAAATAGCGCGTACTTCTTTAGTTCAATGTACTTGGATTGCTGTACGTTACAGTCCTTACTTGAAAAGTTTTTATGAACATATAAAAAAGAAGCGTGGTTCTGCTAAAGCTATAACTGCTACTGCTAGGAAATTTCTTATAACTATTTTCTATACTCTTAAAAATGACTGGGTTTTTAAAGATTTCACAAAATTTGAAATTTCTACTGGACAATAATCATAGGAGAAAAATATGAAAGTATTTGGCAAAAAATAGATAATATTCATGATGAATTGGATGCTTTGGGTAACTATGGTAATGAAGAGGATTATGAAGAGTGCAATAAAAGACTTGATAAAATTGTAAGCGAGGCGCTGAAACAAAGAGTAATGTTCACTCTTCCGTATAAAGCTAATATATCTTTAGTGGATCGCATAATTGATACATTGCAAAAGCTATATTTTTCTTACGATACTACCCGAATTTATGGATTTTTAGATGAGAAAAAGATATTGCAAATAGTATCAAGAGGTGCGTCTTTAAATAGATTTAGCGATGAAGAACATGGCGATTTCGTGAACATAATTTGCTCAGATAGATACGCTCTAGATCAACGAGAAAAAATACTTTTAGAACTTAAGGACTTGGTGTACAAAAGTATCGTAGACGTAAGTGTAAAAACTGATGATCATGATTTTGAGTTAGAGATGGACAATGGACACTTTTGTATAAAATATCCAAAAGATAGTGTTGTCGAAGTTGCAAGAATATTCAACAATAAAAAAGCTAAAAATTTAGGTCTGGAAATTGGTATGCTTCAAGTTGGAGAAAGTATAGTTAGAGTTGAAAATGAAGAAGGAGTTAGGAATTACACCGACATTTCGGAGGGTAGAATTGAAATGTCTTTTACTACTTACTTTGGGAAAGTCAGTGTTTATTTATCTCCTAGTGATAGAGATAATAATAAAATAGAAGTAAAGCTCGCCAACGAAGAAAGCATAGCACGTTTTAGTAAGTTGGAGGATAAATCAAGTTTAGGGGGGAGCTGTCTTTTAGGAGGAAAAAATGTTTCTATAGGCATAGAAGATGGTTATTTTGAAATAAACAGTGACGTTTCTGAAGAGTTAGCTAAAACTATGAAACAGTCAGATTGTACAATAGAAAAATCATATGTTCCATCTAGCTTTATGAAAGAAGCTTATTGCAATCAGTTAGTAAATGAAAGGGGAATTTAAAAATCAGGCTCAAATATTTCAAAAATAACCATTCAAAGCAGCATTTTTTATACAACTTCGTTTTCAATCTATCTGGAAAGAAGATATCAAGTATTCAAAGTCCAATTCGACAAAGCCATAGTCCATTCTTCCTCTAGCTTTTTTATCACTAATCCAAAATTTAGGTATAAGGTATTGAAACTAACAAGTGGAATGATTACATAATGCACATATTAGTAAAAGGAGGTACAACATGAGTAATATAGTTCATTCAAATAAAAACAATAACCGTGATAACTTTAGTGTAAGAGGGTTACAAAGGGCCGTTGATGACATATTTGATAGCTTCTTTACAGGATGGAATCCAGAGCTTTCCAGAAGAAGCAACAGTCTATTACCAGCTTGTGACTTTTATGAAACAAAGGAAAGCTATTGCCTCTCATTAGAGTTACCAGGTATTTCCAAAGAAAGCATAGATATTAGTATATCTGGCGATAGCTTAATAGTGAAGGGTGAAAAGACATGTGATAACGAGTCAAAAGATAAGCAGTTTTATCATCGAGAAAGGTACTATGGCTCTTTCTATAGGTCTATTCAGCTTCCAGTAAATGTGGAGCGAGATAAAGTATCTGCTAGTTTTTCAGATGGAGTATTACATGTAACCATACCTAAGTCAGAGAAACACATCAAGAAGATTGATGTAAAGTAACCAGTAAGTGGTAGCAGGCTTCTAGTTTGAGGCTTGCTATTTTGAATCATTATAGATAGAATATAATAAAGTTCTATTGTCTTTGCGTATTTGTTGTACAGATGGTGTAGGGCCTTTGTTGCGTTTAGGTGTTGTTAATAATCTATTAATGGTTCTTATGTTATAATCAAGTTTAGGGGCTTTAATAAGTACGGACTATGACAGAAGCAAATCCAATAGTTACGTTGAAGGTTAAAATTAAAGAATTTAGCTTTAGTAAATTAAAGGCTGGCGAGAGCAATAAATCAGCACACTCTGGTGAAACAATGTATTTCGATCTTCCAAGAATGAACTTTGTTATTAATGGAAAGATTATAGATACAGTTTTAACCTCTGTGTTAATGGAAGGAGCGAAATATCGCAAAAGCAACCTTTTTAATAGTTATGATATACCTTCTTTTTAATTCAATGAATGCCTTTGTTAAACTCAGCTCTGTATTCTCTTTCAGTTTTATACAACCAACTATTCCATGAAATATAAGAATTGCGCACAATTTAGCGTATAGTTCACATAATACTCTGTATGGTTTTCCTTTAAGTTCGTCAAGCCTGATGTGACTCTTATACAATTTAAATAATAATTCAATCTGCCATCTTACCCTGTAAACTGTTAATACTTGTTCAGCGCTGATTTTACTCTCTGGAACGTTAGTTATGAATATCGACCAATCCAGCAATTTTTGATTCTTTTGAGAAGATGTATATCCATGTGATTTTGCTAACTTATTAGCCCTTCTTCTTCTAATTATAGACTGTTCTTCAGTTAATTTTTGACATATAATTCTCACTTTAATTTTTACTTCTTTTCCTAATAGCACTTCCATCTCTAGAAGGGATTGACCTTCTAAACATTCCAACAACTCTATTTTTTGATTTGTTTCTATATCATATATATTGGTATCAGACTTATAACGACTAACAAAATATGCACCTGCTTCATCAATCTGTTTAAAAGAACTAGGCACAAAGTAGCCCAAATCAAATATTAGCAAATCATTGGCTGATAAACCGTTCAGATAATCCCTATAACCTTGATCCGACCTTATTCCTTCTATTAAATTTAACTTATCTAGCGCTTGGTTCAGGTAATCAAAGACTAACTGCAGCTTTATTCCTGATTTGGTATTACTCTCACAATCTCTATAGCTACTCCCATATCCTTTGTACATATCTTCCATGCTACTGGGCAGGCTAATATAGCTACTATCCAATAGCTTAATGCTTCTAAATTGCTTCAAAATTCTGCAATCAACCTGTAAGCTGTTTTTAAATAAAACTAAAGATTCATTATACATTCTTTTCATAAATTCCACTGCTTCTTCAGTAAATCTAAAATCCAAACCCTGTTTTGTAATTTCTATCGAGTCTTCATTTAGCAATTGGCACATTGTTTCTATGCTACAATCACCAACTCCTATGTTACCAAAAACCATAGCTTTTATGAATGATGAGCCATTAAGTTTTCTCTTTCTTTTTATAAAACCTACTGCAATTGATATTTCGTCTGCTTTTTCATTAAAGAATTCATTGAGGTCTTTTGATAAGCAAGCTATTCTGTCCATTGTAAGTTCTCTCATTCACATATCCAAGAGAACTTATACCTTATTCTTTTCCTTCACTCTATCAATTTTACTTACACTTTTCCTTAACTTGACGCGTATGGAAAGTCAAACCCTGTTGTGATAGATGTAATCTTTGTCACAATGACTTCATAATACACCTCCTTCAATTTGTTTTTGTGATTTTAATCTTGCAATTGCTATTTTAGAAGAGTTCTCAACACGCTTTTTTAACTCTAGTTCTTGTTCTGGACTGATGGATATCCAGAATTTTGGACCAATACGCCGTACATTAATAAACTTATGTTCAATCCAATAACGTACTACGTAATGACTAACATTGAATTTTTCTGCAACTTGCTTCACTGATAACTCTTCTTCAGATTTTTGATTACATAGTGCTGGAATCTTATGTTTAAATCGAATCCATTTTATACTTTTTACAGTAAATGGATTGCCTTTATTTGTTGTAAGTCCCTCTTGGTTTAATAGATTAATAATTTGCACATCAGTCATTGTTGTTGATAGCTGTCTTATCCGATTAACTATATCCTCTGAATGCCGCCATCTGTCATAAGATTTTTTTGGTAATTGTACTTCTAAGTCCTCTGTAGCATTTGTTTGCCAACGTATATGTAGCACTGCTTTTTGTTCATTACGTAGTTTTTCAACAGTGATATCTTTGATTAGAAGTCGTAAAATACGCTTTCGATCTCTTGCACTCGTTGACTCTGCATTCCATAAGCGTGGTAAGTCTTGAGCTAGTGCCAACACTTGCTCTTTTTGTTGTTTTGTAGCTACAAGTACGTCCTTTTTCTTATATTCATCATATTGATTCTGTGCTTCTTCTAATGCTATTAGAGCTTCGTTCCAACGCTTTTCTAAAGTTCCAGCTACCAGGCGATTCGATGGATCTACTTCTTCATAACGTCTCTGTGCTAATTGTACTTCATAATCTGCTCTTTTTATTTGCATTTGCCATTGTCTATCTAGCATGTGACCTCGTTGTTCCAGTTCTTCAAATGCTTTTACGGCAACCTCAATTTGCGCAGGTTCCATGACTTCTAATACTCTTTTTACAATAGCTTTATCCAAAGGATTTCCATAAACAGAAAAACAGCTTTTACTATCTGCTCCCCACTTCTTTTTCCAATTACATTCATAGACAGTAAGAATACCATTTTTTCCTTTATACCTTATACTAAGGCGGCAACCACAACAACCACAAATTAATAACCCCTGCAATAATCCTAATCCTTCTCGTACTGCCGTAGGTAGCATGTTCTCTTCTTATATGTTAAGAACAAGTCTTTATAAATATCAAAATAGTGATATTAAAGACACACAGAGAAGAGGAGCCGTTTCCCTTCTTGGTCATAAGGACCGCGGTGGAGCAAGGTTCTCTTCTCTGTTTATTATACTGAAGTTCCGAACAACTGATTGAGTTTTTAGGCTCGTATATAAGGGTGGAAAATACAGTATATATTGTTTATCAACATCTACGGAGGAATTATGAATTCATCAAATATTATTGCTGGCATCGATGTTAGCAAAAGTAAATTAGATATCCACATTCACCCACTTGAGCATTATAAAATATTTGAAAACAATGTACAATCCGTTGATGAAATACTGGACTTTTTACGTTTGCATAATGTAACCAAAGTTGGTCTTGAGGCAACTGGTGGATACGAAAAATTATGTGCCTATACTTTACTAAGCAATGGTTTTGAGGTGTACGTCATTCAACCAAGGTGGGTGAGAGACTATGCTAAAAGCCTTGGTATTACTACAAAAACTGATAAAATAGACTGCAGTATCATTTCACGTTATATTAATAATACAGACATGCGTGTTACTCCTTTAAAAGTTAGTAATATTGACTGTTTAAAGCAAAAATTATCTCGCAGAAATCAACTAGTGGAAATGGCAAAGATACAGAAAACCCAAGCTCACCAGATAACCGATGCATCCATAATCAAACAGATAGAAGAATTGCTTGTAATTTTACAAAATCAAATTCAAATCTTGGAAGATGAAATGATGGCATTAGTTGATCAAAGTCAAGAGCTTAAAAAAAAATACATATCAATAACTAGTATACCAGGTGCCGGTAAAACCTTGGCTATTACTATGATCTGTTACATGCCAGAACTAGGAACTCTTAAACATAAAGAAATATCTAGCCTTTTTGGAGTTGCGCCATTTAATCGAGACAGCGGTTTTAGTAAAGGAAAAAGGTGTATTCAAGGCGGTAGATCGCAAATTAGAACAGTTTTGTATATGTGTATTCTTAGTGCACAAAGGTACAATTCTTATATAAAAATCTTCTTTGATAGGCTATATGATCAATACAAAAAACCATATAAAGTTGCTTCTATTGCTGCCATGAGAAAATTACTTATTCTTGCTAACTCTTTAGTAAGAGATGGTAGAGTGTTCACTGAGGAATATAGTCCTAATTCTACTTTTATCTAGTATTAGCGTAGCTGTGAATAAATACGTCCACACAAACTTTAAGTATTTATTCACAGCTACATCAATTTTTCTATTGACTTTTAACACAACTGCTTGTAAGTAACAAGCAGTAAAACTATTGGTATGTAAATCAACTCCAATGTGACGCATATTTTTTCCTCCAATTGCATATTTCAATATATCAGAGTAGAATATTGCCGGTTGTTCCAAACTCCTATACGAGGTCATCACATTTTGTGAGCCTCACGATGATTTTCGGTGGCAGGGGCAGTTAATCTCCCCCACGAAGTCTTCTTTCTACTCCCTGGGCAGAAAGTGCTTCAGAAAAACATCCAACCTGCCACCTATCCACTCTGAGAAGTTATTATCTTCTCTTGCTTCCAACCAAGCAATACTTATTCATACCATCTCCCCATATCAGCTTCCCTTTCCAAATACCACCATATGCTCGTTTTGGAAATTGTATTTTGTTTTGGCCAAAATGGTGAACCACTCCATAAGCACTACCCTTTTCTCTAAATACCCTAAATAATAATTGAACTACACTTCTTACTTGCTCGTTATCGTCAAACCTAGTATTGCTTTCATCATCATAACAAAATCCTACTGGTAGAGGGAACCGAAGCTCTCCTTTCTTAGCCTTATTTATCTTCCCTCCCAAAAGTCTAGCACGGATGAAGTGCAACTCTGCTTGTGACATCGTTCCTTTTAACCCTAGCAGCAATTGGTCGTTGAAATCATTAGGATTATAACAACCATCTTCATCTATAATCAATGTATCGGTTAAAGCACATAATTCCAGTAATCTATGCTAATCACTGCAAGATCTAGATAATCTTGATGCTTCTAACACAAACACTGCTCCTACTTTTCCCATTGACACATCGGCAACTAACATTTTAAAGTCCTCTCGATTATTAGTTTGGGTTCCTGAAATCCCTAAATCACCATCTAAAACTCTTATTGCATTATTATACCACCCCATTTGCTGTGCTTTATCCTTTAATTTATACTGCCTCTCAGTACTTTCCTGATTGAGCATTACCTGTCCCATTGTTGATTATCTTAAATAAATATATGCTGGTTTTAATACATGATGATTCTGAATTTTGTGTGTTGCCATTATTAATATCCTCCGTTTTAATCAATTGTTGTTCTGCTGTTAAGTACTTATGCAGCATATTGGCGACACAAGTAGCTATCTGAGTAGTGTCTATTGATACTACGGAGGTTTTTCCTTCCAATGGCATATTTTTCTTCTCACAACCGCTCTTACGTTAGTCATTGATCAACCTATTTGTTATTCGTAGTTTGATCGAGATTGGTAACCAATTTAACTAACTGTTGAAGATGAGAAAATGATAAAATAGGCGATAAATCAGTAAGGGTCTGATAAGGGTTAGGGTCTGCCTTGTCTGTCCAATCACGCGGAATACCTATTGTACCACACGTTAATGTTCTCAAACTAAATATATCCCGGTTCTTGAAGTTCTTTGTCGATAATATTTGAAAACGTTGCCCATTCCATGGATGAAATGGATGAGTGATAGTAGTATATCCCGAATATTGACTGGACTTGAGTGCACTCCATTCTGACCGTGGGTATTCCAAGAGGTCTTCTTTTGCCATTAGATTTACTGATATAAATTCGTTTTAGCGGAGAAGGTTTATACCCTCTTTGTTTTAACTGCTTTATTCCTTGAAATTTAGCATTGCAAGTTGACCATAGTTGACGATCTACACCCGCTGTGTTTTTTCCTTGGTTTTCAGTTACTCTCTTAACAGCTAAAGTTTTGCCGCTAAAAGAGCGTGTGAGAAGATGTTGTAAAGCTTTTACCTTACCCCATCTTCCTTCTTGGACAGCCTTAACAATACGTCTTTGTAGCCTCACAATAACTTTCTGGCATTTCTTCCATGGCAACTGCTTCCATGCTTTCGGTAGATGCACTTACAGGTTTACTTGTAATCATCTGCTTTCCTACCTTAAGTGGTTAACAAAGTTTCTTGTCACGAGGGACCAAATGGAAGTCTGCTCGTTTTTACGCGAATTAATGTTACAAATTCTATCCATTTCGTTACAAAATGGCATTCGCTTTCTCCATTCTCCTTTACCTGCACTTCCATCAGCATTCCTTGCGGGTTGCCTGCCATATAGGCGAAAATACAGGCTTACCCTGTTCCTTTTGTCATACAACAGTGGGTTAGGTGGCTTCTCTATACCGGTGGAATTATTATTTGCGTACATCCAGAAATGAAAAATGTAACTCATCCACATTACCTTTTTGGTCGGAGCTTATCAGCATCTTTAGCTTTTTCATAATTACGATACTTTGAAGTTTCACTTACGTTCACCATACCACTAGTCTAGCTTTCCAACCACATGATGCTTGTAGTTTATGCTCCTCTCACGATTGAGCATCTTCTTTTTCAAGAGGAGGTTCATTGTCCGCATCGCTTGGCACCAACTAGTTGCCCGATTCGCACTGATGCGTAGACTCAGATGGCAAAACATCTGGTTCAATAAGTTTTAGAATCCTTTCAGTTTCTTTCTGAATGAATTCCTCTCCTTTTAAACAATATGACCGAAGACTTTCAGGTCGCACCATCTCAATTATATACCTGTTCCCACTAGAATCCCTGCAAAGAACATCAACAATCCTTTGTTTATAAGAAGCAATTTCAGGGTCCATAATGGTGCTTAAGAATTCTACTTCTTGTATAGTATTGACTTCAGTACATCCTAAAATATCATTCAAAAAATGGATAAGAATATTCTTATTTTTTTCAGTGCCAAAGATTTTCTTGAAGATTAGGTCTAATTTTGGATCGAGAAATTTTGAAAGAGCCATAGTAAAAATACTGAGAAAAGATTAATAATTATACACACAATTATTCAACCATATTTTTGAAGATAGCTATACCGCCGCGGCGCTAACAGGTAGCGGAATGACGAATTATTTAACCGTCATACCGCGATTCATTCGCGGTATCTCGGCATAGATTCCGCTAACTAGTAGCGGAATGACGATTGTATATCGTGTTTTGCTAAAAATCACAGAATGCAGTCTGGTTACATTACTCTAGCTATACGCAACAACTTTACTTTCAACAACTTTATTAGCAATAATACGACTTTCACAATCAATATTTATTATATCAGATAGTGAATTAATATCAGTATAACTACCAAAACTTTCCATTGTTGATTCCACTACCTCTACTATTTTTAAAAAGCCGATTCGTGACTTCAAAAATTCATTAACAGCTATTTCATTTGCAGCATTGAGAACAATACTATTTGCTTGTGGAGCAGAAGAGTTTAACACTGTCATGCTAAGCTTTAGCGCAGGAAAACGCTTATGGTCTGGTTCTTGAAAGGTCAATTTTCCTTGCTTTGTTAAATCTAATTTACGATTTAAAGCTGATCTTTCCGGCCAAGACAAAGCATATGAAATGGGAATTGCCATGTCAGTTTCTGCAAGCACAGCAAAGTTGAACCCATCTTTATAAGTTACAATTCCATGTACTATTGACTCAGGATGCACTATTGCTTCAATTCTATCCGGGCTGATGTTAAACAAGTTATGTGCTTCTATTATTTCTAGTGCCTTATTCATCATTGTTGCGCTATCAACCGAGATTTTCTTTCCCATATTCCAAGTGGGGTGACTAAGCGCCTTATCTACCATGATATTTCTTAATTGCTCAAGGCTATAATTTAAGAATGGTCCACCAGAAGCAGTAAGTATGATCTTTTCTACGCATTTGTCGTCATTTTGCAAAATTTGAAAAATTGCATTGTGCTCAGAGTCAATAGGGATTATTTGTACGTTTTTTTCTTTAGCTTTTTTGAGTAATAACTTTCCACCGCAAACAATGCTTTCTTTGTTTGCCAATGCAATGACTTTGGTACCGCTTTCCATAACCTCCATAACTGGCTCAAGGCCTGCAATGCCAACTATTGCAACAACTGAGAGATCAACAGGTATGGTAGCAATATTTGTAGCACCAATTGCTATTTTTACATCTGTACCAAGTAGATTTTCTTTTAAATCTTTGTAAAACCTTTCATCGGAGATAGCAACATATTTTGCACTCAGCAGCTTTGCTTGGTGTGCCAGTAGAGCAAAGTTCGAATGGGCACTTAGTGCTTCCACTTGGTATTCTTCTTTTCTCTTTGAGAGGAAATCTACAGTCTTTTTTCCAACACTTCCTGTTGACCCTAAAACTGAAACCTTTTTCACTAAGACAAACTCATGTTAATTATAACAACAGCAACTTTTCTTATTAGGCCTTCTCGCATACTATTCAGCAGTTTTTAAGCGTTTAACCAAGTTCATGCCCGTGGTCATCGCCAACAGATGGTGAAGGACCAGGTGAAAAAGATTGACCATGGTGATCACCTGCATCATGCATGTCTTGTAAACCATCAGCATTATGAGCTATTTCGTTATTGGCATGAGGGTAATCATCTGAGTGATGTCCCTCATCACCATGAGCCATATCCATTCCTTCTGATGGCATATCTTCCCCACCTCCACCTGAAAAATGTTCTGCAAGGCTTTCAAGAAATTTTATGCCAAACATATTACCTGACTTTCCAAACAGCGTTACTAGACTACTACCACTCACCAAACCTTCAAACACATTATTATAAGCAGCAATTGCTCCTTCATGAAAGTTGAACAACCATTTCATTCCATCGACAACTGTTGAAACAGAGTCACTATGACCAAGACCAAAACCACTTTTCTCACCAGCGGCTTCTTGGTGTTGCTGCTGCGCTTGCCATTCTGCAATATTTGGACCTTGAGCTTCACTCATAAATTTTTACTCTCAACCTTAAGCTATTATTTTATCACAAATATTGCAAAATATCAATAGAGCTTTTGAATATAGCTAATACAAACAATTTCTGTCATCCTATATATAGCTAAACTGACTTACGACAATTTGAAAAACTATCATTTTCCAGATGACAGATTTTAACAAAAGCGTTGTGGTAAAGCATCAAGGCGCCGAATGCCAAAAGTTTTAAAATAAATCCTGCCTAGCAGCTTATTTGCTCAGTTAAAGAACTCCTAATTATATTTGTCTTGCATAAATCAAGAAGAGATGGTGGTGTTTGTTTTGTGTTATGGTTTACAGAGATATCTTTAAATGTATCACAAATTGTTTGTGTTATGTCTTGTGTAAGACTTACTCTTTCTCCAATTACGTTTACAATATGAATACCGTCCTCTATCAATTTTGTTAGTAAAGATAGATCATCTGAATTTGTTATTCCTTTTTTTCTTAAAAATTCTTCTATCTCCTCAGTTTCTGGTATTGCTGATAAGTCTTGTATTGTTAAATCTTGAATTTTTGCTAAAGATTCTGGTGTAATTTGCTGATACTTCTGTGCCACAAAAAGCTCTGTAAACTTGATTTTCAATATTTTTTCCCATCGTTCTTTTAGAGTGGTATGCAGTTTCGTTTGAGAATTGAATGAAAAAACGATATCTATTATTTGTAATCTAAATGTGTTACTTATATCTGAAAACAGGTTCCCTTTAAAAATAAGTAAGTTAGAAAGGTAGCGGTTTATTTTATCTCTTACTTTTGAGATAAATCTGCCATCAGCTAAGTGCTCAAATTTAGTATCTTTTATGATAGAGAATACGGATTCATACCTAGCTTTTATGGTCGTTTCGAGGAGAAGTTGAAACAATCCAACATTTTCAAGAAAAGCTCTTTTCTGCTGGTCAGATTCATTGTGCGGAACATCATCATGTGTATGTGCGTAAAAGGCAAATTTTATGTGCTGTGGATTAAACACGCAAGAAAACTTTCCTGTTGTGTTTAAATAGCTTGCCTTATAAACCATATCATTTTCTTGCAATGTCCACCACAAGTTAATACGATTCAATATTTCTCTTACCTTATTACCATCAAATCTTTTATCTGAAAGCATTTGTAGTACTTTATCCCGAGAATTGAACATTTTACTATTTAAAAGTGCATGAGTTGCTTCGGGATCTTTTTCAAAAGCAACTATTAGATTATCTAAAATGTTTTTATTTTTACTTTTATTATCCAAGCAATCAAAGAATGCTAAAACTTCGTCAACATTTGCACAGTTTTCATATAGCTTAGTACTGAAAATGTTCTTAAGAACCTCAGTAGGAATGTCCATTAGCTTACAAAATAACCTGTTATTTGCCAAAAATGGGTGTAACTTTTCTATTAAAAATGAGGCAGATACGTGACTGTCATAAATCTCTTTGCATCCTAAGAAACCAATACGACTACGGAAGAATTCTGATTCATCAGGCGGAAAAGTATCTTTGAGGTCATCAATATGTTTTAAATTATCAATCACATTTTTATTTTCCAACATTGAAGCGAAGCTATCAAACTCTTCTTCACTCATCTTTCCGTGCAAAAAATCTTTGATCGCTCCAAACAGACTGGACTGATAACTGAAATCAGAAGGTAGGGCTTCAACTAAATCTTTCTTTAAAAGTAATCTTCTAAGATTATCTTGAATTATTCTTTTTTTGTGGTACCCATCATATCTATCATATGAACAACAAAGGATTACTGGTATATATTTAGTTATTTGCACAGCAAGCATCTTTTTATCTCTAAAGGCATCAGACATATTCTTCACTAAATCATGGTTGTCAAATAAGTCTACGAAGTTAGATAAGTGTGAGGCATGTGCATATCTTGGATCCCTCCCTAGTAAAAATCCATCTAACTTAAACAGTGTTTTAAGTAATTCTATATCGATAGCATTAACTACTCTAGCAAGCTTTTCATGTGTGTTATAGATTTCATGTATATGATATCTGCCATACCCCTCTTTCTGAATTAAAGGTTTTAAGTCACTTAGGCCTAAATAGTCGGATATAATTTTTGATTTCTCTTTGTCATGAATCTTAGTAGTGACACTTGCTATAAGCCTTGAGTGTCCTACGCAGCAAGAGATAACTTCCCTTATACTAAGATCACCATTCTTGAGAAGCTCTGTTAAAAGTTCTTTGTTACTATCTTTTACCTCAAGAAAATTTTCAAGGTCTGCTGTATATAGACCGTCACCGGAGAACTGGGTAATAGATAAGCTAAAAACTCTACCAAATTTAATTCCTTCCTTAATCCACAAAGACAAAAAGAACTCAGGAAAAAGTGTAATTTTCGCAACTGCCAACAAGGTGCTAATCGATAAATGTAACACCAAAAATGGTATTACACATAGCAAACACAGCACTACCAATGGAGCAATAATAATGTACTTTAATGCTATATTTATGTTTTTTGTCTCCCAGATAGCAATAATCAAGAAGAATGGAGCTGCTGCTATAAAGAGCAGTGCTGTCAACGGTAGCATTATAGCTTGATATAAACGTTTTCTTATGTGCTTTACCGCCATTACAGTTTCATAATTACTACTTCAATTAAACATACTTTAAGAATCGAGCTTTGTCAATTTTTATGTTAAACTGTTTAGTACTCACAATCTCGTTTGTGAACCTATAGCTATATATAACGAATGAATTTTTTTATATATTCGTTATTAGTATTTTGTATTTCCTGAACAGTTCCATGGGAAATGATCTCCCCTTCATATAATACTGCTATTTTATCAGCTATTTTAAATGTGCTATGAATATCATGTGTAATCGTGATAATTGTAGGGTTAAAGTCTTTAGATAATTTTATTATTATCTCGTTTACTATATCTGACATAATTGGGTCCAATCCTGAAGTTGGTTCATCCAAAATAATGATTTCTGGGTTGTGTGCAATTGCCCTTGCAAGTGCTACTCTTTTTTTCATTCCGCCTGATAGCTCTATTGGAAACATATCTGCTATGTTTTCCTCCAGTCCAACATCATTTAATTTCTCGATTGCTAGCTGTTTTGCCTCCTTTTTGCTGATATTAAAGCGCTTTTTATAATTAAAAGATATATTTTCCCACACTGTAACGTAGTCAAATAAAGCGGAATTTTGAAATAAAACCCCAAATTTATTTTTGCTTTTACTATTTATTTTAACAGACCCTGAGTCTGGAGCAAGCAAGCCGATAATTGTTTTTATTAGTACAGATTTGCCGCTCCCTGAGCCGCCAAGTATGACTAATGATTCCCCTTTCGATATATCAAAATTTAGATCTTTTAGTACTGTCCTATCATCAAAAGATAAGCTTAAGTTCAATATTGATATTATGGGGTTACGCATGTATCAAAGTAATCATGTAGTTTGCTAAAATGATCAGCATGGACGATAAAACAACAGTTGATGTTGTAGCAACACCTACTCCTCGTGCACCTTCTTTGCAATGGTAACCGTAATAGCAACTTGAGACAGAAATTATGGTGCCAAAAGCAATTGCTTTTATTAGCCCAGTTATAAAATCGTACGTATTAAAGAACTGAGCTGTGTGTTTAATGTATATATTTAAATTGTGGTTAAATTCGAAGACTGCAGTGATACATCCTCCAAATATTCCTATTAAATCTGCACATACTGTAAGTATGGGAAATACTATGATTGACGCTAAAATCCTTGGTGCAATTAAATATTTAAAAGGGTTGATGTTCAAAGTTGTAAGTGCATCTATTTGCTCGGTGATGCACATTGTACCAATTTCTGCTGCAATTGATGATCCAACCTTTCCTACCATTATTAAGCTGATCAAAACTGGTCCTAACTCTTTAATGATAGTGATCGTAACAAGTTTGGGTATTATCTGCTCTTGGTTAATTAATGAGTCACTCAAGCTGCTTTGTAAAACTATCGCCGCTCCTATGAAAACTCCAGCAAGCCCAACAATTGGCAGAGAGAAAAAGCCTATCTCTATAATTTGTCTTGCTACGTTGATAAAATAATATGGCGGCACAAGGCAGTGGTATAGAGATTGAATAAAAAATATGAATGCACTACCAAGCCTTAACAAAAAATTGATAAAGTACCTACCAATTATTCTAACACTATTTATATCAAAAAAGCTCACTTTGTATTCATTTTAGCTAGAGGTTAGTCTTGCTGATTTTATTAAAATTTTTATTAACTTTATCGCAAAGTATAGCTGAGATATGTTTTAAGTTCAATAGCTAACGTAACTTTACCTTATACCGCACACAACTATACGAACGTTTATCTTTCTAAAAGCAATTTGTATAGCAAATGATGTCATTCCAGCGCTTGACGCTGGAATGGCTTTGTTGCATCGCACCTTATGCGGTAGTAATTTATGATAAATTCATGTAGCAATTTCGAATTTAGCCATACCAATGTCAGTAAATTGATTAAGCAAATAGCACTTAATCAGTAATTCTTTTTCACGATTTACTTCGGATTTATTCCTAAAGCTGAATCCAAATATTTGCTTTAATCTTGAGAAAAATCCTTCAATGTGAGCTCTCTTTCCATAATTTACTTCTTCTTTCCATCTTTTTATACCATTCTCACCATGTAATTTCATTAACTGAATAGCGGCATTTCTATCAAGCATATAATTTATTTCTGGATGTTCTGCCGCATTGTTTATTGGTGGAATTTTTGTCTTTATACCATATTCGTTACACAACTTATAAAGCCTGTGCCTATCATATGCCCTATCTGCATATAGTGCTTTTATGGCATGAACTTCTTTTAGCAAATCACAAGCTCCATAGTGATCAGACCGTTACTGTATTTTGCAGCTATGGCTTTTTTGCTGCTTATATTCAACATTACGTGTAGTTTCTTTACTTGTTCATAGCCACGATATTTTCTGTCAGTGCTATTTTCCTTGCTGTGTGTTGTTGTATATACTAATTCCTGTACTGTCTATAGCAATTCGATATCTTCCATGTTATTTTCTGCAATCATTTATCTTAATATTAAGTTTCTTTTGATGCTTGTGAATAGCTGATAACTTGCAAATTTCTTCCTATTTGTTGCAAATATCCTTTTATAAACCCCACCGTTTGTCTTAAGCCAATTCTAAAGAGACTGGTGATTATATGCACCAAAATTACAACTTTATCGCTATAAATATAGTTGCCGCCCTGCATTTTTGGACTATTTTCATACCAATTTTCGATAGCTTCATCGATGTAACGAAAAATATTTCCCCTTTTTTCAAGGAATTTGTTATATTCGTTTTGGTTACTGACTTTCATTTTCTGTGGCATATTTTTTCTTCAAAGGTTAAATGGCTATTTTATAATGAATTTTATCAGTAACTGCCAGATTTTTTCGGTTGCTATGCAACAAAGCCATCCCAGTGTCAGCTACTTTCATGACATCATCTTGTATCTTTTTTCTGCTTAGTTTAGGTTATGCAGAAGTCTAATACAATTATAGAACAAGTTTAAAAATTCTGGTAAAGTAGTTTTATTTACAAAGAATATGCTACTTGAAATTGAAAAGCGCAGCATAACAAATGCATTGTGGAAGTTGCAAGAAGCAGATCAAAGGGAAATCTTAACTCTTACACAGAGATTTGAGTTACCAGAAATATTAGCAAGAATATTGGTTACTCGTGGTGTTAACATAGAAAATGCAAGCGATTTCTTATATCCACTAATCAGATCGCTATTACCAGATCCCTTTCACCTTCTTGATATGGATAAAGCTGTTTCTCGTATAATACGGGCAATAAAAAATAATGAAAACCTTGCAATATTTGGTGACTATGATGTTGATGGTGCAACTTCGTCAGCATTGATTAACAGGTACCTGAGAGCAATCGATATACACTCTATAATCTACATTCCAGATCGTGTTGATGAGGGCTATGGATTAAACACAGATGCTTTATTACAACTTAAAAAGAAAGGAATTGATTTATGTATTTCCGTTGATTGTGGTACGCTTGCATATCAACCAATAGAAGATGCAAAGGCTTTTGGTCTTGATATTATAGTTGTCGATCATCATCTTGGTACGGAAAAATTACCAAGCGCCGTAGCAGTTGTGAATCCAAACCGCCTTGATGAGAGCTCTCCTTATAATAACTTAGCAGCAGTTGGAGTGTCATTTCTGCTAATTGTTGCTCTTAATAAAAGCCTACGTGAGCAAGGATTTTTTACCAACAAAAAAGAACCAGATTTATTTGATTTACTCGATCTTGTTGCTCTTGGAACTGTCTGTGATGTTATGCAGATCACCGGCCTCAATAGAGCACTTGTCTCACAAGGATTAAAAGTTATGTCAATAAGAAAAAACGTTGGCTTGCGTGTTTTATTTGATGCTTTGGGAATCCTTGAAAAACCAAGTGTTTCTCGATTAGGGTTTAGTATTGGGCCATGCATAAATGCTGGAGGAAGAATTGGAGAAGCATCGCTTGGTGCAAGGTTGCTTTCCACCGATGATGATCAAGAGGCTCATTCAATCGCGCTAAAATTAATAGATTTGAATAATGCAAGGAAAGTGTTAGAAAATGAGGCTCTCTTGGAAGCTACAGCACAAGCGGAAAAGTCTGCCCAATCAGGTGCGAATTTTGTAATGATAAGCGGCAACTGGCACCAGGGGATAATCGGTATAATTGCATCAAAGCTAAAGGAGCAGTTTCACTTACCAACGATAGTGATATCTTTAAACAATGGAATAGGAAAAGCAAGCTGTAGATCAATTTTGGGAGTTGATATCGGTGCTGCAGTCCTTTCCGCAAAGTTTATAAATTTGATTATTGAAGGTGGTGGCCATAGTATGGCGGCAGGATTTTCAATTAAAGAAGACAAAATAAATGATTTGCATGATTTTTTTACTGAAAGATTTTCAAACTCTATAAATGAGAAAACTTTAAAAGCTGATAGTATAGTAACTGCTAAAGCAATAAACTTGTCTTTATGGAATCAATTGCAACGCTTGGGACCATTTGGAGTTGGGAATCCTGAACCAAGGTTTATTATTCAGGGAGCAAAGATAAGAAAGCCTGAAGTTATAGGAGTTGACCATATAAAATGTTTTATTGCTGATGATAATGTTATGGTAAGAGCTATTGCATTTCGTTCTGCAAATACTCATCTTGGCTCTGCTATCATGCAGGGTAATGTTAAAGCTATTTTGGGTAAAATCTCTATGAATTACTGGAATGGCAATGAATTCGTACAATTTTTAATAGAAGATGTATTGACCATTAGTTGAGTGTATCTGTTCAGCAGAGTGGCAAAATAGGTGTATCCGTTCAGCAGAGTGGTAGAATAAGGTAGACAAGGTGATCTAAAAAGATAATCATAGAGCAAAAGTGAGGTAATGTGGTAAACCTTTTAGAACTTTGCAAAAATTTACAGCAAAAAATAGAAAAGTTAGAAGCAAAAATAGAAAGGCTGGAAAGAGAGAATGAAAGTCTAAAGGCAGAGAACAAGGCTTTAAAGATAGAGAACGCTGAATTAAAGGAAAGGCTTGGTTTAAATTCAAAAAACTCATCCCTGCCCAGCTCAAAAGAGCTATACAAAATAAAAAAGGACAAGCCAAAAAGCGAAAGAAATATTGGTGGTCAGATCGGACACAAAGGTAATTATCGCGCTAAAGTGGATGCAGATGAGGTGATAAAGATAGAGTTCTTGCGAATGCGGAGGGAAGATTGCAGTATGTGAAAAACCATATATTCATCAGAAAGTTGATCTGCAGGAAATTAAGCCGTATGTAGTAGAGTATCAGCTAGAGCATGGCCGTTGTCGGAAGTGCGGAAAAAGAAGAAGCAGCAAATTACCAGAAGGTGTTACATCAGATACATTTGGTCCAAAAGTTAAATCGATAATTGCAGCACTCAGCGGATTTTACAAGAATTCAAAGCGCGAAGTGGCTAGCATTATAAATGATATTTTTAATTTGAATATAAGTGTTGGCAGCATATCAAACAGTGAACACAGAGTTGCATCGAAATGCGAAAAAACATATGAGCAAATCGAACAAGAGATAAGTAGAAGTAAAGTTTTACATATTGATGAAACGAGCCATTATAACAAAGGTAAACTCGCTTGGTGTTTGCAAGCAATACGGCAAGTTTTGTAAAATTGACAGAATCAAGAGGAATGAAGGTTTTACAAAATAGCAAGTTCTGCAATCGCAATAGCTTACGACAGGTATGCAGCATACAACTACTTTGCCGATAAAAACAGGCAAATCTGTTGGGCACATTTATCAAGAGATTTTGAAAGATTAGCACATAGTTGGAATATTGAAGTTAAAGTTCTGGGTTGTTACTTGAGAAACGTGGCCACTGAATTATTTGCACTAAAAAAGGCCTTGCTAAAAAATGAGATAGATGTTTTTAGATTTACCAGACGTGCCAGAAAGTTGCGAAAATGTACAAGGTATTATTTGAAGGAAATATCTCGCTTACCTGAAGCAATTGGAGCTTCTCGAGTTGCAAAGAATATTTTGAAATCTGAAAGAATGATGTGGAAATTTTTAGATGAACCAGAAAATATTCCGCTGACAAATAACCATGCTGAACGGCAAATACGGCATTATGTCGTTTATCGCAAAAATTCATATTTTACCCAATCGAAGCGGGGAAATGCATTCCTTGAACGGATAATTTCGTTATACTTAACATGGAAACAAATGGGTCTCAATCCTTTCCAAAACCTCTTATCTATCGTCTCTCACACCACTTAGCTGAACGGATACGAACTAATAGGGTTATTTTTTTCTAAAGCAGACCTGATGCACAGCTTCAACTATATCTTCCACTTGTGGTAATGCTTTTTTTTCTAGATTCGCAGCATAGGGAAGGGGAATGTCCTTGCCAGTTACGCGCATAACTGGAGCATCAAGGTAATCAAATCCTTGTTCCATAACAACGGCTGACAGCTCTGCTCCTATTCCTGCAAATGGCCATCCTTCTTCTACACTAACTAACCTATTAGTCTTCTGAATAGAGTTAATAACAGTTTGAGTGTCAAGTGGTCTTAAGGTTCTGAGGTCAATAACTTCAGCTTCTATACCTTCACTCGAAAGTAAATCTGCTGCATTTAAGGCATCCATTAATTTTAATGAAAAAGCAGTGATAGTTACATCCTTTCCTTCCCGTATAACAGCAGCTTTGCCTATCTCAAGTAGATAATCTTTGTTTGATAGCTCAGAGTCAGAAACTTCATGCTCATGTCCATAAGCTATTTCGTTTTCTAGAAATATTACCGGATTAGGGTCACGAATTGCAGCTTTAAACAGACCTCTGCAATCGGAGGCAAAATAGGGTGCTATTACTTTTAACCCCGGTATATGCGAATACCAAGCTACAAAGCATTGAGAATGTTGTGCAGCAACTCTTGCTGCAGCGCCATTTGGTCCACGAAATACTATAGGGCATCCAAGTTGTCCGCCTGACATATAATTTGTTTTTGCTGCGGAATTCACAATTTGGTCAATAGCTTGCATAGAAAAATTAAAAGTCATAAACTCGACTATTGGCTTTAATCCAGCAAATGCCGCTCCAACAGCAAGGCCAGCAAATCCATGTTCGGTGATAGGCGTATCAACTACTCTGTTTTCTCCAAACTCTTTCAGTAATCCTTTCGTTACTTTATAAGCACCATCATACTCTGCAACTTCTTCACCCATGATAAGCACATCAGAGTCGTTTTGCATTTCTTCTCTAATTGCTGTGCATAAAGCTTCTCTTACACTTAAGGTTGCCATTTATAAACTTTTATAGACTTTAACTAAACTAACTATATCAGAATTACTGGGGGTAAGTAAAGTGTACAAATTAAGTTTTACAAATACCATATTGTATTGAACCTTGGTTCTTTCAATTCAGTGGTGGGTAAGGTCATTAATCCACTACAGAGATTGCGAAGGTAAATAAATATTCAGTTTTATGACAAGAGGGCTATCAAGTAACTTCTAGCCCGTCTCTCGGCTATGGTATTACTAATCAAACAATGACTATGCGAAAGACCTAATAACATGTATAATCTATAAATAATTTTTGAGGTAGATTGTGGAACTAGGTGTTAATATCGATCACGTTGCAACCCTCCGCAACGCACGCGGAACTTCTTATCCAGATCCATTGAAAGCAGCAGAAATAGCCATTGACGCTGGAGCAGACTTTATTACTGTACACTTACGAGAAGATAGAAGACATATTAGGGATGAGGACGTGTTTAACCTAAAAAAAAGCATTGACACTGAGCTAAATCTTGAAATTGCAGCCACGGAAGAAATGCTTGAAATAGCAAAAAAGGTAAAACCCTATTCGATTTGTATAGTACCAGAAAAAAGAGAAGAATTAACAACCGAAGGTGGCCTGGATATCGTTAATATATACAGCAAACTTTCTAGTATAATAGAGGAAATGCATAGCTCTAGCATAAAAGTCTCACTGTTTATCGATCCAAATATTGATCAACTAAAATATCTTGAAAAGCTAGAGACAAAACCTAACATAATAGAAATTCACACAGGGGATTACTGTGATAATCCATCAGAAAAAAAGTTACAGTTAATTACTAATGCTGCAGAGTACGTCAATAAATTAGGAATAGAATGCCACGCAGGACATGGCATAACTTATAAACACGCTAAGAAGATGACAAAAATACCTCACATCTCAGCTCTTAACATAGGCCACTATTTAATTAGCGAAGCTGTATTTTACGGTTTACACAGCGTAGTAAAAACAATGAAAATGACAATGTCTAACTAACTGCTGCTTTTTCCTTCTCATTTAAAATACTTAAAAGAGTTTGGCTTGCTTTAAATTTTACCCTTGTCTTTTCAGGAACAGTCATGATCTCACCATTTTGAGGGTTACGACATTGTTTCTCCTGACTGATAGCAGTAGAAAATGTTCCTATCCCATGCAAACGTATTTCACCTTTCCCATGCAGCTCATTCTTTATTATTTTAATAAACGCATCATGAATCTTGCTCAAATCAGATTTTGTTATATCTATATTCTGACCAGAACAATCTTCTTTTAATTGTTTTATTATATCCTCTTTACTCATAAATTACCTTAATATTGAAAAAATCACACAAATAGCATATTATGTTGACACCGATAGTCAACTAAATTCATCACAAAAATAGAGGATATCATACACTTTTGCAAATATTTGTATAATACTTACAAAAAAACACCCCTATAAAATAACTATCTCTTAGAAAATTGACACTTTTTTCGAGCTTTATGTTGACCATATTTCTTACGTTCAACAACACGTGAATCTCTAGTTAAGAACTCACCATTACGTAATATAGAATGCAAATCTTGGCTTATGCTACTTAAAGCTCTGCTTATTCCATGAGCTAGAGCACCTGCTTGACCAGATAGCCCTCCACCTTTTACAGTTGCAAATACATCGTATTTATCCAATGTGGAAGTTGCAACAAATGGCATTTTTACTATTTGGCATACTGACTCTCTTTTAAAATAAGAAATTAGATCGCCTTTTTTGTTAACACTAAATTTTCCACTCCCCGGCTTTATCCATACTCTTGCTACAGATTCTTTTCTTCGGCCTGTAGCATATAAACGACCAAGCGAATCAACTGCTGATTTAATTGTCTTTTCTGACCAATCATTGTTATTTATTGTAGAACTCTTCATTTTTACTCCATTACTTTTTATTTTTACGATTCAAAGAGGCAAAATCTATCTTTTCAGGTTGCTGTCCTTGATGCTTATGCTCTGAACCAGAATAAACATACAAATTTTCAAAGCGTCTACGTGCCATAGGCCCATCATCAAGCATCCTTTTCACTGCCATTTCTATTACACGCTCAGGAAATTTGCCATTTAAGATATTATCTGGAGTATTTTTCTTCAAACCACCAGAATAACCTGTATGCTTATAGTAAATTTTATCTTTAAGCTTCTTCCCGGTAAAATGCACCTTTTCTGCGTTGATAATAATTACATTATCGCCACAATCCATATGAGGTGTATACTCAGGTTTATGCTTTCCACGTAATAGTGTCGCTACAAATGCTGCAAGCCTCCCTACCACTAATCCTTCTGCATCTATGACAAACCACTTTTTATTGATTTGTTTCTCTTTTAAGAAAAAAGTCTTCATTATTTAATCCAACAATAGTAAGCTATGATATACTTAATTTCTCAATAGTGTCAACAATATTAGTTATTGATTATTAAAGTAATTTATGTTAGTAATTGAGCTGCGCAACCAATATGCATAGGAATTAGAATGTTTCGATTGATTATCACACTTGCGATCATTTTTAGTACTATAAGTTGCTATGCAAGCGATGTGGGAGAAGTGATAAACAAAGCCATCAAAAATAGCTCAAAAATAAAGTCTCAATTTTACCAATATAAAAGCGCAGAAAAACACTATAAATCCTCTGGGTTAGCTGGATTTTTACCTGACATTAGTTTGCAGTACAACTTCGATAGCAGTTTTAATCTTTATCCTTATAGTCCATCTAATTTATCTGGAAAACGCCTGATATTAAGCCAAAGGATAATAGATGGCGGTGGCACCTTTGCCACATTCAGTCGATCAAGCCATCTTCTCAAAGCAGAAAAAATGCGATTTCAGCAGTTAAAACAAGAGCTTGCACTTAATGCTGTGAAAGCATATGTTAATGTTTTACAAAAGACAGAAATATTAAAGCTCAGAGAACATAAAGAACGCGTTTCTTTGGAACATTTGTCAGCTATGAAAAAACGCTTTTCCCTTGGAGAGGTAACCAATGCTGAAGTTTTGTTAGCAAAAGCAAAATTTTCGTCTTCTATATCCGAAAGAGTTGATGCTGAAGGTAAATTAAAGTTGGTAAATATTGCTTATTACCATTTAATTGGCGAAGATGCTGATGACCTTTCTGAAGCTAATGATAAACTACCTTCTGTTCCAGAGCTAAATGAATGTTTACAGTTAGCAAAAACCAATAATTTATCTTTAAAAGCAGCAGTTTATCAAAAAAGAGCAGCCGGAATGGAAGTGATTGCTGAAAGCTCCAAGTGGCTTCCTTCTTTAAATCTAAGCGCAAGTAAAAATTTTGGGAAGGATGGTATAAAGTTAGACAACCTATTAGAAAATGTTCATGTAGTTTTTACTCTTGATGTTCCAATCTTTAAAAGGGGAATTAATGCTTTTGGTGTCAGTAAAGCTAAAATGGATGCAAAAAAATCTACCTACGATTATTATGAAACGGTAAAAAATATAGAACAAGCAGTTGTAAATGCTTGGAATAATGTGCTGACAGCAAAGGCCATTATCAAAGCAAGTCAAGAAGCGGAAAAAGCAGCAGCTTTAGCATTGGAAGGAGTTGAGCAAGAAGTAAACTTAAATTTAAAGAGTACATCTGACCTTTTGGACACTGAAGATGCATTATTTAAAGCACGTTCAGACTTAGTTGAAGCAAAAAGCAATTATGTGATTAGTGTTTACAACTTGCTTTTTATAATAAATAGTATAAACCTCTAAATTTAATGGTATTAGCACTATGCATGATGAACAAGGCAATCAATCTGTAAAAGATATCCTAGAAGATATAAAAAAAGCTATATCGGGTAAAAACGCGAGTAACGATAAAGCAGAAATAAAGGATGAAAATGATAATGTGCTATACCTTGAGGAAGAGTACCCAGAAGACATAGAAGAAGATGGCAAAAAAGAAAATAGCGAAAAAGAGGACATTGATAATGATGACCAAAGTGAGGAAATGGCTTGCAACAATAACCAATTTAATGGCCATAGCTACAATTCAGAAGAAAAAAAAGATATTTATTTGTACGATAATATCCAAATGAGTAATAACAAAGCGAGTAATAGCGGCTTACAAGCGCAAAATAACGATCATCTAATTTTAAAAGAGAATATGGAAGAGATCAAAGCGTTGCTTGGAAAAATGCAAAACGAATTGCAGCATAAACAACAAAAAAAAGCGAACCTTACTGTTGAAGAATTAGTTACATCTCTTTTAAAACCTCAGCTCTCAGAATGGCTGAATAAATATCTACATGCACTGGTAAAAGAAGTAGTTGAAAAAGAGCTTAAAGATATAATCAATAATAAGTAGGGTATTAGCAATAAAAACTAGAGTAAAGACGGCTAGAGGCAGAAAACTATCTTCAACAAGGTGGCTACATCGTCATTTGAATGATCAGTATGTGCAAAAAACTAGCAAGGATGGTTATAGGTCACGCTCAGCATATAAGCTGGTAGAAATAGATAACAAATTTAAATTATTCCAAGAAGGGCAAAAAATTATTGATCTTGGTGCTTCTCCTGGTGGATGGTCACAAGTTGCATCTCAGAAAGGTGCAAATGTGGTTGCTCTTGACATAAAACCAATGAACGCAATTGATGGAGTAGAGTTTATACAATGCGATATTATCAATGGGCTTGAAATTTTAAGAGAAAAATTCAAGGATCAAAAATTTGATGTAATTTTATCTGACATGGCCCCCGAATCTTGTGGTTTAAAATCGTTGGATCATATCAGAATTATGCTTTTATGTGAGGCAGCGCTCAATTTTGCAAAGCATTTCTTGAGTCATGGTGGCACGTTTGTAGTAAAAATTTTCCAAGGAGAATCTGATAAAGATTTTTGTAACGAGCTAAAAAAAATGTTTAAAACAGTAAAATACTTTAAACCAAAGTCAAGTAGATCTGAATCTACAGAAATGTATTTGGTAAGTTTAGGCTTTATTGGCAGCAGACCTCCTATATAATATTAATCCAAGTAGCTCACAGAAGTGAAAAACTTCCTTGACAAGCCTCGCCAGCCCCCTTATCATGAAACTGAAGCTATTTATTTATCTTCGCAATCTCTGCAGTGGATTAATGACAAAAAACTTAATGTATTTGGCGTAAATCATGCTTAATTTTTTGCACTATGTGCACCTCATGTCTTTATAAAACTTTTAGGTTTCTACCTATACAAGCCGAAACGCGCTTATAAAGCGTTTAAGACAGTAAAAGACGTCAAATAGACAAGGGAGAATTTGAATACTAGCTACCCTAGGGTTTCTTTGCCTTTTTTTCCGTTCAGTAAATTTCTTAACGTTTGTAATTTAGGTTAGTTGCATTTAAAAGCAGCTAAATTGCAGCGTTTAGAATAAAAAACGCCAATATTTTGAAGTACATATAAATAACTAGTTAACCATGGGGTTTCTTTTGCCTTTTTTTTCATTTGGTAAATTTTTTAATGTTTATAGCTAACATGAACAAACATTTGAGAGTAACTTCCGCTAGTAGGGTGTCATCCCAGTGCCCAGACACTGGGATCCAGGAATTTTATTAAGTTGGTGAGCATAAAAATAGATGTTTTACGTTAAAATACAATGTTTTGATGATTATGGAAAGGCTGGATTCCAGTGTCAAGCACTGGAATGACACCATAGGGGCACTGCCATCATAAAGGAACCAGTGTCAGCTACTTGAATGACATCATAGGGGCGCTGGGATGACACCCTGACAATCGTCATCCCGCTACGTGTTAGCGGCTAAGAGATACCCGGCGGTATGAAGGTTCGTGGTGGCATGACGATAAGGTTCCAGTGTCAAGCGTTTGGCATGCAAATTTCCTTAAACGTTCGTAAGCTTAAAACTTTACTTTAGATCAAACTGCTGTATAGTGACTTTATAGCTTCAATTTTGTAATGAATATACCTAGTATAGAAAATTGTGATCTTCACAATAAAACCGTCTTACTCAGAGTTGACTTCAATGTTCCTATAAAAGATGGAGAAATTCGTGATGTCACTCGTATTTTGAGAGCATTGCCTACTGTTCAGTATTTAGTGAATGCGAGTGCAAAGATTATTATTATATCGCATTTCGGACGCCCAAAGGCCAGAGACAATAATCTGTCGCTAAAAAATGTAATTGACACTTTATCGCAGTTACTAAATAAAAAAGTGAAATTCATTGATGATTGCGTTGGTGAAAAAGTGCAAAAAGCAGTGAGTGCTATGGATGCAAGAGATATAATATTACTAGAGAATCTAAGATTTTATAAAGAGGAAGAGCAAAGTGACTTAAATTTTGCCAAACAACTGGCATCTCTAGCGGATATATATGTAAATGATGCATTTTCTTGCTCTCACAGAGCTCACGCTTCTATTTCACGCATTACAGAATTTTTACCCTCCTATGCAGGATTTTGCTTGCAAGATGAGCTAAAGTATCTTGAAAAAGCTGTATCGTTTAAAGCTAAACCTATTACTGCGATAGTTGGGGGAGCTAAAATATCAACTAAAATAAAAGTGCTTATGAAGCTAACAGAAAAGGTTGATTACCTGGTTCTAGGTGGTGCAATAGCCAATAATTTTTTGTCATTTAGCAAAGTAAATATAGGGAAATCTTTCTTTCAAAATGGTGTTGACGACCTTCTACATAATATTGTTGAAACAGCAAATAAAAACAATTGCAAAATAGTTGTACCAGAAGACGTTTTGGTTGCAATAAACTCTGATTACAGCACTAGTATTTCAAGAAAAACTGAGTCCATTTTGGACGGTGATATAATTTTGGATATCGGACCACAAACTTTGAGTACAATAAGCAGTATAATAGCAAGCAGTAAGACTCTGCTGTGGAATGGACCTATTGGTGTTTTTGAACATTCAGCTTTTGCAAGTGGTACAATAGGGGTAATGAAAATCGTAAGTGACTTAATGCACAAAGGAAAGTTAACCAGCATAATAGGGGGAGGTGATAGTCTATCTGCAATAAGCGCTGCAGGCCTTACCGATAAGGACTTTACATATGTTTCCACTGGTGGAGGAGCATTTTTAGATTGGTTAAGTGGTGATGAAATGTCGGGAGTCGCTGCTCTGCAAAAATGATTAGATTAAAACTTTTTTAAATTGTTTCTTGTAAGCTAGCTTTCATTAATTAACTTCCTGATAACATGGATGATAATATTGACAGGTTAATACGAATGTTATAGCTAAACTGACTTAAGTTTACCGACAACCGTCATCCCGCTACTTGTTAGCGGGATCTAGAGATACCGTGGCGGCATGATGTAGGACTGCTGTGACACCATTATAGAATGAACCAGTGTCAGCTACTTGGATAGAAAATAGACTTCTTTCAAAATTCATGTAGGGAGCTCAAAATTGTGAATTGCAGCAATCAAATTAAACCTTAAACCAAAACGTTTTCGTCGGTTTCTATACCTGTCCGAGATGATTTTAAACCTTTTCAATTACGTTTTCAACAATTGCCCTTTGGCTCATAAGTGCCCTGTTCTCTTTTTTTTGTTCTTTGCTTAACGGATTCTTTTTCGTTTTCCTGTGCGGTAATACAACATTTTTGTGTATCTTCTGCATTCCCCTGTAGCCGGCATCAGCTAAGATTTTAGTTTGCGGCAATACTGCTACCTTTGATTCTCTAAACATCCGTGTTTTCTACCATTCGAGAAAGATGTGCATATGACTTTTCTACTCTTCTTCTCTGTTACTATTTGTGTTTTTATAGTATGCCTTTTTTTCTTTCCAGAGTAGAAGGGCTTTTGCTTTTTTTTGGTCTCTCTACTGGCGTTTCAGTTCCGTCTATTACTAAAACTTCATATTCTACATCACTCTTTAATAGCTCTTTTTTTCCTGGTAATGCAAAATCTGGATGTTTTATTAATATGTCTTCTACCCATCTTATTATTTTAAAACTGTTACTTTCACTCATGCCATAGCTTTGCCCAATATGAAAATATGTACGATATTCTCTTATATATTCCAGTGCCATAAGTAGCCTGTCTTCTATGCAAAGTTTACTTTTTCTTCCACTTCTAGCTTTTTTTCTTTTATCCTCCACTTCTAGAATTTCTACCATTCGCTCAAATGTTGCTTTTTTTACCCCTGTTAAACGTCGAAACTTTTCTCCTTCTAACTTTTCTATTTCCTTATATTTCATGCTTTCAAATACTTCATCTTACACTCCCTCTAACAATTTTGAAAGAAGTCTATTGAATAAAAAAGATCATGTGGAGCTTTTATTGCAAAATAGAGCAGATATTAACGCAATCGGAAGAGATAGTTGTACTCCTCTGCACCTTGCTGTTATGAAAGGCAATAAAGAAATTGTCGAGTTATTATTAGATAGGAAGGCAAACGCTCATCTGAAATGTTTTTATAACTCTGAAGAAGGTTATACAGCACTGGAAAACGCTGTAGCAAATCGAAACAAAAAAATTGTAGCATTGTTTCTGCTTCATGGAATCATTTTAGAGTAGAGAAGATGTCCTACGAGCAAATCGTTATATACGGTATAATATTAATTATTGCTATTAAAATATTTCTCTTTTTCAGAAGAATATACAAAAATCTCGTCAGAAAGGCTCCATTGAGAGAGAGTGAAAAGAAAACAGAATATAACTTTGACGACATCCAGGTTTATAAAGAGAATCAGGAAATAGTTGCTATTGCAAAACCAGTGGGTAAATGGACAAAGATGGCTATACTCAATAATGAATTGATGCAGCGGTTAGCACAATTGATACAGGAAGAAGGCGATGAGAAGGGATATTGGGAGCTATTTGTGAAAGCTCAAGCTTCAACCCAGGGTAAGTATAAGGGAAGAGGGCGGTAGCTCCGTTTGGTAGCAAATTCCTGAATTACATACGGGGAATCCATATCATCCCTGTGTAACCTCCCACTTCTCTTTCGCTGCTGAAGTTAGACAAATCGTATACCCTTTTTATTCTTTATAAACAGCTTTACAACAGTCCAACTTTGTGCAAAGGTGTTACTGCTGCATTCGTTAACCACTTTCTATCAATGACTTTATTTTATCTAAATCACAGTCCTTGCTTGAAACTTCTTTGTATAACTGAGGTTCACAAAATTGGCTATAGATACACCTTTTATAGCTCTTATTATTTTCTGTAGTTTTTCCACTCTTAGCTCCTAAATATAAAAGCTATGCGTAAAAAAAATATTATATATAAATATCTATAAAGGTATATCTTTTTATCTTAGGTTTTCCTCGCTGATTTTTACTATCTCAGACACAAATGTGCACAATGAATCCTTTAATCTTTGATCACCAATTTTTTGATATTCTTGCATTATACTCAATATCTTGTTTTCTCCTTGACCATCCTCATCTTCACAATAACTTTCTGCTTTTGATGTAGGTAGTAGAGCTCTATGGGGTAATGATAATCCGTCTGCCAGTTGAGGTGGCTTTTTGAACGATACCTCCCCTTGCTCATATCTGCCTATTTGCTTATAGGGTAATCCGGTTTTATCCGCTAATTCCATCCGTGTAGACCCTCTTGCAAACCGCCAATCTTTTGCCTTATGCGCCATTTGGTAGCTTATAGGTCTTATCTCTTCTGTAACCTTACTAATTTGAATTCCTTCTGACAAAAATCTAGTTAGTACACACACCGCATCACGAACCTTCCGGTCCTTAATTCTTTTTAGGGTTTGCACTAAATCAAATGACTTCTTGTCCTCACTGTTAATACAATTTATTGGCTCCGGGAAGAAATATTCAATATCACGCGATGATTTGTTTGCTATCTTCTCGAGAGTATCAGGTAGAATACTGTGTATTCCTCGCTCATACTTTCCTATTAGTGACTTTGCTACACCAGTTTTTTCTGCGAACTCTGCTTGAGTGCAGTTTAGCTCAAATCTAACATTTTTAACCTTTTGAGTTATGTAGTAACATAAAGAATCAGTATCTATCTTCTTTTCGGTACTCATGTTTTTATTCAATTGCAGTACAAATATATATACCCTTTTATAAAATTTTATTAAAGATAAAACGTTTTTTAGCTAGCCAAGCGGCAAAGTTAAATACTTTTCTATTTTTATTTAAATGTTATATCTTTAATAAAAAACACTAGCAAAGCGGGAATTTTATTTGTAAGATACCACGAAAGTGAGTGCATAAGTTAATAATTGATTTACCATTGACGCTGTATACTGAGATAGTAATAGAGAGGTAAGAGTTATGAATAAAAATGCATTACAAGAGGAAATAAAACGCCACAACGAGTTGTACTATCGGGAAAATACGCAAGAAATAACCGATGCAGAGTACGATGAACTGGTAAAAAAAGTAGATATTCAAACTGTTGGTTCTGCGCCTGATAGAAGATTTTTAGAGGTGGAACATATTGTACCAATGCTCTCGTTGGACAAGGCTCATGGACGAGATGAAGTTGAAGAGTTTCTTGCTAGGGTTAAAAAACTTCTGAATGTGCACGAGTTGGAGATAGTATGTGAGCCAAAAATTGATGGCTTATCGTTTTCTGCGATTTATGAGGATGGTGTATTTATTAAGGGTTCGACTCGTGGAGACGGTTACTATGGTGAGGATGTGACAAAAAATATCGCAACTATAAAAGATTTCCCTAAATTTTTGCAAGGTGTACAAGGCAGATTAGAAGTAAGGGGCGAAGTCTATATAAGAAATGATGATTTTTTAAAATTAAATAAGGATAATCAATTTTCAAATCCATGCAATACGGCATCCGGTTCATTAAGACAATTGGATTCAAAGGTTACCGCTAGTAGGCCATTGAAATATTTTGTTTATTCTTTGATTGGCGGTACAGAAAAGACTCAATTTGAAGTATTAAATAGACTGAAAGAACTTGGCTTTTGTGTTAATGAATATAAATTTTTAGCAAACAATGTAGGCGAAATGTTGGAGTTCTATGATCGAATCTATAGTAATCGTCATAATTTAGGCTATGATATCGATGGCATAGTCTATAAGGTTAATGATTTGAAATTACATGATAGATTAGGAAATTGTAAGTTGGAAATGTGATATAAAAAGAAGCAAGAAGGAAGATAACTCTATAAAAATGTGGTTATCGCCAGGCTTGAGCGACCGTAAGACGGTAGTATTATAACATACGTAGATATCAAGGTACTCAAGCCTATCCTTCGAGACGTTTGAATAGTTGTTTGGGACATATATATGCACCCGTTTACAATCTTAAATTTTAACTTAAACTCTCGAGGTTCTTTATGGTTACATCTTATCAAAATTTTATTGGCATTGATATCGGAAAACTTGAATTTGTTACTGCAGTTAATGAACAAAAAGGTGTCATCAAATTTGACAATAGTTGTGTTGGTTGGAAACAATTCTACCAAAAATTTTCAAATATCTTGCCCAACTCCATGGTAATTTTAGAAGCTACAGGAGGTTATGAGCTTGGCTTATTGTATTTTCTTATTGATAGAAACATTGCTGTGCATCGTGCTAATACTCGTCAAGTTAAAAACTTCATTCTATCTCATGGAACTTTGGCAAAGACCGACAGTCTTGATGCAAAAGCGCTTGCCCAATATGGTTCTGAGCGTTGTGGACATCTGCAGCTATTTACACCTATCTCAAAAGAACAAACCACCTTGTTTGCACTTTGTCAGCGTCGTGACGATATTACGAAAATGCTTGTTCAAGAGAAGAATAGGCTAAAAACTCCTGGAAATGATTACATTAAGGAAAGTTGTCAACAAGCTATTGAATTCCTCAACAACCAGGTAGAAAAGCTTGATCAAGCTATACAAAAAATAGTCAATGAAAATCCTGAATTGCAACGATGCCAAAAAATTCTTGAAACAGTCCCTGGAATAGGTAGAAAAACCTCTCAATGTTTATTGTGTCTCATACCGGAACTTGGTTCTTTAAATAAAAGGCAAATTGCAAGCCTTGCAGGTGTTGCGCCTCATCCTAAGGAAAGTGGTAAAGCTATTGGCTACCGAAGGATTATAGGTGGAAGAAGTAACGTTCGTTCAAAGCTTTTTACAGCTGCCATGGCTGCTGCAAGGTCCAAATCTGCACTTGGTGCCTTTTATTCTAAGCTTATTGAAAGTGGTAAGAAAAAGATGGTGGCTATAACAGCTCTAATGCGTAAAATAATAGTGATTGCTAATGCAAGGCTTAAAGAAGCAGTTAATTTGCATATTTAAAAATTTACATAGCAATAACTGAAATTGGTTAATGAATATGCGCGTCCACACACATTAAAAGCGCATATTCATTAACTTAAGCAGAAATTGCTGTGGTGGCTGTTTGATACAAAATTCTGTTTCTATAACAAATGGGTTTTTATTGCCCATATGAAGTTGCAAAACTACAAATAAAAAATTTTTAAAAAAACATAGTTGATACTATAGCATGAAAAGTAGCTGATCTTACACTAAATGAATGTTTTTGATGAGGTTGCATAGAAGCTGGATTCCAGTGTCAGCTACTCGGATGACATCCTACTGGTAGACAATGTTTGTACAGTTGTGTGTCAATCATTGAGATGACAGGAAGCAATGCAACCTTATTAAAAGCTCAACTTCAACCCAGCCAAGAGCACATAACCAGAGTTGTTATTTTCTATTTTAGGCTCTTTTGTACTAAACTTTACAATATCGAAATAGTATGAAGTACCTAAAAAAAGAGAATTTTCAAGGCTTAAAGCATATGATGTTAACTCGTTTGTACCTTCGCCTGCAATATCCCTGCCACTACTAAAATATGTTAAGCTCGATTTATAAGAATCAGAACGGTAAGCGATACCTGCATTCATATAATACGTATTATTTATTTCAGGATTACGCTTCTCACCAGATTTACCACCATTACCATACGAAAAAATGCAATCAAGATCGAACAATTTTAGCTTCAAACCAAAATTCCAGTGTAGTAATTGATTATGACACTGAAGATCGCTAGGATTTTTATTTGTACAGTCATTAAAATTTTCCTTTGCAAATTCACCAGTTAAGGCAGTAGTAAAACCTATATCATCTGACAAGCTGTTTTTATAGGAAAGGCCAGCAGCAATTAGATTGCTATATTGTAAGTTATTTTTTCCTGGGACATAGCTGAATCCGAGTTGAAAGTTATAGATTTCAGGGGAGATGTAGTTAATTGATGATTGTTTTAACCCTAGTTCGAGTCCATTATAATTACTGTAAATGTTGGGTTTTACCCAAAATACCTTGTCTTTATCATATCCAGGGTCACCATCTTTTTTAGGATCACCGCGCAAATTTGCATAGTTTGCCCAGCAACCATTTACTCCTCCAGCAGCTGCATAAATTTTTGAAGTGTTAGTTAACATGCTCTGACTAACTAAACTTCTTTTACCATATTCAATTGATCCAAGTTCCTGGTTTTTTATGATAAAATACCATTCCTCCATGTCTAACTTTTCTATGTCTAACGCTTTTAGGTTTGCAATACCAGAAACCCCTGCCTTAACATTAACCACCATTTGAGTATTTGGATAAACTTGCTGTAAATAAAGAAAGCGCAAGTATGAATAACTTGAAGTTTTATCCTTAGGCTTAGCATTGAAAGAATCTCTGTTGAAAGCGTAGCCGAATCTCAAATCTATTTTTCCGTCTAGTTCTGCATAAAATATTTCCTTATCCAAAATTGTTTTAGAGCTAGCACTATTCTGCAAAAATAATGATGAAAGCAGTGCTACCAGGTAGTACCTTAACTTCATAAATAAACTTAAATCTTTATAAAAATTTAAGTTTAAACTCAATATAAATAAAAAACAACTTTTCAGAAGGCGCCGCTGGTAGATTTTGCTGCCCGTTTTTGAGCTATATTACCATAAATTATTGATATACTTGGTAAATTTTGCATTAATAACTGCTTATTAATGGCAGAATGTATACGATTAATTATTTTAGATGTACTTTTTACATCGCAGTTAATCAAAACAAAAAGCACTTTATTCTCATCAATATACCCTAGAAAATCATCACTACGGCAATTTTTATAAAAATGTTCTATGATAACTTTCAGTGCATCATTTGTCTCACTACAGCTACTATTTAAGTCAATCACTCCTATAGCTGTATTAATTTGATGTTGAAAGGCAAAATTTAATATAACGTATAACTCTAGAATAGTGGACTCATTGCCAGGTATATCGAATAAGTCATGGTTTTTATATTTTTTACCCATTAGATATTTATCTCTAAAGATTCCTAGTTTATGGGACAAACTGATATCACGTATTAATAGCTCATAATTTATTTTATTACTGGCAAATTGTGCAGTGCGGAAAACTTTTACTTTTGTCCTGATATCTTCTCCTTTAGCATCAGTTAAGGAAAAATCTATCACTTTAGGTAATATATCAAGTAAATCGTGCCCATTTTCGGTATACTCTAAATAATTCTTCATGTCGTCAGCTGCTCTTGCACTTAAAATATTGATTAACGGCTTATTAAGTAAATTTCCTTCCTCGTATTTTAACAAATTCCTTGCGGCTTGATTGAGCCCTAAAATTAACACGTTTTTTTTCTTATTATCCTGACAAACAGATACCACAGCATCATCTTTTCTTCTTGCAGTTATGAAATCATCCATACTTTCATTCTATACAGCGTATTTATAAGTATAATAAGATTATATTAAGATTTACTTACTTATTAATATGCTTAATTGGGTATAGACAAAATGTCATATGGGGCAGCTTTGTTGTAGAAGAATCAAGATTACTGTTTATAGACTTCAAGTTACTGCAAAAAATATTTTAAAACATAGTTGATCTTGACTTTGCCTAGTTAATATTCCAAATTATAAAAAAACAGATAGTTCTATGACGACAAGTCTATTACAAGGCAAAAAGGGATTAATAACCGGAATAATAAATAAGAGATCAATAGCATACGGTATAGCAAAAACTCTCTCAGAGCACGGAGCAGAACTTGCAATCACCTACCAGAATGAAATAATAAAAGAAAAACTATCACCAATAGCAGATGAACTAAATGTGGAGCTAATATTACACTGCGACGTTTCAAATGAAAAAATCATAGATAACGCTTTTGAAATAATAGAGAAAAAATGGGGTACTCTTGACTTTTTGGTGCATGCAATAGCATTCTCCGATAAAAATGAGTTAGATGGTAAATATGTCAATACTTCACTGGATAACTTCCTCAATGCAATGCATATATCGTGCTATTCTTTTACTGCTTTAGCGCAAAGGGCTGAAAAAATGATGTCAGGTGGTGGTAGTTTACTTACTTTATCTTATTATGGCGCTGAAAAAGTTATGCCAAATTATAACGTTATGGGTTTATGTAAAGCAGCACTTGAAGCAAGTGTAAAATATATAGCATGTGATCTTGGACCACAAAATATCAGAGTAAATGCAATTTCCGCTGGTCCAATCAGAACTCTAGCATCTTCTGGAATAAGCGATTTTCACTCCATATCAAAATGGAATAGAAATAATTCTCCGCTCAGACGCAATGTCACAATAGAGGATGTTGGCAAGGCAGCGCTATACTTATTAAGTGACTTAAGTAGTGGCACTACTGGAGAAATTTTGCACGTCGATTCAGGATATAACGTTGTGGGAATGAAGGTGGTTGACTAACAAAGCACTAGTTCCTTCGGGTTCATACACAACTCTATCAGGAGTTTTGTGACTGTGATTGCAGAAAACATCGAACATAAAATTCCTATTGATAGAGTGACAGAAAAGCCTCTAATTGCTCCACTGCCAATAATAAACATTATTCCTGCAGCAATTAATGTAGTGATATTTGAATCCAGTATTGTCTTTATGGCGTTTTTAAACCCTTCTTCAATAGCACGTTCCACTCTCTTGCCAGATTTGATTTCCTCACGAATTCGCTCAAATATTAAAACATTTGCATCCACCGCCATACCGACAGTAAGCGCAATACCGGCAATTCCAGGTAAAGTTAGAGTTGCTTCAAGCAGAGTGAGAATTGATAATATAAGAATTACATTAGAAAAAAGCGCAACAGAGGCCAATACACCTAATTTGCCGTAAGTGATGATTATAAATAAAGCCACGGCTATAATAGAGATAGTTGCTGCCATTTCCCCTGCCTTTATTGATTCTTCTCCAAGACTTGGGCCAATGTTTTTTTCTTCAATTATTTTAAGTGGTGCTGGCAGTGCTCCAGATTTTAAAAGTATTGCAAGTTCGCTTGCTTGTTTTTCAGTGAAATTACCGCTAATTTCTCCCTCTCCATTTAAAATTGGCTCACGTATTGTAGGTACTGTTAAGACTGTGTTATCCAGAACAATTGCAAAAGGTTTTCCCACATTTTCTTTAGTGATTTTTGCGAATCTTTTACTCGCTATGCTGTCAAATTTAAAATGCACTGTTGGTTTACCTAAGTGACCAAATCTAACTGATGCGTTAACCAACGAATCACCACCTATTTCAGTTTTGCGGAATATTGGATAAGAATTACCTAAAGAATCCTTGAGCATGACAGTGGTTTCATGATCTATATCCTGCACCTTGGCTATGTTAGTGTTTGCCAAATGAAAAGCTAGTTTAGCAGTTTTGCCAAGCAGAGATTTTATCTGCTTGGTGTCTTCTACTCCAGGCACCTGCACTAATATTTTATTCTGCCCTTGTTTTTGAACGCTGACTTCCTTTGTGCCAAGTTTGTCCAAACGGCGCTGGACATTGTTTATTGATTCTGCAGCTACTTCACTGATCAAAGAATTTTTATAATGGGGTTTATACGAAATGAGAATTGAAGAATTTCTTCTATTTAGCTCTAAATTTGGATTTATTACATTAATCAACACAGATGCTTTTTTATAATCATCAATATTATTTAAAATTATAACGCTATTTTGTACGTTAGATTCAATATTTTTTGTTAGCAATGTCTCTTTTATCTCAGCTGCTAGCATGCTTAGCTTTTCCTTAAAATAGAAGTCTAAGTCTATGTTTAAAAGCAAAGATGCCCCTCCTTTCAGGTCAAGGCCTAAGTTTATTCTTTTTTTCGAAATAAAAAGCTTATTATCAAAGAAATTTGGCAGTGTTATGTATAAAGCAAATAAACAGATGCATAATACTGAAAAAGATTTGACTATAAGTCTGTTGTACATAAGTTGTAGGTTTAAAATTGTAATAATTGATTGTAAGTTAAAAATAGATTTTTGTAAAATTCTCTATTGTCCAAATAACCTATCCAAGTAGCCCGCAGAAACGAAAAACTTGCTTGACACCCTTCGCCAGCGCCCTTATCATGATACTGAAGCTATTTATTTATCTTCGCAATCTGCAGATTAAAACGACAAAGGGAACTTTGTATTTGGCGTAAATCATGCTTAATTTTTTGCACTATGTGCACCTTATGTCTTTATCAAATTTCTAGGTTTTTACCTATATAAGCTGAAACGCGCTTATAAAGCGTTCAAGACATCAAAAGACGTCAAATAGAACAAGGGAGAATTTGAATACTAGCTACCCTAGGTTTTCTTTGCCTTTTTTTTCTGCCTAGTAAATTTCTTAAACATTTATAGCTAAGGTTAGTTGCAATTAAAAGCAGCTAAATTGCAGTGTTTAAGGCTTAAAAAACGCCAATACTGAAAATAGACAATGACTAGGGTTTCGTGTGCCTTTTTTTTTATTTGGTAAATTTCTTAATGTTTGGATTAATTGCAATTTAAGAGAGATGTCATCCCAGTGTCAAGCACTGGGATGACAAAAAAAGGAGCACTGGAATAACATCATTCTTTTTCCTGGATCCAAGTAATCAGGGCACTGGGATGACACCGAAGGAGCTACTCGGATGACACCGTCATAAAGGAACCAGTGTCAGCTACTTGGATAGGAGGCACTAGAATCCAGTAAGCTTATTTATGCATATAAAAGGTTATTATTTTGTAAAGGCAAAGTTGCTTTTGGTTTTAAGTTAAAGTACAATAAATGCAAAGGTTTATATAAACTGGATTCAAGTAGTCAGCTACTTGAATGACATCAGACAAACAATCGTACATATGCTAGTCAAAATAGGTATCAGAGGAAGCAAGCTTGCAGTTGCCCAGGCTTTGGAAGCAAAACAAAAGTTGCTGGATTCTTTTCCTAACTTATCTATTGAAATTGTTAAAATAGAAACTTCTGGAGATAAGTATGCAAACGCAAATCTTGCTGAAATAGGAGGCAAAGGATTATTCATTAAAGAAATTGAGACTGAATTGCTCGAAAATAATATAGACATGGCAGTTCATTCGCTAAAGGATATGCCTGCGTTTTTCTCAGGGGGTTTAACAATTCCTTGTGTTTTAGAAAGGCTAAGTTCATGCGATGCGTTTATTTCTCATAAACACAATAGCCTTGAGTCTTTGCCACAGCAGGCTACTATTGCCACTTCTTCAATAAGAAGAAAAGTTCAGTTGTTAAATGTTAGACCAGATCTAAATATAATATCGCTACGTGGAAATGTAACAACCAGATTGCAAAATCAAAGTTTTGATGGAATAATTCTAGCTGAAGCAGGACTCATAAGATTAGAAAAACATCACTTGATTACAGAGGTATTGCCACCAAAAGTTATGTTAAGTGCAGTGGGGCAGGGGGCGATTTGTATTCAATGTAGAAGGAATGATGTAAAAATTATCGATCTTTTAGAGAAAATTAATAATAATATGTCTTTTATAAGAGTGAAATCAGAGCGCAGTTTTATGAAAACAGTGAATGGTTCGTGTTTCACACCACTTGCAGCTTTGGCTGAATATGTGAGCGAAAATATGCTACATCTTCGTTGTATGTTAGCAAATGAAAAAGATATATACTTTACTGAGCGCACTTCATTTATAGAAGATGCAGAAGAAATGGGTATGGATGCAGGATTAGAGTTGAAATCAAAATGCTTATAAGCTTACCTAAAGTACGTGGAATCTATCGTTATGACGTCTTAATGTCTAAAGCGACGTGGTTAAACGTCGGTGGACGAGCTGATGTGTTATTTAAACCATGTGATATTGAAGATTTAACATACTTGATTAAAAATACTGAACTGCCAATTAGCGTTATTGGTGCAACATCCAACATAATAGTACGAGATAGTGGCATTCGAGGAATAACAGTAAAATTAGGTAAGGAGTTTGCATATATTAAAAGTAAGGGTAACAACTCTATTGTTGCAGGTGGTGCTGCGCTGCTCAGGAACCTTGCTTACTTTGCAGGAGAGCAACAAATTAGTAGACTCGAGTTTCTAGTTGGAATTCCAGGAACAGTTGGTGGCGGAATAGAAATGAATGCAGGTGCGTATGGTAGTGACATCGCAAGCGTTGTACAATCCATAAAAGCAGTGAATCTAGAGGATGGAAACCTATATGAGTTCTCCAGCGAAGAAATGGGGTATTTTTACCGTGGACATAGCCTAAAAGGAAATTGGATTTTTGTTGAAGCTGAGTTTAAAGGAGTAAACTCAGAGTATGAGCTTATATTGCAAAGGTTAAAGGAAATTGTTGAGAGAAAAAATAAAAGCCAGCCAATAAGAGGAAAAACTGCTGGGTCCATATTCAAAAATCCAAAAAACTACCGAGCATGGGAGTTAATTGATAAATCTGGCTGCCTAGGGTTAAATATTGGTGGAGCTAGAATCTCTAAGAAACATTGTAACTTCTTGCTCAATTACGATAATGCAACTGCATCTGACTTGGAAAACCTTGGCAACAGAGTAAAAGATGCAGTAAAGGATAAATTTAATGTTGAACTTGAGTGGGAAATAAGGGTTTTGGGTAGCTATTAGATAGTTTTTATAGCTTCTGTATATTCGTTCAGGAGAACGGCAAATAAGGTAGACAAGGTGATCTAAAAAAATAATCATAGAGAAAACGTGAGGTAATGTGGTTAATCTGTATCCGTTCAGGGTAGCAGCAAGACTATAGAGTAAAAGTGAGTTTACAATAAATGGTGTCATCCCAGTGCTTGACACTGGGATGACACCATTTATTGTAAGGACTTACCTCACATTTACTTTATGATTATCTTTTTAGATCACCTTGTCTACCTTATTCTGCCACTTCGCTGAACGGATACGAAAATGTTGTATAGTGTGCTTGTTTACAGTCAATTTTTCTGGATCCCAGTGTCTGGGCACTGGGATGACACCATTTATTGTAAGGACTTACCTCACATTTACTCTATGATTATCTTTTTAGAGCACTTTATCTACCTATTTTTCCACTCTGCTGAACGGATACCAATTGTGCAATATGGATAATGGCAACAAATTTACTACCGAAATTCAGTGACTTATGATTGATAATTAAAGTCCTTAATTAGTAACCGTTCACACTTAATTCTTCAATCTCACTAATAGAAAGGCCAGTAAACTTGACAATAGTGTTGACATCAACATTGTTAGCCAGCATTGCTTTTGCGACTTCGATTTTTCCTTCAATTTTGCCTTCCTCTTCACCAATTTTGATGCCTCTTTCTTCACCAATTTGGATGCCTTTTTCAGTAGCAAGGTCAAGTCTGTATTCAAGAATGGCTTCTTCCTTACGTAGATCCATTATTCTTTCTTCGTAAGCTACTAAATCTTTTTCATTCCAGCTAAACCTGTCTAATTCATCGTAGGCTAACTTTATTATTGGTGCTTTTTCTGCTATTTTCCTTAAGTCTTCTTCCGTAGTTTCATCTGCATATTTGAAGAAAAATAACCAACGATCCACTATGCTTTCTAGCTGTTCTTCCTTATTCTTAGGAAATTTAGGTAGTTCAATAAATACAAATTGAAAATCTTTTAAGTCATGCTCATTGGTTTTCTCATCTCTTATAGTGTGGCTGGATATATAATCAAGCTTATCAGGAAATAAATTACAATTAGAGATAGCAATAAAGAAAACCTTCTTTAAATCAATGTACTTACCAGATTTATCAGCTTGCCTTGAGTAAGCCTTAGCAGCATATAGTTGAGCTCGTTTTTCGAAGCCTTTATCGCGAGTAAGCTGCATTTCAATCACATACCTGGCCCCACTAGAATCCCTGCAAAGAACATCAACTATACTTTGCTTATCAGATGCAATTTCAGGATCCATTATAGTACTGAGGAATTCCACTTCTTGTATGGTATTTATCTCGGTAAATCCTAAAATATCATTCAAAAAATGTATGAGAATATTCTTATTTTTTTCAGTGCCAAATATTTTTTTGAAGGTTAAATCCAGCTTAGGGTCGAGAAACTTAGATAAAGCCATAGCCAAAGTGCTTAAAAATATTAATAATTATACACTATTATTAACAATTATTCAACCATATTTTTGAAGATAGCAATTTTCTGTATTTACTTTAAATTGAAGAAAGCTCAAATGAAAGATCGTGCTTTGCTAAAAAAAAATCACAGAATGCAGTCTGGTTACCTTAATTAGAAGTTTAGCTTTAACTTTAAATGGACTACTCAACCGTGACAGACTTAGCTAAATTTCTTGGACAATCTGCATCTAACCCTTTTTTTGCTGCAGTAAAGTAAGCAAGGAATTGCATAGCAACACTGTAGATGATTGGAGAGATAAAATTATCAGTGTCTGGAAGTTGCACAACATCTGCGCAAACTCCCCTTAGGAATGGTGCTCCTTGCTTATCACTGAAGGCAATTACTTTGCCTTTTCTTGCAATAATCTCTTGTATATTAGATAGCGTTTTAAAGAATAAATCATCATAAGGGATAATTGCTATAACAAGCACAGTAGAGTCTATTAAAGCAATAGAACCATGCTTCATTTCTCCCGCTGCAATACCAGTTGTATTGATGTATGAAAGCTCTTTTATCTTCAATGCGCCTTCCATTGCAACTCCGTATGAACTTCCTCTGCCGATTAAAATAACGTTATTGTGTTCTAATATACTGCCCGATATATGTTGTATTTTCATCACATTCAAAACGTGCTCAACATACTCGGGAATAGAATTGATAGCACTGCTTAGCTGTTTTATTCTCTCTCCACTTAGTATACCTTTTATTTTTCCAAGCTCCACAGCAAAGCATGCTAAAGTTGCAAGTTGCGCAGAAAAGGTTTTTGTTGAAGCAACACCAATTTCTTGCCCAGCAAGAGTATGTAACACAATATCTGAGATCTTTTCAATGCTGCTGCTAAATGTATTAGTTATACTTATGATTATTTGCTTCTGTGATTTCGCATAACGTAGCGCTTCTATGGTATCTGCAGTTTCGCCAGATTGAGAGATGAATAACCCAATGCTGCCTTCTTCCAGCTTGACGTTGCTATACCTAAATTCTGATGAGATTTCTAGATATACTCGAACTTGAGCGACACTTTCCAGCCAATACTTTGCTATTAGCCCAGCAAAATAAGATGACCCGCATCCAACTATAGTGATGTAACTCAGCTCAGAAAACAATTTTTTATTAGCAAATATTACCTCTTTATATTGCTTGTAAAATTGATTTATTGTCTTGTTTAATGCACGCGGTTGCTCAAAAATCTCTTTTAACATGAAGCTAGGGTAACCATTTTTGCTAATTAGAAAATCACTCGGACTACTATTTTCTATACTGCGTTTAACTTGTGTACCATTGTTGTATATACTAACTCCACTAGATTTTATTACTGCAATGTCATCATCTTCCAAATGCGATATTTTTTCCACAAATGCGCTTAAAGCATTAGAGTCAGATGCAGCAAACACTGTGTTACAGTTATAGCCTATTGCTAAAGGCAAATTTCTCTTCGCAACAAATAAGGCGTCTGGATATTCTGCAAATAATAAGACCAAGGCAAATGAGCCATGTAAGTTGTTTAAACACTTAAATAGAGAATCAACTGGCGACAATCCTTCATCAAGATATAAGGTCAACATGTTTGGTATGATCTCTGTGTCAGTGTCAGTATGGAATGACATTCCCCTTTCTTCTAGGCCCTTTTTTAGCAGATTGTAATTCTCAATTATGCCGTTATGAGCAACAACAACATTATTTGTACGAATAGGGTGAGCATTTTTAAGGCCTGGGACTCCATGTGTAGCCCAGCGAGTATGTGCTATACCAACTGTACTGTGAGACATCTTGCTGTCATCAACAACTTCACATAACCTTTCGACTTTACCTTCTGATTTTTTGACTTCTATCTCGCCTTCGTTATTTATGATTGCTATACCTGAGGAATCATATCCCCTATATTCCAATTTTTGCAACCCAGTTAGTAAAGTTGGTATTACTGAATCACCGCTACTTACTACACCAAATATTCCGCACACAACCAAATGAACCTTTTTTTAGAGTTATGAGGCATTTTTACCTTTATCGTCTTTTCCCTTTATACTTTCCTCTGGTTGATTTTTATTTTTTCTATCATTTTTTTCGATTTTGCCTTTTTCAATTGGTTTAGCTGCCACTTTTTGAGTTTCTTTGTTTAAAACTTCAGATATAGCGGACTTTAGGACTTTCACCTCAACTTTTGGTGCTATTTCTATTATAAATTGTGCATTTGCCTCATCAACTTTATTAACTTCACCTATTATTCCACCAGAAGTAATGACTGTATCACCACGCTTTATTTGATCTATAATCTTTCTATGTTCTTTTAGTTTTTTTTGTTGTGGGCGCATAATGAGAAAATAAAATACCACAAATATTAAAATCAATGGAATAAAACTAGTAAAAGATGCACCGATACTCGATGTATTGCTAGTTGCATCTGCTGCAAAAACTTCAGAAATGAACATATTTAATCCTAATTGTTAACGATAAAAATAAACCTATTTAAGTATTAATTGCAATACCATACCATGTCAAGTTTGGTGAAAGCATTTCTCAATACCGGTTGCGAATTCTAAGTTATGCTAAAACTAATATGGCGGGAGTGATGAGACTTGAACTCACGACCTCATGCGTGACAGGCATGCGCTCTAACCAACTGAGCTACACCCCCCTAATTTCTTTTTAGCGTTTCTGGGCTTCAACTTTAAAGCTAATAAACATGTTGCCCTTTGTCAATATTTTTTGTTTGCGCTTTGCTGTCTTTTCTATTACTATGTAAATAATTTAATTTCATACATGGCTTGTACAAGTAGTCCCATTAGGGTTATGCCATGGAAGATAAACTATTTGGAGGAATGATATATGACAAATTTGCCTAAAGTCACTGTGCGTGATTTAGCTGAATCTGGTGTACATTTTGGTCACAAAATTAGTCGCTGGAACGCAAAAATGGCTCCATACATATATGGAGTGCATCAAGAAAATCGTATACATATAATTGATTTGCGAAAAACATTACCATTGCTACAGGTGGCCATGAAGGCTTTATATGACGTTGCATTTCAAGGTGGTCGCATTCTATTTGTTGGTACAAAGTTTCAAGCTTTTGATATTATTGCAAGTGAAGCGATTCGTTGTGGTCAATATTATGTGAATCATCGTTGGCTTGGTGGTATGCTTACTAATTGGGGCACTGTTTCTTCTTCGATAAAAACCTTGATGCAATATGAGAAAATATTAAATGACGAGGATAGCATTTTAACAAAGAAAGAATTGGGAAACATTGAAAAGAAAAAGCAAAAGCTTGATAAGGCGCTTGGCGGTATTAGAGAAATGGGAGCAATTCCTGATATCTTATTCATCATTGATACTAATAAAGAGCATATAGCGGTTAAGGAAGCTAAGAAGTTAGGAATTCCAATAGTTGCAATACTTGATACTAATTCTGATCCAGATGGTATTACTTATCTCATACCTGGAAATGATGACTCAAGAAAATCAATAGAGCTCTATTGTAAATTAGCTACCGACTCTATATTAGCTGGAATAGAGTCTAGTCTAGCAAAATCTGGAGTTAAGATTGATGATATAAGGGGTGATGAGTTTATTCAAGAAAAAGAAGACGGTATTGTGCAAACTAAAAGGAGACGTAGTAAAGTTTACAAAGAAGAAGAAAGGGAGGTAGTAACAAATGAAGATGAATCCAGATGATATAAGAGAATTACGTGATAGAACAGGGCTTGGCTTAAGTGACTGTAAAAAAGCATTAGAAGAATGTGATGGTGACATCAAGAAAGCCGTTGATAAGTTGCGTACAATAGGTCTTGCTAAAGCTGACAAAAAATCTGATAGAATAGCTTCAGATGGACTCGTTGCTATGTGTTTGACTGAAAATTATGGTGCATTGGTTGAACTCAATTGCGAAACAGATTTTGTTGCAAGGAATGAGAAATTTATAGAGTTAGTTTCAAATTTAGCATCAATTGCTCATCAAGAACGCTGTACTAGCGTTGATGAGTTAAAAAATGCCAAGTATGAAAGCATTGGCACAGTGCAGGAAGCTATTATGAATGGTACATCAGTTCTTGGTGAGAAGCTAGAGTTAAGCAAGCTTTGTTACTTAGAAGCTAAGGATGGAGTTATTGCTGGCTACGTACATGGTGATGTGTGTGGCTTAGGTAAGATTGGTGCTTTAATTGCATTGCAATCATCTGGTGATAAGGCGAAGCTACAAGAGATTGGGAAACAAATAGCTATGCATGTAGTTGCTATGAAGCCTGAAGCTTTGTCTATAGATGATTTAGATCAAATGAAGTTGAAAAATGAACGTTCTATAATTGAAGAGCAAGTGAGGGGCTTAAATAAACCTGAAGAAGTAGCAAAAAAAATAGTAGATGGACGAATGGCTAAGTACTATGAACAAGTTGTTTTACTAGAACAAAAGTTCATAAAGGATGATAAAATGAAGGTTTCTGATTTTATAAAATCAAGCGAGGTGAGTGCTATTAAATTATCTAATTACAAGTTACTTGTTTTGGGTGGTGCAAACTAAATGGTAAAAAATGTTTCCCTCAACAAATGAAAAAAGCGAAATAAAATATTCCAGAGTGTTATTTAAAATCTCTGGTGAAGCTTTAATGGGGTCACAGTCTTTTGGCTATGATATGGGAATAATAAGCCAATTGTGCAAAGATATAGCTGATATTAACAGGCTTGGAGTTCAGGTATGTATTGTTGTTGGTGGTGGTAATATCTTTCGTGGCACATCTGCGTCTTTAAGTGGCTGTGAAAGAGCAAGTAGTGATTATATTGGAATGCTTGCAACTATAATCAATGCTTTAATTTTACAAAACTTTTTAGAAAAAAATTTAATAGCTTCTAGGGTATTATCTGCAATACCCATGGCCACTGTATGTGAACCTTACATAAGAAGGAAAGCTATTCGTCATTTAGAAAAAGGTAGAGTGGTAATTTTTGCAGCAGGCACAGGCAACCCATTTTTTACTACAGATACAGCTGCAGCCTTACGTGCTGTTGAAATGAATTGTGATGTTATTCTAAAGGGTACGCAAGTAAATGGTGTATACTCCGCTGATCCGAAAAAAAATGAGGATGCTGTAATGTATGATAGGCTTTCTTACACGGATTTATTGATTCGTGATTTAAAAGTTATGGATGCATCAGCAATTTCACTTGCTCGTGAGAATTATATTCCAATTATAGTTTTTTCTTTGAAGGGAGAAAAAATAGTCAATATTATTAAGGGTCAAGGTACTTATACTATAGTTTCAGATTGTAAACAGTAGGTAATTTATGTTAAATGAAATAAAAGCTAAAACAAAAGAAAGAATGCTAAAAACTATTCAGTCCTTTCATGATGATATTAAAGGCGTACGCACTGGTAGAGCTAGCGCATCGTTGCTTGATGGTATAGTTGTAAATATCTATGGTGGACATCAAAAGTTAAATCAGGTTGCAGGTGTTTCGGTTATAGATAACAAAACTCTATCAATTAAAATTTGGGATATTAATGTTGTCGGTGAAGTGAAAAATGCTATATTAAATGCCAACTTGAATTTAAATCCTGTTGTTGAGGGCAATACCATACGTATAGCTCTTCCGGACTTAACACAAGAAACCCGTGAAAAATTAGTGAAATTATTGCATCAGTTTGCTGAAAATGCACGGATTGCCATTAGAAATATACGTAGAGATATTATGGAAGAAACAGAAAAAATGAAGGAAAATAAAGAAATCTCAGAAGATGATTTTCATGGTGCTAAAAAGGAAATACAAAATATTACTGATGATAATATAAAAAAGATTGATGGTGAATTGTCCATCAAAGAAAAGGATATATTGCATCACTAAGGTAATATGAAAGAAACCTTCAGTAGTGAATATGAACGTTGTGATTTGAGAGCAAATTCCACCAAGAAGGGTGTCATCCGAGTAGCTGACACGCAACTGTTACGAACATTTGTCCGCGGAGGCAGTGTGTTAGCCGTTTTTGCCTCAAACACAAAAGTGTCATCCCAGTGCTTGACACTGGGATCCAGCTTTTCATACAATCTCGTCAAAGACGTTTGTTTTAGCATAAGACAGCTATTTTTATGCTTATCAGCTCAGTGTGCTCACTTGCAATCAAATTTCTGGATTCCAGTGTCGGGGCACTGGAATGACACCCTCCTGGTAGCACAATGTTCGTATAGCTGTGTGTCAGTTACTTTTATGACATCGGGTGAACTTTAAATGTTGAATCAAGAATCTTTACCGAAACATTTAGCAATTATTATGGATGGTAATGGTAGATGGGCGAACAATCAAGGAAGGGTAAAAATTGATGGTTATAAAAAGGGCAGTGAAGTTGCATACGATATTGCCAAGTATTGTACGGACTTAACCATACCCTACTTAACTTTGTATGCATTCTCTATGGAAAATTGGCTTAGACCCAAAAACGAAACTGACTGTCTATTTGATTTATTTTACTCTGTCTTAACTAATGAAGATAAAGTCAATTTCATTTGCAACTGTAACATTAAGTTGAATTTTATTGGCAATTTAAGTCTGTTACCCAGTAAAATATTGGATCAAATTAAAAAAGCAGAAGAAATGACACATAAGAACGATGGTTTATTACTCACTGTGGCAGTCAGTTACGGAGCAAAGCAAGAAATTACACAAGCTATAAGCAATATTATAAAAGAAAATATTGCTTATGTATCAGAAGAGGAATTTGAAAAATTTCTGTATACTAAAGATTTGCCAAAATTGGATTTATTAATTCGCACTGGCGGCGAAAAAAGGTTAAGCAACTTTTTATTATGGCAAGCAGCTTATGCTGAATTATATTTTTGTGATACTTTATGGCCTGATTTTTCTTGTCAAGATTTGAGTAAAGCATTAGAAGATTATACAAAAAGAGAGAAAAAATATGGTAGATAATAATTTTATAATTAGAATGTTGTCCTCAATAGTAATATTATTCATATTTTCCTTTGCTACATATTTCAGTGATTTATCGTTTTACCTATTGATTTTTTCAATAGCAGTTTTATCTTCTTTTGAATGGTATAATCTAACCCAAGGAAATAAAATTTTATACGTTTTTGCATTATTATTGATTGCACTACCAAGCGCCTCATTAATATATTTATATAATCTACCACAGGGAAAATACGCATTAGTATGGTTCGTCTTAACCATTTGGGGAATTGACATTACTGCCTACCTATTTGGTAAGAATTTTGGTGGAGCTAAAATTTGCCCAATTCTTAGCCCTGGAAAAACTTGGACAGGACTTCTTGGTGCGATTTTAGCTGGAGTAGTGTGCACAATTTTTGGATCAATATTTTTTGGTCTATTTTCAATTTTTTATTCTCCAATCATTGGCCTTGCAATTGCTATTCTAGCGCAACTTGGCGATTTCACTGAGTCGCTTGTTAAAAGAGCTTACGGTGTTAAAGATAGTGGAAGTATGATACCTGGCCATGGAGGAGTGCTCGACCGTATGGACAGCTTCATTTTTACTGCCCCTCTTATTGCTATTTACATAAGCTAAGTCTGCAGAAGAAATAAAGTGCCATTAGAGGTCATCTCTAGTCAGCTCCCCAACCGCTTCCACAGTACAGTCATGGACAAACGTCTTTTCACAATAAGGGCAGGCTATTTCCTCTTCTTCTCCCATATCTAAATATATTAATGGATGGCCGGAACCCTCATCATTTTCATCACCATGACAACAAACTTTTCTATTATTAACCCTCACTTTTGACATGCTAGTCCTTTAGCTTATAACATTTATATATTGAATATACCCATTCAGAAATAAAAAATAACAAGCACTATTCTCCATTTTTTATCCTATTCAGGTTAATCAATTCGTTTTGAACGCCTTTTGATACAAATTTGCTAACATCTTCTCCTAATCTTGCTATTTCCTTTACAAAACTTGATGAGATAAATTGAGTATCTTCAGAAGCGGGAAGAAATATGGTTTCGATTTCAGGAAGAAGTTTATAATTTACCCAACTCATTTGAAACTCGTAATCAAAATCCGACACTGCTCTTAATCCTCTAATAATAACAGAAGCATTCTGCTCTTTGGCAAACTTCACTAGCAACCCATTAAAAGATATAACATCTGCATCAATTCCTAGTCCTTTGATTTCATTTTCAGCCATGCTTGTGCGTAGCTTTGTGTCAAAGGCAGTATGCTTATTAACGTTTTCTGCAACCCCTATTATTAATTTATCGACTAGTTTACACGCTCTTTTGATTATGTCAAGATGCCCAAAAGTTATAGGGTCAAATGTGCCAGGGTAGATTCCTGTTCTGTTATTAATGTTCATCCTTTGTTTTTATATAAACTACTTTAAAAACTTTTGATAGACATGATAACATTTTTTATCTAAAAATGAAAGTATACAGTTGGCCTGATAGCTCAGTTGGTAGAGCAAAGGACTGAAAATCCTTGTGTCGCTGGTTCGATTCCTGCTCAGGCCACTTTCCTTTCTTACTAAATTTACCTTTTTGTTGTAAAACGTTCTATAATATGTTATGATATTGATATAAGTGTTGAGAGGGTAAACTATATGTATAAATATTATAGCAGAATATTTAATATCCTATTAATTATAGTTCTATTATTAAGCAATATTACTTATGCGGGCGTTAGTGAAAAACCGGCATCTCAACATGTAACCAGAAAAGAAGAACCAGCGTCAACTGTCTTGACGGCAGAAAATACAGTAAATAATGACATAGTTGTTGGTTTGTTGAAAACGGAAGAAGAGACATACCCGCATGAGCTTGGGCTATCTCAAAATGTCTACGAGATGTTTAATAATTTTAGAGTTAAAATTGTACTAATTGATTATAATAAGATAATTAGCCTTAAAAAAATTCAGACAGAGTCACTTAATCTCGCAAAACAAGATGAAACATTGGCAAAGAAGTTAACATTAGACCGAATAAAAGTTGAAGTTGCACAATTCATTAAAGAGCACAAAATAAATAGGATATTTATTCCGGATAATTTACATTCAGCACCCACTCCTTATCGTCAGCTTGTTACTGAAGCAATTGTAAAAATAGTTGATGATAACCCTGCAATTCATTTACTTGGCATATGTGAAGGCATAATGAATGCAAAGGGAATTGAAGTAGTGAGTGTTGTGAGTGATGAAGAGAAGCAAATAAAATCAGCACCTAATCCACAGAAAGAGGATGTACCTCTCCAGCGGATAAAGATCGTTCCAAATAGCCGTTTAGCAGAAGTAGTAGCCAAATTCCTAATACCTAATGAAAATGGCTGGTTTTCAACATGTTTTCCAGATGCTCATTCAGGAGCAGTAAGTAATACACCAGAAAATAGAAGAAAATTGGAGTCACTTGGATATAAAGTTGCAGCATTTTCCAGTGATGGGGTAATAGAGGCTATTGAAGATAAGCATGGTAATGTTCACTTTCAAAGTCATCCAGAAGCCCTTGTTGTGAAGTCAGATAAAAACCTCTATTTATCAAATCACAAGGAACGTCAAGTGTCTACACTAGTTGCTATAGCGATTATAAATGATTTTCTTTATCGTGCTTAATAGATAAAATAGTAGTTTATATAAATCCCATAGCATGCCGAATGAAGCGTTTTTTGAGGAAATCTGAATTTTCAACTGCAATCAAGCCAAGATTTCTTAGTGCTTTAGCGCAGAATATTCTGTTGGAAAACATCCTATTTAATCCATCAGTTGCAAGCGCCATTGTAAAATTATCAAAGCATCTGTTACGTGAAATTTTCTTTAATAAATAACTACTGCCAACATCAATACCAGCCGCTTTTGCAGCAACTACGTGCTTTATAACACTTTCTACATCTCTAATTCCAAGATTAAGCCCTTGACCTGCAACTGGATGAATTGAATGTGCTGCATCGCCGATAAGCAAAACTCTACCCTTATATAACTTTTTTGCGAAAGCAAAACTTAAAGGATAAAGTTTTCTTTCACCCTCTAATTTTATTTCTCCTAAATAAGAACCAAATCTTTTTTTAAGCTCTATAATAAATTCTTCTTCAGACAGATCCATTAGCATTTTTGAAATTTCAGATTTTTCTGTCCAAACTATCGAAGAAGTATAGCCACCCTTCATCGGTAGAATTGCAAATGGACCGCCAGGGAAAAAACGCTCTACAGCTAAGTTTTGGTGATGCAGTTCATGCTTTACATTAAATACTATGCTATTTTGTTTATAGTTAAATTTCACTGTCGGTATAGAAAATAACTCTGGTAATTTAGAGTTTTTGCCTTCAGCGCAGATAAGTAGCGATGATGTTAATTCCTGGTTATTATTAAGAATAACTTCCACATATCCTGAATCACAAGCAATTGTTTTATAGGAATGTGGAGAGTATATATTTAGTTTATTCAGAAAATTATTGTTGATTGCATTCCATATAGTAGCATTGTTAATAACATAACCCATTGGCTCTTCGCTAACCATTTTATGATTATAATGCACAATAATTGGGCTATCTCCATCTAATACGCATATATCAAGTATAGGTTCAGCTTCACTCTCCACAAACTGCCAAATCCCTAACTTTTCCAATATTTTTTTCGAGCCTTGAGAAACAGCAAATGCTCGATTGTCATCTACTACACGTGGTAGACTATTTTTTTCAATCACAGCTACAGACACAGAGTTACAACTGAGGCCAATTGCAGTAATAAGACCAAGCAACCCACCACCTGAAATGACTACATCATCATTCATTTTATTTATCTAAAATTATATTCTATCTATTTTAAAAATAGTTTAAACAAACTTTATAGACAAAGACCTATAGCTAACCCAAGAAAGGTTTCCCTACGTCATACCGCGATTCATTCCATAGCTGTACGAACATTGCAATGTGGCACATAGTAAACGATGTCATGAAAGTAGCTGACACTGGAATTCAGAAAAAAGGATGATGTTATTCCAGTGCCTCTATGATGTCATCCCAGTGCTTGACACTGGGATCCAGCTTTTTCATAATCATCAAAATGTTGTATTTTAACATAAAACGGCTACTTTTATGCTTACCAACTTAATAAAATTCCTGGATCCCAGTGTCAAGCACTGGGATGACACCCTTCTGGTAGACAATGTTCGTACAGTTGTGGATTCATTCGCGGTATAGATTCCGCTAACACGCAGCGGAATGACGAGTTCATAGCTTACCAAATTATCGGTAAATCTGAATTGCTTTAGTTATAGAAATAAATTTCGAGTCAGATGTATATAAATTCTATATAATTTTTATCCTACTACTAATTTAACAAGATGGATCATATAGATATTATAAAATCAAAATTATTATTATCCGACATAGTAGGTAAAAAAGTCAGATTAATAAAAAGAGGAGATAGTTTTGTTGGACTCTGTCCATTTCATAACGAAAAAACCCCATCTTTTTCGGTGAGCAATACTAAGGGGTTATATTACTGTTTTGGTTGCTTAGCTAGTGGTGATGCATTTGAATTTATTTCACAAACTGAAGGATTAAGCTTTAAAGAAGCATTGGAAAGATTAGCATCGGTTACAGGTGTTGAACTGCCCAAAAATCTTAGTATTACAAAAGAGGATAATAAACTATTTTTAGCGCTTGATTTGGCTGCAAATTGGTTTGCACAAAAAAATCAAGGTGTTGTAGATTATTTAAAGCAGCGTAAGATTTCACCTAAAATCATAGATAAATTTAAGATAGGTTATGCACCAAGCTCTGGTTTGAAAGAGTATTTAAACTCTTCAGGTATTGAAGACAAAATTTTAATTGATATTGGATTAGTAAACAAAAATTTTCATGATTATTTTTATGACCGGCTGATATTTCCTATATACAACATTGCAGGGAGAGTTATTGGTTTTGGTGGACGTGCGCTGAGCTTTGAGCAACAGCCGAAATATTTAAATAGCCCAGAGAGTCAGCTCTTCAAGAAGAGGGAGAATTTATACGGATTAAACTTTGCTTTAAGCGAAATACGTAAAAAACAGCACATATTTGTTGTTGAAGGATATATGGACGCTATAGCGCTACATCAAGCGGGAATTAGTAATGCAGTTGCTCCGCTTGGTACCGCAATTTCTGCAGAACAGATAAAAAATCTATGGAGATTTGCTAAAGAAATCTCCATCTGTATGGATGGCGATAGTGCTGGACGTCGTGCTGCTACTCGAGTTGCAGAACTTGCTCTGCAAATATTAGAGCCTGGATACACGTTAAAGTTTGTGACTTTGCCGAGTAATAAAGATCCATACGATATATGTAACGAACTGGAATACAAGAAAGAAGACGTATTGACTGCTCTTGACCATTCAACAAAACTGCATTCTGAATATTTATGGCATCACATAATCGATAGCAATTTGCAAAATTATGAAAAACTTGCTCCGGAAAAATATTCAATTCTTGAGCACAAGTTCATGGAATATGTAAATACTATTAGCAACAGCAGTATTAGAAGGTATTACAGAGATTATTTTTACAATAAGGCTAGTGAACTAAGAAGTAGCTTCAAAAAACAGATTTTTAATAGTAAAACTAGAGCAACAAAAGGTGAGTATCTTCATAATAAATCTCCAGAGCTAATTGAAGCAGAGCAAAATCAGGCCGTAATTTTGCGTATAGCCGTAGAATTTCCTGAAATTTTGAACCGTCCTATATTTTTTGAGCAATTTTCTCATTTTGAATTTACTAATGAGATGAAAAGATTACAACAGCGTATAATTGATGTAATAAGTAACAAAAGCAAACTCGATAAACAGCAAGAATTAAAACAGTTTAACGTTATAAAGTATGTATTTGAAAAAACTAGTGTACTAAATAGCCAATTGAACGAGAGAAAATCTGCAGAAATTGTGTGGAATAATATAGTGTTACTAAAAGAATTAAATGCATTACGAAAAGAAAGAACCGAAGCGAGGCTGAGCAGTAATCTTGACTTAGAAGAAAGGTTGATAGAACAAATAGAGCAAATAGAAAGTAGTATACAAGAAATGCAAATGGAATTTATTCACAAGTAGACTGCTACAGTTAATTATTTTTAGATTGTTTGTCATTCTGCTGCTTTTTAACGGAATTTATGATAAGAGATACCGCGGCGGCATGCTTGGGCTAACCCAGTGTTGACACTTATGCCCTTGTCATGCAAGTAGCTGACACTGGGATGACATCTTATGGTTTACGATTTGTGGACTTACTTGCGTGTTCAACTTTATTTTCTTCCATTTCTCTATAACTTGGTAATGTAGAATTTTTTATATGCAATCCGGTATATATTGCAACCAAAGCAGCTATAATACCACAAACTATAGCACCAGCCACAAATGGAATCATCACAGCCGCAGTAATTAGTAATCCTGTAACAGCAACTCCAACAGCATCTCTCTTTAATGAGTTGTGAAAATTTTCCTTATATTTAGTTTCTTGTTCATTTGGTATAGAAAATTGAGCATCTGTGAAGCCATTAGCTTTATTACCATTATTTGGCGTGGCAGTTTGGTCAATCCCTGTTGCTACAGGTATTTCATTGTTGTGACTATAGTTTGATAAACCATCATTATTAGTACTAACTGGAGGCACTGTTGCTACAGGTTTACTACCAATGTTCCCATTACTGCTGCAAGGTTTTGCTCTATTTTCTTCTACATTAGATGTTTCTGGTGTAATAAAATTTAATAGTATCTGAGTAATTTCTTTAACTTGCGTAGTTTGTTCTTTATCCATGGCCACCTTTAAAGCCTTTTGCATGTTTTCATCATTTACATAACCTAACAATAATTTAACTTCCTGAACATACTCTTGAGTAACAGCACAGAGCAAAGCATTAAATTTTTCTTCTTCATTAAACTTATCACTACCCAAGAGTATTCTTACAACATCAGCTTGCTCAGTCGTTATAGCTTCGTTCAATCCAGCTTTTACATATTTGAATTGACCAGTATTGCCTTTAGTTTTCAAATTTGTGAGTAATTTAATAATTTGTAGAAATATAGCACGATCATTGGTGTTGTCTGTAATATTAGGTCCCTTTGAATTAACAATATGCCCAAGTAAAGTATAATGACGTTTATTTATTTTTTTTATATTTATCCTATTTTCTTTGAGCTTCTCACCAAACTCCTCAGCAGTTATATCAGGATTTTTAGTTACAATTCCCTTTATCTCTTCATAAGTCATGTCAAATTTTACCACTATTACTATCTAATTTATTATAGCAACTTTCCCATAACCAGTCAAGGCATATTGCAGTTTCAAGCAGCATGATATATATTGAATGCTTTATTTATGGTTCTTAAAGCAAATGATGGAAGATTTAGCCTATAAATTAGTTAAAGTGACCGAAGCTGCGGCGCTTGCTGCATATAAACTAGCAGGCTTTGGTGATGAAAAAAAGGCTGATCAGGTTGCAGTTGATGCAATGCGTACAGTATTAAATTCAATGGAAATAAATGGTACTATCGTAATTGGTGAAGGTGAGAGAGATTCAGCACCAATGCTGTATATTGGCGAGAAGGTTGGCACTGGAAATGGTCCTGAAATCGACATTGCTGTTGACCCACTTGAGGGCACTACGATTTGCGCTCACTACAAACAGGGGGCAATGTCCGTTCTTGCTGCAACGAAAAAAGGTAATTTTTTACATGCACCTGATGTTTATATGGAAAAGATAGCAGTAGGAAAAAATCTCCCAGAGGGTGTGGTCTCACTAAAAAATAGCATTGAAAAGAATCTAGACAATTTAGCCAAGGCAAAAAAATGCAAAGTGAATGATCTCGTGGTAACTGTACTTAAACGTGAAAAGCATGATGAATTAATAGAGAAAATCAGGAAATTAGGAGCAAAAGTTAAACTAATAGATGATGGTGATGTTGCGGCCGTAGTTTCACTAGTAAATGGCAATCACGATATGTATATCGGCATAGGAGGAGCACCAGAGGGAGTGCTTGCGGCTGCAGCGCTAAGCTCAATCGGTGGGCAGATGGAGGGAAGATTAATATTTGATACGGATCAATTAAAAGAAAGAGCAAAAAATTTAAATATCCATGACCCAGAAAAAATCTACACCGTAAAAGATATGGCAAGAGGTGAATCAGTGTTTATTGCAACTGGAGTAACAAGCGGAGAACTTGTGGATGGAGTTAAATTGAATCGTAATACCTGTTCAACTAGTTCTTTAATAATTCTACCTAACAAGCTGATAAAGATGCAAGTTATAAGTTAGGTTAATTATTTTTTAATACACCTAAATTTTAGCTTTACAATATACTGATATTAAAATATATTATTTATGTTATTTCTATCTTAAGAAAAAGGGGGTCCTGGAATGTTAGGTTTATTTTCTCAATTCAAAAATAAGTTTCTATTTTACCCACGTGATAAAAATGCTACAGAGGGTATTTCGCAAGAGAAATTAATTGTACAAGAAGTTTCTCAAGATAAGCATAAATTTGATAACGATCCTGAAATGCAAAGCATATTGTCGGATTTTCAAAAATTAGATTTTGCAAAGAATCCATGTGATGATCCTTCGGATGTTATAAATTATAATGAAGGTAAAGAGGCAAATCCATTCGATAAAATAGCAAAATATTATGGAAGAAAGAAAAATGTTTTTCTTTTTATCTCCATGCTGCAGAACAGTGAACAGTTAGAAAAAATAATCAATATAATAGGTGAGAAATGTAATGCTCAAGATAAAGAGAAATTCACAGAAAGATTGAATATATATTTGGGTAGAATTAGAAAGGGGGAGCAGGATGCAAAAGAATTATTAAATGGCGATTTCCCTGGTGCTTTTTTTAATGGACCTCATACTGGAGAAAATCGCAATATTCATCAGAATCTTAATATTAAAATTAAACCTGGGCAAACTTTAGAAGTTAGTAGCTTATTCAACAAAAAAAGTGAATTAGAAAGAGAAAAATATACAACGAAAAAGGTCAAAGAATAGCAACGATTGAGAAGAATGAGAAACAACAGAGGAACTACTGCTTTACAAAATTTGCAATATGTTGCATCGTAATTATTTTGGATACAGAAGATGAATCTGGAAAAGACCTTAACTGTACTGTTGTTCTAGATATAAATTTTGGTAAAATTAGTATTGAAAAATCAACTATTAATAGTAAAAATGTTGAACCAAAGGAAGTTTTAGAGTTAGCTAAGCAAAACAAGGCTGTGCTTATAAAAGGAAAGCTTTACATAAAGTTTTAGCAGAACATTTCATTAAGCAAACACCATGCGAGGAAAAGAAGAGTACGCAATCGCACGAGAATATCGTTGTACCTGGTTCTGGTGCACCTAGCTCGGCTATTGATGAGGAAATAACTGTAGAGCATCCGTCCGGAAAGCAGCAAGGAAGGTAGACAAGATAAACCAAAAATCAAGAAAAAGTGAGTTTACAACAAATGGTGTCATGAAAGTAGCTGATACATAACTGTACGAACATTTGTTTGCGAAGAAATGTTATAGCAGGTTTTGCCTCAAACACAAAGGTGTCATTCCAGTAGCCTCCCTCCCCTGTCATCCCAGTGCCCAGACACTGGGATCCAGGAAACTTAATTGCAAGCAATGCATTGGGTTTGGTGAGTATGGGTTTTGCGTTATAGAATGAAGCACTTTTGGTGAATTTATAAAGAAAACTGGATTCCAGTGTCAAGTACTGGAATGACACTGTCTTGGATGGATCCCAGTGTCTGGGCACTGGGATGACATCCTCCCTAGTGGATTCAAATCACAATATTCGTATAGTAAGCACTGACCACTTTTGCTTCAATATTTGCGATGCCCCTGAACAGATACAATTATTCTATTATCAGGAGGATGCCATTAATCGCTTTATATAATGCTACTTGTAACACTTATGCCCTGAACGGAGACAGTTTAGGCTGTTATGCTTGGCGGCTTGTTGGAATAAGTTTTTCAACATTGCTAACAATAAAATCAGTTATACCGTCAGCTACCTTATCGAATTTATTGTTTATATCTTTTCCTATTTCTTCATTTTTAACATATTCGTGTAGAGCTAAAGCAGTTATAGCTGCACATGCTGCAATTAAGCCAGTTTGTGCTATAATGAGCATTGATAATCCTCCTACGAATATAGATGTTAATCCAATAGCCAGGTTTATAATTTTACTTTGTGTTGTTTGTTGCGTCGCTTGGCTTTTATCTGCCTGTTTATCCTCTAAAGCATTCGATATTGTTTTTAAGGCAACTTTTATCGCTATTGCTGCAACTGAAACCATAATTAGCCCTATAGCTATTTTTGCTAAAAGAAGAATCGACGGTAGCATCATTACAAATAATAGCGCGCCAATTCCTCCAGCTAACCACTTCTCATTTATTTTTTTTGATTGATTTATACTAGTGTTCATTATTACCCTCCACTTTACTTATGATTTACCTATATCTAATACGAAATATGAAGGTAGTCAACTATATATTTTATATGAAAGATTGTATTAAAAGTTTTTCATGTTATTTTTTGCTGCTTCGTGGTTAAATTTGGAATTTTAGAAAGAGTTACGTATTATTTAAAATTCTTGTATACTGTTTTGAATCAGTTAAATAGATAATGAAGTGCAGGACGCAGTTTTAATTTTACAAGATGGCAAGTGCTTTTGGGGAAAATCAGTAGGTAAAAAAGGCAAGTGCATAGGTGAGGTCTGTTTTACCACTGGTATGACCGGTTATCAGCATACTATAACTGATCCTTCTTTTGCCGATCAAATTATAACGTTCACTTTTCCTCATATTGGTAACATTGGAATAAACCATAAAGATAATGAAGGAGAGAAAATTTTTGCAAGTGGTGTGGTTATGCGTGAACTTTCTTCTATGTCCCACTCTTCTTCATATATCAGTTTAAATGATTGGTTAGAAAAAAATAACGTGATTGGGATATCAGGAATTGATACTAGAGCTTTAACGAGACATTTGAGAAAACATGGATCTCAAAATGGAATGATATGCCCGTCAAGCAAGACGCATGTGTTGGATGAATTGAAGGAATACAAACCTGTAAATGGGATAGAAATAACCAATAAAGTTAGCTTAAATAACAGTTTTGAAAATAATAGACTAGCGGAGCACTTTGTCATCCAAGTAGCTGACTACTCGGATCCAGCAAAAAATATATGGATTCCAGTGTCACGCACTGGAATAACATCAGGTAGAGCTATTGACCTTAATGCAAAATATAGGGTTGTAATCGTTGATTTTGGCGTAAAAATCAGTATAGTTTCACGCTTAATAGAACTTGGTTGTACAGTTGAATTAATCAGACCAAGCACAGGTTTTGCTCAAAAAGTGTTGAGTGTGAATCCAGATGGTATAGTGCTTTCAAATGGTCCTGGTGATCCGCAAGAAATAGGAGAAAGTGTAGTTTCAGAAATAGACATTATTATAAAATCTAAAATACCAATTTTTGGCATATGCATGGGCCATCAATTACTTGCGATTACTTTGGGGGCAAAGACCATTAAAATGGATATTGGTCACCGAGGGAGTAACCATCCAGTTTATGATGTAATTAGTGGAAAAGTTGAGATCACTAGCCAAAATCATGGTTTCGTTGTTGATTCAGCTTCTCTTCGAAGTAATGTTGAAATTACTCACATTTCTCTATTTGATAATAGTGTAGAGGGAATAATGATGAAGGATTACCCAGTCTTTTCTGTGCAATACCATCCAGAAGAAGCGCCAGGTACGCATGATTCGCATTATTTGTTTAAACGTTTTATTGACAATATTGTGTTATATAAAATGAAATCTGCGTGATTTTAATCAGGGTAGGTTTTATTGCTTGATTTTTTAATTTTAGGCGTTTAGTATTAAATACAATAAAAGCTTGAGTTAAGGTACTAAAATAGCGTTCTCTTAACAAATTTTTGTGGAGGAGTGACCGAGTGGTTAAAGGTAACAGACTGTAAATCTGTCCGCGTGAGCGTACGTAGGTTCGAATCCTACCTCCTCCATTGTGCGGGTATAGCTCAATGGTAGAGCTCTAGCCTTCCAAGCTAGTGACGTGGGTTCGATTCCCACTATCCGCTCTTTTTTTTGTTGTATTTTTATAAAATCAACATATTATTTATTGATGTATTTGTATTTTAGGTAGAAAAGTTTAAATTATGACAGCAATAGTGGAAGCATTTGGAAAGCCGCATGTAAATGTGGGAACAATAGGACATGTGGATCATGGGAAGACGACGTTAACAGCGGCGATAACGAAGCATTATGGAAATTTTGTAGCGTACGATCAGATAGATAAAGCGCCAGAAGAAAGGAAGAGGGGGATAACGATAGCAACAGCGCATGTTGAGTATCAGACAGAAAAAAGGCATTATGCACACGTTGATTGTCCTGGACATGCTGACTATGTAAAGAACATGATAGTAGGTGCAGCACAGATGGATGCGGCGATATTGGTAGTGTCTGGGGTTGATGGGCCAATGCCACAAACGAGAGAGCATATATTGCTGGCGAAGCAAGTGGGTGTTGGATATATCGTGGTGTATATAAACAAAGCTGATGTTGCTGATGCTGATATGATAGATTTAGTAGAGATGGAAGTGAGGGAATTGCTTAGTAAATACGGATTTCCAGGGGATGAAGTGCCTGTGATAGTTGGTTCAGCACTCAAGGCGCTGGAGGATGACAGCAGCGAATATGGAAAGAAATCAATAGATAAATTGATGGAAAAGTTAGATGAATATGTAGCGGTTCCACCAAGGCCTGTGGATTTACCATTTTTATTGCCAATCGAAGATGTATTTTCGATATCGGGGCGAGGAACAGTGGTAACAGGAAGAATAGAGAAGGGAGAGATAAAGACGGGAGAAGAGATAGAGATAATAGGTTTGAAGGGAACGCAAAAGACGATATGCACAGGTGTAGAAATGTTTAAGAAGTTGCTGGATAAGGGAAGTGCAGGACTCAATGTAGGAATATTGTTAAGAGGAACAAAAAGAGAAGAAGTGGAGAGAGGGCAAGTATTGGCAAAACCGGGGACGATAACGCCGCATAGAAAATTTAAGGCGGAGGTTTATATATTAAAGAAAGAGGAAGGAGGAAGGCATACACCATTTTTTGCGAATTACCAGCCACAGTTTTATTTAAGGACAACGGATGTAACTGGGAGCATAAAATTGCTAGATGGGAAGGAGATGGTAATGCCAGGAGATAATGTGAGTGTAGAAGTAGAATTGCAAGTACCGATAGCAATGGATAAGGGATTGCGTTTTGCAATAAGAGAAGGCGGTAGAACTGTTGGTTCTGGTGTTGTTTCTGAAATTTTGGAGTGAGTGTAGTAACTAAGATGAAGCAAGATATATATATTAACATTAAGGCTTTCGATTGTTCTTTATTGGAGGAGTGTGTTCGAAAATTTGTTGATGAATTAAAGCGGTCCAGTACAAAATTATCTGGTCCGATTGCGTTGCCAAGAAAAGATTCTAAATTTATTGTTAATAGATCTCCTCACGTTGATAAAAAATCTCGTGAACAGTTTGAAATGAGAACTTCTAGGCGTTTGGTTGTTTTACATGATCTTACTCCTACTATGATGCAGATGCTTACAGGTTTATCTTTTTCTGCTGGCGTAGAAGTGGATTTAAAAGTCAAGGAAGTTAAGGTTTAGGAGAAGGAAATGAAGAGAATAAATTCGCTGAGGAGAATTGGTTTACTAATGATGAATATTGGTCATACTGCTATGTATTCTGACAATAGTCGCATGGCTGTAACTTTATTGCATCTCAGCGAAACTTATATTATTGATATAAAAGGACAAGATAAATGTGGCTATAATTCAGTCATTTTAGGCACAGGAGATTTTAAAAATATAGCAAAACCTCAATTGGAATATTTAAAGAAAAAGGGTATAAATAATAAATGTAAGTTATACGAAAGTAGATTAAATGACCTGTCGGGAATAGAATGTGGTAAAAAAGTGGGAATCAATCATTTTGTGGTTGGTCAATATCTTGATATTACAGGTTATTCTATAGGCAAAGGATTTGCTGGTGTGATGAAGCGGCATAATTTCAGTGGGCTTAGGGCATCTCATGGTGTTTCTATTGCTCACAGATCACAAGGTTCCACTGGCCAATGTCAGGATCCTGGTAGAGTATTCAAAGGAAAGAAAATGGCTGGTCATTTAGGTAACAGCAGGATAACTGCACAAAATATGAAGATATTATCCATTGATCATGAAAATAGTATAATTGCTGTGAAGGGTAATAATGTTCCTGGGTTTAAAAATTCCTATGTTTTTGTAAGAGATGCAGTTAAAAAATCTTTACATAAAGATGTTCCTTTTTCGGTAGGTCTGCTGTTAGATGTAAATGATGATGCTAGTAATTTGGTAAGTTAGTTATGGAATGTAATTTAGTTAATCTATCTAATAATAATGTAGGTACTGCTCAGCTCAATCCTTTGATATTTTCTGCTAAGCAAAAATTGAGTATTTTGCATGATATAGTGAGATGGCAATTAGCGAAGAGAAGAGCTGGTACTCATAAAACAAAAGGTATCAGTGATGTCTCTGGTACAACAGCTAAACCTTATGGTCAAAAACGTACCGGTAGGGCAAGACAAGGGAGCTTGCGATCTCCTCAATTTAGAGGTGGTGGGATTATTTTCGGCCCTGTTGTGAGGAGTCATACTTATTCTCTTAATAAGAAGGTACGCAAATTTGGTTTAAAAATTGCTTTATCTCTAAAGTATTTAAATAATCAAGTGATTATTCTGGATAATTTAAATATTGATGTGAAGAAAACGTCTGAAATGTGTAAATGTATTAAAAATTTTAAATTTTCTTCCTTTTTGATAGTTGGTGATTATGGAGATGATTTGTTGCGTGCTGTTAGAAACTTGCATTATGTAGACTTAATCAAACCTATTGGGTTAAATGTCTTTGATATATTGAATCACGAATGCGTGATGTTGACAAAGGATACTTTAAAGCATCTTGAAGGTAGATTGTTATGATCAAATATAATAATATAATAAAATCTCCTATAATTACAGAAAAGGCCTCTTTTTTGAGGGAGAAGTTTAATAAATATTCTTTGTATGTTTTTGTAAATGTAAATAAGCGTCAAATAAAGTTGGCAATAGAGTCTCTATTTGATGTTAAAATTTCTTCTATAAATGTTGTTAGAATTAAGCCTAAATATAGGCGTTTCAGGGGTGTGATTGGTTGTGAAAAACAGAAAAAGAAAGTTTATTTTTCTTTGATGGATGGTCAAAAATTAGATATAATGAGCGTTTAATATGGGTATGAAATTTTTTAATCCTGTTACTCCGTCTTCTCGTGGGACTGTGTTAGTAAGTAAAGTTGGTTTATCAAAAGATGAGCCAGAAAAGTCTCTTACATCCGGTAAAAAGTCCAGTGGTGGAAGAAATAATTATGGTAGAATTACAACTCGTCATAGGGGTGGTGGTCACAAAAAGAAGTATAGAGTTATAGATTTTAAGCGTAATAGAAGTGGTCAGGGTATAGTTGAAAAAATAGAGTATGATCCAAATAGAAGTGGGTTTTTAGCGTTAATATCATATAAGGAAGATGATATTAAGTCCTATATATTAGCTCCTCAAGGTATGAAGCCTGGTGATGTTGTTACAGCTGGAAATGATGCTGATATTTTGCCAGGTAATTGTTTGCTACTCAAGCATATACCTGTTGGTTCTTTCGTTCATAATGTTGAGCTGAAGCCAGGTAATGGTGCTGCGATTGCTAGAGCTGCTGGTTGTTATGCACAAATCGTTGGTCGTGATGGCCAATATGTTTTATTACGACTCAGGTCTGGTCAAATTAGGTTGATTTTATCTTCTTGTAAGGCTACTATTGGTGTAGTATCTAACCCTGACCATAAGAATAGAAAGCTGGGTAAAGCTGGGAGAAGTAGGTGGCTTGGAATTAGACCTACTGTGCGTGGGGTTGCGATGAATCCGGTTGACCATCCTCATGGAGGTGGGGAAGGAAAAACCTCTGGTGGTCGTCATCCTGTTACTCCTTGGGGTGTTGCAACAAAAGGAAAGAAAACTCGGAGGAAAAATAAATCTAGTGATAAGTATATAAAACAATTGAAAGGTTAATTTATGAGTAGATCTGCGTGGAAGCCTCCTTTTTGTCATCCTTCTATATTAAAGTCGGTGAATAATGCTTTAAACAAGGGGTTTGTTAACATGGCTATAAAAGTTCATTCTAGGGCTTCTGTAATTCTTCCTAATTGTTTAGGTTTAAAGTTTGCTGTTTATAATGGTAAGGATTACATTCCTGTTAATGTTAATGATCAGAATATGATAGGTCATAAGTTTGGTGAATTTTCGCCCACTCGTAAATTTACTGGGCATAGTGGTGATAAAAAGGCGACAAGAAGGTAATTAATATGAAAAACAGAGATGTAATAGTTAAAGCTGGTTCTAGGGTTTTAAAATCAACTCCTCGTAAATTGAATTTGGTTGCTGGTTTAGTACGTAATAAAAAAGTTTCTTTTGCCACTGTGCAATTAAGATTTTGTGAAAAGAAAGCTGCGGGTCTTATAAGGAAGGTATTAAATTCTGCGATTGCTAATGCTCAAAATAGTTATGGATTGGATATCGATAATTTATATATAAAAGAAATTTCAATAGGTAAGTCTCTTACTTTGCGTAGGGTATGTCCAAAAGCTATGGGTAGAGCTAATAGAGTTAGTAAACGTTATAGTAATATAACTGTAAAATTGGGGGAAATTATATGATTCATAAAAATAGAAAATTAATAAGGAAAGTGCAAAAGTATGGGAAACGTTAATCCTAAAGGATTTAGGTTAAAAATAATTAATACTTGGTCATCTATTTGGTATGCTGAGAAGGGTTATAAACAAGGGTTGCATCAAGATTTATCTATTCGCAGTTATATAAATGAATCTTTTAAGCATGCTGGTGTTTCTAAAGTAATTATAGAGCGTACGATCGATTTGGTATCTGTAATAATACATTCTTCTAGACCTGGAGTGATAATAGGTAAGAAAGGCTCGGATATTGAGAAGATAAAGCAAAAAATAGCTGAAAAAGTAAAAAATAATGTGGAAGTGAATGTAGTAGGGGTTAAAAGGTCTGAAATAGATGCAGTTTTAATATCAAACAGCATTGCACAGCAGTTAGAAAAAAGGGTTTCATTTAGAAGAGCGATGAAAAAAGCTATTCAAAGTTGTTTGAGGATGGGTGCTAGAGGTATTAAAGTAAGTTGTTCTGGGCGCCTTGGCGGAGCTGAGATAGCTCGTACTGAGTGGTATAAAGAAGGCCGTTTGCCTTTGCATACTTTACGTGCTAATATAGATTATGCTTTTGCTGAAGCAAAAACTATATATGGCATCATAGGAGTTAAGGTCTGGGTTTATATTGGTAACTAATTAGGTATATTGAAATGTTTGTTCCTAAAAAAAGTAAATATAAAAAAGTATTTAAAGGACGAATTAAGGGTAACACGAAAGGTGGTAGCACATTATCTTTTGGAGATTATGGTCTAAAGGCTATGGAAGCAGGTAGGATTCAGTCTAAGCATATTGAAACTGCAAGGCGTGTAATATCTAGAACATTAAAACGCTCTGGTAAAGTGTGGATAAGAATTTTTCCTGATACCCCTGTTAGTAAAAAGCCGGCGGATGTGCGTATGGGTAAAGGGAAAGGTAGTGTTGAGTTTTGGGTATTTAAAGCTAAGCCCGGTAGAATGTTGTTTGAAATTAGCAGTGATGTTCCCATGCATTTAGCAAGATTGGCGCTTGAAAAGGCAACTGCTAAGCTTCCTATGAAGTGTAAATTTGTATCTAATCATAATTAAATGGAGTTGCAATGGATATAGCTGACATTGAATCGAGGTCCTCGCAAGAATTGCATGAAATTCTTGTGAATTTGAGAAAAGAGTTTGTTAATTTGGTTTTTCAAAAGAAGTTGGGGCAGTGCAACAATATTTCACGTTTTAGCTTAATAAGAAAGAGCATAGCTCGTATTCTAACTACATTAAATAAAAGAAGAAGAGAGGAAAAGAATGTCTAAAAAGGTTTTTTGTGGTACTGTAACTAAGGCTAAGTGTGATAAGACTGTAAAGGTTTCGGTATTACAAGTGTATAAGGATGAGCTGTATAAAAAGGTTATAAAAAAATACAAGAAGTATACAGCACATGATGAGAATAATAGTTGTAAAGAAGGGGACAAGGTTTTAATACAAGAACACAAGCCTATTTCTACTACTAAAAAATGGGTTGTTGTTAATAGCTCACATTGAATAGGATATTTACATGATTCAAAAAAATACATTATTGGAAGTAGCTGATAATTCTGGTGCGCGTGCAGTGCTTTGTATTGGTTTATTGGGTGGTAGAAAATCTGCATCTATAGGTGACACAGTTATTGTATCTACTAAATCTATTACTCCAAGAGGGAAACTTGAGAAGGGAAAAGTATATAGAGCAGTTGTGGTGAGGGTGAAAAGCCCTATTAGAAAATCTGATGGTTCTGTAATTCGTTTTTCTAGCAATGCTGTAGTTTTGATTAACGATCAAGGTGAACCACTTGGCACTCGGGTGTTTGGTCCGGTAAAAAAGTTGTCATCTGGTTCTTTTATGAAGATAATGTCATTAGCTGTTGAGGTTTTATAATGAGTGCTAAAATAAAAAGTGGTGACGACGTTATAGTTTTAACTGGTAAAGATAAGGGAAAAATTGGTAAGGTAATCAAAGTTATAGCACGTGATGCTAAAAAGAAAGTAATTGTTTCTGGAGTGAATGTGCATAAGAGACATACTAAACCAAAAGCTGGTAGTAGTGGTGGTATATTAAATAAAGAGTTAGCTATCGATATATCCAACGTTGCAACATTAGATCCTAAGTATAAAACTCCAACTAAAGTGGGGTTTAAGGTTATAGATGGTAGAAAAGTGCGTTTTGCAAAAGTTTCTGGAGAAGTGATAGATTAGGTTGATATGTTTAAAGAATTATATAAAGATAGCGTAGTAAAGTCCTTAAAGGATAAGTTTAATTACGGCAATATAATGCAAGTGCCTAAACTTGTCAAGGTGTGTATCAATATGGGCGTTGGAGATGCTGCTACAGATAGTAAAGCAATAAATGAACCACTTGATAGCCTATATTTGATTGCTGGGCAGAAGCCTTTATCAACTTTTGCAAAAAAATCTATTTCTGGCTTCAAGATCAGAAAAGGTGCTACAGTAGGTTGTAAAGTAACTTTGCGTAGAGATAAAATGTATGAGTTTTTAGAAAGATTGATATATATTGCTTTGCCAAGGGAAAAAGATTTTAGAGGATTTAGTGTGAAGCAATTTGACGGTAATGGTAATTTTTCCTTTGGTATAAAGGAACATATCTCGTTTTTAGAAATAGACTATGATAAAATAAGTAAAATTAGAGGTATGGATATTAATATTATAACAAGTGCAGTTAGTGATAAGGAAGCAAAGGAATTATTACTGGCTCTTAAATTTCCTTTTTTTGATTAATTGAGAGGAGGAATATATGGCAAAAAAATCTATGATAGAAAGAAATCTTCGCAGAATAAAGCTATGCGATCAATATAAAGAAAAAAGAGAAAAATTGAAATCTATAATAAATAATAAGAATTTGTCTATTGTAGAAAGGTTTACAGCTCAAAATAAATTAATTAAAAAATTGCCTAGAAATTCTTCTAAAACCAAAATTAGAAATAGGTGTGCTTTAACTGGGAGACCAAGAGGAGTATATAGAAAATTTGGTTTATGTAGAATTGTTTTGCGTGATTTATGTTCTTTTGGGCAAATTCCAGGAGTTACAAAGTCTAGTTGGTAAATATAATATAAGGAGTATATTGTGGCGTTATCTGATAGTATTGGTGATTTTTTAACAAGGATACGTAATGCTCAATTGGCAATGCATAGGGCGACAAGGGTACTATTTTCTAAGATGAATTCTTCTATATTGGAGATTTTAAAAGAGGAAGGGTATATTCTTGATTATGAAAAGCAAGTGGTAGATAATTTACCTTCTTTCATTGTAAAATTGAAGTATTATGAGAAGTCACCTGTAATTAGTGACATAGTTAGGGTGTCAAAGCCTGGTTGTCGTCGTTATTCTAAGTATAAGGACATTTCTAAAGCATATAATGGTCTTGGTATTTTTATTATATCGACACCCAAAGGAGTGATGACTGATTATAATGCACATAAGTTAAAGGTTGGTGGAGAAGTTTTGTGTCGTGTGTTTTAAATAATAGGAGAAATTCATGTCTCGTATAGGTGCTGCTCCTATCAATATTCCTGCTGGTGTTTCAGTTGAATATAATAATGGTAGTATGTTAATAAAGAGTGCTAAGGCTGAAAAAGAAGTTAGCTTGATCAGGGATGTTGTGTGTCAGATTATTGATAATCAGCTATTGCTTTCTGTTGATCAAGATAAAGATAATTATGATAAAATAAAGCCTATGTGGGGCACTTATAGGAGTAATATTAATAATATCATTAACGGCATGGTTGATGCTTTTTCTGTTAATCTTGAGATTAACGGTGTGGGATATAAGGCAGAGTGTGATGGTAAGTATTTGACTTTGTATCTTGGTTATAGCCATAATGTTAAATATAAAGTGCCTAAAGATGTTGAGATTAAGTGCATAAAGCCAACTCACTTAGTAGTTAGTGGTATGGATAAGCAGAAGGTCTATATGGTGGCGTCTGATATATGCAAAATTAGAAAATATGATCCTTATAAAGGTAAGGGTGTTGTAATAAAAGGCAAATTTATGCTGCGTAAGGTTGTAAGTAAAAAGAAGTAATTAAAATGAAAAGATCGTATAATTTTTTAAGTAATTCTGAAAAAAGGAAGTTACGTAATAGAGCGAAGCTTGACAAGAGCGCTGAACGTTTACGTATATCCATATTTAAATCTAATAGGCATTTTTATGTCCAGTTAATTAATGATGTAAAAGGAGTAACTCTTACTTCAGCTTCTACTTTGGATGCTAAAATTAAGGATGTATGTAAAGGGAAAGTCAACGCTGAAACTATAAAACAGGTTTCTTCTTTAATGGTTGAGCGTCTGTCTGGCATAAAATTAGAGCAGCAGCTTACGTTTGATCGTGGAGCGTATAAATATACAGGATTAGTTTCTCAATTTGCTGAGGCTTTAAGAAGTTCTGGATTTGAATTTTAGAAGGTTTTGAATATGGCTATAAAGAATTTACAAAATAATAATGATTTATCAGAGCTTTTAGTTTCGGTACGAAGAGTGACAACGGTTACCAAAGGTGGTAGAAGATTTTCATTTTCAATTTTGGTTGTTGTTGGCGACGGAAAGGGTAGGGTAGGGTGTGGAATAGGTAAGCACGCAGAAGTTGCTGAAGCAAGAGTCAAAGCTGTCAATGCTGCAAAGAAATCGATGATTAGAGTGTACTTGCGTGAAGGTAGAACTTTGCATCATGATATTAAAGCTAAATTTTGTTCTGGTGAGATAGTTTTAAGAACCGCAAGAGCCGGAACAGGTATTATTGCTGGTGGAGCGATTAGATCAGTTTTTGAGGTGTTAGGTATAAAGGATGTGGTAGCTAAATCCACTAGATCAAATAATCCTCATAACGTTATATGTGCGGTGTTTAAGGCTTTTGATAGTATGTTATCTCCTCGTCAGGTAGCAAGCAAAAGAGGCAAAAAGATTAGCGAGATAGTTGGAAACAGGTAAAGTATGAATAATGCTGTAAAATTAAACTCTATATTTACTAAATTATCTAAGAAAAAGAAGCCTAAGTTGCTGGGTAGAGGTATCGGTTGTGGTAAAGGTAAAACATCCGGTAGAGGGCATAAAGGGCAGAAGGCTAGAAGTGGAGTTTCTATAAATGGTTTTGAGGGTGGACAACAGTCTATATATACTCGTTTGCCTAAAAGAGGTTTTAAGCCTATACGTAGGAACATATACTCTATAATTAATGTTGGCGATATACAGCGCTTAATGGAAGCTAAAAAAATAGTGAAAGACTCTGTTATAGATAAGGAGAGGCTGTATGAATTAGGTTTTATAAAGTCTATTAAGGATAAAATTAAACTTCTTAATAAAGGTAAATTGAGCGAAAAATTTGTGTTTCATGTTGATTTTGCGTCAGAAGCTGCAAAAAAATCTGTAGCTTCAGTTGGTGGTAGTGTGGAAATACTATCGTAAGTCATGGGCAATAAATCAGCATTTAATAGCTTGGATCCTACGTTGTTATATAAAGGCGATTTATTAAAGCGTATATTTTTTACGCTAATAGCTTTAATTTGCTATCGCTTGGGTACTTATGTGCCTATTCCTGGAATTAATCTTGATGTAATTAATGATATATTTCCCAAAGAGGGCTCAGGCGTTTTTGGAGTATTTAATTTATTTTCTGGTGGTGCATTGGCTAGAATGACAATTCTAGCATTGAACGTTATGCCATATATAATGGCTTCTATCATTATTCAGTTACTTTCTTCTGCGATTAAAGGAATGAAGGAGGTTAAGAATGATGGAGAGTCAGGCCGTAGAAAGATGAATTCTTATATACGCTATCTGACCATAGTAATTTGTGTATTTCAATCAATTCCAATTTTGGTTGGATTGGAAGGGATGAATAGGGAAGGGGTATTGGTTGTAATCGAACCTGGTGTTATGTTTCGTACAATAGGTGTTTTCAGCCTTTTAGGTGGAACTATGCTTTTAATATGGCTTGGTGAACGAATCAGCGCTAGTGGTATAGGCAATGGTATCTCATTAATCATTTTCACGGGCATAATATCAGAGTTACACAGCGCTTTGTCATCTTTGTTAACGTTAAATAAAAACGGTAGCGTATCGTTATTTATTATCCTTTTTGTTTTGGTATTGTTTTTTTTGCTGCTACTCTTAGTCATTTTTGTAGAGTCTTCTTATAGAAAGGTTATTGTTCAACATCCTAAAAAGCAATTTAAAAGATTACATAATGACGATTTTACTTATATTCCATTGAAGATTAATTTATCTGGTGTAGTACCAACCATTTTTGCTAATGCAATTTTGTTGACACCTATTTCAATTGCAAATTTCTATAAGGGGCACGCTTTTTCTGATTTTATTTTGAATTACTTTATGGCAAATAAAGTAGTATATATTGTAGCCTATTTGGTGCTGATAGTATTTTTTAATTTTTTCTATACCAATTTTATATTTAATCCAGAGGAAAACGCAGATTTTCTTAAAAAAAATGGTGGTTTTATACCTGGTAGAAGGCCTGGGAAACATACTTCTGATTACCTTCAAGATATAGTTTTTAAGTTGACATTCATTGGCTCTGCGTATTTGGTAGTCATATGTACTGTACCTGAAGTTATGAGATATTATTATGATATACCATTTATTTTTGGTGGGACGAGCTTACTGATTATAGTGAACGTTATTACTGATACTATTATGCAAATACAATCTTATATTTTTTCAAATAGGTACGACAGCTGGATAAAGAAGTATGAATCTAAAACGAGGAAAGTAAGATGATCATTACGATTTTTGGTCCTCCAGGTTCTGGTAAAGGTACTCAGTCAAGCTTGTTAATAGCAAAATATAATTTAAAATTAATTTCAGTAGGGGATTTATTAAGGAATATTATATCTAGCAGTAGTGAGTTAGGTGAAAAAATAAAGGGTACCGTGGAATCTGGTAATTTAATTCAAGATGAAATCATATGTGGATTATTACGTGACCAGCTTGCATTAGTGGATGATAATTGCTTATTAGATGGTTTTCCGAGAAATTTAAACCAGGGTCATTTTTTAACTCAAGTTTTGCAAGAAAAATATAATAGGGATGTTGATATTGTAATTGAGCTGCAGCTTGACGATAATATTGCAATCGATAGATTAAAAAATCGTCTCGCGTGTTTGGACTGTAAAAGCATATATAGTGTATCTTCTTTTAAGAGTACTACTTGTGCTAAATGTAAAAGTACGAGGTTAGAGAAAAGAATTGATGATGCTGATATGTCTGCAATTAATAAGAGAATAAGTGAATATCACCTTCAAATGAAAGGTTTACGCGAGTATTATAAAGGCAAATTATTAACAATTGACGCTAATTTGAGTGTTGATGAGGTAACGCAAGAGATTGAAAGTAAAATTTCTTGTAATTTGGTTTGACTCTGAGTTGTTTTATGGTATAAATTAAGAGTTGTTATTAATAAAGTATCGAGGTACCAGTGGCACGTATTGCAGGCATAAATATTCCAGTGAGGAAATGTGTTCCTTTTGCATTAACTTATATATATGGTATAGGTATTGCTACTGCGAATGTAATTTGTCACGCTTGCGAAGTTGATAAGCGCAAACGTGTTTCAGAATTACGAGATGAAGATATAGAAAAGATCAGCAGTTTCATTAGACAAAATTATGTTATAGAAGGTGAGCTCAGAAAAGAAGTGGCTATGAACATAAAATCTTTAGTGGAAATGGGATGCTATAGAGGAGTGAGACATAGAAAAGGTTTACCTGTGAGAGGGCAAAGGACTCATACTAATGCTAAGACTCGTAAAGGTAGATCTCGGTTGCCTATTGCTGGGAAAAAATAAAATTTATTATTATTGTGAATTTTAATGAAAAAAGTCAAAACGGTTGGTAAGAGTAAGAAGGAGTTTATTACTGGTGTTGTCCATATTCGTGCAACTTTTAATAATACTTTTGTAAATGTAACTGATGTTCATGGTAATACGCTATGTCAAACTTCTGTGGGTGCATGTGGTTTTTCAGGTTCGAGAAAATCCACACCTTATGCTGCAGGTAAGGCTGCGGAGGCTACTGCGAAGAATGCAATAGAGAGATTTGGTATGAAGGTTGTCTCTGTAATAATTCGCGGTCCTGGCTTTGGTACCGAAGCTGCGGTTAAAGCACTTCAGAGCTGTGCGTTGACTGTGACTTCAATTGCAGATAAAACCGCAATTCCTCATAATGGGTGCAGGTTAAGAAAAAAAAGAAGAGTATAGGATATTTGAAAAGGTTGTTTTATGTATTATAATAATGATGTTTCTCTCTGTAGCAATTTAGATAAATTGATTAAACCTAGTTCAGTTAAGGTAATATCAGATGATTCAAGTGAAAAAAGTGATATAGTGCTAGAACCGTTGGAAAGTGGTTTTGCTTTAACATTAGGTAATGCATTAAGACGTGTAATGTTATCTTCTCTTAAAGGTAGTGCTGTTTATGGAATAAAAATTGAAGGTGTAACTCATGAGTTCACTTCAATTCAAGGGGTGAGAGAAGACGTAACTGATATAGTGTTAAATATGGGCATGTTGAGGTGTAAATTAAATGGTGCTTCTAATAAATGCTTAAATTTAAACGCTAAAGGGCCTTGCCAGGTATTAGCTGGGATGATAGAAACTGATGATCAATGCTCTATTGTTAATAAGGATTTATTAATATGTACGCTGGGGCAAAATGTAGAGCTTAACATGACCATATATGTGGCTAGCGGAAAAGGTTATCTTCCTGTAATTAAGTATAAAGAAAATGAACTTTTGAAGCTTATGAGTGAACAGGATTTAATTGGTTTTATTCCAGTTAATGCTTTGTATAGCCCTGTCAACAGGGTTTCGTACAGGGTAGAGAACAGTCGTGTTGGCCAAGTGACTGATAAGGATAAGCTGATATTGTCAATTGAAACTGATGGTACAATTTCTCCGAGTCAAGCTGTTGACTCTGCTGCAAGAATATTGCAGGAGCAACTTCAGCCATTTATTAGTTCTGATGTAAGTTATAAAAAATCGCAGGTTTCTTCGTCTAGTGGTGCTAAAGATTTGGGTTATGACCCTGTCTTATTGCGTAAGGTAGATGAAATGGAATTATCTGTCAGGTCTCATAACTGTCTGAAAAACGAAAACATCACTTATATAGGTGATCTTGTGCAAAAGACAGAAGGTGAAATGTTAAGAACTGCTAATTTTGGCAGAAAGTCTTTGAATGAGATTAAGGCAGTTTTGACTAATTTTGGCTTGTCTTTGGGTATGAATGTGCTAAACTGGCCGCCTAAGGATATAGATGAGTTGGCTAAACAACATACTGATGAAGATTAGGTGATATATGAAACATGGAATAAAAAAACGTAAACTATCTCGTTGCACTGAACATAGGTTATCGACGTTAAAGAATCTATCTATCTCATTAATTAACCATGAGCAGATTGTAACTACTTTACCAAAAGCTAAGGAACTTCGTCCATATGTCGAAAAGTTTATTACAATTGCTAAGAATAAGAATACTTTACATGGTAGAAGACTTTTGCTTTCACGCCTTCATAATAGTAAGCTAGGAGTTGATAAGTTATTAAACGTCTTAGCCAGCCGTTATCAAGATCGTAAAGGTGGGTATTCTAGAATAATAAAATTTAGCACTCGAAAGGGTGATTGCGCTTCAATGGCAGTGATAGAACTGATTGATAGGGATATTGCAGCAAGAGGTAAGGTTTATAGTAAAAATAAAGAAGGAGGCAAAGTAGTTACACAAAGTTAATTGTTATCATAATTGTTCTTCTTGTGGTAAGTAGGTTATGCTACTTTGTAGGTTACTTTGGCGAGTTATTAGTTTTAGTATATTTAAAGCTGAAATGGTATAATGTTATAAAATGCCGTTACCGTTGTAAGTTCGGTGAAATTGACTTAATTGTATCTAAAAAAAAGGAGCTGATTTTTATAGAAGTTAAAACAAGTTTACTTGGAAAAGAAATACCGATATCTCGTCTTCAATGTCAGTCTATTATAAATTCTTCTAAGTATTTCTTAAGTAAAAACCTTAGTTTTTTAGATTATTCAGTCAGATATGATTTATATTTTCTTTCCTTAAAGAGAAGACCTGTTTATATAAAAAATGCTTGGATTGAAGAATGAAAGATTTGTAGCTGAATTAATTTAGATTTACTGGATTTAATATGAAAAAGACCCAATACAATAATTTAGTTTCATCTTATGCTAGAGTGCTGTTTCATGTCTCAGGAAGCAGGTTAGGTATTATAAGGAAAGAAGTAGAATTTTTGTTGGCTTTTTTTAAGGATCAACGTGATGTTTTTGTGTACCTATCTCATCCTATGATTTCTTTTGCACACAAAAAAGAAGTGATGCTTTCTATAAATGAGCACTTGAGTGAGAATTTAGTAAAATTTATTATGGTTATATTTGCAAATAAACGCTCTAGTTTATTGATCCTTATATTAGAAAAATTCTTAAGTCTTGCAAGAGAAAATGAAAATGAATTCGAAATTACTATAAAGTCAGCAGAAACTTTAAAGGAATCTGATATAAAAATAATTACTGAATCTTTGAGCTTTCTTGGTAAAATAATAAAAGTAAGCAATGTGGTTGACCCTTCTATACTAGGTGGCTTCGTAGTTAGGTATGGTTTTAATTTGATCGATGCTTCGCTAAAAAGTTACTTGGATAGGTTAGTTGACTTAAGTAAAATGGAAATATTAAAAGTAAGGAATTTTGTATGAAGAACAGTATGAATGTTTCTGAGATAGCAAGTATAATAAGAGAAAAGGTTGAGACGTTTGATAATCCTATAAAGCGGGAAAATATAGGTGAAGTAATTTCAGTAACAGATGGTATCGCATTGGTTTATGGGCTGGAAAAAGCAAAATTCGGTGAAAAGGTATTTTTTGCAAGTGGTGTAGAAGGAATAGTTCTTGATTTAGATCATGATACGGCTGGAATAGTTGTGCTTGGTAATGACCGTGACGTGAAAGAAGGGGACGTTGTAAAATGTAGTGGTGATGTTGTGCAGGTGCCTGTAGGGCATGAATTGTTAGGGAGAGTTGTAAATGCGTTGGGCCATCCTATGGACGACGGTGGGGAAATTAGAGCCAAAAACAGAATGGATATAGAATCTAAAGCGCCAGGCATTATTGATCGTAAGTCTGTGCATGAGCCACTACAAACAGGAATTAAAATTATAGATTTGCTAATTCCAATAGGTAGAGGGCAGCGTGAATTAATTATTGGTGATAGACAAATTGGTAAAACTACTATTGCGCTTGATACTATTATCAATCAGAAGAAGATTAACGATGAGGTAAACGAAAATCAAAAAGTTTACTGTGTTTATGTTGCTATTGGACAAAAAATTTCAACAGTAGCAAAAGTGGTAAATAAGCTGAAAGAAAGCGGAGCATTAGAGTATACAACTGTAGTTGTGGCTAGTGCATCTGACTGCGCGCCTATGCAATTTTTAGCACCTTATGCTGGTTGCACTATTGGGGAATTTTTCCGTGACAATGGAATGCATTGTTTGATTATATATGATGATTTATCTAAGCATGCTGTGGCATATAGGGAGATGTCTTTATTGCTCAGACGTCCTCCTGGTCGTGAAGCTTACCCTGGAGATATATTCTATGTACATTCTCGCTTGCTTGAAAGAGCTGCTAAAATGTCTGATAAAAAAGGGCAGGGTTCTTTAACTGCTTTGCCAATTGTCGAAACTCAAGCTGGTGATGTATCTGCATATGTGCCAACAAATGTTATTTCAATCACCGATGGGCAGATCTTTCTTGAGTCTGAATTATTTTATAAAGGGTTTCGACCTGCAGTAAATATAGGTTTGTCAGTTTCACGGGTTGGTTCTGCTGCACAACTAAAGTCTGTGAAGAAAGTTGCTGGTTCTATAAAGCTAAGCTTAGCTCAGTATAGAGAATTAGAAGATTTTGCAAAATTTGGTTCTGATCTTGATGCTAGTGTTCAATTATCCTTGAATAAGGGTAAATATCTTGTCGAGTTATTAAAGCAAAAACAACATTTACCTATGTCAATAGAAGAGCAAGTAGTGCTGATGTATATTTTTTCTAACCTATATAATCAGTTAAGTAAAATACAAATAAGTTACATTAATAAATTTGAACATGATCTTATTAATTATTTTCATACTGTACACCCTGGGGTTTTAAAAAAGTTGTCAAATGACATGAGTGATGATATAAAAGGTGATGTTTTTAACATTGTGAGTAATTTCGTTACTCAATTTAATTGCGTTTAGGTGGTGATTATGGCTTCATCCATTATTAATAAATTTCCTATGACGAGGGAAGGTTTTGAGAATATGCAAGCCGAACTTGAAAAATTAAAGGAAGAAAAACCTTCTGTGATACAGGCTATTTCTGATGCTCGTGATCAAGGTGATTTGTCTGAAAACGCAGAGTATCATGCAGCACGGGAAAGGTTAGGTTTTATTGAAGGCCGTATAATCGAGATAGAGAATAAACTCTCACATGCGGAAGTAATAGAAGTAAAAAATTTGTCTGGTGATTCAGTAATGTTTGGTGCAACTGTGACATTAAGCATGTTAAGTGATAATAACGGTGAAGTGGAATATGTTTATAAGGTTGTAGGTGAATATGAAGCTGATGTTTCAAAGCAGTTAATATCTACTAGTTCACCACTTGGGAGTGCTTTAATCGGCAAAAAAGTCGGTGAATATGTGGAAGTGACAGTGCCAAATGGAGAGAAATTGTATAAAATAGTTAAGATTGAATTTAAGTAAATTATTATGGTACAGGCCACTTATGCTTCAATGAGTCTACCCGGTATTTCTTCTGTGGAAGATGTATTAGAGGATGCTCGTTCCGGTAAATTATTCATTTTAGTTGATGATGAAAGTAGAGAGAATGAAGGTGATTTAATTGTCTTAGCTGAGAAAATAAAGCCAGAACATATGGCTTTTATGGTTAGGTACGGTACAGGGGTTGTTTGCTTAGCAATGACTAAATTTCACATGAAAAGGTTGGGCCTTAATTTCATGGAAAAGAAAAATATTGGTGAAAATCATACCGCATTTACTACATCAATTGATGCACGTTATGGCATTACAACCGGTGTTTCAGCAGAGGATAGAACGAAAACTATACATGCTGCTATCAACAAGGATGGTACTCAGGATGACATCATAACTCCAGGTCATGTTTTTCCTGTAATTGCACATAAAGGTGGGGTGGCACAACGTGCTGGTCATACTGAAGCGAGTGTTGAAATGGCGAAGTTAGTAGGGTTTGATCATTCAGCAGTTATTTGTGAATTAGTGAATGATGATGGCTCTATGATGCGCTTACCTCAGTTACTTAAATTTGCTGAACAACATAAAATTAAGTTAACTACCATCGACAAACTTATCAGTTACGTTAAAAATTTAAACTAGCGTTTATAAATTTGTATAATTTAAGTGTTAAAATATAGAATTCCTATAAATTATACAAGCACAGAATTTTCATGTTTAGAATTGCTAAGTTTTTGACCTTATTGTTCTTTTTTGCATATTATAATAATGCTTACTCTATTAACATTATTAGAGATAGTGAAGTGGAAGCAATAGTGAAAGAGCTAGCGCAACCTTTATTTTCTGCTGCAGATATTGATCATGAGCAAATAAAAGTTTTTATAATTAATGACAATTCGATTAATGCTTTTGTAATTAACAATAACAGTATTTTCATTCATTTAGGACTTTTACAATATTCGGCTAAACCTTATGTCCTGCTTGGTATATTAGCACATGAGATTGTTCACATATCTGCTGGTCATATATTGCAAATGAGTAGTGCTATGGGTTATTTTCAATCGATAGCAATGATTAGTTATATGGTAGGATTAGTTTCTAGTATTATCATTAACCCTCAGGTTGCTGGTGCAATTTTGCTTAGTGGTGTAGCGTTTAGTTCAAGGCTATTTTTTAACTATTCTCAAGAGCAAGAAAGTGTAGCAGATAGCTATGCTTTAAGGTATCTTGATGAATCTGGCTATGATAATTCAGGTATGAAAGAGATTTTTGATTATTTTAAAAGTATTGAGCATGAGAACACCGAGGAATATTTCCGTACTCACCCACTTAGTGAGAAACGTATATTTGCTGTACAGAATTATAAGGTCAAAAACAACGTAAAACCAATTTTTGCGGATAAGTTACTAAAGTTTGAGCGTGTGGTTGCAAAGCTAGACTCTTTCTTTGCTCCTATTCATGTGTTATCTAATAAATATGAAAATAATTTTGAGTATGTAAATGCTATAGTTTGCTATAGGCAAGGAAAGATAGAAGAGGCTATTGCTAAAGTTAATTCATTGATTCAAGAGTCACGCAATGACCCATACCTATATGAATTAAAAGCACAAATGCTATACAAGGCCGGAAATTTAAGTGAAGCAATAAAAATGTATGAGGAATCGCTTAGGTATTTATCTGAGAAGAATAGTTATTTAGTAAAACTTGCATTATCTCATACTTTATTATTACACAGTGATGCAAAAAAGGCGATTTTTTACCTGGAGCAGATTTTGAATGTAGAACCAAATAACGCTTTTGTCTGGAAATATTTAAGCATTGCATATAAATGTGAAGCTGATACGGCAATGCATTATTTTGCCTTGACAAAAAAGGCTTGTATTGAAGGTGATTTAAAGCAATTTACAAAATATGCTGAGCTAGCTGTTAAAACTCTACCAAAAGATAGCCCTTATTTGTTGCAAGTTGAAGATATGAAGCAATTTAATGGATAACAAAAAAGGATTTCTGCACTTTTTGGGTTATTTTTGTCCACACTTTTCCAACATAGTTTTTGCTTCATCGCTTACGTTGGGCATAATTTTCGTTATGATAGTTTTAGCGCCAAAAAATACACCACAGAACATGCCTAGAGCAAAGAGGGCTGGCCACGGCATCCTGCCAAATATTGCAAGCAAAGCTGCACCAATTATTACTACCGTCATAAGTGGACCGCCTATCCCCCAAACATAACCAATAATATTGCATATTACTTTAGTTGTGTCATCCATATCAGGGTCAGCTGCATAACCTGAGAAAGAGAAAAGCAATACTACACAAAAAACACCAAAAAATCCTATTATAGAGCTCATTTTTTTGCCTCTAAATAATAAATTAACGCAAACCTAAACCTACACATATTTTTATTTTAAAGTAAAAATTATAATTTGTCCATACATAAGTGTTGCTACATAAATAACCCACCATTAATGTTAAGCACATGCCCTGTTATATATTTTGCTTCATCACTTGCTAAAAATAAGACCCCTGCTGCTATTTCTTCCCCTGTTCCCATTCTTTTCATTGGAATATTATCTAATATTTTTCCCTTTTGTACTTCATTTAAAACTTCAGTCATTTTAGTATCTATAAACCCAGGAGCAATACAATTTACTGTTATATTACGACTTGCAACTTCTTTTGCTATAGATTTACTCATAGCTATTATTCCAGCTTTAGACGCTGCATAATTTGCTTGCCCGGCGTTTCCTGTTAGCCCTATTATTGAGGAAATATTTATAATTCTTCCCCAATTATTCTTAATTAGTTTCCTGCATGCTTCTCTACTCAGCTTAAATGTAGAACTCAAGTTAATATCAATTACTTTTTGCCATGCTTCATCTGTCATTCTCAATAATAAACTGTCTTGCGTAATGCCCGCATTGCATACAAGCCCGTCAAAGCCTTCCATCAACTCACTTGCTCTGTTTACTAGTTGATTTACTTGCTCAGCATTTGATAAATCACAAGGGAGTACGTGCATATTTTTTTCATATTGTTTAGCAACTTCTTCGAGCACTTCTTTTTTTGTGCCAGAAATACATAAAGTTGCTCCGGTTTTGTGCATAATTTTTACAATTGCTTGCCCTATTCCGCCTGATGCGCCAGTGATCAGGAACTTTCTGCTTTCCAATTTAAGCATAATAACTTTATATTATCTTAATTCCTAACAGAATATTGACTGGTTGGCAATAGATTTCTTACATAATATAAGTAACTCAGATATTCACAAGAAAAAGTTATAATAAAGTTAAACGTCAAAAAATTTTAAAAACATAGTTGATGCAGGAATTGTTACTAAATAGTTTATTCTGGTGCTCTACAGTCTAAATGGAATGCTTAAATTATAGATTCTTTGTTTTTGTATGTTATCTTGAGTTAACACAAATTCACAGTAGTATTATGATAAGTAAGTTAAAAAAGCTTAGCGCTGGATTTTCTTTGACAGGCTTGATTGGCCATGGTGATAATATAAATATGCAAGGAGCAAAAAATAAAAAGAAGAAGTACCCAAAATTTTTGGATAAGACGTTTGCGTTGATTGATGCAGTGATAAATTTTATTTTAAAACGCGAAAGTAATAACGTAAATGAAGTCCTGAAAGTAACATGGGGGCCACTATCTTTTGGTCTGATAGTGATACTCATCTTTTTTGGAATAGGCGGTATTTGGTCGGCTATAGCTCCAATTGACGGTGCGGTGCATGCAAGTGGAGAAGTTATTGTATCTTCAAATAGAAAAATAGTTCAACACTTGGGCGGAGGAATAATAAGCAAAATTTTAGTAAAAGAGGGCCAAGTAGTTAAAAAAGATGAGCCCCTAGTTTTGTTGAGTGATGTTAACGAGAAGGCGAATTTAAGTATCATCAAAGAGAAGCTCTTATCATTTTTAGCAACAGAAGCAAGGCTTCTTGCAATCAGAGGAGATTTAGACACGCTCGAGTTTCCTGATGGGGTTAAAAAATTATCTCACGATGAACTTGTAAATAAAGCGATAAAGAATCAAGTAAAGTTGTTCAACTCTCAGAGAAAGAGCATATTGGGAAAAACAGACATACTGCAACAACGTATAAAGCAGTTAAATGATGAATTAGCGGGGTTAAACTTTCAACTAAATGCAGCTCATAAGCAATATGACTTGATAACTGAGGAGTTGGAAACAAAAAGACAATTACTTGATAGTGGCCATATAAGCAAACCACACATTTTAGCTTTAGAAAAGCAGTTTGCTGAAATTGAAGGCAGAGTTGGACATTACCGTTCTGCAATATCTCAAGTGCAGCAAAAAATTGGAGAGAACGAATTAGAAATTATAAACGTGAGAAATGATTCTCAAGAAAGAGCAAACGCTGAACTTAAGGAAGTTAGTACGTCTATTGCAGACTTGAAAGAGAGGCTGATGGTTGCTGAAGATTCACTGGCACGTACAATAATTAAATCCCCTCAAGATGGGATAGTCACAGATATAAGATACCACACTGAAGGTGGTGTTATACAATCTGGAGTTCCGATCATGAGCGTAGTGCCATCTGATGATGACCTAATAATAGATGCTAAAATTCAGACCAGAAACATAGAAGAAATACTGTCAGCACAAAAGAAAGATAGCAACATAGTCTCTATTGATGGGCTAGAAGGGCTAAAGGTTAAAGTCCGGTTAAGTGCTTACAGTGCACGTCGTTTAAGTTTAATTAATGGTATAGCAAGCAATATTTCTCCCGATGCCCTTGATGATCCAAGGCTAGGGCGTTATTATTCAGTACGCGTAGTGATACCAAAACCAGAGCTTGCTCAGTTTAAAAACGTATACCTATACCCTGGTATGCCAGCAGAAGTGTACATAGTTACTCAATCCCGTACTCTTTTATCATTCTTGTTTACGCCTATAATTGCAACAGTCGATAGGTCTTTTATAGAAAGGTAGCTCACTCGTTAAAGTAGTAGTGAAAGTGCCGTAATAAAATTTAGGTACATAATTAGACAATAGGCTTCTTGCACTACCTCCCAGTGTCATTCAATAGAAACGAAAAACCTACTTGACACACTCCGCCAGCCCCCTTATCATGGTACTGAAGCTATTTATTTATCTTCGCAATCTGCAGATTAAAACGACAAAGGGAACTTTGTATTTGGCGTAAATCATGCTTAATTTTTTGCACTATGTGCACCTCATGTCTTTATAAAACTTTTAGGTTTCTACCTATACAAGCAGAAACGCGCTTATAAAGCGTTCAAGACATCAAAAGACGTCAAATAGAACAAGGGAGAATTTGAATACTGGCTACCCTGGGGATTCTTTGCCTTTTTTTTCTGCCTAGTAAATTTCTTAAACATTTATAGCTAAGGTTAGTTGCATTTAAAAGCAGCTAAATTGCAGTGCTTAAGACTTAAAAAACGCCAATACTGAAAATAGACAATGACTAGGGCTTCTTTTGCCTTTTTTTCGTTTGGTAAATTTCTTAATATTTATGGCTAAAAGAGCCCAAGAGAGGTGTCATTCCAGTGCTCCTTTTTTTGTCATCCGAGTAGCTGACACTGGGATCTAGCCTTTATTATGTAGCCACTTGGTTGAAATTAAGTCTTCTGGATCCAAGTAGTCAGGGCACTCGGATGACACCATTCTTTTTCCTGGATCCCAGTGTCTGGGCACTGGGATGACACTATCATAAGGTGAATCTGGATCCCAGTGTCAGCTACTTGGATGACATCATAGGGACACTGCCCTGACAACCATACGCGTCAAGTTAAGGAAAAGTGTAAGTAAAATTGATAGAGTGAAGGAAAAGAATAAGGTATAAGTTCTCTTGGATATGTGAATGAGAGAACTTACAATGGACAGAATAGCTTGCTTATCAAAAGACCTCAATGAATTCTTTAATGAAAAAGCAGACGAAATATCAATTGCAGTAGGTTTTATAAAAAGAAAGAGAAAACTTAATGGCTCATCATTCATAAAAGCTATGGTTTTTGGTAACATAGGAGTTGGTGATTGCAGCATAGAAACAATGTGCCAATTGCTAAATGAAGACTCGATAGAAATTACAAAACAGGGTTTGGATTTTAGATTTACTGAAGAAGCAGTGGAATTTATGAAAAGAATGTATAATGAATCTTTAGTTTTATTTAAAAACAGCTTACAGGTTGATTGCAGAATTTTGAAGCAATTTAGAAGCATTAAGCTATTGGATAGTAGCTATATTAGCCTGCCTAGTAGCATGGAAGATATGTACAAAGGATATGGGAGTAGCTATAGAGATTGTGAGAGTAATACCAAATCAGGAATAAAGCTGCAGTTAGTCTTTGATTACCTGAACCAAGCGCTAGATAAGTTAAATTTAATAGAAGGAATAAGGTCGGATCAAGGTTATAGGGATTATCTGAACGGTTTATCAGCCAATGATTTGCTAATATTTGATTTGTGCTACTTTGTGCCTAGTTCTTTTAAACAGATTGATGAAGCAGGTGCATATTTTGTTAGTCGTTATAAGTCTGATACCAATATATATGATATAGAAACAAATCAAAAAATAGAGTTGTTGGAATGTTTAGAAGGTCAATCCCTTCTAGAGATGGAAGTGCTATTAGGAAAAGAAGTAAAAATTAAAGTGAGAATTATATGTCAAAAATTAACTGAAGAACAGTCTATAATTAGAAGAAGAAGGGCTAATAAGTTAGCAAAATCACATGGATATACATCTTCTCAAAAGAATCAAAAATTGCTGGATTGGTCGATATTCATAACTAACGTTCCAGAGAGTAAAATCAGCGCTGAACAAGTATTAACAGTTTACAGGGTAAGATGGCAGATTGAATTATTATTTAAATTGTATAAGAGTCACATCAGGCTTGACGAACTTAAAGGAAAACCATACAGAGTATTATGTGAACTATACGCTAAATTGTGCGCAATTCTTATATTTCATGGAATAGTTGGTTGTATAAAACTGAAAGAGAATACAGAGCTGAGTTTAACAAAGGCATTCATTGAATTAAAAAGAAGGATTAGGGAGTTGTTTTTAGCGTTAAGCAGTAAAATTAATAATTTGAGAATTTTCCTGAAAAAACTTACCACAGACTGGTCACAATTTTCTGTGAAAGATAGATATAGAAAAACTAGAGTATCCACCTTAAGTTCATTGAATTTTCTTACCCTTGCTTCTTAACTTGACGCGTATGGCCCTGACAACCGTCATCCCGCTACTTGTTAGCTGATGAGATACCGCGAATGAATCGCGGTATGACGGTTCGCGGCGGCATGACGATAAGGTTTATACCTTGTCATCCCAGTGCTTGACACTGGGATCCAGCTTTCTTTATAAATTCACCAAAAGTGCTTCATTCTATAACGCAAAACCCATACTCACCAAATCCAATGCATTACTTGCAATTAAGTTTCCTGGATCCCAGTGTCTGGGCACTGGGATGACAGCTAGCCTGACAATCGTCATCCCGCTACGTGTTAGCGGGATCTATGCTTTGAGATACTGCGAATGAATCGCGGTATGACGGTTAAGTAAGGGATCTATGCTAAGAGATGCCAAAGACCTTCATGAAATTTTGCCCATTTGGCTTCTCTAAAGATTTCGTTTACAGAATCTAGTAACTCAGCTATGCAGAATAAAAAAAGTTTGTATGGTATACAAATAGTGTGTTTTTTTTATAATTATTTTCTATAATACATAAACCTTTGGTCCAAGCTGTAAATGCCACCATAGGCATTAAAAGTTAATTAACAAACTGCAATGTATAATGAAATAAAGACACTTGCAAGATTTTGATCTTGCAAATCATAAACTTATCATAAAGTTTAATAGTGTCTGTTACTGCTTTTAGGTGTGAGGCTAGAGGGTTATTAGCAGTAACAGACACTATTAAACTTATTATAGAATTTACTTAAAGTAAATACTTAATTTAAAATATTATAATATTTTTACTTACAATAGATTTATGTAAATGCTTTTTTCCTCAAATTAGTATTGTACTATTATACTTGTTGAATGCTAAAAAATTATTAACCATCACTAATCTCTATTTGCATAGTAAGTTTATATATACTATTATACAGTATATCACTTAGTTTTATAGCAAACAAACAAAAGATATGGTGAAGTTATTTGCACTATTGATAATATTTTACTCAAATATATCTGTTGCCTCTGCTCCTACTGCCTGGCAATTTGGATTTCCTGCTCCTGCAACTGAAGTAATGGAGGCTGTAGTTAGGTCACATTCGTTTGTGATGGTTGTGATGGTTGCAATAATGCTTTTTGTGTGGGCGCTGCTTGCTTATGTAGTATTTCGCTTTCGTAAAAGCAAAGTGGCAAACGTAAGCCAAACTAATCACAATGTCCTTTTAGAAATTGTTTGGTTTGTTATACCAACGATTATTGTTGGAATATTAGCCTTTGAAAACGCTAAATTACTGAAGCTACAGGAAGAAATACCGAAAGCTGATATAACACTAAAAGTCATTGGCCATCAATGGTATTGGAGCTACCAATATCCAGAATATCAGGGTGTGTCATTTGATAGTTATATTAAGGGAAAAGAAGATTTTATCGAAGGAGATTTAAAGCTATTCTCTGTTGATAACAACATCATTTTACCCGTTAATACTAACGTTCGTTTACAAGTTACAGCAGGAGATGTGATACACAGTTGGGGAGTACCGGCTTTCGGTGTAAAAATTGATGCAATACCAGGTAGGCTGAATGAGGCGTGGTTTAATATCAAAAAGCCTGGTGTTTATTATGGGCAGTGCTACGAATTGTGTGGTCAAGGCCATGGATTTATGCCAATTGTTGTTGAAGCAGTAAGCAAAGAAGATTTTAATAAGTGGATTGAAAATAGAAAATTAGTGAGTTAAATTTGGAGTATAGATATGAGTGACACACCAAAGGGCATAAAGCGTTGGTTGTTTTCCACCAACCATAAAGACATAGGGACACTGTACATTATTTTTTCCATATTAGCTGGAATTATTGGTGGATTATTATCGGTGATTATTCGCACTCAGCTAATGCACATTAATATACTTAACAATAACTATCAATTATATAACGTAATGGTTACAGGGCATGCGTTGATAATGGTGTTTTTCATGATAATGCCAGCCCTCATGGGAGGATTTGGTAACTGGTTTGTACCTCTCATGATTGGCGTACCAGATATGGCATTTCCTCGTATGAATAATTTAAGTTTTTGGTTGTTAGTGTCATCTTTTATTTTGCTCATTTTCTCAGTGTTTATTGGTGAAGGTCCAGGTACAGGTTGGACTTTATATCCACCTTTATCACAGGTAATGTCCCATCCAAGTGCAGGAGTTGACCTTGCTATACTTGCACTCCACGTTGCTGGTATGTCGTCAATTGTTGGGGCGATCAACTTTATAGTTACTATATTTAACATGCGTGCAAAAGGAATGTCATTAACTAAGATGCCACTGTTTGTTTGGTCTGTCTTGTTAACAGCATTTATGTTGATTGTTGCCTTACCAGTGCTTGCCGGTGCTATAACTATGCTTCTTACTGATCGCAATGTTGGTACTTCCTTTTTTGATCCTGCCGGTGGTGGTGACCCTGTGTTATTTCAACATTTATTTTGGTTTTTTGGTCATCCAGAAGTTTACGTAATTATTTTTCCTGCATTTGGCATCATAAGTCAGGTTGTATCAACTTTTTCTCACAGACCTGTATTTGGTTACATAGGGATGGTTTATGCAATGATAGGTATAGCAGTATTTGGCTTTATGGTTTGGGCTCATCATATGTTCACTGTTGGGCTTAGTGCTGACGCTGCTGCATTTTTTAGCACTACCACAATTTTTATCGGTGTTATAACTGGTGTAAAAGTCTTTAGCTGGATTGCAACTATGTGGGGTGGAGCAATTGAGTTTAAAACCCCTATGCTATTTGCACTAGGTTTTATTTTTATGTTTGTTGGCGGTGGCATAACGGGAATAATTCTTTCTCATGGTGGAATAGATAAGCTCCTGCACGACACCTATTATGTTGTTGCTCACTTCCATTATGTCATGTCACTTGCTGCATTATTTGGAGCTTTTGCTGGCTTTTATTATTGGATTGGTAAAATGTCGGGTAAACAATATAATGAGCGCTTAGGTCAAATCCACTTTTGGCTTACTTTTATTAGCACCAATATCACTTTTTTACCTCAACATTTCTTAGGATTAGCTGGTATGCCAAGGCGTATACCTGATTATCCTGATGCGTTTATCCCTTGGAATTATATATCCTCAATTGGTTCGTATATGTCCTTTGTTTCAGTTATGTTTTTTGTGTTTATAGTTATACATCTCTTTAAATGGGGCAAGAAAGCTGGAGATAATCCTTGGGAAGGTGACACCTTGGAATGGACGGTATCTTCACCACCGCCTTTTCATACTTTCGAAAAGCCACCAGTGGTAAAATAGAATGTACACAAGTGTTTTGCTAAATGTTGAACCAACAATACTGGATTTTTGGCGTTTGCTGAAGCCAAGGATAATGTATCTTGTGGTATTTACTGCAGTTGCTGGTATGGTTACTGCACCAGGTAGTATGCACCCTTTTCTAGCACTAATATCTCTTATATGTGTTGCTCTTGGCTCAGGATCTGCAGGTGCTATAAATATGTGGTATGACAAAGACATAGATCTGCTCATGGAAAGGACAAAAAACCGCCCTATACCCTCAGGTAGAGTTTCTGCAGAAAGCGCGCTTGAATTTGGTATAACTCTTGGAATATTGTCAGTATTTATCATGGCAATAGCAGTAAACTATATTTCTGCTGCTTTGCTTGCTGTTAGCATATTATTTTACGTTTTCATATATACAATTTGGCTAAAAAGGCGCACTCCGCAGAATATCGTTATCGGTGGTGCAGCAGGTGCTTTCCCTCCAATGATTGGCTGGGCAGCTGTGACTAATTCTGTAAGTTGGGAAAGTTTCATTTTATTTTTAGTAATTTTTATGTGGACTCCGCCACACTTTTGGGCCCTATCTTTAAATAAGTCTGAAGACTATGCAAAGGCATCGATTCCAATGTTCAATATTGTTTATGGTCCGGAAAAAACAAGAAAATATATATTAATTTATAGTGTCTTGCTGGTGCTAACTAGCTTGCTTCCAGCTCTATTCTTGAAAAAGGCTTTACTTTATCTAAGCATGGCAATTTTTGCAGGTTGCATCTTTATTTGGTACGCTATATCAATTCTCAGATTCAAGAACCACAAGTCACAGAAACAAATGTTTTCTTACTCAATTTCTTATCTATTTTCCCTATTCGCCAGTATTATTTTTTGTTCTATTGATTTATTTTAGTTATGAAAGAACGGCAGAAACATAAAAACTATTTTTTCCTTTTCCTTTTGGTAATGCTCGTTGTCACACTTTTTTTTGTTTCTATAATAAAATTTAAAGGTGCAGCTTAAACTACCTTTAGAAATTGTGCTTTCATAAAAGCAACTATATACTTTGTTAACCGATATAAACAAAGATGAGTAAAAAAGAAGTGACAATATATACAGATGGGGCATGTTCTGGTAATCCTGGAGTGGGAGGATGGGCAGCTATCATATTATTTCAAGATTATAGAAAAGACATTTATGGTAGAGAAGAAAATACCACAAACAATAAAATGGAGTTAACAGCGGTGATCAATGGGCTGAAAGTATTGAAATTTTCTTGTAATATTAATTTATATACGGATAGTCTTTATGTTAAACATAGCATAACAGAGTGGATAAATAAGTGGAAAATGAATGGCTGGAAAACAAGTAATAAAAAATCAGTAAAAAATATGGAATTGTGGAAAGAGCTAGACGACGTTGCTTCACAACATGAAATTGATTGGAAGTGGGTTAAAGCACACAGTGGTGATAAGTATAATGAGGAGGCTGATAGTTTAGCAAGAAAAGCAATAATCGATGCTTAAAAAAATCACTATATCACTTTCCATAGTTCTATTGTTTGTATTCTGCTTATTTGTCTTTTTTAAGGGTGAGAGTCCTTTAGAAATCAATATTAATTATATTAATTTTTATGTTAAACATAAAATATCAAAAATATTTGTTGGCTCAAGCGTTAATATGGATAATACCTCAGTTGTTTGGCAGAAAGGTGCGTATTTAGTCATTACAGATTTAGCAATAGCAAATCCTAATTTTACTATAAAAGTTCCTGAGCTTTTTGTACATTTTAAGTTAAGTTCCTTATTTAAAGCTAGCACAAATCTCTCTCAGGTTTCAGCTGATAATGTGCATGTATGTATCAAGAGAGAAGAAACTAATGTTAATCCGCAAAACTCATTAGACCTTTTGGATAATCATTATTTAAGTAATAACCGCCTTCCTTTGGTGTCATTCCAGCGCGTGACGCTGGAATCTAGAAAAAAAGAAACCTGGATCCCAGTGTCAAGCACTGGGATGACAGGAAAAAAAGATATTGGGATGACAGGAAAAAAAGATACTGGGATGACAGGAAAAAAAGATACTGGGATGACAGGGAAGAATTTCAAGATGACAGAAAGCAGTGCAAAAAATCTATTAAAAACAATAAGGGAATTTTTTTTTGACTTAAATGCGGATTCAAAAATTGAATTTACTAACATCGCTATTGATAAAAGCACAGAAGATGAATTTTTTATTGATAAATTATATATAGGGAAGGGGGAAGATTTTAATGTTTTAGATATTCATGTGAATACAAAAGATGAAAAGGGATTTTTGGATGATTTATCAATTACGATAAAAAATCGCAACAATTTGCTAAATGTGTACGGGACATTTTATGATCTAAAATTGGGACTATTAAGCGAGTTTTCTACATTAGTTAAAAGCTACAATTTGGACAAAAATATAGGATTCAAAGGAAGCTTCTCAGTGAAAATTAATAAAAAGGATGAAATTGTAGGTGGAAATATATACGTATTGAATACAGAAAATTATTTGAACAAAAATTTGGCCTTAACTAATGTAAATATAAATTTAACATATAGTGATGGAATTATTAGTGTAAAAAACTTCCATTTTAAGTTAAATGACACGTATCTCTCTTTGATAGGCAAAATGAACTTTAGTACAAGTCATGCTTTGTTTAGAATTAATATTAGTAAGTTTGCTGCAAAGGATTTATGTACTTATGTACCAGATGGTGTAGTGAATAGTAAATTTAAAAGCTGGTATTGTGATAATATTGATGGGAATGTTTTAAACACAATTGTAAGTTTCAATGGCAAAATTAAAAATTTATTTAATGACGATCTGTCAGATATCGTAGTAGTTGCTGATATAGAAAACGGTAGCGTAAAATTTGATGAAGATTTTGAGCAAGTAAAGGAATTAAAGGGTGATTTGATCATCAAGAATAACGATCTTGAGATTACTGTAAATAGCGCTAAGTTTCAGAATTTCACTATTAATGGTGGTGATATTGAAATGAAATCTCTCGATAAGGAAAATTCAGTTCTAACCATTAATGGCCAAGCTGTAAGTGATGCGTATGGTTTATATGAGCCTATAAGATTTAAGCTGGATGATGTGGTGAAGGTTGAAAGGGATAAAGTAAGTGGAATGGCAAAATCCGTATTTAATTTTCGCATTTTTAATCTAAACGTTGATGACAAAAAAGTAGATTTTTCGGCCAATTTTCATTCTGAAATTGACAATTTGGCCATCTATAATGCAAGTCTTGGTAAATATGACATTAAGCTTAGTTTTGGAAGTGACTTTATAGATTTAAATGGTAGTGGTATGGTGAATAACACACAGCTATTATTTGACCTGAAAAGTAGCAATAGGAATGAAAGTTTTGCCTGGAATTTGACCGGAGATTTACCCGCTCAAATGCTTAATTTTGATGAAAATATAGGTGGCTATGTCAATACAAATATAGAATCGGTGATAAATCAAGATAAGACGGGGCATGTTAATGGTAATATGGATTTATCAGAGCTTGAATCACGTTCAAGTTATTTAGGATGGAAAAATCGTTTTGAAGATCACAATAAAATTTTGTTTTCTACAAGGTTAAAAGGAGTAGGTGAATTGTTAATAGACAAATTAGATGTTGTAGGAAATGACCTAGATATAAAATTCAGCGGAAGAGTAGAAGATGGAAATTTATATTTAAATTCTAGTAGCTTTAAATTGCCTGATAATGATTTTAGTATAGAAATTGAATCAGGTAAGGAAAAAAATGTTATAACTGTTCATGGTGAGGAAATTAACTTAAGTGATATTTTAGGCTTGCTTGGCAAAAACAGTAATGGATTAAACAAAGATATAGAGATTAGTATGAATGTTGACAATGTAATTATGAAAGAAGGCATCGTTATCAAAAATGCTAAGCTGAATGTAACCTGTACTAAAGGTAATTGCAATGGAAGTCAATTTACAGGACAGTTTCTAGAAGATAGCAGCAACATACTAGCGGAATACAGTGGAATAGGGCTCGAAATATACGCGGATAATGCAGGTATACTTTCGCGTTCCTTAGGCATTAGTAAATCAATTAAAAACGGCAAATTGTCTTTTTATCTCTCTCCTCAGAGAGAAAGTGGAGAACATTATGGTACGTTATCCATTAGCAATTTCTACATCAAAGATGCTCCACTACTTACTACTTTATTGTCGATGTCTTCATTGCCTGGCATTGTAAATGCCATAAAAAATGAAGGTGTATACTTTTATAAATGTAATGCACCTTTCTCATACAAAGACGGCTCTGTCGAAATTGAAGAATCTTGGCTTGAAGGAGCGGAATTAGGCATTAGCACTAGCGGTAAGCTCGACATTAGAAATTATAAATTCCAAGTTGAAGGACAAGTAATACCAGCATATTCAATTAATAAATCTTTGTTAAAAATTCCTATAATTGGGAAACTTCTTACTGGCGGGAAAAGTAGGGGAATCGTTTCAATAGACTATAAAGCAAGTGGTGATGACAAAAACAATAACGTATCTGTTGATCTTATCTCTTCGCTAACTCCAAACCTATTAAAGAGGTTATTGGGAGTATTTGATCGCATTATGACAAAAACTAACGAAGCTGTCATCGGTGGCTTAAAAGGTGGTGTGAAAAAGAAATTTGGTTCGACATGACCAAAAGGGAAGTTGTTTAACAAAATTGTGGACAAAAATGCAAGAGTTTCAGAATGATCCGCCTGGTTTTTTATCTAATTATTTAAGTAATACCACTCTCTTTTTGTATCTGTTCAGAGGAGTGGCTAATGTGCAAATATTGAAGCAAAGTGCGTGACACACAGCTGTACGAACATTGCAATATGGCACATAGTAAACAATGTCATCCCAGTCTGGAATCCAGGAATTTTATTAAGTTAGTAAGTATAAAAGTATAGCTAACCCGAGCTCTACGTCATACCGCGATTCATTCGCGGTATCTCAGATCCCGCTAACAAGCAGCGGGATGACGATTGTCGGTAAATCTAAGTTACTGTAGCTATAAAATTTTCACAACAGCCTATTTTCCTTGCAACTAAAATAGCTACTGAGTGTAATAATAATGTGATCTATTAATTCTATTCCTATACTTTGGCAAGCTTCTGCTAGTTGTCTAGTGAGAGATATATCGCTATTTGAAGGTTGTGTATCTCCGCTTGGATGATTGTGAGATATTACGATGGATGTTGAACCAATCAAAAGTGCGCGCTTGATGATCTCTCTGACATAAAGAGGAGTTTGATCTACTGTACCAATATTTTGCAGGTCTTCCGCTATTAGACGATACTTTTTATTCATATAGATGACGCGAAAATTTTCCTTATTGAGGCTTCCTATACTTATTCTTAAATAATCAAGCAATTTTTCCCAGTTATCGATTACAGGCAGGTTTTTTATTTCTTCCCTTGCAGAGCGAACGAAGGCTTGTTTTACACAAAAGATGGCAGATATCGCTGCATTGCTGACACCATCAACGTTTTGCAACGCTTCCAGGTCAGCATTAAAAACTTTATTCAAACTGCCAAAATTTTCTATCAAACTCTTTGCCACCGGTTTTACATCAATTCTACTGTATGCTGAATATAAAATGTGCTCTAAAACTTCATAATCAAGTAATGATTGTCCATTATCTAAAATAATTTCTCTCTCAGGCGCTTTCTATGCCCCTTTTTGTAATTTTTCATCATCAATGAATTGCTTATCTCTTGTATAATAAGAAATTAGATTTTTAAGTAAAATATTTAATAAAGCGCATGATGCACAATTGTAAGAACATTCATTTTTAAAGACAGCAAATGGTGTCATGAAAGTAGCTAACGCGAGCTCTACGTCAGCCAGGCTTGAGCGACCGTAAGACGGTAGTATTATAACATACGTAGATATCAAGGTACTCAAGCCTATCCTTCGAGACGTTTGAATAGTTGTTTGGGACATATATATGCACCCGTTTACAATCTTAAATTTTAACTTAAACTCTCGAGGTTCTTTATGGTTACATCTTATCAAAATTTTATTGGCATTGATATCGGAAAACTTGAATTTGTTACTGCAGTTAATGAACAAAAAGGTGTCATCAAATTTGACAATAGTTGTGTTGGTTGGAAACAATTCTACCAAAAATTTTCAAATATCTTGCCCAACTCCATGGTAATTTTAGAAGCTACAGGAGGTTATGAGCTTGGCTTATTGTATTTTCTTATTGATAGAAACATTGCTGTGCATCGTGCTAATACTCGTCAAGTTAAAAACTTCATTCTATCTCATGGAACTTTGGCAAAGACCGACAGTCTTGATGCAAAAGCGCTTGCCCAATATGGTTCTGAGCGTTGTGGACATCTGCAGCTATTTACACCTATCTCAAAAGAACAAACCACCTTGTTTGCACTTTGTCAGCGTCGTGACGATATTACGAAAATGCTTGTTCAAGAGAAGAATAGGCTAAAAACTCCTGGAAATGATTACATTAAGGAAAGTTGTCAACAAGCTATTGAATTCCTCAACAACCAGGTAGAAAAGCTTGATCAAGCTATACAAAAAATAGTCAATGAAAATCCTGAATTGCAACGATGCCAAAAAATTCTTGAAACAGTCCCTGGAATAGGTAGAAAAACCTCTCAATGTTTATTGTGTCTCATACCGGAACTTGGTTCTTTAAATAAAAGGCAAATTGCAAGCCTTGCAGGTGTTGCGCCTCATCCTAAGGAAAGTGGTAAAGCTATTGGCTACCGAAGGATTATAGGTGGAAGAAGTAACGTTCGTTCAAAGCTTTTTACAGCTGCCATGGCTGCTGCAAGGTCCAAATCTGCACTTGGTGCCTTTTATTCTAAGCTTATTGAAAGTGGTAAGAAAAAGATGGTGGCTATAACAGCTCTAATGCGTAAAATAATAGTGATTGCTAATGCAAGGCTTAAAGAAGCAGTTAATTTGCATATTTAAAAATTTACATAGCAATAACTGAAATTGGTTAATGAATATGCGCGTCCACACACATTAAAAGCGCATATTCATTAACTTAAGCAGAAATTGCTGTGGTGGCTGTTTGATACAAAATTCTGTTTCTATAACAAATGGGTTTTTATTGCCCATATGAAGTTGCAAAACTACAAATAAAAAATTTTTAAAAAAACATAGTTGATACCACTATCGGCTGCAGAGTTAGCACAAATAGCTGCAAGTGGTGGCCAACTTGGTGTTGAAAAGGAAGAGCTACTCGGATTTACAACAACAGTGGCTAAAATGTCTACAGCATTTGATATGTCTGCAGAAGAAGCAGGTGATTCTATAGCTAAGCTTGCTAATGTTTATGGGATTAAAGTAGCAGGTATGGAAAGAGTAGGTAATATTATAAACCACCTTTCAGATAATAGTGCTGCTAAAGCAGGAGATATGGTTAAAGCATTAGCTATAGTTGGTGGTAGTGCAAAACAGTTTGGTCTTGATATTAAGGAAACAAGTAGTTTAGTAAATGCCTTTATTAGTTTAGGCAAACAACCGGCAAAAGCTGCTACTGCAATAAATGCTCTACTTAGCAAACTTCAGACCGCTGAGGGACAGAGCAAAGAGTTCAAAGCAGCATTGGAAGACATGGGAATAACTGCTGAAGAGATGACACAAAGGATTAGCGAAAATGGCCAAGACGGACTACTTTATTTTTTTGAAACTCTGGAGAAGGTAGATAAACAGGAACGTTCGCAAATCCTTCTCAATCTCTTTGGTCAAGAATATCAGGATGATATTGCATTACTAGTTGGAAGCTTAAAGAATTATAAAGATGCCATAAATCAGTTAGCTGACGAGAAAAAATTTGAAAAGTCCATGCAAAAAGAATTTGATAATCGTGCAGCAACTACAGCAAATAATTTACGACTACTGAGAAATGCGATAGCGGAAGTAGGAATGAATTTGGGCTCAGTAATGCTACCTCCTTTAAAGTGGGTAAGTAGTCTTTTAAGAGAGATAACTAACCCCATAGCTCGGTTTGCAGAAAAGTTTCCAGTTATTACTACAGGAATAATGAGTGTCATAGCAGCACTAATAGGTCTTAAAGTTCTAGCAGTAAGTGGTGGTTATGCATGGAATCTGATTAGAGGTGGAATGTTAACTTTTTCGGTTATTTTGCATGGGGTAGTTAAGCCAGCACTGATATCATTATCGTCATATGCTATTCCAGCGGTAATTACTGGGCTGAGTGTTTTAAAAGCTACAACTTTGAGCTTAGCAACGAAAGCTTTTCCTCTACTATCATTAGCTCTTTCTGCAGTAGTAGGAGGATTTAGGATCTTAACAGCAGCAATGATAAGTAATCCTATAGGAGCAGTTATTGCTGCAATTGCAACTGGTGCAACACTTATTATAACTAACTGGCAAAAGGTAAAGAACTTTTTCTCTAGCATCTGGGAATACATAAAATCGATAATAAAACCCATTGGAGAGATGTTTTCATGGCTGGGAAATACTGTTAGTAGTATATTTGGAAAAGTATTTGAAAACAGTCCGCTGAAAGAATTTGAAAAAAGAAAAAGTATTGTTACTGAAATAAAAGCAGTCCATACTCCCCTTAAGAGCAGCATTCTCAGCAATGGAAATCCTTTGTTGAATAACAGTATAATTAAAGAAATATCTGAGAGAAGAAAGAATAATATAAAAGTCAAAAGCCTTATTGAGGAGAAAAAGTCTACAGAGAGCGATAATGATAAGATATTTGCAGACTTTGCAAGGAGTAAGTTTGAAAATAAAGAACAAAAAACTATGAATAAAACTCAGAACATCACTAATAATTACACTATCAGCATTAAAGCAGAGCCAAATCAAGATGTTCGTAGTCTTGCAGATGAAGTAATAAAAAGGATAAGAGAAAAGTCACGAGATGTTATGTTTGATACGGTAGATCCCATTTACTGATGCTATCCCTTGGTCCATATAAAATTTCCCCAACGAGTTTAAAGTATAGCAAAGAGAAGCGTTGGAGTGTGGTTGAGTGTATTGGTAAGCAATTACTACAGAATATTGGCCAAGGGGCAGAAAATATAGACCTAGAAGGGGTTATTTATCTTAGTAATTTAAGTGAATTAAAGAATATGAAAGAAGCAGAAGCAAATCAAATACCCCGCACTTTAGTTGATGGCATGGGAAATGTTTTAGGACAATTTGTAATTACTCGTTTTGAAGAAAAGCGAACGTCATCTTTCCCTTGCGGGTTACCAAAGAAAGTTGAATTTAATTTAAGTTTGAAGCTTTATTCATGACTATATATTATTCGACAAAAGCAAATGATATATAGGACTATATTTGCTGGAAGCACTATGGATTTACTTCAGGGGCAGTAGAAATAGTATTAGAAGAAAACCCCGGACTTGCAGAATACGGAATTTTTACCAGCGGGGCTAAAAATCAAGCTGCCTGTAATTGAGAAACCTCTACAGAAATCAACTTTAAAAATTTGGGGGTAAAATGCAACCAGAGTTTGTCATTGAAGGGTATGAATTAACAAAAGACCGCTTAGTGTCAATGCATATTACTGATGAATCAGGGACTATAGAAGATGTAGTTGAAATATGCGTTGATTACAGGGATGATAACATAAAGGTTCCAAAGGAGCTGAAAATTGCTTTGGGATATAGAGAAACAGGAGTACTGCCCATAGGTGTATATACAGTCAATGAAATTATGGTACAGAGTCCACCACAAATCTTAACAATTAAAGCTCATGCAACAAACTTAATGATATCACTAAAGGAAAAAGTATCTAGAGCATGGGACCAGATTACACTGGGTGATTTAGTCAAAGAAATAGCAAATAAACATGGATATGGGTACAAAGTTGCTGAAGAATTTAAAGATATATTGATACCACACATTGATCAGACTGAAGAAAGTGATATAAATTTGTTAACTAGAATAGCTATAGAGCGGGAAGCCATGGCAAAATTAGCAGGAGGATATATATTGTTTATTCCAAAAGGTGCAGCAAAATCAGCAACAGGAAAAGCTTTAGGAACAACGACTATTAGACCTCGAGATACAATCAATTGGAAAGTGCATTTTACTGTACGTGATAAATATAATTCAGTGATAGCAAAATGGCATAGCTATGAAAAGGGAGAGCAGATATCAGAAACAGTAGGTAGCGGTGAACCAAGTTACACTATACAAACAGTTTACCCAAATGCAGAATCAGCAATTAGTGCAGCAAGTGCCAAATTTAAGCAACTACAGCGTAACAATGAGACTTTAGAAATGACAATACCAGGTAATCCAGAATTATTTGCAGAGGCAAAACTTAATCTTGTAGGGTTTAATCAAGATATAGATGGTGAATGGGTAATTGATAGAGCAGAACATACCTTGAATAGTTCAGGATATTGTACTGCATTAACGGCGTCTTTGAGTAATTATGTTTAAGAGAAAGTAAGTAAATTGCTGATTTAATGTGAAAAAATGTTGAACATGAATAAGTTAGATCTAGATGCAAAAAATAAGTTACATTTTTTGTGGTTTATAGTGTTAGTAATATGTGTTGTTATTACCTATTGCTATATGAAGGCAAAAGCTACAGGTAATTATAAAACAATATTACACATTGCTTCTCAAAATTGTAATTTAGAAGTTGTGAAGTTCTCAGTAAAAAATTTATTAGACATTGATACACGAATTCCTGAATTAACAGCTTTGCATTATGCTTCAGGAGGAGGATGTTTGAAAATTGTCAAATTTTTGATAAATGAAGGAATTAACGTCAACATTATCAATACGTATGGAAGTACAGCACTTCATAGTGCTTCATATCAAGGAGATCTGGAGATTATTAAGTTTTTACTGCAGAAAGGTGCAAACCCTACAATCAGAAATGAAGATGGGAAAAACCCAAGAGATGTAGCTGTACTAAGATCACGGCACAATAAAGATAAACCATACGATAAAATTATACACTTGCTCTATGATGCTGAAAAGCAGCACGAATCTAAGTAGTAATATTTCATAACTGGAAGCAAGAAATAGTTGAAAGTTTTTTATTGTACAATCAGGAGAAACATGCAAAACCAAAAGATTCCAATAGCAGTAATTGTAACGATGTTAATACAGACGGTAGCGGCGATCATACGCGTCAAGTTAAGGAAAAGTGTAAGTAAAATTGATAGAGTGAAGGAAAAGAATAAGGTATAAGTTCTCTTGGATATGTGAATGAGAGAACTTACAATGGACAGAATAGCTTGCTTATCAAAAGACCTCAATGAATTCTTTAATGAAAAAGCAGACGAAATATCAATTGCAGTAGGTTTTATAAAAAGAAAGAGAAAACTTAATGGCTCATCATTCATAAAAGCTATGGTTTTTGGTAACATAGGAGTTGGTGATTGCAGCATAGAAACAATGTGCCAATTGCTAAATGAAGACTCGATAGAAATTACAAAACAGGGTTTGGATTATATTAGCCTGCCCAGTAGCATGGAAGATATGTACAAAGGATATGGGAGTAGCTATAGAGATTGTGAGAGTAATACCAAATCAGGAATAAAGCTGCAGTTAGTCTTTGATTACCTGAACCAAGCGCTAGATAAGTTAAATTTAATAGAAGGAATAAGGTCGGATCAAGGTTATAGGGATTATCTGAACGGTTTATCAGCCAATGATTTGCTAATATTTGATTTGTGCTACTTTGTGCCTAGTTCTTTTAAACAGATTGATGAAGCAGGTGCATATTTTGTTAGTCGTTATAAGTCTGATACCAATATATATGATATAGAAACAAATCAAAAAATAGAGTTGTTGGAATGTTTAGAAGGTCAATCCCTTCTAGAGATGGAAGTGCTATTAGGAAAAGAAGTAAAAATTAAAGTGAGAATTATATGTCAAAAATTAACTGAAGAACAGTCTATAATTAGAAGAAGGGCTAATAAGTTAGCAAAATCACATGGATATACATCTTCTCAAAAGAATCAAAAATTGCTGGATTGGTCGATATTCATAACTAACGTTCCAGAGAGTAAAATCAGCGCTGAACAAGTATTAACAGTTTACAGGGTAAGATGGCAGATTGAATTATTATTTAAATTGTATAAGAGTCACATCAGGCTTGACGAACTTAAAGGAAAACCATACAGAGTATTATGTGAACTATACGCTAAATTGTGCGCAATTCTTATATTTCATGGAATAGTTGGTTGTATAAAACTGAAAGAGAATACAGAGCTGAGTTTAACAAAGGCATTCATTGAATTAAAAAGAAGGATTAGGGAGTTGTTTTTAGCGTTAAGCAGTAAAATTAATAATTTGAGAATTTTCCTGAAAAAACTTACCACAGACTGGTCACAATTTTCTGTGAAAGATAGATATAGAAAAACTAGAGTATCCACCTTAAGTTCATTGAATTTTCTTACCCTTTTCCTTAACTTGACGCGTATGGTCATAAGGGAACCAGTGTCAGCTACTTGAATGACACCATATGGGTGCAATCTTTCTACACTCCCTCTTTTGTCATCCCAGTGCCTTGACTACTTGGATTCAGAACATACTAAATTATAAAAATTTATCATTTAGTATGAAGAATACTATATAGGAGTAAATGTGTTTCTTTTTGAATTTGTAATTTTTCAGAAAGCCCTATATTCTTTAGTTTTACATAGCGAACATGAAGTCAAAGCATTATCCTGATACAGTAAGTAGTCCTGATTTTTCATCGTTAGAAAAGGAAATCATAAAATTTTGGCAGGAAAACAAAGTTTTTGAGCGGTCAGTTGAAGAACGTTCCAAGGATAATTGTTTTGTCTTTTACGATGGGCCTCCGTTTGCAAATGGACTTCCGCATTATGGACATTTACTCACTGGTTTCATCAAAGACGCATTTGCAAGATATCAAACTATGCTTCAAAAAAGTGTTGAACGTAGATTTGGCTGGGATTGCCATGGATTGCCGGCTGAGATGGGTGCAGAAAAGGAACTTGGAATATCTGGTAGAACTGAGATAGAGAAGTTTGGTATAGATAAATTTAACGATCATTGCCGTACTTCTGTGATGAAATTTTCATCAGAGTGGGAGAAGTATGTAAATAGGCAAGCAAGGTGGGTAGACTTTCACAATGACTATAAGACTATGGATAAATCATTCATGGAGTCGGTCATGTGGGCATTCAAGCAGCTTTATGATAAGGGTCTGGTGTATGAATCAGTGCGCGTTGTACCATATAGCTGGGCATGCGAAACTCCATTATCTAATTTCGAAACAAGGCTTGATAACGCGTATAGAGAAAAAGTTAGCAAAGCTGTAACTGCTGCATTTGAGCTTTTAGAAAACCCACAGCAGTTTAAAAGTGTTAAACAAAAATGTAAATTACTTGCTTGGACTACAACTCCTTGGACTCTTCCTAGCAATCTGGCATTGGCAATAGGAGAGGATATTGAGTATTGTGCAGTGTCAGTCCACCCTTTGATGTCATTCCAGCGCGTGACGCTGGAATCTATTTCTGGATCCCAGTGTCTGTGCACTGGGATGACAGGGAGTAGTGAAGGAAGTTCAATGAATGGTGAAATATACATTTTTGCTGAAAGCTACTTAGAGAAATTTATCAGCCACTCTGAACAAAACAATATTCCATATGAAAACTGCAATATAAAACTTGAAGCAAATGATCTTGCAGGCCTTTCTTACAAACCACTGTTTGACTATTTTAAAGACACAAAAAATGCATTTCGCGTTTTTATTGCTAATTATGTGACGGAAGAAGACGGTACTGGCGTTGTGCATACTGCTCCTGGATTTGGTGAGGAAGATTTTTACCTTTGCCAAAGCCATGATATTCCAGTTATTTGTCCAATTGATAACAGTGGAAAATTTACTGCTGAAGTTTCAGATTTGGCAGGGGTTCATGTTTTTGATACCAATGATACAGTAATAAAAAAATTAAAAGAGCAAGGGAATTGGTTTAAAACTGAGCAATATATTCACAATTATCCACACTGCTGGAGAACTGACACTCCTTTGATCTATCGCACTATGCCTTCTTGGTATGTTGCAGTTACAAAATTCAAAAGCAGAATGGTAGAGCTAAATAAGAGAGTTAATTGGATACCAAACCACATTAGAGATGGTCAATTTGGAAAATGGCTTGAAGGGGCACACGACTGGTCAATTTCACGCAATCGATTCTGGGGTACGCCAATCCCTGTATGGAAATCAGATGATGCGAGATATCCAAGAGTAGATGTATATGGTTCAATAGAAGAACTGGAGAGAGATTTTAATGTTAAAATAGACGACTTGCACAGACCATTTATCGATACTTTAACAAGACCAAATCCTGATGACCCAATAGGAAAATCAGTTATGCGCCGTGTACCTGACGTGTTTGACTGCTGGTTTGAATCTGGCTCGATGCCATTTGCGCAAATCCACTATCCGTTTGAAAATAAAGAGTGGTTTGAATCTGCGGATTTTATCACTGAATACATAGCGCAAACCAGGGGGTGGTTTTATACGCTCTTTGTATTGTCCACTGCTTTGTTTGATAGGGAACCATTTAAGAACTGCATATGCCACGGTGTTGTTTTGGATGTAAAAGGGCAAAAATTGTCCAAACGTTTGAATAACTATGCAGATCCAATGGAGGTTTTTGATAGATACGGTTCTGATGCACTGCGTTTTCTTATGCTTTCTGGATCTATTGTTTGTGGTGGTAATTTGCTACTCGATAAAGAAGGAAACTCAATACGAGATGTTCTGAAAAACGTAATAAAACCTATTTGGAACAGTTATCACTTTTTTACTATGTATGCAAATGCAGATGGAATTAAAGCTGAAGTTTGTAAGGATTATCAAAGTACTATTGATCGCTACATGATTTCCAAATGTTTTGAAGCTGTAGAAAGTATCCGAGCTTCTATGAACAGCTATAACTCCCAAGAGGCTTGCAAAATTTTAATGAACTTTTTTGAAGTGTTAAATAATTGGTATATTCGTCGCAGCCGCGAGCGTTTTTGGAAAAGTGATTTGGATCAGGATAAAACTGATGCTTATAATGTTCTATATACGGTTTTTTATTACATACTAAGAGCTGCAGCTCCTTTGTTGCCACTTATAATAGAGAATATATGGCAAGGGCTTAAGTATGAAGAAACATCTGTTCATTTGGCTGATTTCCCACAATTAGAGAAGTTTGATAGTCAGCTCATTGCCAAAATGGATCTAGTGAGAGAGATATGTAACTCTGCACTCTCTATCAGGAACACTTTTAATATACGTATCAGGCAGCCACTTAGTAGTATGACGATTTATCATCAGTCCTCCTGCGGTTTTCTTGAAGATGAATATCAAGAGATGATAAAAGATGAGGTAAATGTAAAAGAATTAGAAATAGTGGGTGAGTTGAAAGAAGTTGCATCACTAGAACTGAAACTAAATTTTCCTATGCTTGGAAAGAGAGTTCCGGAGAAGATTAAGACACTGGTTCAATATGTTAAACAAGGAAAGTGGAAACAAGTTGAATCCGGTGTCATCCAAGTAGCTGACACTGGGATCCAGACGCAGATTCCAGCGTCACGCGCTGGAATGACAGAAAGAGGTCTCATATTTTTGGGGGACGAGTCAGAAAATTACATCATAGAAAAAGGCGAATATGAACTATTATTAAAAGCAAACAGTGAATTTTCCTCCGTGTTTGATAACAACAAAGGGATTGTGATTCTGAACACCACTTTAAATGATGAATTGATTCTAGAAGGGCTTGCAAGAGATGTTGTGAGGCTCATTCAGGAAACCAGAAAGCAAGCTGATTTTCATATGTCCGATAGAATCAGAGTAATAATCAAAACAGAAGATGAGAAAATTAAGGAAGCAATAAATACGTGGATTGAATATATAAAAGAGCAGACCCTTGCCTTATCTTTGGACATTAATACAGAAATTGGAACTAACTTTTATTCTAAGGAATATCAGGATTTAAGTGTTGGTATTAGGTTAAATTATTAGTAGTTGAAAGTTGTCATTGTTTATGCTATACTTAGGTTACTTGAGGTAAGGTTATAATATGAATAAGGCTGTTGCAGATGATTATGAAAAAGTTGTTGATTTGAATAACAACAGTGATGATTTAGGGAAAGTAGTGTCTATTTCCAATGTTATTTCGGAAGAAGAAGAGGAATTTTTTGATGCTATGGAAGAACAGGGACCTGTTTCTAATGTAGAAGAAGGGAATAATTTAGGTCTTGCTACTTCAGAAGAGGAAGAAGAATTTTTTGATTCTGTGGAAGAACAAGAGCCGTTAGCTAATTTTAACGTTCCACTCAGTATATTTCATTATAAAGATTATAACTCTGATTTTTTTACTTCTTGGTATAACGTATCAAGTAGAATATTTAAAGAGATAAACCAAGCTTGCCCGGAAAAACAAGCGTTGAATTTAGCTCTATCAGTTTTAATGTTTCCTTATATAGTTTTTACTGCACTGGGATTAGTCATATACAATAAAATAAACAGCAAGACACAAGCTGATATAGGGCAAGATAAGACAAAAAAGAGTGAAACAAGTGTACCAGAAAGATTGGCATATGGTGTTCTTGCTGCAATAGTGATTCTTGTTAATATCGCTGTGCTTGCAGCATTACTTATTCCTGCAACACTCGCTTTGGCTACTTTTTATCTTTTAAATAAAAAATTATCTCATTCTTTGATTGCTGCTATTAAAATAAGTAATGGGTTATGTCAAAATGAACACCAAAATATTGAGGTATCTTTTCGTGAAATAGATGCTGGTAAGTCAGACATTATGTGGGATATGGAAGTGAAGTTTCCATCGCAATTTAAACAACTACTTAGAGATTTATACGAAGATCCAAAACACAATGCTGTACTAAAATTGTCAGCTAATATCCACTTAAAAAATGGTCTTAAGCCTTTACGTAATGAGATCAAGAATGTGCTTGCAACTTCTACTCGAGAGTTTGCGAAAACTATGGAAGAGCTGATGAAGCTAGAAAAGAAAGAGATTACATATGATAAACTGAAGGAATTGTTGAACGAGTTTAGAGTGAAAGTGGTGAGTAGTATAGGTCCTAAATTGACAACCCACTTAATATACAACGCCTATCAAGTTGCCTTTATACAAGCAATTAAATTTGCACAAAAAAGAGAAGAAGATTTTTCATTAGAAGATGCGCTAGAAGATATATTAGTGAAACAAGAGTTGGAGAGCCAAGGTAAGGAATTACCAAGTGAAAGAGAGATTATAATAGAAGATCTTGAAAAATTAAGAGCAAAAAGTACTAATTTGTCTTCTATGTTTAAGAAAGGCCAGATAAAAACGTTAAAAGATTTGAGTGATAATGAATTTCCCGTGCTTAAAGCAGTATGGGAACAGCTTAAAAAAGAAGGGAAGGTAGCTAAAAGGGAAATAATTGATATTTATAAGAATGTATATCCTAAAGAAACAAAGAAAGCTCTAGATAATGCTAAAGAAGAGATTAAGCATTTAAAAGAAGGAGGACAAAAAAGATATACTGGGATACATGACAAATTGAAAGAAGTACGTGAGGATATAGAAAAGAATAGCTTAACAGATGGTACTTTAAGAAGGAAATTAGAAGATCTTTTTAAATTCGAATATGATGATCAAGAGGTTGAGAGAAGGCTAATAGACTCGAAAATAAAGGCTATTCGAGTTCTACTGAGTAAATCAGATGATAGAGTAAAACAGTCCTTGACAAAAGAGTGCGATAAGCTGGAAGAAGTGAAAACGAAAATTCCAAGCGAAGTAAATGGCTTTACAGAAAAGATGTATTTGGAAACAACTAAACTTAAAATGCAAAGTTTATTTGACACACAAAAAGAAGGTATAAAAAGTTTATGTGATCTATTAAAGCTGTTAAAGCAAGATGAATCAGATCTAGTAAGAATGATTATTTCTTGTCAGGAAGAAATTAGGAAATATTTAACGCAACCTGCGGGATTGAAGGAAATAATAGAAAAGCAGAATAAGAATTTGGATGTTGAGAAAAATAGTAAAGAAAAGGAATCTTTAAGTATAGAGTTGATAGAGTTATGTTTGAAAAATAACCAAGAAATTCTGAAAGCATTAAAACAGTTAGAATTAGGCAAAAAAGAATTATTGATAAATGAAGAAACAAAAAATGATTATAAAGAAGAACTAACGTCTCGTGAAAAAATAAAATTTGCAGTAATAGAAGATGATTTACTGAAGGTATTCAAGCTTGAAACTTTTGATGAAAAAGAAATCAAGAAGTTATTAGAAAGAGCAGAACTGGAGTACTGTTTAGCAGAAAAACGCATCAAATATCCTGTAATTAAAACAAAAGATAATATCAAACATTTTAGTCAAAATTTATTGTCTCCTTTGATAGACAATTTGACAAAAAATATAATAAATAATATACCAGGAAATAGTGAAGGTTATATACAGAAAGTTAAGAACTGGGGTAAAATTGTGCTTGGTACAATAAGGATGGGAGCATCGAATGTTTACAAAGAGGCTACAGAAAGAAAAGCGTTAGAGGTGGCACACAACTCTTATAAGGAAGGAGAGACATTTCTTCAACATTTCGAATCAAGTTATGAGAAAGCTGGGGCTTTTTTAAGTGATTTATTTTCTGATGAAGGAGAAACATTTAAAGATGATGTATGGCCTAAAATAGAAGAGCATTTGCATGGAATGTGGGATAGATTTTTTAAGGATATTGAATTCAAGTTGGTTAAGAGTAGATTAGATGAGGCAAGCGTTAGGAATGCCAATAAACATACTGTAGATGAGAGAGCCATTTAGCTATACCTCAAAGTTCCTCCGGTATTTTCACATACTAAATTAACTATAGTACTTGATTCTTTTTGGATCTCTTTTTCAGTTAAAGTGTGGATTGGAGAGCAAAAAGTAACTGACAACGCTATAGACATCTTATTCGGTTCTATATTATTTCCATGGTATACGTCAAATACTAAAACTTCTGTGATGAACTCTGAGCTTTTTTTTACCACATTGATTATGTTACCTACTTTCACATCCTTATTTACAATAAATGCAAAATCACGTTTTACACTTTGGTATTTATAATCAATAAATTTCTTTCTACTTACAGGTAAATTTTTAATATTTTCTAGTATTACCTCAAAGCCTACAACTTTTTGCTTGATGTCAAAAAGATCTAATATATTAGGGTGCAACTCCCCAAAATAACCTGCTACTTTATTCTTAAAAGAGAGAGTGCCTGACTTTCCTGGGTGGTAATGTTCTTTTTCTGCTCTCTCTATCGTTAAATTATCACAATTGACGTTAAAAAACTTCAAAGCTGCTATGCAATCAGCCTTTGCGTCAAAAACATCTACTTTCCTATCAGTATTATAATAGTTTCTCGGCAAATTATTTCCTGTTCTTATTCCACTTAAAACATGTTTAGACTGAGCTTCACCATCGTAAATCGGCCCAATTTCGAAGATTGTAAGATCAGATATTCCATGGGCAATATTATCAGCAGTAACTTGCAACAAATTTGGCATAATACTTGGTCTCATTATATTAAAGTTATTGTTAAACGGATTATCGATGATAAATAACTTGTTCGAGTAACCAAATTTTTCAGCTGTTGATTCACTCATAAACGACCAGGTTAGCACTTCATGAAACCCTCTGTTTGTCATCAAAATACGCAAATTGTCGTATGTACTATCTACTTCTTCAACATTATTTGGTAGTGGTTCTTCTTTTATTTTGTCATAGCCGTATATCCTTGTTACTTCTTCAATTAGGTCAGCCGGTATTGTCACGTCCGGTCTCCAGCTTGGTACTTGTACATTCCAATTACCTTCGGTTTTTTTATCAATATTAAACCCTAGTTTCGTTAAGATATCAAGCACCTCATCAGGCGATACAGACACACTTCCAAACTTGTTCACATCCTGATAATCAAAGCTCACCTTGGTGTCAGCCCTATCTAAGCTGCCAGCAGACACTACGCTTGAAGCTTCTCCACCACATAAGTCCAGAATCATTTTAGCTGCAAGATTAAGTCCATCAAAAGTAAATCCAGGATCAACTGAACGTGCAAATCTGTAACTAGCGTCTGTGGAGATGCCGAGCTCCCTTGAGGATTTAGCAATAGAGATTGGATCAAACCAAGCAGACTCTAAAAAGATATCAGTAGTTTCAAAAGTACATTCACTGCACTTACTACCTATAATTCCAGCAACTCCATGAATATTTTTATCACCTGCAATAACGCTTATGTCTTTGTTTAATGAGTATTCTTTACCGTTCAAACCAGCAAATTTTTCTCCGTCGTTTGCTTTGCGTACTACAAGCTCTCCTTCTATTTTTTTTGCATCATACGCGTGAATTGGGCGGCTGAAAGATATCATAATATAGTTCGTGATATCAACTATTGCAGAAATGGAGCGCATTCCTATCGATTCCAGCCTATCTTTTAACCATTTTGGGCTTTCTTGATTTTTTACATTGGTAATGTATATTCCACTAATAAAACTTTCCCCGTCAGTAACTTCAACATCGATTGGTGAATTTATGGGGCTGGTAAGTTGTGGAATGCTTAAAGTCTTTAATGTCACAATTCCAGTTGCAGCAAGGTCGCGAGCTATTCCATAAATGCCTAAACAATCTCCACGGTTTGGAGTAACATTTATATCAATTACAGGGTCACAATTGAAAAATTTATCCCCTACTTTATAATCATCGGAAAGCTCGATTATTCCTTCACTTTCCTCTTGAACCAGCGCAAGTTCAGAAGCAGAGCAGAGCATCCCTTCACTTAGCACTCCTCGTATTTTTGTAGGCTTGATTGTGAAATCACTTTCTGGCAATGTGCTACCAAGAGATGCAAGCACAGTTTTCATACCTTCTCTAACATTGTTTGCTCCGCAAACTATTTGTAGAATTTTACTCCCATCATTTACTTTACATAATTTTAATTTATCGGCATTTGGATGAGGTACGACTTCTAATACCTCTGCAACGATAAACCCAGTTAATCTGGAATTATCGATTACATCTTCTACTTCTAACCCTATGTGAGTTAATTTATCGGTAATTTCTTCTAAGCTAGCATCGGTTTCTAAGTGTTCTAATAACCAAGATAATGTGAATTTCATGAACCTTTAAAGAAATAAAAGAGTTATTGTAATATAAAATGTAGTGCTTTTAAAGCTTGTTGTAGTGGAATAAAAGGTAACTTCTGTATCACAAGCACAACTATACGAATATTGTGATACAAGAAACCAAGAAAGATGTCATCCCAGTGCCCTGACTACTTGGATCCAGATTCACCTTATGATGGTGTCATTCCAGTGCCCAGAGACTGGAATCTAGCCTTTTCATAATCATCAAAATGTTGTATTTTAATATAAAACGGCTACTTTTATGCTTACCAACTTAATAAAATTCCTAGATCCCACTGTCACGCACTGGGATGACATGATGAGGCATCATCCAAGTAGCTGACACTAGTTCCTTTATGACGGCAGTACCTTCTCCTGTCATCCCAGTGCGTGACAGTGGGATCCAGGAAAGTTTGCTTGTAAGCAAGCAAACTAGCACAGAAAGTGGTTACAACATTTTCGATGAGATTATATGGAAAGCTGGATCCCAGTGTCAGCTACTTGGATGACAAAAAAGGAGCACTGGAATGACATCACAGGGGCACTGGAATGACACCTCTCTTGGGCTCTTTTAGTATAAATATTTAAGAAATTTACCAAATGAAAAAAAGGCAAAGAAAACCCGTGCTAGTTATTCACTCTCTATTTTAAAATTTGACGTTGGGTGATGTCTTGAACAGCGCGTTTCAGCTTATGTAGGTAAAAACCTAGAAATATTGTGAAGACATAAGGTGCACATAGTGCAAAAAATTAAAAATAAGACGCCAACTACGTTGTTTTCTTGCTGTTTAATCTGCACAGATGAAGATAACTGAATACCTTCAATACCATGATAAGGGGGCTGGCGAACCATACGCGTCAAGTTAAGGAAAAGTGTAAGTAAAATTGATAGAGTGAAGGAAAAGAATAAGGTATAAGTTCTCTTGGATATGTGAATGAGAGAACTTACAATGGACAGAATAGCTTGCTTATCAAAAGACCTCAATGAATTCTTTAATGAAAAAGCAGACGAAATATCAATTGCAGTAGGTTTTATAAAAAGAAAGAGAAAACTTAATGGCTCATCATTCATAAAAGCTATGGTTTTTGGTAACATAGGAGTTGGTGATTGCAGCATAGAAACAATGTGCCAATTGCTAAATGAAGACTCGATAGAAATTACAAAACAGGGTTTGGATTTTAGATTTACTGAAGAAGCAGTGGAATTTATGAAAAGAATGTATAATGAATCTTTAGTTTTATTTAAAAACAGCTTACAGGTTGATTGCAGAATTTTGAAGCAATTTAGAAGCATTAAGCTATTGGATAGTAGCTATATTAGCCTGCCTAGTAGCATGGAAGATATGTACAAAGGATATGGGAGTAGCTATAGAGATTGTGAGAGTAATACCAAATCAGGAATAAAGCTGCAGTTAGTCTTTGATTACCTGAACCAAGCGCTAGATAAGTTAAATTTAATAGAAGGAATAAGGTCGGATCAAGGTTATAGGGATTATCTGAACGGTTTATCAGCCAATGATTTGCTAATATTTGATTTGTGCTACTTTGTGCCTAGTTCTTTTAAACAGATTGATGAAGCAGGTGCATATTTTGTTAGTCGTTATAAGTCTGATACCAATATATATGATATAGAAACAAATCAAAAAATAGAGTTGTTGGAATGTTTAGAAGGTCAATCCCTTCTAGAGATGGAAGTGCTATTAGGAAAAGAAGTAAAAATTAAAGTGAGAATTATATGTCAAAAATTAACTGAAGAACAGTCTATAATTAGAAGAAGAAGGGCTAATAAGTTAGCAAAATCACATGGATATACATCTTCTCAAAAGAATCAAAAATTGCTGGATTGGTCGATATTCATAACTAACGTTCCAGAGAGTAAAATCAGCGCTGAACAAGTATTAACAGTTTACAGGGTAAGATGGCAGATTGAATTATTATTTAAATTGTATAAGAGTCACATCAGGCTTGACGAACTTAAAGGAAAACCATACAGAGTATTATGTGAACTATACGCTAAATTGTGCGCAATTCTTATATTTCATGGAATAGTTGGTTGTATAAAACTGAAAGAGAATACAGAGCTGAGTTTAACAAAGGCATTCATTGAATTAAAAAGAAGGATTAGGGAGTTGTTTTTAGCGTTAAGCAGTAAAATTAATAATTTGAGAATTTTCCTGAAAAAACTTACCACAGACTGGTCACAATTTTCTGTGAAAGACAGATATAGAAAAACTAGAGTATCCACCTTAAGTTCATTGAATTTTCTTACCCTTTTCCTTAACTTGACGCGTATGGCTGGCGAACGGTGTCAAGTAAGTTTTTTCGTTTCATCCGATGCGCTGCCAAAAACTATGCAAGAAGTCTATTGAAATCGCGTATATCAATCGTTGTAAAATCACACAATTGCTCTGTAGAGCTATGCCCTGTAATAATTACTATACCATTTTGCTCAGAGCGTATTGAGATTAGGTTCAGCACTAATTCACACGTTGCACTATCAAGATTACAAAATGGTTCATCTATCAGCCAAACGTTTGCATTAGAAATCAAGAGGCGAGCAAGCGCAACTCTCCTTTTCCAGCCTGCAGAAAGTTCGCCATATCTAATATTAAGTACAGGTTGCAACTGCAAGCAACAAACAGCTGCCACAATCAGTTCTCTAGTATTTCGTATTCCTGCCCAGAATTCTACGTTTTGAGCAACAGTTAAGCTATCTTTACAGGCATTCTTATGGCCTATATAGACCATGGAAGGTATATAGGATTTTGGATCATCATATATGTCTTTTCCGCAGTGCCTTATATTGCCTGATACCGGCGGTAAAAGTCCAGATAAACTTCTAATTAAGCTGGTTTTACCACTACCATTTGGACCAGTGATTAGAATTTTTGATTTTAGCTCAGCTTTAAAGCTAAGATGTTTAAATAATACTTTGTGATTACGAGCGCAGGATAAATTTTCACATTCAAGCATGGATTATCTGCCCTTTCCCTTATGTTTACCTTGAGTTGAAGCCTGAGCTTTTACAAACAGCTCCCAAAATCCTTTCTGGCCGCCTTCTCTATGTATCAATTGTGCAAAACGCTGCATTAAACCATTACCCATCATAACCATCTTTGTCCATTTACCTACCGGTTTTGCTATGTCAACTATTTCTGGATCTTCTTTATAAACTTGTACATCTTTTTGCTTCTCGCGTAGCGTTTCTTGTTGTTTCAGCAACTCTTTTTGCTTATTTTTTTGATATAATTCATTGAATTTTCTGTCTTCTTGCCACTCTTCTTTAAAAACTTTTCTAGGAAATATGATTTTTCTAATGCGATTTTTGTATATTTTTCTCAAAAAGAGAAATACTGCAGCTACAGCAAGTAATGTTACGCTATATATTATGATCTGTGCAAGTGGCATTTCCTGTATCTAATTCATTAAAAATACCCTTACTATTATACCATAATTATAGAAATTGTGCAATTTTTTTGCGGGTAACGACAGTATAAAAGCAACACTGCTCTATTTCGTAAATTGGACAAATATCTGACGAATGGGCTTGTATGTAATAAGCTTTATTTCTATACTTTTTAAAGAATTTAGAAGTGAAACAAATATGAACTGCTACAAGACTCACACGTGTGAAGAATTAAGGAAGAATGATGTAGAAAAGGAAGTTACCCTCTCTGGATGGTTATACCGTAAGCGCGACCATGGTAACCTAATTTTTGTTGATTTAAGAGACTTCTATGGAATCACTCAACTAGTATTTAATAATGATAAAGACTTTTTTGATGAGATATCAAATTTAAAATTGGAGAGTGTAATTACTGTTACAGGAATAGTTGAAGCTAGAACTGAAGATACGGTAAACACCTCTATCGCAACTGGGGAAATTGAGGTTGTAGTTAGCAATTTGCGCGTTGAGTCGGAAGTTGAGTTCCACCTTGATGAAGAAATAGCAAAAGAAGAACGAAGTATATTAGCGAGCATTGCTGGCGAACAAGAATATCCGGAAAATATGAGATTTAAATATCGTTTTCTTGATTTAAGGCGTGAAAAAGCCCGTAACAATATTATTCTGCGCTCACAAATTATTGCAGAACTCCGCAAGCTCATGATAGAGCAAGGGTTTTTGGAAATTCAGACTCCAATACTTACTGCTTCGTCCCCTGAAGGTGCACGTGATTATTTGGTGCCAAGCAGACTAAATCCTGGTAAATTCTATGCATTGCCGCAAGCTCCACAGATTTTTAAGCAATTGCTTATGGTTTCAGGGTTTGATAAATATTTTCAAATTGCACCGTGTTTTCGTGATGAAGACGCAAGGGCTGATCGTTCTCCGGGAGAGTTTTATCAGCTAGATCTTGAAATGTCTTTTGTGACTCAAGAAGACATCTTTCAGATTATTGAGTCTACCTTATATAAAGTGTTTGCTAAATTTTCTCGTAAGTCTGTTGATAAAGATTTTCCACGTATTACATATAAAGAGGCAATGCTCAAATATGGTTCTGATAAGCCAGATCTGCGTAATCCACTATTAATCAACGATGTTACAGAAATTTTCCGTGATTCAGGGTTCAATATTTTCAAAAGCAATATCGAGCGGGGTATGGTAGTGAGAGCGATTCCTGCACCTAAAACAGCAGAGGAACCACGCAGCTTTTTTGATAAAAAGATAGAACATGCGCAAAGAGAATTCGGTGCTAAGGGTCTTGGATATATAACGTTTGATAAAGATGGTACTGCGAAAGGCCCGATTGCTAAATTTCTCGATGACAATAGGCTAAACCACATAAGAGAAGTAACGAATGTAGGGCCTGGAGATAGTGTGTTTTTTGCTTCTGACAAAGAAAATGAGGCAGCAACAATTGCAGGGAAAGTGCGCACTCTTTTAGGGTCAGAACTCAGTCTTATAGATGACAATATCTTCAAGTTTTGTTGGATCATTGATTTTCCCTATTTTGTATATGACGATAAAAGTAAAAAAATCGATTTCTTTCATAACCCATTCTCCATGCCACATGGTGGTCTGAAAGATTTAGAGGAAAAGAATCCACTGAATATCCTTGCTTACCAGTATGATCTCGTTTGCAATGGAATAGAACTGTCAAGCGGGGCGATTCGTAATAACAAGCTGGATATCATGTATAAGGCCTTTGCCATTGCAGGTTATAGTCGGGGAGAAGTTGATACAAAATTAGGCGCACTTGTACGTGCATTCAGATTTGGTGTTCCTCCTCACGGCGGAATAGCACCAGGGATTGATAGAATGGTTATGCTACTTGCCGATGAACCAAACATTCGTGAAGTAATCTGTTTTCCTATGAACCAGCAAGGTGAAGATGTTCTAATGGGTGCTCCTTCTAAAGTAGAGGATAAGCATTTACGTGAATTATCCTTGAAGGTTATTCAATAAAAATTTTTATAGTGGGGTGTGGTAAACCGAAAGTCATGAACAATATTCAAAAAGCAATACTATCCAGTATAATCTGTAACATGATTGTGTGGTATGAATTGACTCTTTTTGGGGTATTAACACACACAATAAGTAACATTTTTTTTCCATCAGAAAGTGATTACTTAAGTACAATCAAATTTCTTGGTACTTTTGCAGTTGGCTTTGGATTTAGACCACTTGGTGCATTTATTTTTGGCTACATTGGAGATAAATACGGCAGAAGGAAAGTTTTGCTCACTTCCGTAATGTTAGTTTCGATATCATCTACTATCATTGGAATTATACCTGGCTATAAAGAAATTGGAATATTTTCTCCTATACTGCTTCTGCTTTGTAGAATAACACAAGGAATGGCAGCAGGTGGAGAAACGAGTATCAACTCGGCTTTTTTAATAGAGCATTCAAGCGATAAAAAAAATCTAGGCTTTCTAGGGAGTATGAAGCCTTTTAGCGGCGCGCTTGGTTCTCTTACATGCTTTGTAATGATAGCTATTTGTAAAAAACTCACAGGTGAAAATTATGAAATTTGGAGCTGGAGGCTGCCCTTCTATTTCTGCTTCATTATGGGCATAATAGGCTTTTTAACAAGATATATAATGGAAGAGAGCTTAGCATATAAAACACACGATAAAAATAAAAGCTTATCTCATTCTCCATTTTTAGAATTAATCAGGGACTATAAAAAAGTATTTGTGATAGCAATTGGGCTTGGTATAGGCCAAAATGCAATCGTTTATTCGGTAATAATGTTTTACAACATATCTGTAAAAGAACTTATCCTCTCAGGCATCAATATTAAAAATGTAGTAAGGATTATAGTTGAAATTACATTTGGAGCGTCTGCAGTGCTGTTTGCAATACTGTCTGATAAAGTTGGAAGAAAAAATGTAATGATTCCTACATTAGTAGCTCTAGCTTGCGCCGGTTTGCCGGCGCTTTCGCTATTATCATATGATAACCACTATATTGTAACGCTCACTTTTCTATTGATAAGCGTACCGATAGGTGCATCTTTTGGAATATACAATTCTCTTGTCTGCGAGTTATTTCCAACGAAAGTTAGGTGCACGGGCTTTAGCCTCGCACATAACATATCTGCAGGAATATTTGGTGGCCTTTCTCCATCCATATGCATGTGGCTTATAGAAAAAACCGAAACAAAACTTGCAGCAGGCATTTATCTTACTGCCTGCGCATTAATTAGCCTAATATCTGTGCTTCAAATTAAAGCCAAAGACAGAAAAGTTGATTGGTGAAATCGTTTCAGTCGAAAAATAGCGCTTCAATAGACTTTTCAATGTGCTTAGGGATAGGAGCGGTAATAGTAATTTCTTTATTATTTGGTAATTTTAAAGATAAAGAATGCGAATGAAGGTGAATTTTATTTGCTACCCCATCAATAAAAGCTTTTTTACCACCATATTTACCGTCACCAAGAATAGGGCAATTTATATGAGCTAAATGTGCACGTAACTGATGGGTTCTGCCGGTAATTGGTTGTAATTTTAGATAAGCGACATTGTGTTTGAATTTTGCTATAATTGAAAAATGCGTAGTGGCATTCTGAGGTGAATTTTCATCAACGACCACTTTTTCTTGACCTGAAACATATTTTTTCACCAATGGATAGTCTATTGTTCCACTATCCTTGCTCGGTACGCCAGAAGTTAATGCTAAATAAGTTTTTTTTACTCTTCGTCCTTTAAATTCTTCCATAAGGTATCTGGCAACATTAGCGTTGCGTGCGAATATTATCACTCCACTCGTATCCCTATCTAGCCTATGGACAATTTTAAATGTTTCTCCCTCTCTTATTTGGTCAAGCAAATCACTAATACTAATCTTTACTTTTACGCCACCTTGAACGATGACCCCTGCGGGTTTGTTTATAGCTAGTATATATTCGTCTTCATATAATATATTCTCTCTTAGTAGATTCACTGACTTTTCATTATATTTGCGATCAGAATTAGCGTTCTCAATATAATTCAAGTGCTTCAGCGTTATAGTTTGCCCAGAATTTACTCTATCACTGGACTTTGCTTTGCAATCATCAACTTTGATTAGCCCTTTCCTTAAAGATTTTTCAATTACAGATTGCTTTAAATCAGGAAAGATTCTTCTGATGTACCTATCCAGCCTAACGTTATCGTCTTCTACTGATATGGTTTTTATACTTTGTAGCATTCCATTATTTATAATGAATATCTAGTGAAATGTCAATTATTGGTGTCATTCCAGCGCTTGACACTGGAATCCTATTGTCAAGCAATAGGCTGCATGTGCTATTTATTTAGTAGATTAAATATGAAGTTTAAAACTCTGCTATTAACTTCCTGTAGAACTAGTGAAAACCAAACTTGCTTAAAACCACTTAATTAGTTATAGTTATAAGTTTAGGCACAGTAAAATGACAGCTTTTGTCCCCTTGATTATTTTTTTAATCTTGTATCTTGGAAGTGGTGCTTATTTTTCTTTTATCGGAACTGATAATCCACTTCATCAGGTTTCACCAGTAATCTGCTTATTACCAGCACTATTTTTTGCTGTCTCACGTGGTACAAATAAAATTCAGCATAACATCGATACTGTTATCGAGGGCATGGGTGACAAAAATACCCTTACTATGTGTTTAATTTTTTTATTTTCTGGAGCATTTTCTGCAGTTACTCAATCAATTGGTAGCGCAGACACTGTCGCTAATTTAATTCTTAATTTCCTTCCAGCACGATTACTACTGCCTGGAGTATTTTTGGCTTCTGCTTTTATTTCAACTGCAATTGGCACATCTATGGGAGTTGTTGCGCTGATGGTACCTATAGCTGTTAATCTGGCAAAAAGTGGAGCTTTTGGTCTTGAAATAGGAACTGCAACTGTAGTAGGTGGTGCTGTATTTGGCGATAACCTTTCGATGATATCTGATACCACCATTGCATCTGTTTCTTCACAGGGAGCTTCAGCAAAAGATAAACTTAAAATAAACTCTAAGGTTGCATTTACTGCAGGTATTATAACACTCACCTATCTGGCAGTGATTTCAAGTAGTACAAAAATTATTTCTATATCAAATTTAGATTATTATTCTATAATAAAAATTATTCCTTACATTTCTTTAATAATCATGGGGCTGCTTGAAGTCACCACTTTAGTAACAATAACTGTAAACATAATTATTGCTGGTGTGCTAGGAATAACTTTTTTTGACTATGCTATCATTCAATTTCCTCATGACGTGTATGACGGTTTCAAAAAAGTAAACGAAATAGTGATATTTGCTCTATTTATCGGTGGGTTGAGCCATATAATGTATAAACAAGGTCAAAAAGCGTTGCATAAACTCATCGATGAAAGCAATATCACAAAAACTAAAGCTGAATTTGTGATAGCAGGAATAGCGTCTATGTTTACTATCTTGGTTGCCAATAATACCATTGCTATTTTACTAAGTGGTGGCATTGCAAAAAGGCTTGCACAAAAACACAGTATTGCGCCACATCGCAGTGCATACTTATTAGATGTTTTTGCTTGTGCTACAAAAGGTATCTTACCTTATGGTTCCCAACTATTGCTAGCAGGGAGCATAGCTTTTGTATCACCTATTTCTTTATTAACACAGGTATATTACTGCTTTATTCTAGCGGCAGTTACAATAGGCGAAATAATCATCAACAGCAGAAAAGAGAAACATTGTGCGGCTGCAACTTAGAGTTTCTCTTTTTTTACCCATAAGGAACGGAATTACTTGACACCCTTCGCCAACCCCCTTATCATGAAATTGAAGCTATTTATTTATCTTCGCAATCTGCAGATTAAAACGACAAAGGGAACTTTGTATTTGGCGTAAATCATGCTTAATTTTTTGCACTATGTGCACCTCATGTCTTTATAAAACTTCTGGGTTTCTACCTATAAAAGCCGAAACGCGCTTATAAAGCGTTTAAGACATCAAAAGACGTCAAATAGAACAAGGGAGAATTTGAATACTAGCTACCCTAGGTTTTCTTTGCCTTTTTTTTCTGCCTAGTAAATTTCTTAAACATTTATAGCTAAGGTTAGTTGCATTTAAAAACAGCTAAATTGCAGTGTTTAAGACTTAAAAAACGCCAATACTGAAAATAGACAATGACCAGGCCTTCTTTTGCCTTTTTTTTATTTGGTAAATTTCTTAAATATTTATAGCTAAACGACAATCGTCATCCCGCTGCTTGTTAGCGGGATCTAGAGATACCGCGAATGAATCGCGGTATGACGTAGGACTGCTGTCATTCCAGTGCTCCTTTTTTTGTCATCCGAGTAGCTGACACTGGGATCCAGCCTTTATTATGCAGCCACTTGGTTGAAATTAAGTCTTCTGGATCCAAGTAGTCAGGGCACTGGGATGACACCATCATAGAGGAACCAGTGTCAGCTACTTGGATGACAGCTAGCCTGACAATCGTCATCCCGCTACGTGTTAGCGGCTAAGAGATACCGCGGTGGTATGACGTAGAGCTTGCGTTAGCTATACTTTTATACTCACCAAATCAGTTTGCTTGTAAGCAAGCAAACTTTTCTGGATCCGAGTGTCTGGGCACTGGGATGACACCCTTTTGGATGGAGACCATTGTTGGCTCCTTACTTCCCATTTATTTACCAAGCCTTGTTCTTCTTCCACTTCATCCATTTCAGTACTAGGCTTTGACATCATATATGTGATACCACCAACTGCTAGTGCTGCTATTGCGACTGTGGCTACCGCTATCACTATAGGTATTAACCCAATTGCAATTGTTCCGGTTGCAAAAAGTGCTACTGCTGCAGTGCCTAATAATCCGGTTGCACTACCGGCGTAAATACCTTTTTGGGTTGCTGATGTAGATTCTTTCAGAAGCTTTTTTATTCTATCATCTATAGCTAAGTCTTTTGGAGTCTTGCAATCTTTATTCTTTAATAAAAAATTTGCACCCTTATCTAATAGAGCCTTTACTAAATTTACATTGCCATCCTTAACAGCTATATGCAAAGGAGTATCTCCCAATTTATTCACTGCATTAACCTTTGCACCCTTGTCTAATAGAGCATTTATTACATCTATCTCGCCAATAGCCACATGCAAAGGAGTATTTTTATGATTTTGGCTCACTGCATTAACATCTGCACCTTGTTTTATTAGAGCTTTGATTATCTTGATACGTCCTGTGTGAGCAGCTAAATGTAATAACGTGTGTTTATCTTCTTCGTTACCTTGACAAAGAATAGATTGAAATAAGAAGTCCACATGAAAATTGGCTGCTTGCCACTCCTCATAGTCACTTTGGCGTGATTTAAACTGCCCTTTTATTCTTTCAATTATGTTATTTCCATTTAAATCTGTCTGTTCCGCAACTTCAGTGAATACAGTTGAATACTCCCTAAAACTGATTGTCATAACTTTACCCTACTTTGAATAATATTTTGATCATTACATATTGTAACAAAAAAAATCAACTCATTTCTTCCAAAGGCTCTATATTGAAGATAGAAAGTCCAGAAGCGATCTAAGGCTTGCACGAGTTGCAGCGGTAAGGTTTAAGTTGTCTTCTTATATTTTTAATTGTGTAATCTCCTGTGTTTGTAAATGTTTTTTCTATGCCCCACTGCAGTAATAAGTACTTTGCGCTCTGAATGATTTATGCTGTAAATTATACGGTAGTTGCTAACCCTTATCCTATATTGCCCTCTAAAGCTATGACATAAAGGCTTTCCTAGATTAAAAGGATCAACTGTAAGGGGTTTCTTTATGGCCTCCTGAACCATTAATTTAATCTTTGCCGGAAGAGCTGGAATTTCTTTTTCAATAACATTTTTTAAGAATTTTATAGTGTAAGTTTTATTTCCAGATGTTTTCATCATCCTCTACTTCTTCTTCACCTTCAGAGAGGCGATCGTCAGCTATTTTGGATAGCTCTACATCTTCTTCGAACTCTTCTTCCACTAAATCTACTAAAACTTCAGGAATAGTTTTATTTTGAGTCTCTGCCATTTCTGTAAGATACTGAGCCAATTTATTGTCAAAACTTACATTAACATTGAGCTTTTTTTGACTGTGAGCCATATATTAACCAGAAAATACTACTATAAACTATAACATTTTTACTTAATTTTGTCAACTTCTCTATTCGTTGAAAAAACAATCTTGCATAAAAAAATCAACTCATCTCTTCTAAAGGCTCTATATTGAAGATAGAAAGTCCAGAAGCGATGACGTGCGCTAAGGCTTGTACGAGAAACATTCTTGCAGCGGTGAGGTTTAAGTTATCTTCCAGTATGAAACGCATGTTTAAATCACTCTTGCCATACCCCCATAAAACGTGAAACGCTTCTGCAACTTCAAGTAAGTAGAAAGTAATTCTGTGTGGCTCACAAAGCCTTGCTGCAATTTCTACCACATCTGGCCACTTTGCTAAGGTTTTTATGAGGAAGAGCTCTCCACCTGTCTTTAAAAGTGAAGGATCTGCTGTTGGGAGCTCTTTTGGAGCATTACGCATTAACGAATGAGCACGAGCATGCGCATATTGCACGTAAAAAATAGGGTTGTCTTTTGACTGTTCTTTAACTTTAGCAAAATCAAAGTCCAAGACCATATCATTCTTGCGTGTTAGCATTATAAAACGAGTGATGTCCCTGCCAACTTCTTCCACTACATCTCTTGCTGTGAGAAAATTTCCTGATCTTTTGGACATCTTAACAGGTTTGCCGTTCTCGAAAAAATTCACAATATTATGCAGTTTTACCTCTATTTTTGCTTGATCATCACTGAGCGCAGAGACGACTGCTTTTAGCCTTTTGACATAACCGCCGTGGTCACTACCAAGCTCTACGATCATATTGTTAAAACCACGTGATATCTTGTCAAAATGATAAGCAATATCCGAGGCAAAATAAGTCCAACTGCCGTCCTCTTTCTTCAATGCACGGTCAACGTCATCACCAAATTTTGTAGAGCGAAATAGCATCTCTTTTCTGGAAGTCCAATTTTCGCTTTCTTTGCCTTTTGGTTTCTCCAGGTACCCTTCATACACTAGACCCTTGTCAGACAATATCTTTATACTCTCTTCGATTTTGCCACTTTTTTGTAGCTCATACTCTGAAGTAAAAACATCATGACTTACCCCAAGTAAGTTCATGTCTTCCTTTATGAGTTCTAAGATAGAACTTAAAGTATAGTCTCTAATTATCTGATTATCTTGCTTTTTTAGAAGCTCCTTGCCGTATTTTTTGGCCAGCTCCTCCCCTATTGGTTTTAAATATTCACCTGGGTATAAACCTTTTTCGATGCTGATTTTTTCTCCCAGAGCTTCCTTATACCGCAAATATACCGACTTTATTAGTGTATCTATCTGTGCTCCAGCATCATTAATATAGTACTCCTTAGTAACTTTATAACCAACTTTTTTCAATAAATTTGCCAGAACGTCACCAAATACTGCCCCTCTTGCATGACCAATATGCAGTGGACCGGTTGGATTTGCGGATACAAACTCAACATTGATCGCCTGATTGTTTCCAATATCTAGGGTGCCAAACTCTGTTTTTAGCTCATTTATTTGTTTTAAGATCCCATGCCATACTTCTATTTTTAAGTGCATGTTGATGAAACCAGGGCCTGCTATTTCCACTTTTGCAACTTCATCAAAAGGTTTAAATTCTCTTGCTAAGATCCCTGCAATCTCAACTAGATTCCTTTTTTCATGCTTTGCAAGCACCATGGCAACGTTTGTGTAAATATCTCCATGCGCTCTATTGCTTGGAGGCTCTACGATAAAGTTTGTTGCATTCGTGCTTATAACACCCCTTTGCTTTAACTCATTTAATTTGTTGGAAATTAGAGAGGAAACCTGCTTGAAAATGTTCATTAACTAAAAAGCTATAAAATCTGTAGCAGTATAGTGGATAAATGGGGGAAGTTGAAGGGTTATCTTAACTATTTTACCTTCCTAGATCAGGAAAGTTATAGTTTATATCAAGTCGTTGCCGTAACCATGGTAAGAGAAAGCCATACTTTCACTGTGATCATCATTACCATCATCAGAATCTTGGATAGCATCAGGCTCTTTAGCATCATCAGGTTCTTTAACATCATCGGGCTCTTTAACATCATCAGGATCTTTAACATCATCAGGATCTTGGATAGGATCAGGATCTTTAACATCATCAGGATCTTGGATAGCATCAGGCTCTTTAACATCATCAGGCTCTTTAACATCATCCAGCTCTTTAACATCATCAGGTTCTTTAACATCATCGGGCTCTTTCTTTTTCTTCAGTTCATTCTTAATATTTTCTTTCAGTTCATTCATAGTCTTATCATCAATCTCACACTTAAGACCTTTCTTTAGTTCATTCTTAATATTTTCTTTCAGTTCATTCTGAGTCTTATCATCAATTTCACACTTAAGACCTTTCTTCAATTCATTCTTAATATTTTCTTTCAGTTCATTTTTAGTCTTATCATCAATTTCACACTTAAGACCTTTCTTCAATTCATTCTTAATATTTTCTTTCAGTTCATTTTTAGTCTTATCATCAATCTCACATTTAAGACCTTTCTTCAGTTCATTCTTAATATTTTTTTTCAGTTCATTCATAGTCTTATCATCAATCTTACACTTAAGATCTTTACTACATTTATTATGAATTAACTTACTCTTGTTAACTTTACAATCATCCAGCTTTGTGAACAAATTAACTCTCACCATGTCACTGACAGAACATGTATCAGGTGGCAATGGACATGCACGATTTGTATTTTTTTGATTTGGACAAGAATAGGTGCTTTTTAACATAAAATAACTCCATCAGTAAATAAATTTATTAGAAAATTAACCACAAAGTGGAAGTGTGTACTAACAATGTACACATTTCATTACTTTTATATAACATAAACAGTACCTTCTAGCGTTGACATACCATGAGCAGAAAAAAAAGGTTCAGCATATTGACTATCTAATATAGAAGAGTTTATTGCTTCTACACATCTATCACATTCAGAATTGTTGTAACAATTACCCACGAGTTTACCACCTTTAATCTCAAGGTTATTTTCAGCGCCATTAATAATTTGTGCACACACTTTAGACTTCCATACGCGTCAAGTTAAGAAGCAAGGGTAAGAAAATTCAATGAACTTAAGGTGGATACTCTAGTTTTTCTATATCTATCTTTCACAGAAAATTGTGACCAGTCTGTGGTAAGTTTTTTCAGGAAAATTCTCAAATTATTAATTTTACTGCTTAACGCTAAAAACAACTCCCTAATCCTTCTTTTTAATTCAATGAATGCCTTTGTTAAACTCAGCTCTGTATTCTCTTTCAGTTTTATACAACCAACTATTCCATGAAATATAAGAATTGCGCACAATTTAGCGTATAGTTCACATAATACTCTGTATGGTTTTCCTTTAAGTTCGTCAAGCCTGATGTGACTCTTATACAATTTAAATAATAATTCAATCTGCCATCTTACCCTGTAAACTGTTAATACTTGTTCAGCGCTGATTTTACTCTCTGGAACGTTAGTTATGAATATCGACCAATCCAGCAATTTTTGATTCTTTTGAGAAGATGTATATCCATGTGATTTTGCTAACTTATTAGCCCTTCTTCTTCTAATTATAGACTGTTCTTCAGTTAATTTTTGACATATAATTCTCACTTTAATTTTTACTTCTTTTCCTAATAGCACTTCCATCTCTAGAAGGGATTGACCTTCTAAACATTCCAACAACTCTATTTTTTGATTTGTTTCTATATCATATATATTGGTATCAGACTTATAACGACTAACAAAATATGCACCTGCTTCATCAATCTGTTTAAAAGAACTAGGCACAAAGTAGCACAAATCAAATATTAGCAAATCATTGGCTGATAAACCGTTCAGATAATCCCTATAACCTTGATCCGACCTTATTCCTTCTATTAAATTTAACTTATCTAGCGCTTGGTTCAGGTAATCAAAGACTAACTGCAGCTTTATTCCTGATTTGGTATTACTCTCACAATCTCTATAGCTACTCCCATATCCTTTGTACATATCTTCCATGCTACTGGGCAGGCTAATATAATCCAAACCCTGTTTTGTAATTTCTATCGAGTCTTCATTTAGCAATTGGCACATTGTTTCTATGCTGCAATCACCAACTCCTATGTTACCAAAAACCATAGCTTTTATGAATGATGAGCCATTAAGTTTTCTCTTTCTTTTTATAAAACCTACTGCAATTGATATTTCGTCTGCTTTTTCATTAAAGAATTCATTGAGGTCTTTTGATAAGCAAGTTATTCTGTCCATTGTAAGTTCTCTCATTCACATATCCAAGAGAACTTATACCTTATTCTTTTCCTTCACTCTATCAATTTTACTTACACTTTTCCTTAACTTGATGCGTATGGTTATACAAGCTGTGCGCGTAGGAATACATGAACCAACACGTGGAAATGAGGAAAAATTGTAAGTCATAAAAATCCTTTAAAAAGCAACTATTGAATTATTATAGGATAAAAAAGTTAATGATTTAATAATTCTAAGATTAAAATTAGCATATACAAAATTCTTAATTTACAGTACACTTCAAAATACGACTTTAACGTAGCAGATATTGGAGTTGAAAGGTTTTGTCATAGCGGAATAATGATAAGATTCTCATAAGGATTGTAACACATACCATAATAATTATGATACATATCAAAATGGTTATGACATGGATTAGAGGATAGTTCTCCAATAGAATTATCTTAAACTACTGCCACAGTAGGCTTAAAATAAGTCTAGAGATGCTTCTCCAGTTTTTACAACTTCGTGCGTACCAAATTCTGTCTCAACTGCAGCTGTAGCTCCAATTCCAGTTCTAATTCCAGTTCCCAAATGATATGGTGGTATATTTACCACTACTGTGTTACCAGAATCGTGAGCATGATACCACGCTGCTTCGTGACTACTGTGACATGGCTGATGACAATGCTTAAAATGTGAATGATGATTATCTTGGCATGGAATATGATTATGCTTGAAGGGCATGCATAAATTAGGAATATGATGATCACCTATAAGGCAGAACTTGTACACGGCTGTGCAGTTCTTGTCAAGGCAAGACTTATCTTCAGATTTATCATATATGCATGCTGATTTGGAATCTGAGGAACAAGGTACATCGGTATTATGAGAGTGAACGTTGTACGGTTGTGAAATTGAATAGCGAGTCATAAAAAATCCTAAAAAAAATAACTATTATGTTATTGTATAATAAAATAATTAATAATTTAATAATTTTAAGACTAAAATTGGCATATTCAAAGTCCTCTTTTCAGCCGTTATACAAGTAATATAGCTAACCCAAGAAAGGTTTCCCTACGTCATACCGCCGCGGCGCTAACTAGTAGCGGAATGACGGTTTTTCAAATTGTAGGTAAACCTAAGCCACTTTAGCTATAGATATTAGAGTTTAGAAATTTTACTATGAGCAGAATAATGATAAGATTCCAAGAAGGAGCTGTCAGTAGTCAAATTAGTTGTGTTGCTGAAATAAATTTTGGTAGAACTGCTATAGCCACTGCGAATAACAACTTGCTTATCCTCTCAAGCAAAATGTGAAACACATGGGTTGAATAACACCCATGTGCTCTTGGAAGCGCGTATAGCTAGACACGCGTTTATGAGTTGTTTAAAAACAATCTTCTAGCAAAAAAACCCAAATCCATCATAAGGATTGTGGCATGTATCATGGTAATTATGACACATATCAAAATGGTTATGACATGGATTAATAACATAAGGTCCCTGTGCAGGCGTATAAGGCGTACACACTGGTAAAGTTGGTACTGGCAAGTTAGAAGCTGTACATGGATTAATAACATAAGGTCCCTGTGCAGGCGTATAAGGCGTATACACTGGTAAAGCTGATGCTGGCAAGTTAGAAGCTGTATATGGTAGTTTTGGTAAATTACTGTAATTAGAAAACATAATAATCCTTAAAAAAATACTATGAAATTATTATAAATTAAAATGATTAAAAATTTAATAACTTTGATTATAAATCTAGCATATCAACTAACGATATGATTTAAATTTTCTTTCAATTCCACTGTATCTTCGCCAATTTTGCATATAGCCCGTCTTTACTCATTAGAGAGTCATGAGTTCCTACTTCTTCTACTTTTCCATGATTAATTACTATAATCTTGTCAGTTTTAAGTGCGGTTGATAGTCTGTGCGTAATTACGATTGTTGTTCTGTTTTGCATTAACTTGCTCAATGCTTTTTGCACGAGGTTCTCACTTTTATAATCAAGGGCAGAGGTTGCTTCATCCAGTATTAAAACCTGAGGGTTTTTGAGTATGGCTCTTGCTATTATAATACGTTGTTTTTGTCCTTCAGAAAGTTTTAATCCTCTTTTTCCTACAAATGTATCAAATTTATCAGGCAGCTTATCAATAAATTCCATCGCATAAGCGCTGATAGCTGCTTGCTTCACTTCCTCATATTCAGCACCCGGTTTGCCATATAGTATATTTTCCATTATTGAGCAAGAAAATATCATGTGATCTTGTGGCACTAAGCCAAACAACGATCTGAGGTCATTTAGCGCAATTGACTTAATATTGTGCCCATCGATAGTAATGCTACCTTTGTTTGGATCATGAAAACGGAGCAGAAGCTTTAAAATGGTGCTTTTACCACTGCCAGATGGTCCAACAATTGATACTGCTTGACCTGCCTCTATAGAAAATGATACGTTATTTAACGCTGGCTTATCAGACTGAGATTCATAAAAAAATGTTACGCCATTAAACGAAATTCCTTTTTGAACACTACAAATTTTTATAGGATCATCGGGATCTGCTATAGAGCTTTTCATATTTTTAAATTCAAATAAACGCTCTACTATTCCAAGACCTCGTTGTAAATCACTGATATTATCGCTCAAATTATTTATAGCTCCTGCTGCGAGCGCTGAATAAAACACAAATGAGGAGAGTTTTCCAATAGTTATATTATTGCTTAAGACTTCTTTAATACCAAAAAAGAGCAAAACAACTAGTGAACCTATGACACACGTGATAACTAGAGTTACTAGAATAGCACGCAAGAGTACTAATTTTACGTATGATTTTGATACTGAGTTTAAATACTCCTTAAAACGGATTTTTTCATTTTCTTCGAGTACGAACGATTTGATAGTCACTATAGATCTAAAATTTTCCTCACTAAATGACGCAAGCTCACTTAATTTATCCTGGGCAAAGCGTGCATAGCTACGCACTTTTTTTCCAAGTGAGGTCATGATAATCAGTAGTATAGGTATTATTGCGGCTGCATACGCAGTTAGTTGTATATTTGTATACAATAACATAGCAACACTACCAATCAGAATCACAAAATTTCGTAATATGGTTAGTAAGCTGCTGTTTATTATTGATTGCAGCACAGAGGTATCAGTAATCAATGCTGAAATAACATCTTGTACGCCTGTGTTCTCAAAGAAACTTGGTTGCAAGTTAGTGATACTGCTATATAAGTCATATCTGATTCTTGCGATAACTTTCTCGCTGCCAATGCCAATGAAATATAACCGAGTAAATGCAGTGAGAGAAATGGCTAAAACTATAAGTATTGCAACTAATAGTTTGGTAGTAAAATCGTGCTCTGTGCCAGAATCAATTATATTGCTTAAGCCTCTGCCAAAGAGAAGAATCGTTAAAGCTGAAAATAAAACTGCAATAAAAGCTATGATGAAATAAGATAGATTAGGCTTTATATAGTAAAATAACTGCCTAATATTAGATCGCATCGTATTTTAAAGTTTCTAAAGTTAAGTATATAGATTTTAGTTTCAGGGGAAAGGGGAAAGGTGTAGCACAATAGCTAACGTCATACCGCGAATGAATCGCGGTATGACGGTTCGCGGCGGCATGACGATAAGCTCGTCATCCCGCTACTTGTTAGCGGCTAAGAGATACCGCGGCGGCATAGCTATCTTCAAAAATATGGTTGAATAATTGTTAATAATAGTGTATAATTATTAATATTTTTAAGCACTTTGGCTATGGCTTTATCTAAGTTTCTCGACCCTAAGCTGGATTTGACCTTCAAAAAAATCTTTGGCACTGAAAAAAATAAGAATATTCTTATCCATTTTTTGAATGATATTTTAGGATGTACTGAAGTCAATACTATACAAGAAGTAGAATTCTTAAGCACCATTATGGACCCTGAAATTGCTTCTTATAAACAAAGGATTGTTGATGTTCTTTGCAGGGATTCTAGTGGGAACAGGTATATAATTGAGATGCAGCTCACTCGTGATAAAGGCTTTGAAAAACGTGCACAACTTTATGCTGCTAAGGCTTACTCAAGACAAGCTGATAAATCTGGTAAATACGTTGATTTAAAGAAGATTTTCTTTATCGCGATTTCAAATTGTACCTTATTCCCTGATAAGCTTGACTATATATCTAGCCATACCATAAGAGATGAGAAAACCAATGAGCATGACTTAAAAGATTTTCAATTTATCTTCATAGAGCTGCCAAAATTTCCTAAGAGTAGAGAAGAACAACTAGAAAGTGTAGTAGACCGTTGGCTATTTTTTTTCAAATATGCAGATGAAACAACGGACGAAGATCTCAGAAAAATTGCGAAAAAATCACCAATAATAAAGTTAGCATATGATGAATTAGATAAGTTTCACTGGAATGAAAAAGATCTAGTAGATTATGAAGAAAGAATAATGGATCTGCGCACAGAAGAAGCCATTCTTGAATACAGGCTTGATCTTGCTAAAGAGGAAGGTAGAGAGGAAGGTAGAAAAGAAAGGGAAATTGAAGTTGCAAAAAAAATGCTAGTCAATAGTATTGATGTTAACACTATTGTCAAGTGTACTGGCCTTTCCATGAGTAAGATTGAAGAATTGCAGAATTAAGTGTGAATGGTTACGAAAAATATAAGTTTTTGCGATAAACGACATAATGCCCGATTGCAGAACTTACTATTTTGTAAAACCGGGAGTGTTAAATAAACCATACGCGTCAAGTTAAGAAGCAAGGGTAAGAAAATTCAATGAACTTAAGGTGGATACTCTAGTTTTTCTATATCTATCTTTCACAGAAAATTGTGACCAGTCTGTGGTAAGTTTTTTCAGGAAAATTCTCAAATTATTAATTTTACTGCTTAACGCTAAAAACAACTCCCTAATCCTTCTTTTTAATTCAATGAATGCCTTTGTTAAACTCAGCTCTGTATTCTCTTTCAGTTTTATACAACCAACTATTCCATGAAATATAAGAATTGCGCACAATTTAGCGTATAGTTCACATAATACTCTGTATGGTTTTCCTTTAAGTTCGTCAAGCCTGATGTGACTCTTATACAATTTAAATAATAATTCAATCTGCCATCTTACCCTGTAAACTGTTAATACTTGTTCAGCGCTGATTTTACTCTCTGGAACGTTAGTTATGAATATCGACCAATCCAGCAATTTTTGATTCTTTTGAGAAGATGTATATCCATGTGATTTTGCTAACTTATTAGCCCTTCTTCTTCTAATTATAGACTGTTCTTCAGTTAATTTTTGACATATAATTCTCACTTTAATTTTTACTTCTTTTCCTAATAGCACTTCCATCTCTAGAAGGGATTGACCTTCTAAACATTCCAACAACTCTATTTTTTGATTTGTTTCTATATCATATATATTGGTATCAGACTTATAACGACTAACAAAATATGCACCTGCTTCATCAATCTGTTTAAAAGAACTAGGCACAAAGTAGCCCAAATCAAATATTAGCAAATCATTGGCTGATAAACCGTTCAGATAATCCCTATAACCTTGATCCGACCTTATTCCTTCTATTAAATTTAACTTATCTAGCGCTTGGTTCAGGTAATCAAAGACTAACTGCAGCTTTATTCCTGATTTGGTATTACTCTCACAATCTCTATAGCTACTCCCATATCCTTTGTACATATCTTCCATGCTACTGGGCAGGCTAATATAGCTACTATCCAATAGCTTAATGCTTCTAAATTGCTTCAAAATTCTGCAATCAACCTGTAAGCTGTTTTTAAATAAAACTAAAGATTCATTATACATTCTTTTCATAAATTCCACTGCTTCTTCAGTAAATCTAAAATCCAAACCCTGTTTTGTAATTTCTATCGAGTCTTCATTTAGCAATTGGCACATTGTTTCTATGCTGCAATCACCAACTCCTATGTTACCAAAAACCATAGCTTTTATGAATGATGAGCCATTAAGTTTTCTCTTTCTTTTTATAAAACCTACTGCAATTGATATTTCGTCTGCTTTTTCATTAAAGAATTCATTGAGGTCTTTTGATAAGCAAGCTATTCTGTCCATTGTAAGTTCTCTCATTCACATATCCAAGAGAACTTATACCTTATTCTTTTCCTTCACTCTATCAATTTTACTTACACTTTTCCTTAACTTGACGCGTATGGTTAAATAAACTGTGTCAAACCAAGAAATAAAAATATAATTGATATAAAAAATGGAGGTTTGACATGAGTCAAAAAATAGCAAATAGAACTGCCGGTTTGGTAGATTACAAAGAACTGGAAGCAAATATACTGTCATCAATAAGGGAAGGCAGACCATTAACAGGAAGAGATGGTGCATTAACGCCATTTATAAAAAGACTGTTGGAGGCGAGTCTGGAAGGTGAAATAGAAAACCACTTGTTGGCTGAAAGCGAAGAAAATAATCGCAGAAACGGAAGGAATGGAAAGACTTTACGTACAAGTGCAGGTTCATTTGAGCTTTTGACGCCAAGAGATAGGGAAGGAAGTTTCGAACCACAAATAGTCAAAAAAAGGCAAACAAACTTACATCCAGAGCTTGAAACGAAGATTTTGAGCAGTGGTATGGGCTATAGAGATATAGCGTCACATGTTGAGGAAATTTATGATCACAAAATATCGGCGGCGGAGATATCAAGTATTACTGACAAATTGCTACCAGTAATCAATGAATGGCGCAGTCGTCCGCTGCAATCTGTATATCCGATAGTGTTCATGGTTTTTTAAAGTCAAAGAGGACGGGCATTGCGTAAGTAAATGCATGTATAACATATTAGGCATAGATCAAAATGGTAAAAAAGAAGTATTAGGTTTTTATTTGGCTGAAAGTGAAGGAGCTAACTTCTGGTTGGGAGTGCTAAATGATCTCAAAGAAAGAGGAGTAGAAGATATCCTGATTGCCTGTGTAGATGGGCTAAAAAGCTTTCCTGCTGCGATAAATAGTGTATTTCCTAATGCAGAGGTACAGCTATGTGTGGTGCATCAGATACGCAATTCTCTAAAATATGTATCTAGCAAAGATGTAAAGATTTTTATGAGTGATTTAAAAAAAGTATATCAGGCTTCAAGTAGAGAAATAGCTGAAAATTATCTGCTTGAGTTGGAAGAAAAAGGGGGAGATGGTATGAATAAGTATTGCTTGGTTGGAAGCAAGAGAAGATAATAACTTCTCAGAGTGGATAGGTGGCAGGTTGGATGTTTTTCTGAAGCACTTTCTGCCCAGGGAGTAGAAAAAAGACTTCGTGGGGGAGATTAACTGCTCCTGCCACCGAAAATCATCGTGAGGCTCACAAAATGTGATGACCTCGTATAGGAGTTTGGAACAACCGGCAATATTCTACTCTGATATATTGAAATATGCAATTGGAGGAAAAAATATGCGTCACATTGGAGTTGATTTACATACCAATAGTTTTACTGCTTGTTACTTACAAGAAGGGAAACCTGAGCATATTCAAACGTTTCGCTTAAAAGACTTGGATAATTTCACCAAAGATCTTCAAGAAACATATGAAGTAGCCATAGAAGCAACAGGTAACAGCTGTTTCTTTTATGATGCAGTTTCACCTTACGTTAAACGCATAGTAATAATTGCTCCTGGACAGTTTGAAGTTGTTCGTCGCTCTGTGAACAAAACAGATAAGCATGATGCGCGAGCTATTGCTTTCTTTCTAAGCAAAGATATGTTGCCTGAGGCAAGGTGCAAAAACAAACAATGCCAGCAGTTAGCTTCTCTTCTTCAAACGAGAGATCAGTTAGTAAAGTCACGGGTATCTTTAATCAATAAAGTTCATGGTCTTTTTAATTATCATGGAATAAAAATTAAAAAAGAAGTACTTACAACTAAAGTAGGATTTGAGCGTGCTACTCAAAAGCATAATTGGGAGCCTTTAGAAAAAGTTGAAATTGAAGTGATTAGCTATCATTTAGAAGCTATCCGAGAAAGCCTTAAAAAACTTGAAAAGGAAATTATAGCTTTTGCTAAACAACTTCCTGGGTTCAGCAATCTTATCAGCATAAAGGGAATTGGTCCAATTTCTGCAGCTGTCTTTATTGCAACAATTGGAGACATTAATGATTTCCGTAGACCTGAGAAACTTACTGCATATTTTGGAGTTGTACCAAGAGTTTCTCAATCTAATCAGCAATGTACAATTGGAAGAATTACCAAACGAGGGTCAAAAATAGCGCGTACTTCTTTAGTTCAATGTACTTGGATTGCTGTACGTTACAGTCCTTACTTGAAAAGTTTTTATGAACATATAAAAAAGAAGCGTGGTTCTGCTAAAGCTATAACTGCTACTGCTAGGAAATTTCTTATAACTATTTTCTATACTCTTAAAAATGACTGGGTTTTTAAAGATTTCACAAAATTTGAAATTTCTATTGGACAATAATCATAGGAGTAGTAATGATTAGTAAAAAAACATTAGCGGTTACAGCACTTGCTTTGCTGTTGTCACAACAATCTTTTGCAAGTGAAACAGAAGGGTTTTACTTTGGTAGTGGGTATTATGGTCAATTTTTAAATTACACGGGTGAGTTGAAAGCAAAAATTGGAGATACTGCTGCTACAGCTGCCAATCAGGTATCTGTAAATGACAGGAGTGCTCAGAAAACAGAAGGTCAATCACTAAGTAAGTATAAAGGAGATTATAATCCACCTTTTGCTGCAAATGTGGCACTTGGTTATACAGGGGAATTGAATGGCAATAGCTACAGAGCTGAATTGGAAGGAATGTATTCTTCTGTAAAAGTGGATAATATTGGTTTAACAAGTAGCCAGGTGACAATATCCTACACAAAGGATAAAAATGACCCAAAAGAGAGTTATGGAGCAATAGTCAATCATGACCAAATTGAGAACATATCTGTAATGGCAAATGTTTATCATCATTGGAAAAGTGACCGTTTCTCTTTTTCTCCTTATGTTGGGGTTGGAGTCGGTGCAACAAGAATGACAATGTTTGAAAAATCGTCAATAAGACCCGCAGGTCAATTAAAAGCTGGCCTTGATTATCGCATAAACGAAGATGTAAATATGCATATCGGATATAGAGGTTTTGGTGCTATTGGTAGCAGTGAGTACAAACTAGAAACCTTAAAGTGGGATACCGCAACAAGTCAAATGGCTAAACAAACAGGTAATAATCAAGTATCCACTACCATACAGAAAGGCTTTTTTCATACACACGGCATAGAGGCTGGCCTTACTTTCCACTTTGCTAGTAAAGCTTAAACATGTTGCCCTTTAAAAAATGCATAAAACCGTTCCTGTCATCCTATGGCTTGACCATAGGATCTAGTTAAATATAGATCCCAGTGTCACGCACTGGGATGACGAGGTAGAGGGTACTGGGATGACATAGGATAATATGGGATGAAGGAAGAAAACATTAGCTATGTTTTTTGCATAACAATGCATCTCTTCATTCCCGCTAAGTCATATACATATTCCTGAAAAGCTAATTCGTATGAGGGGATTATTTTGTCAATATTGCTTTGATCTTCACCTATCTCCAATATCGCAAACCCATTTTTTTTAAGACACCTCCTTAATATTGGAAAAATGCTCAAGTAACAACTCAAACCATCAATACCACCATCAAGGGCAATTCTTGGCTCCTTTTGCACTTCAGCTTGCAAGTCTTTCAATTTGCTTCTTTTAATATATGGAGGGTTGCTAATTATCAGATCAAATGAGCCTCTGCACTCTGTCCATGAATTTGGAAATATTTTGGCTCTGCTGAGAAGATCATGTTTCTTTGTGTTTTGATAGGCAACTTTGTATGCTCCCAAGCTTTTTTCAAAACCGACGCCAACGGCATATTCATACTCACTAAGTACGGATATCAATAAACAACCTGTGCCTGTACCAAAATCTGCAATTTTTAGTTTCTGTTTTTTGTTTGGGTAATATTTTAACACTGCTAGGATTATTGTTTCACTATCTGGCCTTGGATCTAAAACATGCTGGTTAACTATAAAATTTTTACTCCAGAATTCACGATTACCTATTATTTGCGATATTGGATATCTTTCCGCTCTTTTTTTTGTTAATTTCCAAAATAAAAGTTCTTTCTCCATCGGCACTTGATCAGCATGGTTGATAATTATGAATGATCTTTCCACTCCAAGTACGTGCTGCATGATGATTTCACAATCTAAATGTGGTGATTCAACTTTATGTGACGATAATAACTCCGATCCTTCTTGAATTAAAGTGCTGATTGTTTTCATTATTCTAAAAATATGTTCCTTTCAGCCAAGAATAGCAAGATGAGCGTAAATCTTTGAGTTTAGGATAACTGCACTAAATCCCAGTGTCAAGCACGCAACTGTACGAACATTGCAATTTGTAGATCCAAGTAGCTTGACTACTTGGATCCAGCTAAGTTGGTGAGTATAAAAGTATAGCTTCTACGTCATGCCGCCGCGAACCGTCATATCAACTATGTTTTTTTAAAAATTTTTTATTTGTAGTTTTGCAACTTCATATGGGCAATAAAAACCCATTTGTTATAGAAACAGAATTTTGTATCAAACAGCCACCACAGCAATTTCTGCTTAAGTTAATGAATATGCGCTTTTAATGTGTGTGGACGCGCATATTCATTAACCAATTTCAGTTATTGCTATGTAAATTTTTAAATATGCAAATTAACTGCTTCTTTAAGCCTTGCATTAGCAATCACTATTATTTTACGCATTAGAGCTGTTATAGCCACCATCTTTTTCTTACCACTTTCAATAAGCTTAGAATAAAAGGCACCAAGTGCAGATTTGGACCTTGCAGCAGCCATGGCAGCTGTAAAAAGCTTTGAACGAACGTTACTTCTTCCACCTATAATCCTTCGGTAGCCAATAGCTTTACCACTTTCCTTAGGATGAGGCGCAACACCTGCAAGGCTTGCAATTTGCCTTTTATTTAAAGAACCAAGTTCCGGTATGAGACACAATAAACATTGAGAGGTTTTTCTACCTATTCCAGGGACTGTTTCAAGAATTTTTTGGCATCGTTGCAATTCAGGATTTTCATTGACTATTTTTTGTATAGCTTGATCAAGCTTTTCTACCTGGTTGTTGAGGAATTCAATAGCTTGTTGACAACTTTCCTTAATGTAATCATTTCCAGGAGTTTTTAGCCTATTCTTCTCTTGAACAAGCATTTTCGTAATATCGTCACGACGCTGACAAAGTGCAAACAAGGTGGTTTGTTCTTTTGAGATAGGTGTAAATAGCTGCAGATGTCCACAACGCTCAGAACCATATTGGGCAAGCGCTTTTGCATCAAGACTGTCGGTCTTTGCCAAAGTTCCATGAGATAGAATGAAGTTTTTAACTTGACGAGTATTAGCACGATGCACAGCAATGTTTCTATCAATAAGAAAATACAATAAGCCAAGCTCATAACCTCCTGTAGCTTCTAAAATTACCATGGAGTTGGGCAAGATATTTGAAAATTTTTGGTAGAATTGTTTCCAACCAACACAACTATTGTCAAATTTGATGACACCTTTTTGTTCATTAACTGCAGTAACAAATTCAAGTTTTCCGATATCAATGCCAATAAAATTTTGATAAGATGTAACCATAAAGAACCTCGAGAGTTTAAGTTAAAATTTAAGATTGTAAACGGGTGCATATATATGTCCCAAACAACTATTCAAACGTCTCGAAGGATAGGCTTGAGTACCTTGATATCTACGTATGTTATAATACTACCGTCTTACGGTCGCTCAAGCCTGGCGATAACCACATTTTTATAGAGTTATCTTCCTTCTTGCTTCTTTTTATATCACATTTCCAACTTACAATTTACTTGGATTCCAGGGGGACAAATTACGCAAGGTGTGTGGAAAATTGAGCCTAACAGTGATAAATGTACTATAAGGAATGTTAAGCATAATGAGTATTTGTATGCTGCTGATTATGCTAAATATGACAAAGATAGGAGAAGCGTATTTACTTGGATTCCAGGAGGTCAGGTTTCGCAAGGGATGTGGATGATTGAAGATTGTGGGTCTAATGTAAGAAAAACGAGAAATGCAGATGCTGGTTCTAGTTTAGATATAGTAAGGGTTTCAAGGCAAGCACAATTAGATCATGCATTGTTGAATGTAACAAAAGTTGGCAATATTAGTGAAGTAACAGGCCTTGTTAATCAAGGAGCTAATGTTAATACTGAAGACAGAGATGGTAATACTCCTGCACGCAATGCTGTATTAAAAGGTCACTTTGGTATATTTAAATACCTTGTTGAAAATGGCGTTAGTTTAGAGGGTAAAGATCATCGTTGTGGCCCCTCTATATGTGATGCTTCTTATAGTGGTAATTTGGATATACTAAAGTACCTTATTAGCAAATGTGTTGATATTAATGATACTGATAAAAATGGTTGGACACCGCTACATTTTGCTGCATGGAGAGGCTTCTTAGAAGTTGCTAACTTTTTAATAGAAAAGGGTGCTGATATTAACGCTGAGAACATTTTTGGCAGAAAACCTATACACATTGCCGCTGAAAACAATAACAAAGACATTATAGATTTTTTTCTCAGCAAAGGAATGAGTATTGATGATACTGATAGAGATGGTCGGACGTTACTATACTTGGCCTCTTGGAATGGTCGTTTAGACATAGTAAAGTACCTTGTAGATAAGGGAGCTGACGTTCATACTCAAGACAAAGGTGGTAAAACATTGCTGGATATTGCTACTGATCAAAAACACAATAATATTGTAGAGTATTTAAAACACGTGCAATTAGATAAAGAATTATTGATTGCAGCACAATATGGAAATCTTAGCAAAGTTGAAGATCTTGTAAGTCAAGGAGCTAGCTTAAGTGCTAAGTATAGCGATGGCCGAACTCTTATGCATTGTGCTGCTTATGGGGGCGAGCTAAATGTAGTAAAATATCTTGTGGTAGGTGAAAAAAGTAGTTTAAAAATTAAAGATAATAGTGGTAGAATTCCCCTTCACTATGCTGCTTACAATGGTAAACTAGATATAGTAAAATATTTTATAGACGAAGAAAAAGTTGATGTTAATATTAAAGATCATGGTGGCTGGCTACCTCTATATTATGCTTCTTGTGGTGGTTATTCTAATGTAATAAACTACCTTGGTAAAATACATAATTCAGATTTGATAGGTAACTTACAAGAAAATTCTACGTCTTTAGAAATCCCAAATAGTAATAACATTGAGGTTCAAGACAAACTTGGTAGAACACCCTTACATCTTGCTGCCAAAGCAGGTGATCTGAGCAAAATAAAACTTCTTTGTGATGATTATAATGCTAATATTGAAGCTCAAGACAATTTTGGTTATACACCAATTTTTTTCGCTACTCAATCAGGAAAATTGAATGTAGTGAGTCTCCTTCTTTATTATGGTGCTAATATTAATGCTCAAGATATGTATGGTTCTACGCCTTTACACTGTGCTGCTCAAGAAGGTAACTTAGATATGATTCAGCTTCTTCTTAGTAGATGTGCTAGGATTGAGCTTCTAGATAGGAATGGTTGGACACCTATGCTTCTTGCTGCTCAAAAAAGTAAATGGAATGCAGTAGAACTTCTCGTTAGTAAGGGTGCTAAATTTAATAATGAAATAACGTATCAGGGAACACCTTTACATTTTGCTGTTCGAGAGGGTAATTTGGATACGGTTAAATTTCTTATTGATAAAGGTGCTAATATTGAGTCTCAAGACGACTATAATAACAAACCTTTACATCTTGCTGTTAGGGTGAACAGATTGGATATAGTAAAATTTCTTCTTGATAAGCACGCTAACATTGAGGCTAGAGACATGGATGGTGATATACCTTTAGAATTGGCTATTCAAAGTGGTTACAAAGATATAGAGGAAGTTTTAAGGCAAGCACAATTAGATCTAGATAAAGAATTATTGAATGCTGCAAAAAGCGGAGACCTTGATAAAGTTAAAGAATGTATAAAACGGGGTGCTTATATTGATACTAAGAGTAGTAATGGAAGGACTTCTCTACACTGGGCTGCAGTTGAAGGTTGCTTACCCGGAGTGGAGTATCTTATAAAGAAAGTTGCTGACATTAATGCTAAGGATAACACTAGTAGGACTCCTCTACACTATGCTGCTAGAAATGGTCATTTAGATCTGGTAAAATACCTTATAGAAGAAGGTGCTGATTTTAAGGTTAAAGACAAGGATGATAAAACACCGTTGGATCTTGCTTCTTGGAAAAAACATAATGATGTTGTAAAATATTTAGAGAAAATCAAAGAAGAAAGAGACAAAACTGTTCAACGCAAACGCCGTCATCACCATGGAGATCATGCTCGTCACCATATGTCAAGAAGACCGCTTGCTATAGATTTAAGTAATCAACCTGAAATAGCAACAAGCAGTGCAATAAAACCATCTTCCTGGATAAATGATTTATTTGATTGGGTAAAAGGCTCTGTAGGTGGATTATTAAGTTCTAAACCTATATTATTTAAGGAAACATTAAGCACTTCAAGTCCAATCTCACAAGTTGATGCAAAAATGGATGTAAATGGTACAATAATGTTACTTGATGCGCTCATTAGAAAAGTTACAGGTCAGAAATATATTTCTACAGTAGATCAGCCTATATCTCCACTAGAGGCACAGGGTTATGCATTGAATATTGCAAAGAGATTTGAGAAAGTGGTAGAGCAAGCTGCAAAGGATAGCAAAATATCAATGCATCGATTAAATATTGATTTTGTGGAAATACAGAAAGAAGTTACAGGAAAAATCATGAGTGGTAAATTTAATGAGATTTCAGGGATTTTAAAATTATATATAGAGAAGGCATGTCCTGGCGAAGAAGCTGGTAAATTAAGTCCGAAGAAGTTTGACAAGTTTATGGTTCAATTTAATAGCAGGCTAAATGTTGTACTAAATCAATCAATAGAGCAGATATTACACAACAGAGATGGTAGATTAGAAGTTGATGGTACAAAAAAACAGCAGATGAGTTTAGAGCCTCAAAGTTATTTAAGTAATGCTTCAGTTCACAGCCATTCAGAAGTATCAACTTGTCTTTCTGAGATAGGAGTAACCAAGCTTGGAGGTAATCTCAATAGGTAGGTTATAATATAAGAGGTGGAGCTATAATATGCCAAATAGTGGAAAATTTAAAGTGAAGGTAGCCAAAATAATTAGGGATACCGGTAGCAAGTCTGATAGTCTTAATACCAAAATGGATGAAGTAGACATTAAATGCTAAGTGGTTAATGTGTTTTCCATATTGAACTTACAGCACGTAGCTTTGATACAGAAATTTGGGTAACGTTATGATAGTAATTTATATAATTCTTTGTGCAATCTTTATAGCTGTTTTAGACAGTTCATTAGACTCTTAATTATGGGGTATGTTTAACTTAAGAAAGGTTTTCATAAATGTTGAAGTGAATAAGTTGTAGTATTTATGTTTTTTCCCTGAGTTGTAAAATTTCAGAATGAGAGAGACCGGTAATTTGAGCTATAACATCTATAGGGACACCGGCCTTGAGTGAATTTTTTGCAACTTCAATTTTACCTTCAATTTTACCTTTTTCATCGCCGATTTGGATGCCTTCTTGTCTACCTTCTTGTCTACCTTTGTGAGTAGCATCATCAAGACGTTGTTCCAAAATAGCCTTCTCTTTCTGTACACTCAATATTCTTTCCTCATATGCGATCAAATCTTTTTCATTCCAGCGAAACCTGTCTAATTCATCATATGCTAGCTTTATTATCGGAGCTTCTGCTGCTATCTTTTTCAGATCTTCATCAGTTGTTTCCTCTGCGTATTTAAAAAAGAAACACCATCTCTCTGTAGTATTCTCTAACTGCTCTACTCTATTTTTTGTAAATTTAGGCAACTCAATAAAGATAAATTGTAGATCTTTTAAGTAATGACCATTGGTTTTGATATCACGTATATTATGAGTAGAAATATAGTCAACTTCTTCAGGCAGAAGGTTACAATTGGAAATAGCAATAAAGAAGACTTTCTGAAGATCAATATAATTACCAGATTTATCTAATTGTCTTGAGTAAGCCTTAGCAGCATAAAGTTGAGCGCGTTTTTCAAAGCCCTTATCACGAGCGAGCTGCATTTCGATGACAAATCTATTACCAATAGAGTCTTTGCAAAGAACATCAACAATGCTTTGTTTGTCAGAAGCAATTTCAGGATCCATGATAGTACTAAGGAATTCAATTTCCATTATTTGATCAGAAGTAGAAAAGTCCAAGATATCGTTGAGGAAGTGAATGAGGATATTTTTATTCTTTTCAGAGCCAAATATTTTCTTAAAACTAAGGTCGTTTTTTGGATCAAGAAATTTCGAAAGAGCCATGACGAATTAACCTAAAAAGCATTGATAATTATACACAATTCTGAAGAAATATTCAACGTTTTTGTGCTAAAGTCTATTAAAGTTAGCTAAATTTCAAGAGTTGGCAAAAAACTACCTTCATAAATGACCCTAGAATGCTACCACGCACCTTAATGTTATATTTTATCATCTTTTACAACTCCCTCTATAAACCCCAGCAAATGAATTCATGAGCTATAAAGAGCTTTAAAAACAATTATTTTGGGTATGAAAGACTAACCTCCTAATAAAAATACGAGCCTAAAAGCTCAATTACGATTTACCTAACATCGTGAGGACAGATTCATTAGCCTCCCACACCTTTACATGATAAAGATCTTGAAACTTAATGTCAACATTTCAGTAGCAAATTTATGTTAAATCTATATCCTGTCAATATGGACAAAAAGAAGGTTACAATATATACAGATGGAGCATGTTCCGGAAATCCAGGTCCTGGTGGATGGTCAGCTGTGATAATGTATGAAAATAAAAGTGTCTTTATCAAAAAACGTATCTCTGGAGGTGAAGAAAACACAACGAACAACAAGATGGAGTTAAAGGCCGTGATTAACGGGCTAAAGATGTTGAAAGTTTCTTGCAAAGTTGTTTTACACGCTGATAGTCAGTATATTAAACAAGGTATAACAGAGTGGATCAATAAGTGGAGAACAAATGGTTGGAAGACAGCCAATAAAAAATCAGTAAAAAACGTTGAGTTATGGAAGGAATTGGATGAAATTGTCTTGCAGCATGATATTAACTGGAAGTGGGTTAAGGCTCACAGTGGTAATACCTATAATGAAGAGGCAGATAGACTTGCTAGAAAGGAATCTAAAAAGCTAAAATATAGAGATTGTGAGATCAAGAAATCACAAAAAAATAGAGGGAGCTCTAAGTTTCATAGATTGGAGGGAGTGTTATGGGTGCGCCAAGAAAAGCGTTTAGAAGACAGTTGGTGAAAATCCAACCTAGGCAAAGTCTAACCAGCAGCCTAGAACAGACCATTATGCTGCGTAAGGTAACGAGCGTAGTAAAGCTAATGGAATGGACAACACAGGGTACAACGCAAGTGAAGGTATTGAGTTCCTAAATTTCCGATATCATAGAGGTCGACACTTTCCATAAGGTGGAAGACAGCATGAAGGGTAACGATAAGGTAAGTTACCACTCACTCTATCGGGATCGAAGGCCGTGTCATGTGTTGAGATGGATTCTAAATGAACTTGGGAGATCCTTTGAATTCCTACTAAGGTATGTTGGAACAAGTCAACAAAGGCGAGAACTAACGGAAGAGGCAAAGGAAGTCGGACTGATTGATAGTACTCAGAGCGTGGGAAAGCCACGTACAAGGGAAAGCGATCAGCGGTTTAGTAACTGGTTTAGGGATTGTTACACCAATACAACAGAGGTTGGAATATGACGCAAGGAAAACTAAATCAGATAGCAGTAATCAAAGATGCTGTGAATGCTACACTGAAGAGCCGTATGCGGGAAGTTCGCAAGTACGGTTCTGTTGGGGGGATCATAGCAGTTAAACCTAATAGGGGGATTTAACAGTTATGATCTCTACCAGACCAATAATTCTTTTAGACACAAAAACTATAAATCGTATAGCAGCGGGAGAGGTAATAGAGAGGCCAGCAAGTGTAGTAAAGGAATTAGTAGAAAATGCAATAGATGCTGGAAGTTCAGAGATAGAGATCAAAATAGAAAGTGGTGGGCGCAATCTTATAACTGTGACAGATAATGGAAATGGAATAGAAAAGGACGACTTAGACCTAGCATTTATGAGGCATGCCACTTCAAAATTAAGCGATAGTGAGTTAATAGAAATCAAGCACCTTGGGTTTAGGGAAGAAGCTTTACCTTCAATTGCAGCAGTAAGCAGAATGAAATTATCGTCTAAGGCAAGTGGAGCAAAGGAAGCATGGTCTATAAGGTATGAGGGAGGAGAAAAAATAAGAGAGATTACACCTTGTTCTTTGCTACAGGGTACATATATTGAAGTTCGTGACTTATTTTTTGCCACTCCAAATAGATTAAAATTTCTAAAAACCGAGAGGGCAGAAACACAAAGCATTGTTGATATTGTAAATAACTTAGCAATGATTAACTATAGTATTGGGTTTACTCTCACTTCCGGTAATAAAAAGCTCTTAAAATATGTTAAGCAAACTTCATTATTTAACAGATTATGTGAAGTAGAAGAAGAATTTCAGAGCAATTCGCTGGAAGTAAAAGAGGAAGAGGAAGGCATCAAACTTACGGGACACATCTGTAAACCAACTATCAATCGAGGCAATTCAACTCAGATCTATACGTTTGTTAATAGAAGGCCAATAAAAGACAATCTACTTGTTGGTGCAATTCGATACGCATATCAAGATTTGATTCCAGTTGGGAGGTATCCTTTTGCAGCGCTGCACTTAGAGATACCATACGATCAAGTAGATGTAAATGTGCATCCAAATAAATCAGAGGTAAGGTTTCAGAACAAGAGACTAGTATATGAAATAGTGAGAAGAGGAATAATAAAAACACTATCAACGAGGTTTGCAGCGAGTGGTCAAAGTATTGAGGAGTTTGATAGCCAAGAGCCGGTTAATAGCAAAGAGAAAAAAAATCAAAAAGAGTTTTATGAAAAGAGACCAAGTCTTTTAGAAAATCGTCTAATGAAAGAATTCAATGCACCAGATGAAAGAAGGCGAAGCTTACCAGAAACGTTTAAATATGGAGAATCTCCACCCCAAAAGGGAACGATGGTTTTAGAAAGAAAGCAAATTGATTTAATAGAGGATCATCCTCTGGGATATGCACGCTGTCAGGTCTACAATACTTACATTATTGCTGAGGCTGGAGATAGGCTGATTATAGTAGATCAACATGCAGCCTATGAGAGGTTGATCTACGAGTGCTTAAAGCAAAAATCAAGCATAAAAAGACAAAAACTTCTCCTTCCTGAAATAGTTGAGATTAAAAACCAAGCAGGGATGGAGATGGTTGAAACTTATAAAGATAAGCTTTTTGAAATGGGTTTTGGTATTGAAATAGAATCAGAAGATAAAATAATGGTGAAAGAAATACCTTCAATCTTGGGAACAATAGGTATAAAAGAGATGCTAGTTGATATAGTAGATAAGTTAACGGAAATGGAAGATACGTTGCCAATAGAGGATAAGGTGAATAAAATATCAGCCACAATCGCTTGCCATGGAGCAGGAAGAAAAATGAAATTGGAAGAGATGAATGAGATACTAAGACAAATTGAGAAAACTCCATATTCTGGTCATGAAAGACCAATTTATATAGAAATGAAACTAAGTGATATAGAAAAATTGTTTGAAAGGAGATGAGTTCAGTTTGTCAAAAAGGTTCCCAATTAGGTATACGTGATAGCTCTTCTGGTTATGGAGTATAAAATGTGAAAAAAGAGAATAAATGCTCTAATTTTTTAGATTACAAAGTAATAGGACAGGAAGTAAGAAATTGTAGATTAGCAGAGGGATATACTCAAAAAGATTTAGCAAAAAAAATCGGAACAACATATCAGGTAATACTGCAATATGAAAAAGGAACGCGCAGAATTTCAATTAAGAAGTTATATGAATTAGCAGAAGCATTATCAACAACTGCTAGAGATCTAGCTTGCGGACAAGAAGTACCAAATGAGGAAAGGTATGAGGAAGAAGAGATATTAAATCTAGTAAGAAGACATAAAGAGATTAAGGACCAAGAATTACGAGAAACGTTTTATTTATTAACTAAATTCATCCGTATTAGTGAGGAAGAAAGTGGAAAGGCGGTAAAAATAGAAGTAGCAAAGGGTTTAGTTAAGGAAGGAGTTTCTACTCATGTTATCTCTCGAACAACTAATTTATCTATTGGTGAATATGATAATGATGAAAAAAAAATTTCTATTCCGTATAAAGTAGGTCGAAGAATAAAAGAATGGAGGTTGAGAAGAGGATACACTCAAGAAGATTTAGCAAGTAAGGTGGGCATAATAAATCAAAGAATATATGAATATGAACAAGGACGAGCTGGTGTTTCGCTTGAAATGTTAGATGAAATAGCAAAGGTACTATCAATTAGTGTTATAGATCTACTTCCAGAAACGACAGAAAATGAGAATAGTGAAGCAGAGCTATCAAAGTTAATAGAAGAATACAAAAAGATCAAAAGCCAAGAACTACGTCATGTACTAATAAAATCTCTGTTTGAAAGCATACAAGTTTGCAAAGAGAAAGTGAAGAAAGTAGAAAAGATGAAAATTGCAAAGAATTTAGTTAAGGAAGGAATTTCTATCAATATTATTTTAAAAACAGTAGGCATCTCTTTAGACGAAATTCAACAAATTTAAAATAAAAAATCAGCACTTATTAATATCTTTACTATTTCATAAAAAAATAAATAAAAAGGATTTAAAAATTGATTTGACTTCACTCAAAAGCTATGGCTTTATGCCAATGCTGACAAAAAACAGCAGTAAATATATAAAAACATTTTGTTATTAGTGAAGGGTAATTTTTATGAATAATAAGAAAGATCGTAGAGAAGAAATAGAATTCAGAGCATTAGAAAGCAACGGTAAAGCTCTACTTGATCGTGAAGTAATAGAAATGTTTCTAAGTGCAGTGCATGACAGGGAAGAAGCTCGAATTATTGCTAGAAAGCTAATAGATAGTTTTGGAATAGGAGGAGTTTTAGGCCAGGAAATAGATGACTTGAAAACTATAGAAGGGATAACTGACTCTACAGTAGCAGTAATTTTATGCCTAAGGGAAGCTGCAAAGAGGGTACCAAGAGAAGAGTTAAAGAAAGGACCTGTAATGGATAACTTGGAAACCATCGTAAAATATTTAAGGGTGAGTATTGGTTATTCAGAGGAGGAAAAGATGAAAATAATATATTTTGATCAAAAGTGCCGTTTAAAGGGGGAAGAAGTGTTCACTGGTACAGTGGATAAGGTACCTTTTTACATAAGAGAAGTAACAAGAAAGGCATTAATAAGAAAAGCGACGTCAATAATAATATCGCATAACCACCCAGAAGGAAGGTTAAAGCCATCTGATGAGGATGAAGCTGTAACTAAAGACTTGGCTAAAGCTTGTCAGACTATAGGGATTAGGTTAATGGATCACATTATCATCACAAGTGTTGGATATTTTAGTTTTAAAGAGCAAGGACTGTTATAAAGCAGATGTTTGAAGTAGATGAAGAGTCTTACTTTTCATGAGTTGTTTAACTACTTGAATGAAAAAGTATTTGCAAGTACATTAATTATCTCTTATAATTAATGAGAAAGTATACATCAAGCTAATAATAAAGTAATAAAGTCGGTTGTAGACTTAGTAAAGTATATTTAATAGCGGAGGCTAATATGGGTAATAAAATAATTGTACCTTTTGATGATCAAGAAGGAAGTACTTACGAGTTAAACATTGATCTTGATAGATTATCAAAAGGTGAGATGTTAAATGCGATTATAGGAATTGGTCGTACTAAGGAGCAATCCACCTTTGTAAGCAAAATTAATAAGGCTAAAAAGCCTGAAGAAATAGCACCTTTCCCTGGTAGAGAAGTTCGCGAAAACAAAATCAACTATGGGAAAGGATTTGACTATGTTTATGGCACAAAACCTGTAAGTGATCAAGAAGATAAAAATCCATTTGCTTCAGCTTTGAAAAAAATAAAGCCAAGTGCAGGTGAAAGTGAAACTTTGAGCTGGTTTAAAAGTGAAGTGGTAGAGGCAAATAATGTAAATGAATTGCACAAAGTTATAGACAAAGTACTAGCTTCTGGAGGAAGGCTAAATGCATGTAATGATGGAGAGTGGAGCTTCGCAGAATATGTGATACTGGGCACACATTTTCATAAATTTGATAAGGCTGACCGTAAAAAGCTAATACGTAAATTAATGCTAAACGGTGCAGAGTTTCATGATACTTTATTGGAGAATAAATTGATAGGTGAAATCTATAATGAGCTACAACCAGAAGTTCAGCCACAGATAGATGAGAGACTAGAAGAACTAGAGAAAGCTGGCGAAAGTGCTGTGCAAGAAGGAGAATTAATAGATATCGAGATAGACAATACAACATCATATATAGAATTTTCTGAGAACAGTAAAGTAGAAGTTGCCAAAATACTGAGAGAGTTAGGAAGTAACATTTTAAAAATTGGCAATAGTGAAGTTGAGATCAGAAGGGAGCAAGGAGGTGCAAGAAATTACGTTGATGTATCAGATGGTAGCTCTGTTGTGTTAGAATTTCCTACAAGCATTGGTAAGCTAAATATTATATTGTACCATGATGTAAAAAAATATGATCAAGTACAAGTGAGAGTAGAAAACAAGGAAATGTGGGCTGAGTTACAAAAAAGAGGCGAAGAAATAGGAAAAAACTGCCTTTTTGGGGGAGTGAAACTTCAAGAAGCAGTAGAGAAAGGTAATTTCACTAGATGTGGCATATGGAGTGAAAAGTATGCTATAAAAGAGATTAGCAATGATGAAGTATTGTCTTCATGGGTAAATAGAATACGTGAAGGTAGTAAAGAAACCTTTAGAGAACTTTAATGCGTCTACAGCCAACTTTAAGGTTCCAGAGGTTTTTTCTTACCGTTATACCTGGAACCTTTGAGCTATAGTAGAAAATATTATATGTATGGTTCTTTGTATGGAAAAAAGTCTAGACTATGAAGTAGGGCAAAAAGTGAAAAGTTGGAGGTTAGAGAGAGGGTATACTCAGAAGGATTTAGCGGAGAAGGTTGGTGTAAAGTACTGGGCAATACTGCAATATGAAAAAGGGAGTCGTAAAATTCCAATTAAGAAATTATATGCTATAGCAGAAGCATTATCAGTAAATGTTAAAGGTCTAGTTTGTGGAGAGACGCTACCAAATGAAAAAAGATATTTTGAAGATGAAGAAATATTAAATTTAGTAAAGGGGTATAAGGATAAAGAATTAAGTGAGGTATTTTATTTATTAACCAAATTTATTCGTTTGAGTGAGGAAAGAAGCAGAAAAGCGGTAAAAATGGAAGTAGCAAGGGGTTTGATGAAAGTAGGAGTTTCTGCTCATGTTATCTCTCGAACAACTAACTTATCTATTGGTGAGTATGAGGAGAACAAAATTCCGGTTCCATACAAAGTAGGGCAAAGGATAAAAGAGTGGAGATTGATACGAGGATATACACAAAAAGATTTAGCGAATAAAGTTGGCATAACAAATCAAGGAATATACGAGTATGAACAAGGGAGAGCTGCTGTCTCACTTGAAATGTTAGATGAAATAGCAAAGGTATTATCAATCAGTATCATAGATCTACTTCCCGAATCAGATGAGGATAGTGAAGCGGAAGAAAAGCTATCAAACTTGATAGAAGAATACAAAAAGATTGAGAGTCGGGAATTACGCGATATGCTAATCAAGTCTTTATTTGAAGGTATACATGTTTGTAGAGAAAAGGTCAGAGAGGAAAAGAAGATTGAAGTTGCAAGGAATTTAGTGAAAGAAGGAATTTCTGTTGATATTATCTTGCAAACGACAGGCTTATCAAATTATATGATTGAGAAATTTTTGTGATTTCATAAAAACTTAGCCAATAGTGGATTTTTTTTGTGATAGAATATATGTTTGCTTCTGTAGGAAAAACAGCTTTTAGAGGATTTATCTATGATAATTCAGAGCATATTGGCTCAGCAAGCTACGAGCTAGGGAAAAAAATAGAAGGTTGTAGGATAGTACAAGGGTATACTCAGGCAAAATTAGCAAGAAAAATTGGTTTAACACATAAGGAAATACATAACTTTGAACTAGGGTGCAAGGCTATTACAATCAAAGAATCGTATATAATAGCAGGAGCATTGTCAGTCAATGTTATAGATCTACTTCCAGGACCAACAGTACTAAGAGAAAACGGTTGGTACGAAGATGAGGATAAAGAAATAGTCTATCTAACAAAAATACATAGAGAAATCAAGGATCAGGAATTACGCAAGAAGCTGTATCCATTAGTAAGGTTTGTATATATTAGCGAGAAAATTAGCCAAGAAGAAGCGAAAATAGAAGTAGCAAAGAATCTAGTGAAAGAAGGAGTTTCAGTTGATATTATTTCCCAAGTGACTCGCTTATCTACTTATGAATATGATGATATAGAGAAAGAAATTTGTACTGATTCTATACTCTACAAAGTAGGGAAAAGGATAAAAGAGGAGAGATTAATACGGGAATACACTCAGGAGGACTTGGCAAATAAAATCGGTTCAACACCTAAAGAAATACACAACTATGAACGAGGATATACAGACATTCCAATTGAAATATTATATAAGATAGCAAAGACATTATCAGTTAACATTAAAGCTCTTGGACTAACAGAATATGAAAATGAGCCAGTTTTGCGGTTTGTAGATAAATGCGAAAAAATTGAGGATCAAGAATTACTGGATACGGTAGCTAGATCTTTATCTGAAGGAATGCAAACTGGTAAAGAAAAGGTTAAAAAAGCAGAGAAAATCAAGATTGCAAAAGATCTAGTTAAGGCAGGTGTTGCTATTGATATTATTGTGCGAGCAAGTGGTCTAACTGCTGATGAGTGTGAAAATTGAATTGTGTTAAACAATATATTAATATATAAGTAAAAATAGTTATATATTTAATATTTCTATACAGAATTTTTCTATCACTTTCTGATTGTCCTCTATCATTGCCTTTGCCTCCTGTTGAAGAAATTTGATATTTTTTGATGTAATGTTATCCATGTCAGCCGACGCTAGCTTCAATTGCGATTGTATTCTTACGTATCTATTGCCTATTACTTGATTCATCTGATAATTTACGCAGTCCAATCCAGAGGCAAACATCACATTTAACAAAGGTTTTATCCAGCCTATTTTTCCAAATCTCTTTGAATTGGCATACTCTATGCTTCTGTCTGTTCTTCCAGTACCTATCGATAACAGTAGAATATCATCATTTGGAAATAACCTCTTACCACTTGCATATGCACAAGCCGCTGGATTATTGGCAAATACCCCGCCATCCACTAATACCATTTCCTTTTGGTTGATTTTTAGATGTTTTGGTATGAAATAAGTAGGGGCAGCCGTTGTAGCTCTGAGTGCATCTTTTAATTTGACAAAATCTCTATCTTCTCTCCAGCTCTTAAAAAAGAAAGGATAGTTATTGTTAATATCGTAACTTGTGATTAGCAAATTACTTAATGTGTTTTTTAGAATATCCTCTCCAAAATATTTATCCAGTACAAATTCAATATTTTTATGTGGATATTGTGCACAATTAATCCAAGATAATATTGATCGCCTGAAGAACGAAGACTTGAAAATATATGCTCCGTACTCTTGGTAAAGTTCAACCAAATCATTGGCAGAGTATTGAGGATTTCCTTGTTGATCTTTTTTGCATAACCCTGCTACAACAATTCCACCGGTTGAGGTTCCTGCCATAAGATCAAAGATTTCAGCTATCGGTTTCCTTGTCCTTTGCTCTATTTCTGCGAGAATAATGGCTGGTATGATGCCTCTAATTCCACCTCCATCAACGGATAAAATATATTTAATCATTATTAATTTAGGTAAGGATATTAAGATTTAATTTTTCCGCTTAAAACCTGCAATTTAAACTCATCTAATTCTTCAGAAAGATTTTTTACCCTTTCCTCAAGTACTAACACTTTTTCCATTAAACCATATTCAATAAGTTTATCGTGAAATTGTATCCTTGAGTCTAGCTTGGATAACCACCATATCAATGCTACGGTTTGGATTAATATGGTAATAATTACCGTAATTGGGATTTTTTGCTTTTTCATGTGAAAGTATTAATCTATTATGGATGGTTTTGGGAGTTTATATAGAGATCATAAAAAACTTACAGCTTTAGTGATTTCTTTATGTTATCGGTTCTCTGCTTCTGCAAGTAGCTTTATTATTTGATCGTAGGGCTTGTCTTTGTTTTGCCTTGATTCTATTACAGCTACATCTCGAGGGTTTTTTCCACTTCTATCTCTAACGTTAGGATTTGCACCTCTTTCCAGTAAAAAACTCACTACTTCTAAGTGCCCTTCTAATGCAGCAAAATGTAATGCTGTCCATCTTTCATTTTCACCTAATGCACTAATGTCAGCTCCTTGGTATACTAAAAATTTAGTAACTTTCAAGCATCCTGAATCAGATGCATGATGTAATGCTGTTAATTTAAGAACTCGTGTGTTAACACTTAATAAATTTTCTACTGAAAACTTTACTACATCTAAGTTACAATTTTGAGAAGCAATGCGTAGTATCGTTTTATAATTACCTTCAGCTTTTGCCTTCATGTAGGAATAGGTAGCAATAATACATACTATTACTGTTATAAGCCACCAAAAATGCAGCTTGTTTTTTGTATCTTGACCCAATTTATCCATATTCAACATCTTTTTAATATTAAATAGATCATTTACTCATTTTTTATTAACATTACTTACTCAAAGATGCTGACAACATAGTAAGGTAACCTGAGCTATTTAAAGTATGCTCCGCTCTGTTAACTATCCATTCACCATCTACCGCTTGATTAAAACCTATAAGATTAAGTTTAGCTTCTGCAAATAACTCTGGATTACCAGGCATAGTTATATCTAAAGTTTCATTGTTACGCTTCAATTGTTTCAACTTGGCATTTGCTGCACTCAGCGCTGACTCTGCATTAGAGTAAAGTTCCAGCATAATATAACTTGGCTCGCTACTACCAACTGTTTCTTTAATAGTTTCGCCCTTTTCATAGCTGTGCCATTTTGCTACTACTGAATTATACTTATCACGTATGGTAAAATGCACTTTCCAATTAATTGTGTCTTGAGGTCTAATAGTCGTTGTTCCTAAAGCTTTTCCTGTGGCTGATTTTGCCATATTCTTTGAAATAAACAATATATACCCACCAGCTAATTTTGCCATTGCTTCACGCTCTGTTGCGATCTTTGTTAACAGACTTATATCACTTTCATCTGCCTGATTAATATGGGGTATCAATACATTCTTAAATTCCTCAGCAACTTTATGTCCATATCCATGTTTTTGAGCTATTTCTTTCACTAAGTTTTCTATGGTAATTTGATGCCATTCTTTTGATACCTTTGCTTTTAAAGATATTCTTAAATTTGTTGCATGAGCTTTGATTAGTAGAGTCTTAGGTGTACCATACGCGTCAAGTTAAGAAGCAAGGGTAAGAAAATTCAATGAACTTAAGGTGGATACTCTAGTTTTTCTATATCTATCTTTCACAGAAAATTGTGACCAGTCTGTGGTAAGTTTTTTCAGGAAAATTCTCAAATTATTAATTTTACTGCTTAACGCTAAAAACAACTCCCTAATCCTTCTTTTTAATTCAATGAATGCCTTTGTTAAACTCAGCTCTGTATTCTCTTTCAGTTTTATACAACCAACTATTCCATGAAATATAAGAATTGCGCACAATTTAGCGTATAGTTCACATAATACTCTGTATGGTTTTCCTTTAAGTTCGTCAAGCCTGATGTGACTCTTATACAATTTAAATAATAATTCAATCTGCCATCTTACCCTGTAAACTGTTAATACTTGTTCAGCGCTGATTTTACTCTCTGGAACGTTAGTTATGAATATCGACCAATCCAGCAATTTTTGATTCTTTTGAGAAGATGTATATCCATGTGATTTTGCTAACTTATTAGCCCTTCTTCTTCTAATTATAGACTGTTCTTCAGTTAATTTTTGACATATAATTCTCACTTTAATTTTTACTTCTTTTCCTAATAGCACTTCCATCTCTAGAAGGGATTGACCTTCTAAACATTCCAACAACTCTATTTTTTGATTTGTTTCTATATCATATATATTGGTATCAGACTTATAACGACTAACAAAATATGCACCTGCTTCATCAATCTGTTTAAAAGAACTAGGCACAAAGTAGCACAAATCAAATATTAGCAAATCATTGGCTGATAAACCGTTCAGATAATCCCTATAACCTTGATCCGACCTTATTCCTTCTATTAAATTTAACTTATCTAGCGCTTGGTTCAGGTAATCAAAGACTAACTGCAGCTTTATTCCTGATTTGGTATTACTCTCACAATCTCTATAGCTACTCCCATATCCTTTGTACATATCTTCCATGCTACTAGGCAGGCTAATATAGCTACTATCCAATAGCTTAATGCTTCTAAATTGCTTCAAAATTCTGCAATCAACCTGTAAGCTGTTTTTAAATAAAACTAAAGATTCATTATACATTCTTTTCATAAATTCCACTGCTTCTTCAGTAAATCTAAAATCCAAACCCTGTTTTGTAATTTCTATCGAGTCTTCATTTAGCAATTGGCACATTGTTTCTATGCTGCAATCACCAACTCCTATGTTACCAAAAACCATAGCTTTTATGAATGATGAGCCATTAAGTTTTCTCTTTCTTTTTATAAAACCTACTGCAATTGATATTTCGTCTGCTTTTTCATTAAAGAATTCATTGAGGTCTTTTGATAAGCAAGCTATTCTGTCCATTGTAAGTTCTCTCATTCACATATCCAAGAGAACTTATACCTTATTCTTTTCCTTCACTCTATCAATTTTACTTACACTTTTCCTTAACTTGACGCGTATGGGTAGCTCACAACGAAAGCAGTAATTATTTCACCAGCGGCAAAGTAATACCATGCTGATTCATATATTTTCCTTTCATATCATCATATGATTTCTCGCATTCACTTTCGCCGCTTAAAAATACGAATTGGCATGCGCCTTCATTGGCGTAAATTTTTGCAGGAAGCGGAGTAGTGTTTGAGAATTCGAGTGTGACATGACCTTCCCATCCAGGTTCTAAGGGAGTAACGTTTACTATAATTCCACATCTTGCGTAAGTTGATTTACCAACACAAATGACCAGTACATTCCTTGGTATACGAAAATATTCCACTGTACTTGCAAGCACAAAGCTATTTGGTGGAATTATGCATACGTCTGTTTCTTTATCTATGAAACTATTCTCAGAGAAATTTTTAGGGTCCACGATGGCTGAATTAACGTTAGTAAAAATTTTAAATTTATTATCCACTCTTGCGTCGTAACCATAAGATGATAGTCCAAAAGATATAACACCTTTGCTGCTTTTGTGATTCACAAAAGGCTCTATCATTCCAAAGTTTTCAGCTTTTTCTCTTATCCATTTATCTGGCATAACTGCCATAATTGCCCCTTAAAGTTGTGTAATACTTACAATAATATAAAATAAAATTTAAATGTAAACTGTAGCTTTTGTCATGCAATTAAAGCTTTTCAGTTTGATTTTTGTTATAATAATTAGATTTATGTTCTTAACTAAAAATAATGCTTAGAAACTTTCTCCTGATTTTTGTATTCGTATTATTCACGCCGCTGTTAAATGCTGATGCCAGGAAATACATCAGAATTGTTGGATCTTCAACTGTTTTTCCTTTTATCTCGTTTATAGCCGAGGAGTTCAATCGTGTATTCCCTTTTAAGACTCCAGTTGTAGAATCAATAGGAAGTGGATCAGGGTTCAAAATGTTTTGCTCAGGAATAGGGGAAGACACGCCAGACATCACCACTTCATCTCGCCCTATGAAGGAAGTAGAAAGAGAACTATGTAAAAGAAATAAAATTAATGAAGTGATAGAGATCATCATTGGCTATGATGGAGTTGTCATTGCAAATTCAAATCAAAGCCATAGATTTGATTTCACAAAAAAGGACTTATTTGAAACTTTATCTGCATATTCTCAAGAAAATGATAAATTAGTAAAAAATAATAAGAAGTTTTGGTCTGATGTAAATCAAGCCTTACCAAAAACAGAAATTGAAATTTATGGTCCACATCAAAATACAGGCACATACGAAACTTTGGTTAATTCTATTATGCTTGATCAATATTCATGCATGAATTCAAGAATTTTTAAAGAGAATTATAAAGATCAGGAAGAAAGAAAGAAAGCATGTGGTAATATAAGGGATGACGGAAGGTATATAGAAGTTGGAATTAATGAAAATATAATAATACAAAAATTGAAAAGTAACAAGAACGCCTTAGGGATATTTAGTTTCAGCTTTTTAATGAGGAATCAAGATAAAATACAAGGGAGCACAATTGCAGGAATTGAGCCAACTTACGAAAATATATCATCGGGAAAATATATATTAGCAAGACCTCTATACCTTTACATAAAGAAAGAACACCTGGATACTGTTGATGGATTAAGAGAATTCATAAAAGAAATTATAGATTCGATCGGCATTGAAGATGGGTACCTATCTAGGCTTGGTCTAATCCCACTTTCAAGTGAAGATATAAAGAAAGCTTCAGCAAAGGTTTATGATATAACATGACGGCAACACTTCTTGTATCCGTTCAGGATAGCGGCAAGACCATAGAGTAAAAGTGAGTTTACAACAAATGGTGTCATCCCAGTGCTTGACACTGGGATCCAGGTTACTATATATGAAAAGTTATTATGTTTATATACTTGCAAGTGAACGAAATGAAACCTTGTATATAGGTATAACGTCAAATTTAATTAAACGAATTTGGGAGCATAAGAGCAAAGCCATTTCCGGTTTCACGTCAAAGTACAATGTTAGTAAATTAGTCTACTTTGAGGAGTTTCAAGACATAAATTTAGCAATTAGTAAAGAAAAGCTTCTAAAAAGCTGGCAGAGAAAATGGAAAATAAACTTAATTGAAAAAACAAATCAAGAATGGAAAGATTTATATGATGAAATCGTATCTGGATTCCAGTGTCAAGCACTGGAATGACACCATTTGTTGTACAAACTACCTTTGCAAACAAATGTTCGTACAGCTGTGTGTCATGCACTTTGCTTCAATATTTGTACATTAGCCACTCCCCTGAACAGATACCACTTCTTTTATATTCTTTGTTCTAACGTCCCAGCGCGCCGCGCTGGGATGACATTATTAATGTTGTACTTCTCGTTGTGATGTAAGCCGTTCCACACTTGGGTTCTCAAAAACTCCTCCAATATAAGCACCAGCTAGTACAGCCAATGCTGAAACTGCTAAAACTAATGCAACTACAGGATATGCCAGCACATAGGCTGCAATAGCACCAGCTACGCATAGCCCACCAACGCTTAGAGCAATCTTCCCCTTGTGTTTACTCAAGAAGGTTGTATCGTTATCGTTCTTTTCTGGGGTTGTGTTACCAGTAGTTGGTGCAGTAGTGTTAGTTACTATAGGAGCATTGGAATTAAGATCCATTACCCTCTTGTGCTCTTCCATTTTTTGAATAACTTTTCCAAGAGCAGATGCGTTATTAGAGTCGTTGGTCCTTTCTTGCAGGCCTCTAAGCATATTTATTGTGTTAACACTATCACCTCCTGCTAGATCGTATTCTGTACTACACAAAAAATCACGAGTTCTTTGATCAGCTTTCTGCCAAATTAGTTCAATGATCTATATAGCTTTGTCTTGATCTTGAATGTTATAAGAGTCAATAGCAACCCTTAAAACAGTATTTCTGAGTTCATTAGAAATCCACTCAAGTCTCAAAATTTTTTGTATATTACTATCTTCACTATCTTTGAACATGTTCTGGACTTCTAGAAGATTGCCACACGAGATTGCTTGTATTAATGAGTTTTGAATGTTTGTTTGTAGCTCAGTTAATTTAACTATATCTTACCTCTAATAAAAATTTAATTATCACACATATTTACAAGTAAGTCAAATATATTGTTAATAACTGTTAATAAAGGCCAACAAAGTGCTTGACGTTAGAGTAGCTTTTATGGCTTTGTATAGCGAGGAAGTAACTCTATGAAAAATCATCAACGTTTACAAACTTTACGTTCAATTGCATTTATTGTGGGAATATTCCTATTGTTGTTTAGCTTAGCAATGCTTATTCCTGCTATTACCAATAAGTATCTCAGCTACGAATGGAAAAATTTCCTCGCTGGATTCATAATTACCTGCACATCTGGCGTAACTTTTATTTTGTTCGGTAAATTAAGTAGATTACATGGCATGCCAGCAATTTTTGCGATTACTAGTTGCACCTGGATTGCCTTGTCTCTGTTTGTAGCTATTCCTTTCTATTTTGATAATCTGAGCTATGTTGATGCATTATTTGAAACGATATCTGGCATCACAACCACAGGGGCAACTATATTTAATGATATTGAAAAACAATCTCCAGGAATATTGCTGTGGAGAGCAATGCTACATGGCATGGGGGGTTTTGGTGTAATCACTTTAGGAATTGCAGTTTTTCCTATATTTAAGGTTCTCAGTCTAAATAATTTACTTTATTCTGAATATTCAGATACTACCAAAAGGAAGTTGCCGAACACGCGAAGCGTAGTAATTCATGTTACGGCAATATATTATGGCCTAATTTTGTTATGTATATTTTCCTGTTATCTAGCTGGTATGCCACTGTTTGATGCAATATGCCACGGAATGTCCTCTGTATCAACTGGTGGATTTACTAACTATAATGATTCTATAGGGCACTATAATAACCCTATGTTAGAAGTCATAACGATCATTTTTATGATTTTAGGTTCTCTGCCTTTTCTTAGCTATTTAAAAATTATAAGACGGTTAGACATTTGCTATGATGAACAGGTCTCTTACTTTGTTAAGATAGCTACTATCTCAATCATTTAGATGCAGCACATTTACCATCACTTCCTTGATTACGTCAACTGGTTATGCAATCTGTAATCATATAGATTGGAGCTTCATTTCAGTCTTAGCTTTTTTTCTAACCTTTGTTGGTGGATGTAGCGGTTCTTCAAGTGGTGGTGTCAAAATCTTTCGTTTGATCATTTTTCTAAGATCTATAGAAAATCACTTTCGCCTTTTATTAAACCCAGGCGCAGGCGATAGGGTAAAATTCAATGGAAAAACCCTGGAGAATGATGAAGTTCACTCTGTCTTTATATTTTTTGCAATTTTCATGTTAACGCTTACCGTTTCATCAATAGTGATGTCTTACTTAAGCAATGCAGACTTTATAACTAGCATCAGTTCAGTCTCTGCAACGCTTACAAACTCTGGCCCGGGATTTAGTAATTTAATAGGCCCTTCGGGTAATTATTCCTCTTTCAGTAATGAAGTAAAATTATTTCTATCGTTTTTAATGCTGCTTGGCAGACTTGAAATATTGCCAATCTATTTTTGTATAGGCAATTTATTCTTATTTAATAGAAAGAAATAGTTGGTGAAGTTGTGAAACTTGATATTATAGCTAAACTGACTTACGACAATTTGAAAAACCGTCATTCCGCTACTCGTTAGCGGAATCTATACCGCGAATAAATCTACAACTGTACAAACATTGCAATATGGCACATAGTAAACGATGTCATGCAAGTAGCTGACACTGGAATCCAGCTTCTATGCAACCTCATCAAAAACATTCATTTAGTGTAAGATCAGCTACTTTCCATGATAGTTTACTTGTTCACAAGCAAATTTTTCTGGATCCCAGTGTCAAGCACTGGAATGACATCATAGGGGCACTGGAATGACAAAAAAAGGAGCACTTGAATGACAGAGCTCTACAAGGAGGTGCAATGTTTTTCACTTACCCAACAAACTTAGATTTTATGCTAAACTGTGCTGCCACTAACTTTGCAATCGGTACTCTATAGGGTGAGCATGAAACATAATCTACCCCTGATTCGATGAGAAACTCTATAGATCTTGGATCTGCTCCATGCTCTCCACATATACCCAATTTTATTTCTTTTCGGGTTTTTTTGCCTCTTTCAATGGCTATCTTGATTAACTCCCCTACCCCTTCGATGTCCAGCACTTCAAATGGGTCGCTTTCGAATATGTTGCTTTCCTTATAAGAATCGAGGAAATTAACTGAATCATCTCTTGAAAGTCCCATGGTTGTTTGCGTTAAATCATTAGTGCCAAAACTAAAAAACTCTGCATGTTTTGCTAACTTATCAGCAATCAGTGCTGCTCTTGGTAGTTCTATCATCGTTCCAATTGAATAAGCCTTGTCTGATGTCATTCCAGCGCGTGACGCTGGAATCTGCGTCTGGATCCCAGCTGAGATGACAGAGGATTCTTTCTTTGCTAGCTCGCATATCAGAACAAACTCTTTCTCACTCATGATAAAAGGAATCATGATTTCAGGCTCCACTTCTATCTTCTTTTCTTTCTTTAATTCACTTGCAGCACTAAGTATTGCCCTAATCTGCATGCTATATATTTCAGGATGAGAAATAGCAAGCCTACAACCTCGATGACCAAGCATTGGGTTCTTTTCTGACAACTCTGCTATTTTATTTTTTACTGATTCAACTGACTTACTAAGTGATTTGGCAATTTTTTCTATAGTAGACTGATTATTGGGTAAAAATTCATGCAAAGGAGGATCAAGCAACCGTATAGTGACTTCCCTGCCCTCTATAATAGAAAATATTTCTTTGAAATCAGACTTTTGCATTTCTTCCAGTTTAATGAGCGCATTTGCCCTTTCATTTTCATCGTCAGCTATTATCAACTTTTGAATGAATTCGATTCTATCACTAGCGAAAAACATATGTTCTGTGCGACATAAGCCTATACCTTCTGCACCGAATCCTTTTGCAATTTTTGCATCTTTTGGAGTATCAGCGTTCGCTCTCACTTTGATCGTTTTAATTTCATCTATCCAGTTGATTATCGTTTTGAATTCTTGCGATAATTCAGGTGAAATTGTAGGGAGAATGCCAAGCATAACCTCCCCTGTTCCTCCGTTGATGGTAATTGGTTCACCTTTATTTACTTTTGTATCCCCTACAGAAAAGAAAGTTCCATCTTTATCGATATAAAGTCCACTCACACTGCAAATGCATGGCTTACCCATTCCACGGGTTACAACAGCAGCATGCGAGGTCATCCCTCCCCGTGCTGTTACTATGCCACTTGCAGCATTCATTCCATTAATATCTTCAGGACTCGTTTCTGACCTTACTAAAATCACTTTTTTGCCCTGCTCTGCAGCTTTTTCAGCATCACTTGCACTAAACACTACATATCCAGAAGCAACCCCTGGAGAAGCCGGCAGTCCCTTCCCTATTGCTTTTTGGTCACTCTTAACGTCAAGAACTGGATGCAATAAATTGCCAAAGGTTTTTGGATCAATTCTCAATATTCCTTCTTCTTTTGTAATCGTTCCTTCGTTTACCATATCAACTATTATGCGAATAGCAGCTTCAGCCGTGCGCTTGCCAGACCTAGTTTGCAAAATCCATAACTTACCGTCCTGTACAGTAAATTCGATATCCTGCATGTCTTTATAATGCCTTTCAAGTTTTTCACATACCACACATAATTCTCGGTAGACACTTGGCAGCAACTTCTCCATGGTGTTTTTTTGCTCTCCGTCAATTGGCATAGGAGTATAAACACCAGAAACCACATCCTCACCCTGAGCATTAATCAGAAATTCACCAAAGTATTTTTTTTCTCCAGTTGAAGGATTTCGTGTAAATATCACACCAGTTGCAGAATTATCATTTAAATTACCAAAAACCATTGCTTGCACGTTGACCGCTGTTCCAAGGTTTTCAGGAATATTATGTATTCTTCTATAGGAAACAGCCCTATCATTTTTCCAAGAGGCAAATACTGCATTAACTGAATTTAACAATTGCTCTTCAACGTTCTGCGGGAAATGTTTCTCAGTTTTTTCATATACTATCTTTTTAAAATCGTTAACAATTCTCTTTAAAACATCAACATCAAGATCAGCTAAGCTTTTTGCTCCACTCTTTTGCTGCTCATTATCAACAACATCTTGAAATAGGTGATGATCAAGCTTTAGTACAACATTGGAGTACATCATGATGAAGCGGCAGTAGCTATCGTAAGCAAAACGTTCGCCACTTTTTTTTGCAAGCCCAACAACGGTTTCATCATTTAGACCAACATTTAAAATAGTATCAAGCATGCCCGGCATTGAACTAACACTACCAGAGCGTATAGAAACTAATAAGGGATTATTTAAATCCCCAAATTTACAACCGATGTCATTTTCGAGCATCGCCATGTAGTTTTTGATTTCACTACATATGTCATTCCAGTGCGTGACCACATTTTTTTCTGGATCCGAGTAGTCAGCTACTTGGATGACAGAAGATCTATTGTCTTGATAATAGACTTTGCAAGCAGAGGTGGAAATTGTGAAACCAGGTGGAACAGGAATGCCAACATTGCACATTTCTGCTAAATTTGCCCCCTTTCCTCCCAGCAGATTTTTCATTTCTGCATTGCCTTCGCATTTACCCTGGCTAAAGTAATGTATTAACTTTTCCCCCATCATTTTCTCCGGATTTTCACTGATAAACACATTGTACATATAGTTCCAATAAACCTGTGAGGACTTGAAACCTTAGGATAATAAATTTTACAAAATTTTGCAACAACGTTCCTTCTGGCAACGTCAGTAAAGTTAACAAAAAAGATGACAAATTATTGAATTATTATCAATAAGAATATATAATATAAAGATACATTTAAAAATTTTTTTATGGCTCTTTCTAAGTTTCTCGACCCCAAGAATGATGTTGCGTTTCGGCGTATTTTTGGTACTGAAAAAAATAAAGACATCCTCATTCACTTTCTCAATGATATTTTGGGGTTCACTGGCAAAGATGAAATAAAAGAAATAGAATTCCTCAGCACTATTCAAGATGCTGAAATTGCCTCTAAAAAACAAAGTATCGTTGATGTACTCTGCAGGGATGAAAATGGGGTGCAAGTAATAGTCGAAATGCAAGTTGCCAAAACTAAAGGCTTTGAAAAACGCGCTCAATATTACGCTGCTAAAGCTTATTCAAGGCAAGCTGATAAAGGTGATCAATACCATAATCTCAAAGAAATTATCTTTATTGCTATTGCTGATTGTATTCTCTTTCCTAATAAATCTGAGTATAAGTCAGATCATGTAATGTTAGACAAAGATAGCTATGAACATGATTTAAAAGATTTTTATTTTACATTTATTGAGTTACCAAAATTTCCTAAAACTAAAGAAGACCAATTGGAGAGTATAGTTGAAAAATGGATCTATTATTTTAAATATGCAGATGAAACTAGCGAAGAAGAATTGGAAAAGATAATAGGTAGTGATGTAATAATTAAAAAGGCATATGAAGAACTAAATAGATTCAACTGGTCAGAGAAAGAATTTATTGCCTACGAACAGGAAATAAAACGTATTCGTGATGAACGGGCTGTTCTTGAACAAAAACTTGATGATGCTAAAAAGGAAGGAAAAATTGAAGTTGCAAAAACAATGCTGGCTAATAATGTTGATGTCACCACTATTGTTAAGTTTACTGGCCTCTCCATGAGTGAGATCAAAGAATTGCAGAATTAAGTGGACCCGCAAACGGTTACACGAAATAATGCTGCAGCCTGACCAGGTGATAAGTACATTTAGCCTATTTATCTTTATACTTTCATGTTATCTGTTCAGGGGAGTGGCTAATGTGCAAATATTGAAGCAAAGTGCGTGACACACAGCTGTACGAACATTTGTTTGCAAAGGTAATTTGCACAACAAATGGTGTCATTCCAGTGCTTGACACTGGAATCCAGATACGATTTCATCATATAAATCTTTCCATTCTTGATTTGTTTTTTCAATTAAGTTTATTTTCCATTTTCTCTGCCAGCTTTTTAGAAGCTTTTCTTTACTAATTGCTAAATTTATGTCTTGAAACTCCTCAAAGTAGACTAATTTACTAACATTGTACTTTGACGTGAAACCGGAAATGGCTTTGCTTTTATGCTCCCAAATTCGTTTAATTAAATTTGATGTTATACCTATATACAGAGTTCCATTTCGTTCACTTGCAAGTATATAAACATAATAACTTTTCATATATAGTAACCTGGATCCCAGTGTCAAGCACTGGGATGACACCATTTATTGTAAACTCACTTTTACTCTATGGTTATACTACCTTGCCGCTATCCTGAACGGATACCTTTCATGCCAATTTTATAAATCAAGTTTATTTCTATGAGTAGCTACAATTTAAAGACCTTGCTTCATCAATGTAATGGAACAAAACCTTTTTAGTAAGTTCAAAACCTTCTAAAGTCTCTCCTTCGCATCTTGCTGTAATGCAGTTTTGCGTATTTGATACCCTAAGAAGCCACCAACCTTTATTATCGGTTACCTTAACACCATCAAGATCTGAAAATACAATATTTTGCTTCTCCAGTGTTTTCTTTATTGATTCAATTATTTGAAATTTTTTCTCATCTTTCACTACAATCTTTACTTCATGAGTGATATATAGCTTCGGTAAATCCTCAATTACCTGAGATAGGCTTTGGCTTTTCTTAAGCAAAATGTCAACTGCTTTAACAGCAGAATATAGCCCATCATCAAAACCTAGCTCAGAAAAGAAGAAGTGCCCGCTTAATTCACCAGCAAACTTTGCCTCTTCCTCTACCATCTTCTTCTTAACTAGTGAATGTCCAGTAGCGCAGGTAATAACTTGCCCTCCTAACTTACTAACAAAATCATGCACTTTCATACTCATTTTTACGTTGGCAATAACTTTGCTTTCTGGATATTCCTCCAACACTTCACGTGCAAAAATTATAAATAAATGGTCATTGGAAACAACACTGCCTTTATTATCAATTAAGCGCACCCTATCGCTATCGCCATCTAGCGCAATGCCAAGATCACATCCATATTCCTTCACAATGTCAATTAATTGAGCGAGATTTTTTTCCTCTATGGGATCTGGATCATGCAGTGGAAATGCCCCATCTATAGAGTTATTGGTTACGATGTGTGTATGACCAGGAAAGATCTTTTCAATATACCTTATAATTCCACTTGCTGGACTATTTCCACAATCCCAGGCTATTTTTAATTTCTGTGTAGTATCGTTCTTCACTGCACTTTTTAATATGCGAATGTACTCACTATATATATTTATGTTAATTAAGCTTCCAATTCTTGTACTGTCTTTAATTGGATTGCTTATAATTTCCTTTATCTCTTGATCTGAGAAGACTTTTTCATTACTAAAAAATTTAAAGCCATTGTATTCACTTGGGTTATGAGAAGCGGTTATTACAATACCAAGATCCGCCTGCGTGATTTGTGTTGCAGCGTAGAGCATAGGTGAAGAGCAGAGTCCAACGCGTATAACATTTGCACCGGATAAAGTTAAGCCCCTAATTAATTCTCTTTCTATACCTGGTGAATCTATTCTGCTGTCGTAGCCGACACAAACACTAGCTACGGTTTGGCCAAACTTTCTACCTATCTCGTACCCATCATTAATCTGCAAATCTTTGCCTACTATACCTCTAATATCGTATTTTCTTATAATGGTATTGTCCATACTGCACTTCTTAAGGAGTAACTACTATATAACATAATGGACAAGTGCTCAAGTTTATTTACTCAATGATTAGTTGACTTTTTAAAAAAAATCTGTTAATATTATAGTATATTCTTCAAAGATGTAAAATTATGCCACAGGAAAACGAAAGTGTATTTATAGCTGAGAGTCAAAGTTTAAATGTAGATGAACAGCAAAAAAAGGATATTTTAGATGCGATTAAATCTTGTAGCAGCTTTCAAGAGACTATAAAACAATTGGAGGAAAAAAATTTAATCTGGTATTTTATTGGTCCTTTACGCAAAGATGAGGACATTACAGGACAGATAAATTCAAAGTGGGAAAAGGAGTTCCAAAAATTTGAGCAATCAATAAATGAAACACATAGAGAATTTGAAGCATCTTTACCGGATCAAAATTTTTTAGTGTATCCAGCAAAGGATAATGGCTTCAAAATTAGATTTGAAAATGAAGAAAAACCAATAGAAATTAGCAATATTTTAGGGGCCAGCAGTGAAGGTAAGGTTTATAACATATCTTTAGGGAAAGATAGTCAAATAACCGCAAGCAAGAAAAATGGTACTGAGAGGCACTATGATTTTACTGGCTCCGGTTCATGTGAAATGACCATTAACTGGCAGGCTAAGGATTCTGAAGGTAATAACATAGACTGTAGCATGACCGTAAAATTAGATTCTGGTGGTATACAAAGTGTTATTGGTGAGCCAAAGTTTGGTGATTTAAAGTTCACACCAGAGGAAACAAAAGATAAAATATTAAAATTAGTTGAGCAGAATAAAGAAGTTTTTATCAATAGAAAAACTCTGCATCAAGCTTTTACTGACATGTCCAGGAGTGTAGACGATCAGCAAGTACCAGCAGAGGAAATATTTACAAAAGATCCACATATATCACCACAGTCACCTACACCAAGCAGCAGTGGGTATTCCTCTCCTAGCACACCTTCTTCACGTAGAAGTTCTTCTTCTGTTGAAAGCGAGATTGGTGATGAAGAGTCTGAAATCACTGATGAATACATTGACGACGACTATGATAAACAAAAAATGCACAAAGATTATGAGAGAAAGTATGAACAAGAAGGATTAAAAGGAGTAGATGAGACTATAAATGAAATTAACAAACTTGCAGAGCAGCGTGACTTCTTGAGAGATGAAGTTAATGAACAACGGCAAGTTATATCTGAAAAAAATCAAAGAATAAAGGAACAAGGTACTTTAATTGAGTCGCTTATGAGTAAAGAGCAATTAAAGAATCAAGAGTTAGTTAAGGAATTAAATCAACTGTACAAAGAAAAAGAAGATTTAGAAATGGCAATTCAGCAATCTGGTATAGGTAAAAAGTCTCTTGCAGATGAGATAGAAGAAGTGGAGAAAAATGAGAAAATAGAGAGTTTGAGAAAAGAAATTAAGCAGAAGGATGAAAAGATACAGCAGATAGTAAGAGAGAGCCAGAAATTAGAAGGAAAGCTTCAAGATTTAAGGGCAAAGTATTCGGAAGTAAAAAACGAAGATAGTGAGTATATTGAAAATTTAACCCGTAAACTAAAACAAGCTGAGATTGAATTTATCGATAATAAAGATAAGCTGACTGAGCAAATAGAAAAATTGGCAGAAGAAAAGGAAAATTTATTTAGACAATTAAGAGCAAAAAGTACAGATTCAACATCGTTCAGAAAGCAACAATCAGAAATAGATAAGCTTAAACAACATCTTAAGGAAAAGGAAGGGATGTTAACGTGTACACAGGAAGAGCTGGCATCTGTCAAAGAGAGTCTAGAGCAACTGCAGAACATATTACAGCAGGAAAAAGGTCAGGCAACTCAAACTGAAGTTGAATATGAAAGTAGAGGAACAAGCATGCAGCAGCAAGACCAAGGTATACAAGCTGTAAACAACAACTCAAGCAGAATAGCTAGTGGGTTAAGACAAGAAAACAAAAAATTGACTAGAGACAAACTAACTATATCTGAACAATTAAAACAAAAAATAAGAGAGATTGACGAGTTAAAGAAAAATTTAAAGCAACTGCAAGAAGAAAATAAACAACTAAAACAAGAAGTTACCAAAAATGCAGGCGTTGATGCATCATCTTCAACAGGTCAAAAAGAAGCTAAAGAAGCAGAAATTATACCGCAAAACATTATGGATTGGCCCGTTCCAATTCCAGACGATAAACCGGAAGAGCAGAAAACTCCATTAGAGCCAATCAAGGTAAATACAGAATTATCAGATCCAAAATCAATCCCCGCTGAGGTTTCGGAAAAATCTCTTCCTCTTCCAAAAGGATGAGTTTTGCTTCTATTGTTAACTGACCTGACCGCCAACATTCCTTTCGCTTTTTGGCTTGTCCTTTTTTATTTTGTATAGCTCTTTTGAGCTGGGCAGGGATGAGTTTTTTGAATTTAAACCGAGCCTTTCCTTTAATTCAGCGTTCTCTATCTTTAAAGCCTTGTTCTCTGCCTTTAGACTTTCATTCTCTCTTTCCAGCCTTTCTATTTTTGCTTCTAACTTTTCTATTTTTTGCTGTAAATTTTTGCAAAGTTCTAAAAGGGTTACCACATTACCTCACTTTTGCTCTATGATTATCTTTTAGATCACTTTGTCTACCTTATTCTGCCACTCCGCTGAACGGATACCAAATGACCATCATAACAAAAGCCTTGACCTCCCACACTAAAACTATATAGATACACTTTTAAGTTTGGTATGAGAGGCACATTAACTAATTACTTCCTTTCCACATCCCAGTCTTGTTACCACTAATTTTTACTTCATCAATATCAGTGTTAGGATCTCCAAGCTCTTCTTCAGCCTGTTGTACAATTCTTATAATCATGTCCACATCTATATTATTTAACCTCATCGATTGCTCTATTGGTGACAAAAGATTTTCATGAATTGGCTGCTTATGTTATGTTTTGTTGAACCACTCAACAATTGAAATGATTGATATTAGTATGTTATTTACTAGAGTAGCGTTTATTTCTGGTACTGCTGTAACGGTATGATTATTACGTTCTCCAGAAGTAAGTAGAGCTGGAGATTCTGTGGAACCCTTAGGAGAATTAAAATCAGTACCTTTTTCTGTGAGGGATTTTACTACATCCACACCGTAAGGTTGAAAATGCTCCATATCTATAGCTGGCTTAAAAGGAGAAGAGATAAACTGAGAAACACCCTTAACAACGTCTACTACATGAGCAAAAGCATTTGTCCAAGAAGATGGCTTACTTGCTCCACTTGCAGCTTGATTATTCTCTATTGCAGAATCAACATTTTCAATACTATGGCTAGCACCTTTTGATTCAAGGTAGATAGATCGTTCTTCCCTATGATGACGAGGGTGATCTCCATGGTGATGACGACGTTTGCGTTGTTCAGGTATTCCTCTTTGTTCAGCAAGTTTTTTCTCTAAATAGTCTACAACTTCTGATGCGTTATTTTCACGTGCCAACTCCAAAGGTGTTTTACCATTTCCTGCTTCAATTTCCATATCAGCACCTCTCTTAACAAGCTCTTCTACTACATAAAAGCGACCCTTGTAAGCAGCCAAGTGCAGAGGGGTATTGCCATCGCTGTTCTTCTCATTAACATTGGCATTGTTGTCTATAAGCTCTTTTACTATATTAAAGAGACCTCTGTAAGCAGCCAAGTGTAGGGGAGTATTGCCATTGTTATCCCTCTCATTAACATCGGCATTGTTATCTATAAGCTCTTTTGCTACACGTAGGTAACCATTTGCAGCAGCCAAGTGTAGGGGAGTATCGCCATTGCTATCCCTCTCATTAACATCGGCATTGTTGTCTATAAGCTCTTTTACTATATTAAAGAGATCTCTGTGAGCAGCCAAGTGTAGGGGAGTACTGCCATTGCTATTCCTCTTATTAACATCGGCATTGTTATCTATAAGCTTTTTTACTACACTTAAGTGACCTTTGAGAACAGCAAAGTGCAGAGGAGTATAGCCTTCTTTGTTCTCAGAATCAATATTAGCCCCTTTCTCTATAAGCTTTTCTATGACACTTAAGTGACCATTGAAAGCAGCCTCGTGCAGAGGAGTAGAGCCTTCTTTGTTCTGAGCATCAATATTAGCCTTTTTCTCTATAAGCTTTTCCACTACACTTAAGTGACCATTGAAAGCAGCTTCGTGCAGAGGAGTAGAGCCTTCTTTGTTCTGAGCATTAACATCAGCCTTTTTCTCTGTAAGCTTTTCTACTACATCTAAGTGACCATTTTTTGCAGCCCAGTGCAGAGGAGTATAGCCTTCTTTGTCCTTAGCATTAATATCAGCCTTTTTCTCTATAAGTTTTTCTACTACACTTAAGTGACCCATGTAAGCAGCAAAGTGCAGAGGAGTATAGTCTTCTTTGTCCTTAGCATTAATATCAGCCCCTTTCTCTATAAGCTTTTCTACTACACTTAAGTGATCATTGTAAGCAGCCAAGTGCAGAGGGGTATAGTCATCATTGTCCTGAGCATCAACCTCAGCCCCTTTCTCCAGTAGAAGATTAACTAATTCTAAATTACCTTTTTCTGCAGCATAACGCAGTAATGTATTACCTGCATTATCTTTGTACTTTACAAAAAAAGCTACTATCTCTGATCTATTGCGGGAATTTGCTAATTCAAAAGGTGTTAATCCATCCTCGTTCTTAGCATTAATACTAGCCCCTTCCTGTACTAGCTTTTTTACCTCTTCATAATTATTGTTGTTAACAGCTAAGTGCAGAAGGGTATTGCCATGATTATCCCTCCTATGATTATTGTCCAGTAGAAATTTCAAATTTTGTGAAATCTTTAAAAACCCAGTCATTTTTAAGAGTATAGAAAATAGTTATAAGAAATTTCCTAGCAGTAGCAGTTATAGCTTTAGCAGAACCACGCTTCTTTTTTATATGTTCATAAAAACTTTTCAAGTAAGGACTGTAACGTACAGCAATCCAAGTACATTGAACTAAAGAAGTACGCGCTATTTTTGACCCTCGTTTGGTAATTCTTCCAATTGTACATTGCTGATTAGATTGAGAAACTCTTGGTACAACTCCAAAATATGCAGTAAGTTTCTCAGGTCTACGGAAATCATTAATGTCTCCAATTGTTGCAATAAAGACAGCTGCAGAAATTGGACCAATTCCCTTTATGCTGATAAGATTGCTGAACCCAGGAAGTTGTTTAGCAAAAGCTATAATTTCCTTTTCAAGTTTTTTAAGGCTTTCTCGGATAGCTTCTAAATGATAGCTAATCACTTCAATTTCAACTTTTTCTAAAGGCTCCCAATTATGCTTTTGAGTAGCACGCTCAAATCCTACTTTAGTTGTAAGTACTTCTTTTTTAATTTTTATTCCATGATAATTAAAAAGACCATGAACTTTATTGATTAAAGATACCCGTGACTTTACTAACTGATCTCTCGTTTGAAGAAGAGAAGCTAACTGCTGGCATTGTTTGTTTTTGCACCTTGCCTCAGGCAACATATCTTTGCTTAGAAAGAAAGCAATAGCTCGCGCATCATGCTTATCTGTTTTGTTCACAGAGCGACGAACAACTTCAAACTGTCCAGGAGCAATTATTACTATGCGTTTAACGTAAGGTGAAACTGCATCATAAAAGAAACAGCTGTTACCTGTTGCTTCTATGGCTACTTCATATGTTTCTTGAAGATCTTTGGTGAAATTATCCAAGTCTTTTAAGCGAAACGTTTGAATATGCTCAGGTTTCCCTTCTTGTAAGTAACAAGCAGTAAAACTATTGGTATGTAAATCAACTCCAATGTGACGCATATTTTTTCCTCCAATTGCATATTTCAATATATCAGAGTAGAATATTGCCGGTTGTTCCAAACTCCTATACGAGGTCATCACATTTTGTGAGCCTCACGATGATTTTCGGTGGCAGGGGCAGTTAATCTCCCCCACGAAGTCTTCTTTCTACTCCCTGGGCAGAAAGTGCTTCAGAAAAACATCCAACCTGCCACCTATCCACTCTGAGAAGTTATTATCTTCTCTTGCTTCCAACCAAGCAATACTTATTCATACCATCTCTTTCTCTTAATTTTACTTTTGCTAAGGAAAAAGAATCTTTTTTACGTATTATGTTTGCATTATAGACTAGTTGACCGTAAGTCCTACCAACAATTTCATCATAATCAAAGCAATAGCTAACATTATAGTCACTTTCACTAGTTGATTTCTGATCATTGCTACTTTCATCGTCATCTTTATTCCATACTTCAATATCGTAATCAGTGTTTTCAAGGTTTTTGTCTTCACTTGTTCGATAATCTTGATTGTTTTCTACTTTTTCGTACAGCCAGGTTGATTTTTGATCATCGCTACTTTCATCGTCATCTTCATTCCATACTCCAATGTCGTAGTTAGTATTTTTAGGTTTTTTATCTTCACCTGTATGATAATCTTCTGCTTCTCTATATAGCCATATTGATTCCTGGTCATCATTATCATTGATACGCCTCATTTCCACTTTTGTTGTAGACTGAGGTCTTACTATTTCTTTTCTTACGTTTTCTTTGTTTAATTCATCTTCAAGAGACACTTCATTACTAATATAGAAGTTTTTCTGTTTTAAACTCTCATTTTCATTCTGCAATGAACTAAATTCTGCAAACAGTTCTTCACGCTCTGATAAATAAACATAGAGCTGGCCTATTACATCATTAAGTTCCTTATCTTTTTCTAATATCTGGTTTTCATAATTACTCTTCAAATCCTCTATACTGTCTACCAGCGCTACACTTTCTTTTCTTAGTCTACTTGAGTTAGATTCAACCAAATTTAACCTTTGCTGTAACTCTTCATTTTTTTTGTCTATCATCTGTATTTCATTCTTCATATCTTCTAATTTGCTGTCCAAGTTCCTTATTATGTCATTTTTATTCTTCACGTCCAATAATACTCTTTCTATTTCTTGTTTTAGCTGTTCAATTTCTTGGCCATTTTTAGTTAATTCTCTTGTTTTTCTTTGTAATTGAGCTTCAAGCTCTTTAATTTTCTTTTCTAGGATCTGATTTTTCTTGCTGAGCTCACTCACTTCTTGATCATACTCTTCCGCTATACCTTTATAGCATTCCAAGAGCTTTTCATTTTTCTTGAGATCAAAGTTTTCTTGTTGCAGCCTTTCTATTTCACCATCTGAATTATCTATTACTTGGTTACCCTCACTACCAATCTCAAATATCTCTTCAGAAGTAATCGTAAAATCTTTAAATACGCAAGGCAAAGTAGTGTCTTCAAGGTTATTACTATCAAATGAGTTATATTGTACTACCTGCCTTGAACTAGGCATACTTATACCTTTCTATTAACAAAAGCACACAATGCATTATATTTACTATATACGCAACTGATTTAAACATAATTTATTTACTAATTCATATTGTGAATTTTTATAAAATAGGTTTATATGCAAAATATTATAATAACGTTAAAGCACGTAGCTAATACCATTATTAGTACAGTATGAAGGGCCTTTTTGCCTATAATTGAAGAGTTTAAGCAAATTCATAATATACCTCATTTATCTTCTAATAACGAAAATTTGTATCGAAACAGATAAGACCATAAGTATGAAATTCAAAGAGGAATGAATCAGTTAAATCAAGAATAGATGTTGTGTTATAGTAGTGATTATGCTAATTATTGGGTCGTTTGGTTAAAAGGTAATTGTGAAAAGGGGTAAGAATTTGACTGAAGATAAAAAATTAGCATCTGATATTCTAAAAGAGGTTGCAGGTACTGGTACTGCTGATAGTGATAAAGTGACATTGTTTGACATTAAAACAGCTTTACAAGAACGTGGTTTTGGTATTTTAATAATCATCTTCTCCTTGCCGCTATCGGTGCCTATACCGGTTCCACCTGGTTATACAACTATTCTTTCTATACCTTTAATCTTGTTTTCATTACAACTTCTGCTTGGGTTTCATTCTCCCTGGATGCCACGTTGGTTGGAAAGGAAATCCTTTAAACGTTCAACATTAGCCCTTGTGGTTAAAAAAACTTTACCTGCATTAAAAAAAATAGAAAAGTTCATGAAACCGAGAATGTCTTTTATCTTCTGTGGGCCAGGTGAAAAGATTTTGGCATTTATAATGCTGGTTTGCGTATTGGTGATAGCCAATCCGTTTCCGTTGACTCACTTCATTCCAGCAATCGGTACAACTCTTATTTCACTTGGTATTATGAATAAAGACGGGCTTGTCTCGATACTTGGAGTGTTGGTATCCTCATACGCGTCAAGTTAAGGAAAAGTGTAAGTAAAATTGATAGAGTGAAGGAAAAGAATAAGGTATAAGTTCTTCTTGGATATGTGAATGAGAGAACTTACAATGGACAGAATAGCTTGCTTATCAAAAGACCTCAATGAATTCTTTAATGAAAAAGCAGACGAAATATCAATTGCAGTAGGTTTTATAAAAAGAAAGAGAAAACTTAATGGCTCATCATTCATAAAAGCTATGGTTTTTGGTAACATAGGAGTTGGTGATTGCAGCATAGAAACAATGTGCCAATTGCTAAATGAAGACTCGATAGAAATTACAAAACAGGGTTTGGATTATATTAGCCTGCCCAGTAGCATGGAAGATATGTACAAAGGATATGGGAGTAGCTATAGAGATTGTGAGAGTAATACCAAATCAGGAATAAAGCTGCAGTTAGTCTTTGATTACCTGAACCAAGCGCTAGATAAGTTAAATTTAATAGAAGGAATAAGGTCGGATCAAGGTTATAGGGATTATCTGAACGGTTTATCAGCCAATGATTTGCTAATATTTGATTTGTGCTACTTTGTGCCTAGTTCTTTTAAACAGATTGATGAAGCAGGTGCATATTTTGTTAGTCGTTATAAGTCTGATACCAATATATATGATATAGAAACAAATCAAAAAATAGAGTTGTTGGAATGTTTAGAAGGTCAATCCCTTCTAGAGATGGAAGTGCTATTAGGAAAAGAAGTAAAAATTAAAGTGAGAATTATATGTCAAAAATTAACTGAAGAACAGTCTATAATTAGAAGAAGAAGGGCTAATAAGTTAGCAAAATCACATGGATATACATCTTCTCAAAAGAATCAAAAATTGCTGGATTGGTCGATATTCATAACTAACGTTCCAGAGAGTAAAATCAGCGCTGAACAAGTATTAACAGTTTACAGGGTAAGATGGCAGATTGAATTATTATTTAAATTGTATAAGAGTCACATCAGGCTTGACGAACTTAAAGGAAAACCATACAGAGTATTATGTGAACTATACGCTAAATTGTGCGCAATTCTTATATTTCATGGAATAGTTGGTTGTATAAAACTGAAAGAGAATACAGAGCTGAGTTTAACAAAGGCATTCATTGAATTAAAAAGAAGGATTAGGGAGTTGTTTTTAGCGTTAAGCAGTAAAATTAATAATTTGAGAATTTTCCTGAAAAAACTTACCACAGACTGGTCACAATTTTCTGTGAAAGATAGATATAGAAAAACTAGAGTATCCACCTTAAGTTCATTGAATTTTCTTACCCTTGCTTCTTAACTTGACGCGTATGCGATCAGCAACCCGTACGTTCAATTATTAAAATGCTGCAAAGTTGCTATTTTTTTGATGTGGTTGAACAGGACTCTAAACTGAAATTTGTCCAAAAGGGCAGGGGAGTTACAACTGTAATGCCAATTGGTGAAACGGTTTTCAGTAACAATTCAAAACTTGCTAATATCAGTCAATTAGATTTAAACAATAAAGTTAACATCGTTTACTTTAACCGCAATTTTGGCTATCCAATTGATGTTAAATACGCTGAGTTGCCAAAGCAAGGCGCTGCTATAACAGTTGAAATACCGCTCATTATGGAGGAGGGAGAGGCGCAAAATATCGCTGAGGTTTTACTTTATTCTTCGTGGCAAGAGAGAAATATATACAATTTCAAGCTACCGATAAAATATGCATGGCTTGCTCCAAGTGATGTAATGACGATTTTAGACGGTGAGAAAAAGCATACGGTGAGAATTATAAAAACAAAATTTGAAAGTATGTCCATTCAAGTGATTGGCGTTGGTTATGATCACTCTATATATAAGCTCTCTTTTCCTTCAACAAGGTCACTTATGCTGAAGGAATACCCTCCTTCTCACATCAGCAAAACCATCATAGAAATGATAGATTTACCGCATGTTAAAGGTAATAGCGCAAGCTTTACTTTAATTAGCGAGGAAAAGAATTGGAAGGGAGCAACACTCTTTATTTCGGGTGACGATAAGGATTATAAGCCTATTACAAGCACAAACAAGCAGTCTACTTACGGATATGTAATGGAATCTACCGACGAGGGGCTTATAGTAGTGTTACGTTTTGGTGTATTGAGTTCTTCATATAACCATTATTTAAGTGGGAAACTAGCAATTTATCATGGTGTCATTCCAGCGCTTGACCATATTTCTCCTGGATCCCAGTGTCTGGGCACTGGGATGACAGAAGAGGGTTTTACAAGCACTAACGTTAGTACTATAAATGTAAGCAATTTAGCACTGGTTGGAAAAGAGGTAATAAAATTCCAGAGTGCTGAACTTATAGATAAAAATAAATATAAGCTTAGCAACCTAATTAGAGGGCAAGAAGGCACTAAAGAGACTGCAGGTGAAAAATTTACTCTGCTTGATGATTCAGTAATATCTTTCGAAGTGCAAAGGGGAAAAAAGTTTTACCTAAAAGCAGTGACTTATGGTGACTCGCTGGAAAATACGGAAGTGAAAGTGATAAATTCATTTAGTAATTGAAATTTAATAAAGTAAGTGCTAGAATTAATATACAGGTATTAATGGTAGAGATGGTATGAATAAGTATTGCTTGGTTGGAAGCAAGAGAAGATAATAACTTCTCAGAGTGGATAGGTGGCAGGTTGGATGTTTTTCTGAAGCACTTTCTGCCCAGGGAGTAGAAAAAAGACTTCGTGGGGGAGATTAACTGCTCCTGCCACCGAAAATCATCGTGAGGCTCACAAAATGTGATGACCTCGTATAGGAGTTTGGAACAACCGGCAATATTCTACTCTGATATATTGAAATATGCAATTGGAGGAAAAAATATGCGTCACATTGGAGTTGATTTACATACCAATAGTTTTACTGCTTGTTACTTACAAGAAGGGAAACCTGAGCATATTCAAACGTTTCGCTTAAAAGACTTGGATAATTTCACCAAAGATCTTCAAGAAACATATGAAGTAGCCATAGAAGCAACAGGTAACAGCTGTTTCTTTTATGATGCAGTTTCACCTTACGTTAAACGCATAGTAATAATTGCTCCTGGACAGTTTGAAGTTGTTCGTCGCTCTGTGAACAAAACAGATAAGCATGATGCGCGAGCTATTGCTTTCTTTCTAAGCAAAGATATGTTGCCTGAGGCAAGGTGCAAAAACAAACAATGCCAGCAGTTAGCTTCTCTTCTTCAAACGAGAGATCAGTTAGTAAAGTCACGGGTATCTTTAATCAATAAAGTTCATGGTCTTTTTAATTATCATGGAATAAAAATTAAAAAAGAAGTACTTACAACTAAAGTAGGATTTGAGCGTGCTACTCAAAAGCATAATTGGGAGCCTTTAGAAAAAGTTGAAATTGAAGTGATTAGCTATCATTTAGAAGCTATCCGAGAAAGCCTTAAAAAACTTGAAAAGGAAATTATAGCTTTTGCTAAACAACTTCCTGGGTTCAGCAATCTTATCAGCATAAAGGGAATTGGTCCAATTTCTGCAGCTGTCTTTATTGCAACAATTGGAGACATTAATGATTTCCGTAGACCTGAGAAACTTACTGCATATTTTGGAGTTGTACCAAGAGTTTCTCAATCTAATCAGCAATGTACAATTGGAAGAATTACCAAACGAGGGTCAAAAATAGCGCGTACTTCTTTAGTTCAATGTACTTGGATTGCTGTACGTTACAGTCCTTACTTGAAAAGTTTTTATGAACATATAAAAAAGAAGCGTGGTTCTGCTAAAGCTATAACTGCTACTGCTAGGAAATTTCTTATAACTATTTTCTATACTCTTAAAAATGACTGGGTTTTTAAAGATTTCACAAAATTTGAAATTTCTACTGGACAATAATCATAGGAGATATAACATGTCAAAGGAAATGGTCAATGCGTTGAAAGCTGAAGTGAAGAAGCTCAAATATGCTGATTTCAAAGCTAACACTTGGGACGAAGTAATTTCTGGTGAGGGAACATATAAGGATCTTAATAGAACACACGACCTTGCTATTAACGGACAAAAAATAACTAACGAATTTATTAACAATCTGTATTCAAAACATAAAAATCTAATTCTACGGGATGAAAACGGAAAAGGGAATTATCGTCCATTTCTCAGACAAATTTTTACAGAAATGTTTAAACAGGTTGGTGCAACAATTCCCAATAACTCTATTATTGAGGAGTTAATAAATAACTATTATCAGGGCGGATATACTCATTTTCTTCCTAATGATATGAGTCAAGCTCTTGGATCTTTTCATTTGTTAACGCAAAGCAGCTGTATGACAAGAGAGTATATTATGGATTGTCGTGAACCCAATTGTATAAAGCTTAGTTTTAGCATGAAATATACAAAAATGCTTAACTATGATGATCGTACATATATCGAAACACCAGGTTTTTGCAGTTCAGCGGAGTTTAAACTGAAATGTGAAGATAAAAATGTAACATATGAAGATGGTAAAGTACTTCTTACCATTCCTAAAGAGCTGAAAAACTACAAAGTAAGTGGTAAGAATTTGTTTGATATTATTGTTGAATATTTTCAAAAAATTTGCGAAAAATTAGGTTTTAAATTTGAGACTAAAATAGAACATAGCCTTGGTGAACCACTAAAGGTAATGAGTGAGGCAAATGTATCTTCTGTTGAAGACTTAAAGCTTAAAGTGAGTAATCAAGGGTAAGATATTGAAATTCGTGCTTTTAACTTAAGATCCCAGTGTTACGCACTGGGATGACAAAGGAGGGCAGTGTCCGCTACTCGAATGACATCGTTTACTATGTAACATTGTACTTATACTAATGAAAAAAATACATTATAATTAAGTATATTTAATCCAATAAATCATTAAGTGAAAACAGCTTTTTTGCAAAATATCATCTCTCTTATTATGATATTGTCTGTAGCAATTGTCGATATGGCAACTGACCTATACTCAGTTGCACTACCAAGCATTGCCAATTATTTTAAAGTAGAAGGCAGTGTAGTACAGCTTACAATTAGCTTAAATCTAGTTGGATTTGCGGTATCTGGATTAATTTATGGTCCATTATCAGACCACTATGGTAGGCGTCCAATGATGTTGATTGGTATGACAATTTTTACTTTGGCAAGTGTCATGTGTTGTATAGCCGACAGTATTGCGCTCTTGATACTAATTCGCTTCATACAAGGAACAGGGGCTGGTGTTGCAGGTGTTGTTGGGTATGCAGCAATAAGGGATATGTACTCGGGTAGTGAATACTCGAGAGTAATTTCAAAATTAAATATGGTTGTGGCACTCTCACCTGGAATAGCTCCAGTGGTGGGCAGTTATATAATTTCACATGGTTATCATTGGAAATTTTTGTTTTTTATTATGTCACTTGCAGCAATTGCTATGCTTATTTTTATCTACTTTAAGTTACAAGAAACACTCACTGTGAATAAAAATACAACTAATGTGATTGTTAATATCCTTAAGCAATATATATCAATATTTAGAAATTATCGTTTCCTTGGGTTTTCAGCCATTCATGGATTAACTTTCATGTGGCTTTGGGCATACATTGCTAACTACCCGTTCATATTTGAATCGATGGGCATTGAAGTACAGTATTTTGGCTACCTCATATCGATCATAGTCATATTCTACATAATTGGAACTTTAATTAATAGAAGGTATGTGCCGAAAATAGGGGTGAGCAAAATGCTAATAATAGGTTTGGTGTTACCGATAATATCCGATAGTTTATTGGTATATTTTTATTTCGCGGACAAGTTGAACATATTCATTCTTCAAGTTGCCTGGATTCCAGCTAATATCGGACTTGCATTAGTAATCAGCAATAACGTAACTTCTGCTTTAGAAACGATCAAAGGTATAGGGCTTGGTAGTGCAGTTCTCTCATTCTGCAATATGATGTTTGGGGCTATTGGAATATATATAGTAGGAAAATTTTTTCGCTATGGTATTTTACCAAATTTACTATTAACAATAGCATGTTCTACAATTGCAATTCTTATGTACAGCCGGCTCAAATGTACTGAAAAACACGGGCATTATTTACGTGATCCAGGAACATAGAGCTCATGGGTTATTAATGACTTTATCATGATAATATAATTTTACAGGGGGTGAGAGCTCATAGATTATTAACGGCTTTATCATAACAATATAGTTTTACAAAGAGGTGTAGGATGAGTAGTTCACAAAGTATAGATGATTTGTTTCAGGCTGCTAAAAGAGGTGATATTGATGCAGTAAACCGTCTAATAAGTGAAGGAGCAGATGTTAATGCAACAGGTTTGTGGCAAAAGACTCCTCTACATTGGGCTGCTGAAAAGGGCCATAAAGAGATAGTAGAAGTCCTACTGAAAGTAGAAGGGATCAATGTTAATGCAACAGATCAAATTGGACAGGCTCCTCTATATTGGGCTGCTGAAAATAACCATAAAGAGGTAGTAGAAGCTCTACTAAAAGTAGAAGGGATCAATGTTAATGCAACAAATTGGTTGCAAAAGATTCTTTTACATTGGGCTGCTGAAAATGGCCATAAGCAGGTGGTGCAAGCTCTATTGGATAAAGGGGCAAATGTTAATGCAACAGATTCGTCGCAAAAGACTCCTTTACATTTAGCTGCTGAAAAGGGCCATAAAGAGGTAGTGGAAGCCCTACTGCAAGTAAATGGGATCAATGTTAATGTAACAGATTCGTCGCAAAAGACTCCTCTACATTTGGCTGTTGAAGGGGGCCATAAAGAGGTAGTAGAAGCCCTACTGCAAGTAAATGGAATCAATGTTAATGCAACGGATTCGTTGCAAAGGACTCCTCTACATTCGGCTGCTGAAAGGGGCCATAAAGAGGTAGTAGAAGCTCTATTGGATAAAGGGGCAAATGTTAATGCAGAGGGTAGTAATAAACCATACGCGTCAAGTTAAGGAAAAGTGTAAGTAAAATTGATAGAGTGAAGGAAAAGAATAAGGTATAAGTTCTCTTGGATATGTGAATGAGAGAACTTACAATGGACAGAATAGCTTGCTTATCAAAAGACCTCAATGAATTCTTTAATGAAAAAGCAGACGAAATATCAATTGCAGTAGGTTTTATAAAAAGAAAGAGAAAACTTAATGGCTCATCATTCATAAAAGCTATGGTTTTTGGTAACATAGGAGTTGGTGATTGCAGCATAGAAACAATGTGCCAATTGCTAAATGAAGACTCGATAGAAATTACAAAACAGGGTTTGGATTTTAGATTTACTGAAGAAGCAGTGGAATTTATGAAAAGAATGTATAATGAATCTTTAGTTTTATTTAAAAACAGCTTACAGGTTGATTGCAGAATTTTGAAGCAATTTAGAAGCATTAAGCTATTGGATAGTAGCTATATTAGCCTGCCCAGTAGCATGGAAGATATGTACAAAGGATATGGGAGTAGCTATAGAGATTGTGAGAGTAATACCAAATCAGGAATAAAGCTGCAGTTAGTCTTTGATTACCTGAACCAAGCGCTAGATAAGTTAAATTTAATAGAAGGAATAAGGTCGGATCAAGGTTATAGGGATTATCTGAACGGTTTATCAGCCAATGATTTGCTAATATTTGATTTGTGCTACTTTGTGCCTAGTTCTTTTAAACAGATTGATGAAGCAGGTGCATATTTTGTTAGTCGTTATAAGTCTGATACCAATATATATGATATAGAAACAAATCAAAAAATAGAGTTGTTGGAATGTTTAGAAGGTCAATCCCTTCTAGAGATGGAAGTGCTATTAGGAAAAGAAGTAAAAATTAAAGTGAGAATTATATGTCAAAAATTAACTGAAGAACAGTCTATAATTAGAAGAAGAAGGGCTAATAAGTTAGCAAAATCACATGGATATACATCTTCTCAAAAGAATCAAAAATTGCTGGATTGGTCGATATTCATAACTAACGTTCCAGAGAGTAAAATCAGCGCTGAACAAGTATTAACAGTTTACAGGGTAAGATGGCAGATTGAATTATTATTTAAATTGTATAAGAGTCACATCAGGCTTGACGAACTTAAAGGAAAACCATACAGAGTATTATGTGAACTATACGCTAAATTGTGCGCAATTCTTATATTTCATGGAATAGTTGGTTGTATAAAACTGAAAGAGAATACAGAGCTGAGTTTAACAAAGGCATTCATTGAATTAAAAAGAAGGATTAGGGAGTTGTTTTTAGCGTTAAGCAGTAAAATTAATAATTTGAGAATTTTCCTGAAAAAACTTACCACAGACTGGTCACAATTTTCTGTGAAAGATAGATATAGAAAAACTAGAGTATCCACCTTAAGTTCATTGAATTTTCTTACCCTTGCTTCTTAACTTGACGCGTATGGTAGTAATAAACAGACTCCTCTACACTTGGCTGCTACACATGGCCATAAAGGGATAGTAGAAGCTCTATTGGACAAAGGGGCAAATGTTAATGCAGTAGATAAAGGTAGAAAGACTCCTTTCGATTTAACTACTAACGAAGAAATAAAAACTCTATTGCAAAACACAGATAAATTACTTGAGGCTGCTAAAAGTGGTGATATTAGTGAAGTAAAGCGTCTAATAAGTGAAGGAGCAAACGTTAACGCAGTTGAAGATTTGTATACTCCTTTATATTGGGCTGCTAAAAATGGTCATTTTAATATAGTAGAAGTTCTATTAGATAATGGAGCATATGTTGATGGTGTCAATTATTCTATGGAACGTGATGTGTTGACTCTATTACAAAAAAAAGAAGCTGAATATTGCAAGAGCTCTTTACATCTGGCTGCTAGGCTTGGCAAGTTGGAAGCAGTAAAAGATCTATTAGAGAGAGGAGTAGATGTTAATGTACAAAATGATAAAAAGAGACTCCTTTACACTTCGCTGCTGAAAATGGCCATAAGCAGGTGGTGCAAGCTCTATTGGACAAAGGGACAAATGTTAATGCAGAAGATGAAGAGGGAAACACTACCTTAGATTTAACTACTAACGAAGAAATAAAAACTCTATTACAAAGTACAGCTCAATTACTTAAGGCTGCTGCTGAAAAGGGTCATGAGGAGGAGGTACAAGCTCTATTGGAGAAAGGAGCAAATGTTAATGCAACAGATCAAAATGGAAAGACTCCTTTACATTTGGCTGCTCGAAATAACAACAAAGAGGTAGTAGAAGCCCTACTGCAAGTAAATGGGATCAATATTAATGCACAAGATAGAGATAACATGACTCCTTTACATTGGGCTGCTGTAAAGGGCCATAAAGAGGTAGTAGAAGTCCTATTGCAAAAAGATGGAATCGATGTTAATTTAGCAGATGAGAATAAAGATGCTCCTTTACATTCTGTTCTTAAAAAGGACAACATAGATATAAATGTATTGAACGCTCTACTGGGAGCAAAAAAAATCAATGTTAACGCACAAGATGGAGATAACAGGACTCCTTTGCATTTAGCTGTTAAAAAGGACAACATAGATATAGATGTATTGAACGCTCTACTGGGAGCAGAAGGAATCGATGTTAATAAAAAAGATAAACTTACAGAATGGACTCCTTTACATTGGGCCGTTGAAAAGGGCCATAAAGAGGTAGTAGAAGCCCTATTGGAAAAAGATGGAATCGATGTTAATATAGAAGGTAAATATGGAAAAAAGACTCCTCTACATTTAGCTGCTCAATATAACGAAAAAAAAGAGATAGTAGAAATGCTATTAGATAAAGGGGCAGGGGTTGATGTAGTAGATAGCCGCGGCAGGACTCCTTTACATTGGGCTGCTCAAAATAACAACAAAGAAATAGTAGACGCCCTAATAAAAGCAAAGGCAACCGTTGATATAAAAGATGAAGATGAAAATACTCCCTTAAAATTAACTACTAACGAAGAAATAAAAGCTCTATTTAAAAAAGCCGCAAAAGAACTTGACGATGCTAATCCAGTGGATGAATCATCGACAGATAATGAAGGAGATCCAGAGGAAGATGCTGGTACACCACAGGGGACTACCAGTGCAGGACAAGGAACTGATATAAAAGCTGAAGGTGTAGAGCCTGTTGCTCCCACAGAACCTGCACAAACAGAAGAACAGCCGAGCTCTTTTTTTGGTAGTTTGTTTAGTATACTTATGAAGCCTTTTTCATTAATTGCATCATTTTTTGGTGGTTTTTTTTCATGGTTGTTTGGGTCTGATGAGCCAACACAATCATCATCTGAATCAGACCAATCAGTTGTATTAGAATCACCAAGTAGTTTAGAAGGCAATGACATAATATAGCCAGAGGTTTACTAGATTCCAGCGTCACGCGCTGGAATGACATGGTGGTATGTATTCAAGTAGCTGACACTGGTTCCTTTATGACGGCAGTGCCCAGAGGTGTCATCCCAGTGCCCAGACACTGGGATCCAGGAAACTTAACTCTACACCAAGTGAATGTACAATAAGAACTAGATTCCAGACTGGAATGACAAGTTCTCGGCAACCCCTACGTCATATCAACTATGTTTTTTAAAAATTTTTTATTTGTGCAATTGCAACTTCATATGGGCAATAAAAACCCGTTTGTCATAGAAATAGAATTTATATCAAACAGCTACTACAACAATTCCTGCTTAAACCAATGAATATGTGAATAAGTACTTTAAGTCTGTGTTTATTCACAATATTCATTAACTCATTTCAGTTACTGCTATGTAAATTTTTAAATATTCACATTGACTGCTTCTTTAAGTCTTGCATTTGCAATTACTATGATTTTTCGCATTAGAGCCGTTATAGCTACCATTTTCTTTTTACCTCTACCAATGAGATCAGAGTAAAAAGCACCAAGTGCAGATTTAGATCTTGCAGCGGCCATGGAAGCTGTAAAAAGCTTTTTACGGACACTACTTCTACCACCTATAATCCTTCGATAACCAGCAGTTTTACCACTTTCCCTAGGATGAGGTGCAACTCCGGCAAGACTTGCTACTTCTCTTCTGTTTAAGTAACCAAGCTCTGGCATTAAACACAGAAAATCTTGTGATAACTTTGCCAGGAACTGTTTTAAGGATTTTTTGACGTTGTTGTAATTCATGGCTTTCGTCAATAATCTTTTGTATAGTATTATTGAGTTCGTTTATTTGACTATCGAAAAACTCGATGGTCTTTTGACAGCTTTCTTTTATATGCCGGTGCTTCCAGTCTACATTTTTCCTGAACTCTCATTTGCGTAACGACGTTGGCAAAGTGCAACCAAGGTTGATTGCTTTTCAAAAGTAGGGAGAGAGAGAGTTCTATGGCGCATATTGAGCAAGAGCCCTTGCATCTGATTTATCGGACTTTGCTAAAGTTCCGTGTGACAAGATGAAGCTTTTTACTTTACGAGTATTAGCTCGATGCACGGCAATATTTTTGTCAATAAGAAAATGTGATAAGCCAATTTCCTGTATTTTCTAAAGTTACTAAAGAATTAGGTAGAATGTCTGAAAACTTTTTAAACAATTGTTGCCAACCAGAAGCATTATTGTCAAATTCGACAGCATTTTTCTGTTCGTGAATTGCAACAACATTTTTAAATTTTCCGATGTCAATGCCAATAAAATTTTGATAGCATGATAACCTCGATAGTTTATTGATTTAAGATTGTAAACGGGTGCATATCACACAACTATTCAAACGTATCGAGGGATGGGGCTAGTGTACCTTGATATGAACGGTTGTTGCCGCGTCGGTCGCACACGCCCGCTATTCCTATAGTGAGTAGAGTTATCTTCCCTCTTGTTTCTTTTATAACATATTTTTAACTTACAACCGCCGCGGTATCTCATCCGCTAACAAGCAGCGGTATCCGTTCAGCTAAGTGGTGTGAGAGACGATAGATAAGAGGTTTTGGAAAAGATTGAGACCCATTTGTTTCCATGTTAAGTATAACGAAATTATCCGTTTAAGGAATGCATTTCCCCGCTTCGATTGGGTAAAATATGAATTTTTGCGATAAACGACATAATGCCGTATCTGCTGTTCAGCATGGTTGTTTGTCAGCGGAATGTTTTCTGGGTCATATAAAAAATTCCACATTATTCTTTCAGATTTCAAAATATTTTTTGCAACTCGAGAAGCTCCAATTGCTTCAGGTAAACGTGATATGTTTTTAGCACTCCTTGTCTACTTTTTATTTTACCGCTCCGCTGAACGGATACTAAAGAAATAGGAAGCTAAATATGGAATGGGTAAATGATAACAGTGCTGCAAGAAAGGATTGTAGCAGAAAACGCTAATCTCAAGGAAGAAATAAAAGTGCTGATCACAGAAAATGATAGCCTGAAAGCAAAAATAGTTGAATTAGAAGACAAATTGCGCCATTTCGAAAAATCCTTTTAAATTGTAACTATATGCTGCTGGCACATTAACCTCCTTATTCCCATATTCCTTTTTTACACTATTTAGATTATTATGGGAAGAGGTATAGATCTAGCTTTAGCGTTTGTGATTAACACAAGCAAGATTCACGTTTTTTTAATATTTATATATAGCTTGTCTAATTATTAATATACTAAGGAGGGGTTGATTTTTTGTTAAAGTGATATAAAATAATAGTTAGTGTAGTTAGTGAAGTAAAAATGCTAGTATCAAAAGAGCGTAAGGACTATTTACTAAAAAAGTTTAAATATGCTGCCAAAGAATTTGGCAAATCTGGTACAAAGTTCAATCATAAAACAGTACCAAAAGAACAGCAACTCTTTATTGATTTAGGTAACAAAAAAGTTTTTGGTATTATAAGAAGAATTTTATACTGGATAGAAAGTAAATTTACATATTTTTTTTCACGCTATAATTTTTTTTCAGAAGTTGGAGTTGAAGGAAGAAAAATCCCTGGAACTAATACAAGGGTTAAGTATTTTACTTTAGGTGAACAGACTGATCAAACAAGATCTGCTAATGAAGAAAATGGGGAACTAAAATTATACGACTCAAAAGGCAAACTATATGATACAACTGATAAAATTAGTAAGGACAAAAAAGGTTGTGTAGCTTATGTGATCACGCTTGATGGAAACTTAGTAACTCATGAACATATTAATGTTAATGAAAGCGAATGGGCTTATCGTCATTCAACTCTTGCAGGTGGTAGGCCAGTTTTATGTTCTGGTTTAATAAAAGTGGTAAATGGTAAGATAATTTATATAGACAATAATAGTGGGCATTATAAACCAGAATCAGCAAACTTATACAATGCAGTGAAAAAGTTAGAAGGTCTATTTTCGAAAGATGCAAAAGTTGTTTGCCTACCATATTGGATGAGCTTGCAAAAACAAATTCCGTTTATACGCAAAATTATCCCAGCCAAACAAGAGCCTGTAGAGAAATTCTTGAAAAGGATGGAGAAAAAAGGAAAAGATGGATTGACTCAATATGAAAGACATTTTAAAAGGGTAAAAGAATATAATGAAAAATACTCAGATAAATTAGAAAGCCAGTCGGTTTATGCTAAAGTAGTTGCTCATAATTATAAATCAGTGCCTATTTCAGACTGCAGTCCTCAAACAATAAAAATTGCAACAGAACACTCAATAAGAAGAATTATTGGAGCAAATTATGGCCATAAACCAAAAATTGATATTAAATATAATGAAAAAGAAGCTGTGGGTGTTAATGTAATTTTTCACTATAAAGATGATCGCAGCAAATTTATTGAAGTTTTAGACTCACATAGATGTAGCTATTTACCACGTATTCAAGAAAATAAATATATAATTACGATGAGCATAGGACAGGCTAATGAATTTATAAAGGACACTTTACAAATTGAAATAGACAGTGTTGAACAATTGGGTATCCGTTTAGTGGAGCGTTAAAACTCTATTTAAATATATACTAATATACTGAGTTTTGTTACAATAACTTTATATTCTTATTTCCATAATATCATTTGATGGAAATTTTCAGTCTTATGCACAACTTTATTTGCAATTTTACATTTTTATTCGATTCAAAATTGCATTTTTGCAATAAAAAACTTACTTATTGTAGGAAAATCTTGTGTTTGTTCTCATATAAAATTATTTATGGAGTGACAATGGTGCATGTATTATACTTACATTTCTGATTCGAAAATTTATGCAGTTGTTTCTAACAAGATTGGTCAACAAATTCTATTGTTTAAAGATGAGAAATAAAGTAATCATCATTTCCAGTATTGCTTTTATTCTACTGTTTTTTATCAGCAGTGCATTTTTAAAAAAAGATCAGGCGGTTCATAGTGATAATGCAACTAGTAGCTTTTCAGTAAAAACTCAAGAATGTGCGCCGCAAAACCGCACTATATATTTAAATTTTTCTGGTACAGTAAATCCCTTACATAGAGCTAGCCTTGTCTCAAAAATAAGTGGTAAGATTATTGCTATTTATTTACCTGATGGTGAAAAGGTAAAAAGAGATGATGTAGTGTTAAAGATAGAAGATTATGACAGGATTGAGCAAGCTCAGAAAGCCAAAGCTTTATTAAAGCAGCGTGAAATTGAGTATGATTCCTCTCACAAACTGAATAAAAAAGGCTATGGAGCACAAATACAAGTAGAAGTAGCTTTTACTGCGTTACAAAGTGCAAAAGCTGACCTAAAAAGGCTAGAATTGGATTTAGAAAATACTGCAGTCACATCTCCTATAGATGGTTATATTGATAAAATCAATGCAAACGAAGGGGATTTTGTTAATGCTGGGCAAAAAATAGCTGACGTGGTTAATTTCGATCAAATTCTTGTAGTGTTATACGTTTCGGAAAATGAAGTAAATAAAATAGAGCTAGGCAGCACAGCTCAAATTAATTTGCTGGACGGAAAAGAATTGGCAGGTGAAGTAAGTTTTATTAGTAAAATTGCTGAGCCTAAAACTGGGTCTTATAGGGTAGAGGTAAAGGTAACTAATAATAAAATGATATCCTTGCAGGGAATAACTGCCAACGTAAGGCTACCTTCAGGCGAAAGATTTGCATATAAAGTTCCTTCTTCAGCCCTGAGCTTAAGTGACGAAGGTGCTCTTGGAATAAAGATTATTGATGATAATAATTATGTAATATTTGCACCAATAGAAATTGTTGATCATGAGAGCGATGGGGTTTGGATAGTAGCAAATAACGAAGGTAAACCCATAAAGTTAATAGTATTGGGCCACCTATTTGTTAAGCCTGGTGATAAGGTTTAAGACATAAGATCCTTTTTCATAGTATACTACGTTATACCAATCCTAGCGTCTGGGCACTGGTTTCTTGGCACTTATTCCGCGTATCCGTTCAGGATAGCGGCAAGGTAGTATAACCATAGAGTAAAAGTGAGTTTACAACAAATGGTGTCATCCCAGTGCTTGACGCTGGGATCCAGGAATTTTATTAAGTTGGTAAGCATAAAAGTAGCCGTTTTATGTTAAAATACAACGTTTTGATGATTATGAAAAAGCTGGATTCCAGTGTCAAGAACTGGAATGACATCGTTTACTATGTGCCATATTGCAATGTTCGTACAGCTGTGTGTCACGCACTTTGCTTCAATATTTGCACATTAGCCACTCCTCTGGACAGATACTATTCCGCAATAATTTTTTTTTCCTTCAATAAACTTTGCAGTTCGCCTTTTTCGTACATCTCGCGAGTGATGTCGCAACCACCAATAAACTCTTCCTTTATATATAATTGTGGAATTGTTGGCCAATCAGAAAACTTTTTTATAGATTCACGTATTTCATCATTCTCCAACACGTTAATATACTTAAACTTCACGTTCAATTTTTTTAGGATTGACACGACGAGTCCAGAGAATCCGCATTGAGGAAAATCAGAAGTGCCTTTCATATACAATACCACATCATTTTCTGCTATATCTTTTTTTATTTGTTCAAAATTGCTCATAAATTCACCTTATTTTTAAGTATTAGTTTCCAGTTGCAAGGCGTGTATAGACTGACCTTCCAGAGCTTTATATACCATTTTATGCTGTTCTATTCTTGTCTTTCCAAGAAAGCGCTTGGAGTTTATTTTTAAATGATAATGGTCATCATCTCCAGCAAGATCATGAATCTTTATATCAGCGTCGGGGAACGATTGTTTGATTATTTTCTCTAATTCATAAATTGCAATAGCCATTGATTTACTTTAAACTACAATACTTTTATTATAAATCTAAAACGACTGGATGCAATTGAATTATTAGTTACTAATATCGTGAAGACAGTAAATTCAGCATGTTAAGTGCACTAGCAAGGCGAGATTTTAATTGATTTTCATATTTACTCCAATCTTGTACTGCCTTTCTTGCAACACCTGAATCAACTGCGGCTTTTGCAACAGCAGGAGATACTATAGAAATTAACCTTGGGTCAAATGGAGTAGGTATTATATATTCACGTCCGTAGCTCATTTTACGACCGCCATAGACTGCAGATATCTCACCTGGTACTGGCTCACGGGCAAGCTTTGCTATTGCATCTGCAGCTGCAATTTTCATTTCATCATTTATTGTTGTTGCATGTACATCAAGCGCCCCTCTAAATATATAAGGAAAACCCATTACGTTGTTGACTTGGTTGTTGTAATCTGACCTACCAGTTGCGATTATTGCATCTGGCCTCACAGATTTTGCAAACTCAGGCCTTACTTCTGGATCGGGGTTGGCGAGAGCGAAAATAATCGGGTCTTTGCCCATACTCTTTAACATCTCTTCATTTAACACATCTTTTGCAGATAGCCCGATGAATACATCAGCGCCTTTTATTGTATCAAGTAGAGAACGTTCGGAAGTATCAATTGCATACTTTTCCTTCCACTCATTCATATCCTCGTTTCTACCTTTGTATATTACTCCTTGCTTATCACACAGCACTATATTTTTAGCGCCCATGGACTTTAGTATTTCTAAACATGCAATACCGGCTGCTCCAGCACCATTCATAATGATCTTAACGTCCTCTAATTTCTTTTCAACAATATCAAGAGCATTTTCTATGCCAGCTGCAACAACCACCGCAGTTCCATGCTGGTCATCATGGAACACTGGAATATCCATCAGTTCATTCAGGCGTTTCTCTATTATAAAACAATCGGGAGATCTTATATCTTCTAAATTTATCCCCCCCCAACTTGGTCCAAGATATCTTACTGCATTGATGAAATCTTCTATATTTTCTGTACCAACTTCTATATCAACTGCATCAATATCAGCAAAACGCTTAAATAAAACAGCTTTGCCTTCCATGACAGGTTTTGCAGCAAGAGGACCGATATTACCAAGTCCAAGCACTGCAGTGCCATTTGAAATGACAGCAACACAGTTGCTTTTTGCTGTATAATCATAAACAACCTCAGGATTTTTAGCTATTTCAAGGCACGGAGCTGCAACGCCAGGGGAATAAGCAAGTGACAAATCATACTGGGTAGATAAAGGTTTTGTTGGCATGATTGAAATTTTACCAGGGTTACCACCTCTACTGTGATACTTAAGCGCTTCTTGTTTTGTGGTACTATCTAAATCATCGTTCATCATTACATCCTTATATTTTAAGCTTGTATTTTTTAAGTATATGGAGTTTTTATGAATGTTCAATTGTAAACTATTAGCTTGTGAACTCTGTTGTACTTCTGTATAAGTTTACCTATTACGTAAGATGATATTACATGCTTAAGAAAAACGTGCCTAATTTGCTTACAATTTCTCGTGCACTTGCAATACCAGCAATAATATTAAGTTTTTACATAGAAAATAAATATGCAGGCCTGATAACAATATCAATCTTTGTGTTTGCGTGCATTACGGATTTTTTTGATGGTTACCTGGCGCGTGCGTGGAAAGTCCAATCAAAGTTTGGCAAGCTATTTGATCCGATTGCTGATAAATTAATAGTGGTTTCAACGATAATTATGCTAATTTATAAGCAAAAGATAAATGATTTTACAATAGTACCGTCGATTATCATCATCTGTCGGGAGATATTAGTTTCAGGTTTACGGGAGTTTCTGATAGCTACAAATGTTAGTCTACCTGTAAGCAAAGCTGGAAAAATTAAAACATTTCTACAGATGGTTGCTGTAGTAGCGCTAATAATGAACGATTATTATATGACTCAATATACAGGTGCGATTTGTTTATGGGTTGCAGCTATTATAACTGTGTGGTCAGGCTATAATTATATCCTAGCCGGCATCAAACAGATTGATTAAATCTTCTAGGAAATAGTTAATAGACAAGAGTAGTTAATACTTTCATAATATTGACTGAATAGTTAAAATCCTGTATAATATATTAGTTAATAGGGTTTATATGACTGATAACTTTAAGACTACGTTTTCTCCTGAAGAGTTTTTTTGGGATTTTTGGCCAACAGTTGATGAAGAAGTCAAAAAAGAAAGGCTAGAACAAGAGTTATTAGCACTAAAAAAAGAAGAAGCTTGAACAAGAGCTATTAACACTAAAAAAAAGAGAGCTATATAGACAATGTGCATCATTGGTAACAATGGTCCCATTTGCATTATTTATGGCTATTGAACTGGAAAAAATATGTAGCGATCAGGTATTACTTGGCGTGATAAGTGGCGCGCTAAGCCACACTATATTACCTTTCATGGTCCTATCTCTTATTTGTACGCTATATTTAATTTACAATAATAGGAAAATAGCACAAAAAGAACGAGAGTTGGAGAATATTGAAAATGGAGAGGAAGTAAAGGAAAAAGAGCACAATATTTCTGATATAGGTCAGTGTTTGATCTATATTGAGGCTATAACAACTGCACTGGCTATTGTAGGTATGATAATGGGTGAAACATCTTCACTTGAAGCAGCAGAGGATGCAATTTTATTTCTTGCCAATGCAATTGCTTTTCTTGCAACTCTTGCTTCTTATATTGGTGAGCATGAAAAAAATAAGAAAAAGGAAACAGAAAAATCTAATCTTGATGAGAAGTCTAGCAAGAAAACTAGCAATATGTCTGTAGCCGGATTGGCGCTTGCTGGTTCTTCTATATTTTTAATAAGAAGGATAATGTTAATGACATTAGCATCATCCTTAAATCCTGCTGTTGGGCCTACTTTAGGCTTGATAGGTATTGCACTTTTTATGGTTATACAGATATTAACTATATATTCCTATAGCAAGACGCTGAAAGATCCAAAAGTGGAAGGACGAGGTGAATCAAGAAATGCAGGTAGTTCTGACCGTAGTTATAAAGAAGAAGGGCCGGCTATTGCCTAAGAAATTTATTTATTTAAGTAATACTTAGGTCTATACTTTATTTTGGTCGAAAAAAATCTTATGTATAAGACTTTAATCATGTGCTTTATTTTTCTGATTTGCTCCTTTACACAATCGTATGCGAATGATCTTGAAAAAACTGAAACTGAACTATATGAAGAAGCAGTTGAACTTTTTGACCAGAAAAAATATAAACAAGCTATTAGGGCATTTCAAAAGATAGAGGATTTGTATCCTTTCTCTTATTGGGCAAGGAAAGCAAAATTATTATCTGGTGTGTCTCATTATAATATGGGTAACTATAGCAGTGCTGCAAGTAATATGGATGATTATATATATGTTTATCCAAATGGTGAAGATTTACCATATGTATACTACTTAAGAGTATTATTTTATTACATGCAAATTAATAAAGTGCAACTTGGACAGCAAACTGCATATAAAACTTTAGAGCTGGCTACAGAGTACATTAACCTTTTCCCAGACAGCAAATATATAGATGAAATCAAGGAAAAAGCAAAATTAATCACAGAACATATATCAACAAAAGAGTATTCTATCGGTAAATTTTACCTGAAGCGTGGTGAATATTTAGCAGCAATTAAGCGTTTCCAGAATATAGCAAGCTATAAGGATTCTAAATATTTTTCTAAGTCTATTAACTATTTAATAGCAGCCCATTCAGCTCTTGGCCTTGACTTAGAAGCTGAGCAGTATGAAAGTATGTTATTAGCAGAAAGCCTGCAAGATGCCAAGCCGGAGGCTTGAAAATTTGCTTTAGCTTTTTCTATGCTTTGATATATAATTAGGTTTTTAACTATTTGAATATGGCTGGTCATTCACAATTTTCAAATATAAAACATCGGAAAGGCGCTCAGGATGCAAAGCGCTCTCAAAAATTTACGAAGTTGATTAGAGAAATAACAGTTGCTGCAAAGCAAGGGCTACCCGATCCCGAACTCAACCCGCGCCTTCGCTCTGCTATATTTGCTGCACGCAAGGAAAATCTACCAAAAGATAAAATAGAAACAGCAATAAAAAATGCAACTGGTAACGTTGCTGGAGAAAATTACGAAGAAATACAATATGAAGGTCATGGGCCTTCTGGCACTGCACTCATTGTCCATGCCTTGACTAATAACCGCAATCGAACTGCTTCTGAGGTACGTTATATCTTTTCTCGTAAAGGTGGAAATTTAGGAGAAACAGGAAGTGTTAGTTACCTTTTCGATCATGTAGGCTTAATCGTCTATAAAGCAGAGGGTGTGAATTTTGACGATTTATTCAGTCATGGAATCGAATTAGAAGTATTGAATGTTGAGGAAAATGACAAAGAAGGATTACACGTTATAACTTGTGAAATAAAAGATTTTGGTAAAGTACGCGATGCCTTTTATGCAAAATTCGGAGAACCAGAACTTGCTCGTCTTTCATGGCAGCCAAAAGATCTGATTGAAATTAGCGATAAAGAGTTGATTGATAAATTATCTGCATTGGTTGAAGAGCTGGAAGATAATGATGATGTACAGTATGTGGAAGGTAATTTTACTTTTGTTGATGCTGTTTAAATGATGAAGCTGATTATATTTATACTGCTCTTTATCTTACCGTTATATACCGCTGAAACATCAACAGATTTTGCAGTGCTGTTCCAGTGTGTAGGGTGTCATCCCAGTGCCCAGACACTGGGATCCAGAAAAATTCAAGCACACTATGCAGCATTGTCAGTCAAAGAGCTGGATTCCAGTGTCAAGCACTGGAATGACACCACCCGCAAATTGCAATGTTCGTACAGTTGTGTGCCTAGACACTGGGATCCAGAAAACTCAATTACAAATGGACACACTAAGCAATTATATGACAAGAACTGGATTTCAGCGTCAAGCGCTGGAATGACAGAAAAGGAGCGTGCAAAGGCTGCGCCCATAGGGTGTCATCCCAGTGCCCAGACACTGGGATCCAGAAAAATTGATTGCAAACAGCGCACTATACAACATTTTCGATCAGAAAGCTGGATTCCAGCGTCAAGCGCTGGAATGACAGGAGAGGATTTTGAGGTGACAGAAAGCAACCATGATAGAAGATTATTATTCATATCCAGTACCATAAAATCTTCCTTTTTTGCCACAGGAATTGAGCAAGGGTTGGCGCCAAATACAGTGGTGAAATTGATCAACATATATAAAGATTTCGGTGTTGATTTTAAAAAAGACATTGTGCCGAAGAGTAAATCGGAGGTTCTTTTTGAGAAATTGCCTAATAATCAGAAGACTGAAGAAAAAATTTTATACGCTTCACTGACAATAAACAAGAAAGCTATTAGTTTATATCATTATAAATCGCAAGACGGCAAAGAAAGGTATTTTAATAATGAAGGAATAAGCTTAAAAAATGGCGAAATTTTTGCAAATCCTTTAAATGGAGATTATCGCATATCCTCAAAATTTGGCAATAGAAAGCATCCTGTTCGCGGTAAAATTGCTTTTCACAAAGGAGTGGATTATGCAGCTAAACTTGGCACTCCCATATACGCTGCTGCAGAGGGTGTGGTAGAATATATAGGAAAGAATGGTGGCTATGGAAATTACATCAAAATAAAACACAAAAATGAATATTCAACCTGTTACGCGCATGTAAGTAGATTTAGTGGCGATATAAAGTTAGGCTCTAAAGTAAAGCAGGGGCAGGTTATTGCCTATGTTGGTAGCACTGGTGTTGCAACAGGATCCCATTTACATTACGAAGTTATATATAACGGCAAACACATCGATCCGCTTACGATAGCGCATAAAACTGAAGTAAAATTGCCTGATCATGAATTAAGAGAGTTTAAACTATTTGTAAATAAGATAAATAAAACGATCAACAGAGAGGGTTCAAGTGAAAAAGAAGTTTAAAGACAATATGGATAAGAATACGATAAACGATAGAAATTTGAGTCAAATTCGGGCTTTTCCTGTACTAATAGCGCTAGGATTAATTTTATCGCTGCTTTTTTTGGCATATGACAGCACAATTGCACTTGGAGTTGCTGCCGTTTCAATTTTGACTTTTCTTCAAGGATTTTTTATTAATGACCCTAATGAAGCAAGAGTGATAGAATTTTTTGGTCATTATATTGGAACTTATTTTAAGTCTGGAATATGTGTAACGCTTCCCTTTTCAAGCAAATATATAGTTTCCCTAAAATTTCAAAATATCAACACAGAAAAAATAAAAGTGAATGATGCAAATGGAAGTCCAATAGAGATTTCTGCAGTAATTGTTTGGAGAGTGAGCAGTCCTGCAAAGGCGTATTATAATGTTAACAACTATCACGAATTTGTTTTTGTACAAAGTGACTCAGTAATAAGAGAATTAGCTAGTAACTATCCGTATGACAGCGAAAGCGATGAGGAATCTTTACGTAAAAATTCTGATAAAATTTCGAGTGAATTGCAGTCAATGTTACAACAAAGATTAGATATTGCAGGAATTGAGATTACAGAAGCGAGAATATCACATTTGGCGTATTCATCCGAGATTGCACAAGCAATGTTAAGGCGTCAACAAGCACATGCTATCACTTCTGCAAGAAAGCTTATAGTGCAAAACGCAATAGGAATTATCGAGGAAGTAATAGCTCATTTTGAAAAAAATAAAAGCTTACAATTAGATAGCAAGCAAAAAGTTCAATTGATAAATAATTTGTTGGTTGCCCTAATCTCTGAGCAAGATGCACAACCGACGATTAGTTTGGATAATAATTAGCATAATTGCTAATATCGGTTATTCAAAAATGTTATTACGATGCAAAATCTGCACGAGACGCTTTATGATCATGTACTACATTGTAGCATACAACAACAATATCGTTCTTGCCCGCCATGTCATTTCAGCGCGTGACGCTAGGCCATAAAACTTGCTTGACACCCTTCGCCAGCTCCCTTATCATGAAACTGAAGCTATTGTATTTGCTTTCGCAAATCTGCAGATTAAAAGGTAAGGATTACTTAATGTATCGGCGTCTTATGTTCAATTTTTTGCAGTATATAGATACTGTATGTCTTTACAAAACTTCATCTACATCTAGATTTTTATCTAAATAAGCTGAACGCGCTTATAAAGCGTTACAAGACATCAAAAAATGCCAATACTCAACAGAGATAGTAAAAGACTAGCTAACTCGGGGATTCTTTGTCTTTTTTTCTGCTTAGTAAATTTCTTAAACATTTGCAGCGTAGGTTAGTTGCAATTAAAAGCAGCTAAATTGCAGCGTTTAAGACTTAAAAACGCCAATACTGAAAATAGACAATGGCTAGGGCTTCGTGTGCCTTTTTTTTGTTTGGTAAATTTCTTAATGTTTGTGGCTAAAAGAGCCCAAGAGAGGTCAGTGCTCCTTTTTTTGTCATCCAAGTAGCCTCCTATGGTGTCATCCCAGTGCCCAGACACTGGAATCCAGTTGAGCTATTTCAACAAAAATACTGCATTTTGAGATGAACGTTTATTCTCACCAGACTTATTTACAAGTATAACAATTAAAGTCTGGATTCCAGTGTCAAGCACTGGAATCCAGCCTTTATTATGCAGCCACTTATTTGAAGTTAAGTTTTCTGGATCCAAGTAGTCAGCTACTTTCATGACACCATTCTTTTTCCTGGATCCAAGTAGTCAGGGCACTGCCGTCATAAAGGAACCAGTGTCAGCTACTTTCATGACACCTTTTTTCTACTTAGTTTGGTTTATGCAAGAAGTCTAATGTTAGAAGGGTTAGCTATAATTCTTAACCGCCATGAACGTGTCCGTTACTGTGGACAGGCGGTTCTACATTTTCCAAACAACTGCCTACTTTCAGTGAGTTGTTCAGATTATGCTCTATTTGTGTTTTTGTTTCGAACTTAAATCCTAACTTTTCGCAGAATCTTTGGAAATATTCTTTAATAATGTCAAACAAACTCTTTTCACCCTCTTGATAGTTTTTTAGCTCTTCAGGAGCAGTAAGTGATAATTTACCATCTTTATATGTTACACCATCTTTACCATCTTGAGACTCAAGTGTGAATTCTAGTGAGCTGGATAAATCACATATTTTTTCTTCTGGATTGTCAAATGTGGTTATAGGTATTGCCATATCAGACTTAATTTTTATGTGATTATGGTCAATGTAGTAGATATTTAGTGCTTTTTTAGGATTGTGTGGAGTTAAGCTGTAACTGCTGAGCGCAGCGTGATACTCATTAAATATACCAGCTCCATACCCTGCTTGATTACAATTAGTGACTAGCTCTTCTAAAATGGGGTCACTTGGAACTTTTGCTCCAGAATATCCAAACATTTCCTTGAAAATTTCTTTTGCAATTGAGCAGTAATTCTTGTTTTCATGTACTTTTTTTTGCAATAGAGGAACTAACTCTGCACTACTGTAAGAACCTTTCCCATATTTATTGTTTTTTTTATCAGTAGAAGTTAGATCTCGATAAAGTTCTCTCCATGAATATTGATTCCAAGCTCTTTCCGTCAACGTGTTAATTGAAGTTTTGTCTATACTTTTTCCATTAATAACGAAATTCGTCCTGTGGAAATCTAAGTACATTGTTTCGCCAGAGTTTGCTTTTTTATTATCCTCTGCAGCTCTTAATTTACTGAAGTCAAATTCTTTAGCTTGAGCGTTTAATGTAACGATTGGATTTTTCTTTGCTTCTGCCATAATCTTGCTCCCCATTAACATTCTGAAATTAATTGTATTACTGAATTATTAATAATCTAGTAATAGTGCCTGCTATGTAGCTAAAATTTTCCTTTAACTTAAGCTATATGTAGCTAAAATAACTTGGGTTTACCGACAACCGTCATCCCGCTAGCGGGATCTAGAGATATCGCGGCGGTATGACCCTGACTTGCATTAGCCATGTATAATAAAGGGAATCTATGACAAAAGAATCATTGGTAAAAACTGATATAGTGAAAGTTGAAGACAAAAAGGCGGTAAGAAGATTTTTTAAAATACTAGGTGGAGTGGCAGATGCTGTAAGATCGTGGATTGGTAACATCAGTCCTGATTTAAGCAACAGTCGCGATATCGATAGTTTAGTCTTGAAGATGAACGAGTGCTTAAATCCGAAGGGAGGAGAGGTCTCAGCACGTAAGAACGCTGTATCTCTTGGTAATCTGTACTTGAGCTTATCAGAAAAAGGTAAAATAAAATTTCTACAAACCCTGGCAGAAAAATTTAATCCGAATAAAGCGGAAATAGATGAGAAGATTAAAGAGTATAAGAAAAATCAAGATCCCGAGTTAAACTATAAATTTGAGCAGGATTTAATAAAAATTCTTGAATCACCACGTTCTAAAATATTAAAGCAATTTATTTCTTTACCAGAAGGCCTTAAGTTTATTGTTGATATGCGTTCTGACGTGCTTAAGCTAAAGAACCAATATAGAAGCTTGAATCCACTAGAGAACGAATTAAAAAATATACTCTATACTTGGGTTGATGTTGATCTACTTGATCTTCGTCAAATCACCTGGGATTCACCTGCATCATTGCTAGAAAAACTTATAAAATATGAAGCTGTGCATAAAATTTCCTCTTGGGGCGACCTAAAAAACAGACTAGACTCTGATCGTCTCTGTTTTGCTTTTTTTCATTACAAGATACCGAACGAACCTCTAATTTTTGTAGAGGTTGCATTGGTGGATAAGATTGCAGATAGCATTCAACACCTTTTAGATGAGTCGGTACCTTCAAATGATCCGAGTAATGCGAGCACTGCTATATTCTATTCAATATCAAATACTCAAGCAGGGTTATCTGGAATCAGCCTTGGTAATTTTTTGATCAAAAGGGTTGTAGAAAAGCTATCACAAGAGTTTAAAAGTATAAAAACATACGCAACTCTTTCTCCAATACCTGGCTTTACGAAATGGCTAAAAAACAATCTAAACCAAGATGTCACTTTATTGGGCAAACTAAATATAAAACAATCTAGTGCAGAAATTTTAGAAAGTGCAAAAACCAACGTTGAATGTACAAATGAAACTAAACAATGCATGCTTAAACTATGTGCATATTATTTACTAAAAGTTAAAAACAATAATGGTAGTGCTTATGACCCGGTGGCGCATTTCCATTTAAGCAATGGTGCATCGATAAAACAATTAAACTGGATGGCGGATACTTCTGAAAAGGGTATTAGTCAGTCAGCCGGGATGATGGTAAATTATCTATATGAGTTGCCTAAAATAGATAATAATCATGAAAACTATATGGTTAATAAAGTGATTTCCTGCTCGAAAAAAGTGTCGTCTATGTTGAAGGAGTAAATAGTCTCTTAATAAATAATTGCCCTCACAAAACTTAAAATGTAAAATGGTTCTACTTAAGTAAAATAGCCATCAATGAACAACATAAGAAATTTTGCAATAATAGCACATATAGACCACGGTAAGTCAACGCTTGCTGACCGTTTAATAGAGGAATGTAACGGCCTTGAAGCAAGAGAAATGACCAATCAAATACTCGATTCAATGGATATAGAGCGTGAACGTGGCATTACAATTAAAGCACAGACGGTAAAACTCAATTATACGGCAAACGACGGTAATCAATATTGCCTAAATCTCATGGACACCCCAGGTCACGTTGACTTTTCTTACGAGGTAAGCCGAAGCTTAGCAGCGTGCGAAGGTTCACTTTTAGTAGTAGATAGTAGCCAGGGCGTTGAAGCACAAACCCTTGCAAATGTATATAAAGCTATTGACAACAACCATGAAATAATAGTTGTGCTCAATAAAGTTGATCTTCCTGCTGCAGATCCAGAAAGGGTAAAACTCCAGGTTGAGGAAGTAATCGGTATTGACGCAAGTGAGTCAGTTTTAATATCAGCAAAAACTGGACTTGGAATAAAAGATGTACTTGAAGCAATAGTGGCAAAACTTCCAGCTCCTCAAGGTAATGTAAATGCTCCACTGCAAGCAATTTTAGTTGATAGTTGGTATGATACTTATTTGGGAGTGGTAATTTTAGTGCGAGTTAAAAATGGAGTGCTAAAAAAAGGCATGAGAATTGTTATGATGTCTAATAATGCTACATATCAGATAGATAATATCGGTATTTTCACCCCTAAAAAAGTGATGACGGGTGAACTTTCAGCGGGTGAAGTTGGTTTTATAACTGCTTCAATGAAGGAAGTAGCAGACTGCAAGGTAGGGGAAACTATCACTGAGGAAAAGAGACCTTGTAGTGAAGCACTTCCTGGATTTAAAGAAGTGCATCCTGTGGTATTTTGTAGCATTTTCCCTCACAAAACGGATGATTTTAAATATTTAAGGGAAGCTCTAGAAAAGTTACATTTAAATGATGCAAGTTTTACCTTCGAAGCTGAAACTTCAAATGCGCTAGGCTATGGATTTCGTTGTGGTTTTTTGGGAATGTTGCATCTTGAAGTTATTCAAGAAAGGCTCGAGAGAGAATTTGATTTAGATCTAACAGCAACTGCACCGAGTGTTATATATAGGGTTACAACACGAAGCGGTGAAGTTTTGAATATTCATAACCCAAGTGATATGCCAGATCCAACAAAAATTGAAATTGTGGAAGAACCATGGATTACCGCAACCATAATGGTCCCTAATCAATACTTAGGTGATATTCTGTCTCTATGTGAAGAAAGGAGAGGAGAACAGGAGGATTTATCTTACATTGGTAACACAACAACAGCATTGTTAAGATATAAGTTACCACTGTCTGAAGTTGTTTTTGACTTTTATGATCGATTAAAATCAATTTCCAAAGGATATGCAAGCTTAGATTGGGAAATTTCCAGCTATCTGGTAAGCCAAATAGATAAATTAAGCTTTTTAATTAATGGAGAGCCCGTAGATGCACTGGCTTGTATCGTTCACAAAAGTAGGGCAGAAAAAAGGGGGCGTGAAATATGTGCACGCTTGAAGGATTTAATACCACGTCAGCAATATAAAATCGCGATTCAAGCAGCAGTGGGCGGAAAAATTATTGCCAGAGAAACGATTAACCCATACAGAAAAGATGTAACAGCTAAACTCTATGGTGGAGATGTAACGCGAAGAATGAAACTACTTGAAAAGCAAAAGAAGGGTAAAAAAAGGTTACATTCTATAGGGAACGTAAATATTCCACAGAATGCTTTTATTCAAGCCTTGAAGATAAGTGATTGATCTTAAAAGACTTCTTGTATAGTTTTTGGCAACAACCGTTAGAAACGAAAAAACTTGCTTGACAAGCCTCGCCAGCCCCCTTATCATGATACTGAAGGTATTCATTTATCTTCAATCTGTGCAGATTAAACGACAACAGTATTACGTAGTTGGCGTCTTATTTTTAATTTTTTGCACTATGCGCACCTTACGTCTTCACAACATTTCTGGGTTTTTACCTATATAAGCTGAAACGCGCTGTTTAAGACAGTATAGCAAGCCAATTTGCAGGATTAGAGAGTGACAACTAGCTAACACGGGATATCTTTTGCCTTTTTTTCCACTCAGTAAATTTCTTAATGTTTGTGGCTAAAAGAGTCCAAGAGAGGTGTCATGCCAGTGCTCCTTTTTTTGTCATCCCAGTGCTTGACACTGGGATCCAGCATTTCACGCAATCCCATCAAGAACGTTGTATTTTACATAACACTTTTATGCTTACCAACTTAATAAAATTCCTGGATCCCAGTGTCTGGGCACTGGGATGATGAGAAAGGAGCACTGGGATGACATCATAGGGACACTGGGATGACAGGGGAGGGAGGCTACTTGGATGACACCATATAGGCTACTTAGAGGACCCAAAAAGGGTGTCATTCCAGTGCTTGGCACTGGAATCCAGTTTTCCATATAATCTCATCGAAAATGTTGTAACCACTTTCTGTGCTAGTTTGCTTGCTTACAAGCAAACTTTCCTGGATCCCAGTGTCAAGCACTGGGATGACATCATAGGGGCACTGGGATGACACCATCTGCCACGCAAATTGCCTGCAAATTGCAATGTTCGTATAGTTGTGGGCGGTATAGCTATAGATAGTATTAGCTATTTAATAAAAAGATCGTAGCTAAACCAAGAAATATAAGAGCTGAGAGAATATCAGTTGTTGCCGATGTTAGGATTGAAGAAGAAACGGCAGGGTCAGACTTTAAGCGATGAAGCATTATAGGAATGAAAGTTCCGATGAACGTTGCAATAATTGACATCATAATCATGGAGACCACAAAAATCATCTCCACTTTGAAGTTGTGAAACCTTATTGCTAACACTACTAATGAAATAGTAGATAAGATCACCCCGTTTATAAGACCTATTAAAAATTCTTTCATCAGTATTCTTTTTGCATTTTGCTCAGTTAAATATTTTGTTGCGATTGCCCGGATGGTTAGCGTTACTGTTTGGGATCCTACATTTCCGCTCATTGATGCAATTATCGGCATGATTATTGGCAGTACTATAAAACTTTTTATTACATCATCGAAAAAGCCAACTACTATGGAACACATTGTTGCAGCTAAGAGGTTAAACAGTAACCAAGGTAGCCTTTTAATTATAGTTTTATGTATAGGGGCATTTATATCGGCTTTAGAAGATACACCGCTTATTTTGAGTACATCCTCTTCTGTTTCTTGTTGAACAACTTTTATCACATCTTCAATTAAGATCACACCAATAATTTTACCATTCTTATTTACTACTGGAGCTGATAATAGAGAGTAATCTTTAAATATTCTTGCTACTTCCTCTTGGTCTACTCCAGTTTTAATGATTTTTATGTCATGATCCATTATCTCTTTTATTATTGTGTCTCCTGAGTGAGATATTACCTTATTTAAATTAACACTGCCTATAGGCTCTAATTTTGAGTTGATAATGAATATCTGGTGAAATTTTTCTGGTATTTTTTTATAGTTGCACACAAATTCTGTCAGTTGATTTATTGTCCAATAATATGGAGCTATAACCATATCTTTATGTATTAACCTTCCTGCACTTTCTTCTGGATATGATAGCAACTCCTCTACCGATTTCTGAGTTTTGCTGGGCAAATAGTAAAGTATATTTTCTACAGACTTTCTATCTAAATCTTTCACTATGGTTACTATATCTTCTACATCAAGGAGCATTAGTAACTTTGCTGTATTTTCTATTCCCAATGTTTCTATGATCTCTATTTGTAAATCTGGCACTACATGCACTAGGGCATCACTTAACAAATGTTGATCGAGGATATTAACTAATTTCTCTCTGTGATCACTGATCGAAGTAGATAAAAAATAAGCTAACTGAACGCTATCTATCGTTTTTACAATATTACGAACATTTTCTAGTTCCTCGTTATCAAGTGACTCTATTAAGTCATCAATAGCCTTTTTGTCTAAACCATAATGGGAACTTATTTCAATATTCATTACTTTACCTTATTTTTTAATAAATATACGCGCTTGATTTCCTTAAACATTAAAGTATAATGAAATTATTTAAATTAACTATCATATGGTTAAATTTCTATTTTGTTTACTGTTATTGTTATTGATAGTAAATATATTAAAATCTAAAGTATAATGAAAACTTATCCAGAAATTCTTGAACACTTTCAAAGCTTAAATAAAAGTATTTCTCTTATCAGGAGGTGTCTTTGACATAGAAAAATTAAAGTTGCGTCTTGAAGAGCTTGACTCCCAAGCGTCGAATGATGATCTGTGGCAGGATAACCAAAAAGCACAAGAAGTTTTAAAAGAACGTTCTAAAATTAAGAATGACGTGGAGTCGTTTTTAAAGCTGGAAAGCGATTACAACGATGCCATCAGCTTAATGAAGTCTGCTATTGATGAAAATGATGAAGAATTTTTCTCTGAAGTTGAAAATGAATTAGCTAAGCTAGAGAAATTAATCAAGTGTAAAGAAACAGAGTCCTTATTTACTGGTGAAGCAGATAATAATAACTGCTTTTTAGAAATCCACTCAGGAGCTGGCGGAACCGAGAGCAATGATTGGGCTGAAATGCTGATGCGCATGTATATAAGGTGGGCAGAAATTTATCATAACTTTAAAGTTGAAGTTGTAGAAAAATTAGAAGGAGAGTCGGTTGGTATAAAGTCTGCAATGATAAAAATCGTTGGAGAAAAAGCTTATGGGTGGGCAAAAAGTGAAAGTGGAATTCACAGGCTGGTTAGAATATCGCCATTTGATGCAAATGGTAAACGTCATACCAGTTTTGCAAGTGTAGGAGTAACTCCAGTGATCGAAGATTCAATTGATATTGCTGTGGATGAAAAGGATCTAAAGATCGACACCTACCGTGCTTCCGGAGCAGGCGGTCAGCATGTGAACAAGACTGAAAGTGCGGTACGCATTACGCATATTCCAACTGGTGTTGTAGTTCAATGCCAAAATGGTCGTTCTCAACACAGAAATAAAGATGAGGCGTTAAAATTACTTAAAGGACGTTTGTACCAAATTGAATTGGAAAAAAAAGAACAAAAGATGGCTGAAGAATATGGTAAAAAATGCGATATAGGCTGGGGCAATCAGATCAGATCGTACGTTATGCATCCATATCAAATGGTGAAGGATTTAAGAACCGGACATGAAGTGGGTAATATAAATTCTGTTTTTGATGGTAATATAGATTGTTTCATAGTTAGTGTGCTTACTAAGCAAAATTAGACTTTTATAGCTAAAGTAATTTAGGCTTAACGACAACCGTCATCCCGCTGCTTGTTAGCGGCTAAGAGATACCGCGCGGCGGTATGGCGTAGGACTGCCGTCATTCCGCTACTTGTTAGCGGCTCGGCATGGGGCTGTCTAGCTATAAGAATTCATTTAGTAGTATTACATATAGCATATTAAAACCTAGTACTAAAATGGATGAAACGAAAGAAGCGCAAAACGTAAATGGGAATGTGCCAGGAGGTGGCAAGGCGGCAGCTTGACACAGTTTATAGTATCAAGTTAAGCTTAAAATATGATTGAATAGTTGTTAATAACAGTGTATAATTATTAATCTTTTCTAAGCATTTTTACTATGGCTATTTCTAAGTTTCTCGATCCTAAGAACGACTTTGCCTTTCGGCGTATTTTTGGCTCTGTAAATAATAAGGATATTCTTATTCACTTTCTTAATGATATGCTAGGCCTTACTGATGTTGATCAAATAGAAGATGTTTCTTTCTTAAGTCCCATTCAGGATCCTGATATTGCTTCTCAAAAGCAGAGCATTGTTGATGTTCTCTGTACTGATTCTGCTGGAACCCAGCTAATTATTGAAATGCAAGTTGTTAAAACTACAGGCTTTGAGAAACGCGCTCAATACTATGCTGCTAAAGCTTATTCAAGTCAAGCTCACAAAGGTGATCAATATCAAGATCTTAAAGGAGTTATTTTTATTGCTATCGCCGATTTTATCTTATTTCCTAACAAGCTGGCTTACAAATCTGATCACGTTACTTTTGATAAAATTACCTATGAATATGATCTCAAAGATTTTAGTTTCACTTTCATCGAGCTACCAAAGTTTAATAAGACAAAAGAAGATCAGCTTTCAAATATTGTTGAAAAATGGATTTATTTTTTTAAGTACGCCGATGAAACTAGCGAAAAAGATCTACAGAAAATAATAGGTAGTGATGTTATTATTGGTAGAGCTTATGATGTGTTAAATCAATATAACTGGAGTAAAGAAGAACGTTTTGCTTATGATCAAACTAAGAAACACATTGATGATTATCTTTCTTCTATTCAACAAGGAAAAATTGAAGGAAAAATTGAAGTTGCAAAAATAATGCTAGTCAATAGTATTGATGTTAACACTATTGTCAAGTGTACTGGCC